>JADZFN010000014.1 GCA_020849895.1 Verrucomicrobiia bacterium | reverse complement strand
GGAACGGGCTTTGGGCGGCGTTGTGTCGGCTGGCCAAGCCCACTGCGGGGATTGGCCAGCCTCCACGCCTTGCCCACAAGCCCGCCCCGCCAGCAACAGAGGGCAGGCCAATTTTCAAACACCCTCTCACACCTTTTCGACCACCTTCCGTCCCAGCAGGCCGGATGGCTTCACGAGGAGCACGACAATCAGGATGAGGAAGGCGATGGCGTCCTTGTAGGTCGAACTCAGGTATCCGGCGGTAAGGGTTTCCGCCTCACCGATGATGATCCCGCCCACGAAGGCGCCCGGAATGCTTCCGATTCCACCGAGCACCGCAGCGACAAACGCCTTAATACCGGGTAGGAAACCCGAAAGCGGATCAATCGCCGGGTAGCTCAGCCCGTAGAGCACCCCTGCGGCGCCCGCGAGTGCGGAGCCGAGCATGAACGTCCAGCCGATCACCCGATTGACATGGATGCCCATCAAGCTCGCCGTGCGGAAATCGAAGGCGACCGCGCGCATCGCCAGGCCGATGCGTGTGCGCTGGACGAAAAAGTGCAGCGCGCCCGTCAACGCCAACGACACCCCGATGACCAGCGCCTCGACGTTGGAGATCGTGAGCGTGCCCCACGTGATCCACGGACGTGTTTCCACGAGCGAGGGAAACGCCCGGGGGGTCGCCCCGAACACTCCGGGAAGTTGGCCCGCGTTCTCGATGAAGAGCGAAACCCCGATGGCGGTAATCAGCAGCGAGAGGCGCGAGGCGTTCCGAAGCGGACGGTAGGCGAGTCGCTCGATGAGGGCGCCGATCAGGGCGCAGGCGGCCATCGCGAGCGCGAGAATCCCCGCCAGCGCGAGCCACGAGGGGCGTGTTCCCCATCCGGTCCAACGGGCGAAGAAGATGCTCAGCATCGCCCCGAGCATGAAGACGTCGCCATGGGCGAAATTGATCAACCGCAACACGCCGTAGACCATCGTGTAGCCCAGCGCGATCAAGGCGTAGATGCTCCCGAACTTGAACCCTTGGAGGAGTTGCTGGAGGAAAAGTTCCATGGAGAGAATCGAACGCGGATCGTGCAGGGAGTAAACGCTGCGGCGGCCAAACTCGTCGAGGCAAATTGGGATTCCCCGGGGGGCGTCCGGAGAATCGTGGTTTTCTCGGAAAAGGCCGCACCCTCCCTTTCCGCTTCAAGCCGCGCCCGGCTTCCCGCTCCTCCGCAACCGGGCGCCTCGCCGCGACGGCACCGGAATCATCGGACGCGCGCGGCGAAGGCGAGGGCGAGCCATTTGCCCTCGGTAAGGCGCGCGGTAGGAATGAGTTTTGCGCCGTGCATCGAGTCCGCGACCTCCTTTTCCTGGGAGCGGAGGACGCCCGAAACCACGAGCGCGCCGCCCGGTGCGAGCCACGAAGCCAAGCGGCCTGCCTGCGCGGAGAGAAGGCCCGCGAGGAGGTTCGCCGCGATCGCATCGAAGCGTCCGGGAGGCGTCCAGGATTCGAGAGACGCCCGGCGGAGGCGGAGGCGTTCCGAACATCCGTTGAACCGGGCGTTGATTCGTGCAGCGCGGAGCGCGGCGGCATCCGGATCCATGCCTATCGCCCAGCGAAAGCCGCGCAGGAGTGCGGCGATGGCCAGGATGCCGGAGCCGGTGCCGACGTCGAGAAAGGAACGGCCGGGCGCCGTCGCTTCGATCAGGCGGAGGCAGAGACGCGTGGTTTCGTGTTCGCCGGAACCGAAGGCCGCGCCGGGTTCGATGCGTAGGATCAGGCGGTCGGTGCGCGGGAGGGTGCGGAGCGAGGTGGGGACGAGCAGCCAGCGCCTTCCGACCGTGGCGGGTTTCGCAACGGGTTTCGATTTCACCGCGGATGCGGGAAGCGGACGGCGCGTCCAGCCTCCGCGCGCCGGCGGCGGCGTCTTCGTGACCACGGAGACGCGGACTCCGCTGGAGGAAGGGATCTCGGAGGCGTCCTTTCCTCCAGGCGTGACGCGGCGGAGGACCTCGAGCAGGGCGGCGGCGGCCGTCGGGTTCAGGCGGCGCGTCAGCGCCCATGCTCCCTTCCTGCCGCCGCGCCGTTTTTTTCCCATGGAACCCCTCGGCCGGATCAGAGGCCGAGAATTTTCATGCTCGCGCGGACGTGCTCGGCGCTCGACCGGAGCAGGGCGAGCTCCGCGTCGGAAAGCTTGAGCTCGAGGATCTGTTCCACGCCTGAGCGGCCCAACTTGCACGGAACGCCGACAAACATGTCCTTGATGCCGTACTGCCCCGTGCACCACGCGGCGCAGGGGAGCACGCGTTTCTCATCGCGAACGATGCTCTGCACCATCTGGACGATAGACGCGGAGGGCGCGTAATACGCAGAGCCGGTCTTGAGGAGGGCCACGATCTCGGCGCCGCCGTTTCGGGTGCGCTTTACGATCTCCTCGAGGCGTGCCTTCGAGATGAGGTCCTCGACACAGATGCCGGAAACGGTCGAGTAGCGAGTGAGGGGAACCATGTCGTCGCCGTGGCCGCCGAGCACCATCGCCTGCACGTCCTGGTGGGAGACGCCGAGCTCCATCGCGAGGAAGCAGCGGAAGCGCGCGCTATCGAGCACGCCCGCCATGCCCATCACGCGATGGGCGGGGAAGCCGGTCTTTGCGCCAACGAGGCAAGTCATCACGTCGAGCGGGTTCGAGACCACGAGGACGATGGCGTTTGGCGCGTATTTCTTCACGTTCTCGGCGACGCCGCCGACGATCTGCGCGTTGGTTTTCAGGAGATCGTCGCGGCTCATCCCGGGCTTTCGGGCGATGCCGCTCGTGATCACGACGAGATCGGAATCCTGGTAATCGGCCGGGTCGTTGGTTCCGACGATAGAGGAGTCGAAGCCTTCGAGGCAGGCCGACTCCATCATATCGAGCGCCTTGCCTTTGGGCATCTCCGGGACGATGTCGTGGAGGACGACGTCGCCGAGGCTCTTTTCGGAGAGGCGTTGGGCGGTGGTGGCGCCCACGAAGCCGGCGCCGACGACAGTGATTTTCGCTTTTTTCATGGAAAGAAATCTCGAACGGATGAAGATACCGGGAGCGGGCAAAAGGTCAAGGATGCGCGCCATCACCCGAGGCCGCGCCGGAATCCCGGATGCGATCAGGGGCCTTCACGGCGGTCGAGACGACGACAGGCGGCGCTTGCAGACATCCCCCGGACACCCGCCCCTCCTTCAGGCCGAGCGGAAGGTCCCGCGTGAAAATCGCCGGGTTGGCGCAGGGCGCGGGACCATGCCGTAATCAGGCTTCGGGCTTCGTCTTGCGGAGACCGAGGGCGCGATCGCCCTCCTTCCACTGGCTGCGTTTTTTGAGCAGGTCTATCCGCTCGCGACGCTTGAGGACGTTTCGCTTGGCAGCGAGCGCGCCGCCGATGTGGAGGGAACGATGTTTGGACATGGCAGGAAAGAGGTCAGAGCGAAAGGTGGAATCGGAACGACGCAGACTACGGCGCGGCGTCCGCTCCGGCAAGCCGGGAAAACGGGCGGCTCAACGGAGGTGCGCGAGAGGAGGGGCGGTCGCCTCTCGGGAACGGCGAAAAATGAGAGGACGGATAGCCCCCGGACCCTCCTATTCCGGATCTTGGGGCTGCTTCGAAGGTTTCGCGAGGCGTTTGGGAGGGGTCCCGGAAAGGACTTCCTCCCTCCTGCCACCAGCTTCTTGCTTCTCCGAGGAGGAAGGCTGCCGTCTCCTTCGACCTCGGATCCATTTCCGCCGAAGGCGGCGAGCCTCATCTCCTTCTGCTTTCCCGTCCCGTGCCGGTGACGCTGATCCCGAATCACACGATTGACAGCGAAGAAAAGGAGGCGTATTTCACGCCAATTCCGCAAACGGAGACTTCCATGAGCGTCTCTTTGAATGATCGCGTGCTGGTCCTGAACCGGCTGTGGCAGGCGGTGAACGTCTGCAGCGCCCGGCGCGCTCTCTGTCTGCTTTTTCAGGGGCACGCCCAGGTGGTCCATTCCGAGGGCGGAGCTTTCAACACGTTCGATTTTCACGGTTGGCGTGAACACTCCCGTCGCTTCGTGAACGGCGACGCCTGGGTGCAGACCATCTCGTTTCGCGTTCGCGTGCCGAAGGTGATCCTGCTCGCCTTTTTCGACCGCATGCCGCGCAAGGAGATCAAACTGACCCGGCAGAACATCTTCGAGCGCGACGGCCACCGTTGCCAATACTGCGGCGAGACGCTGGACCGCCGCGAGCTGAACCTCGACCATGTGACCCCTCGCGACCGCGGCGGGCTGACGAATTGGGACAACCTCGTTTGCTCCTGCATCCGCTGCAACGCGCGCAAGGGCAACCGCACCCCTCGCGAGGCGGGGATGAAACTCCTTCGTCTTCCGAAACGGCCGAAGTGGCGGCCATTCGTCACGATCACGCGCACCCGCCACCGCGACGAAACATGGCGGCAGTTCCTCGACCCGTCGCTCTGGGAGGTCGAGTTCGGCGAAGGGCTGAGCTAAGGTGCGGCACGAACGCCTCCGTTCCGAGCCTCTCCCGCCGAACTGCCGCGCGTCCGTTCCCCGGTTGGCCGGCTACACGAAGGGTTTGAAAGCCCACGAGGGGATCTCCGTGTCGGCGCCGCCGGAGGAGAGTTCGCGGAAAACGTCCACGCCGAGAAGGAGGATCGAAGTGGTGGGGATGGCCAGAAACATGCCCCACGCGCCGGCGAGAGATTCTCCGAGGAGAACCGCCAGGACCACCGCGAGCGGATGGAGGTGATGGCTGCGGCCGTAGATCGTCGGGATGATGATGAGGTCGTCGCAGACGCGGCTGAGGATAAAGAGGCTGAGAAAGGAGAAGACCACCTCGGGCGGCTTGCCCGCGCCAAGAGTGAGGAAGAGGCAGATCGCGCCGTAAAGAAGCGGCCCGAGAAGAGGGATGCTGTTGAGGACGAATGCAATGAGACCAAAGGCGATCGGGTAAGGAGCGTCGATGAGCGCGCTGCCGAAACCGATGAGCAGACCGACGAGGAAACAATCAAAAAAAAGCGCCTGGAGGTAGGTCCTCATCCGTCGGTCGAGTTCGTAGAGAAACATCAGCGAGGCCTCGAAGTGGCGGTTGGGGACCCAGCCGATTGCGGCGTGGCGGAGGCGTTTGGCGTCGCGCAGCAGGAAGAAAGTCATATACGGGATGAGGACCAACGCCGGAAGGGCGGTTGCTACGGCACGGATCGCGTCGGGGATGAGGCTCACGATCTCCCGTTCGAGAAGAGCGGCGATCCGCTCGGCCAAGGGCGCGGCGGACGCGCGTTTCGCCGCCTCCGGAGAGGCGCCGGAACGAGAAAGGTCCGCCCCGCGTTCTTTGGGTTCGTAGAAGCGCCTGAGGAAGGGCATTTCGCGCTCGATCCAGCCGGTGGCCTTCTCGACTTGTCGCCCCAGATTTTTTTGAAAAATTTCCACATCCAGTTTTTTCTGGATGTCGTGGCCGACGAGGACCAGCCGCGCCCAGGCCATCCAAAGGGCGAGGACCAGGATGCCGAGGACCAGGAGGGCGCCGGCCGTCCGGCTGATGGCGCGGTTCTCCAACCAGTCCACGAGCGGTCCGAGGGCGTAATGAAGGGCGATCGAGAGAACGAGCGAGACGAAGAGGAGCGTGGTGTTGCGGTAGAGGAACCACAGAAAACCCAGGCCGACCGCCGCGGCGAGGAGCGGCACCCACGGGCGAGCGCGGGGCGCGGCCCGGGAATGAAGAGGCGCGTCGCTCATCGCGTGCGGGCCTGAAGCATCGCGCGCAGACGGATGCCGAGCTGTCGCGCGAGCGAAAAGAGAATTTTCGACGCGAGATGAGGCTTGCGTTCCATGAGGTCCAGCAGCTCGGTGCGATAGAGGCCGATCAACTCCGCATGACGGCAGGCGACGACCGTGGCGGAGCGCGGGCTGCCGTCCACGAAGCTCACATCGCCGAAGACTTCGCCGGGGCCGAGGCGGGCGATCCCGTCGTTCCGCCGAGCGTCCTCCTGGCGGACCTCGACCTCGCCGCGCATCAGCACGTAAAGCCCGAGGCCGGGTTCGCCCTGAGCCATGACGGTTTCTCCGTCGCCGTAGCTTCGCTCATGGATGAGGGGAAGCAGTTCGATGAGTTCTCGGAGGCTGAGATCGGCGAAAAGCGGTGTGCGCTTGAGGAGCGCGACGATCTCCTGCTGGCGCGGAGGAAGGCGCCGGAAGATCATGGAAAGCAATGGGATCTTCCGCGCGACGCGGACGACGCGGAGAGCGTCGGCATGCAACGGTGCGTCGGTCATGACCTGTTTCCGTCTCATCCTCGCGGCGCCGATGCAATCCAAATCGGCATCGGAGGCTTCGGGCAGTCGCATTTTCACCGGACGCCGAGTTCCGGCATCCGCATTTTCAGAACTCCAGTTTCGCGTCGGCGAGGCGGTGCTCGATCTCCGCAATCACGCGGCGCTCGTCATCCGGTCCGCGTGCGGCGAAGGTCACGGAGAAACGGAGAAACGCGCCCGCGTCGTCCCAGGGAACGGTGGAGATGAGCTTTCGGGAGATGAGCCATTGGGCGGCATCCTCGGCGGTGGCGAAGGACGCGTCGCCTGCGCGGCGGGGCGCACGGACATAGAGGAAGAAGGAGCCGGCGGGTTTCTTCGCCCGGAAGCCGAGGCGGTTGAGGCACGCGACGAGGAGGTCCATGCGGCGCGAGTATTTTTCGGCGATCGCGATGGTGATCTCCGGATGATCGAACCCATACGCGGCGGCGTGTTGGATCGCGAGGAACTGTCCCGAATCGGTGTGATCCTTCACGTCTCCGTAGGCGCGCACGAGGAGGGGGTTGCCCGCGACGAAGCCGCAGCGCCAGCCCGTCATATTGAAACTCTTGCTCGTCGAATGCAGTTCCACGCCGACCTCCTTCGCGCCCGGTACGGCGAGGAAGCTCAGCGGTTTCCCCTCGTACACGAGTGCGGCATAGGCGGCGTCGGAAACGACGGCGAGGCGGTGCTTGAGCGCGAACTCCACGACGCGGCGGAAGAACTCCGGAGTGGCGCTCGCGCCGGTGGGGTTGTTTGGATAGTTGAGCACCAGCGCCTTTGCGTGGCGAAGGACGTCCACAGGCACCGCCTCGAGGTCGGGGAGAAAGCCGTTTTCGGGCCGGAGCGGCATGTTGTGAACGTCACCGCCGAGGTAGCGCGCGTGGGTTCCGAAGACCGGATAACCCGGCGTGGTCATCAGGACAACGTCGCCGGGATTGATGAGGCAAACGGGCAGAATCGAAAGGGCGGCCTTGCTTCCAATGGAATGGAGCACCTCTTTCTCGGGACAGATCCCTTTGACGCCGCAAACGCGGTCCAGATATCGCGCGGCGGCCTGTTTGAGGACATCGTCGCCGTTGTCGGCATAACCGCGATTTTCGGGTTTGCGCGCTTCCTCGGCGAGCCGGGTGACGACGTCGGGAAACGCCATCTCGTCGGGCTCGCCGACGCCCAGGTCCAGGAGCTCGACGTTCGGGTTCGCCGCTTGGGCAGCGCGTTTGGCGCGCTTGATCCTCTCGAACTTATAGATCGGGGTGTCCTTGCCGTAACCGTCGCCGCCGATGCGTTCGGCAAAAAGGGATTGCAGATGGGAATCGCTCATGGAAACGCACTAATTGCAGAGAACGTCCCAGGCTTGGCAACGGCAAAAGCGCAAGGGAGGACGCGACGGCGTCCGGCGCCGGTTTCCCGCGTCCGCGTTCAGCGGAGCTTCGAAGAAATCAGCGGAACCAGATCAGTAATTTTTATCCGTTCCTGCGCCATCGTGTCGCGGTCGCGCAAGGTGACGGTCTCGGCGCGCGCCGGCCCGTTTTCTCCCAGAGTGTCGAAGTCCACCGTCACGCACCACGGAGTCCCTTGCTCGTCCTGATAGCGGTAGCGTTTGCCGATGTTTCCTCGGTCGTCCCATTCCGCGGTGAAATGCGGGAAAATCATCTCGAAGACCTCCTTCGCCTTCGCGACGAGCGCGGGTTTGTTCCGCAACAGCGGAAAAACGGCGACCTTCACCGGTGCGATCCGCGGGGCGAAGCGCATCACGGCGCGCGTTTCCTTCTTCCCGCTTTCGTCGGCGACCTCCTCCTCGGTGAACGCCTCGCAGAGGAGCGCGAGCGCGATGCGGTCCACCCCCGCCGAAGGCTCGACCACGTGGGGGATGTAGCGCTCCTTGGTCTCGTCGTCGAAATACTCCATCTTCTTCCCCGAAAACTTCTGGTGCTGGGAGAGGTCGAAATCGCCGCGCGCAGCGATCCCTTCGAGTTCCTGGACGCCGAACGGAAAGGCGTACATCACGTCCACGCACGCGCTCGCATAGTGGGCGAGGTCGCTCTTTGGATACTCGTGGAGGCTGAGGGAAGCGCGCGGCAATCCGATGGTTTCGTACCATTTCAAGCGGGCGTCCACCCAGTATCGGTGCCACTCGGCATCGGTGCCGGGCTTGACGAAATACTCGAGTTCCATCTGCTCGAATTCTCGCGAACGGAAGATGTAGTTGCGCGGATTGATCTCGTTGCGGAAGGCCTTGCCGATCTGCGCGATGCCGAAGGGGACCTTCTGGCGGGAGGAATTCAGGACGTTGAGGAACTGCGCGAAGATGACCTGGGCCGTTTCGGGGCGGAGATAGCAGAGGTTCGCTTCGTCGGCGACGGGGCCGGCGTGCGTCCGGAACATGAGGTTGAACTGGCGCGCCTCCGTGTAGTCGTGCGGGCCGCCCATAGGGCATTTCGTCTCGGGAAGCTGGTCGGCGCGCCAGCGCCCCTTGCATTTCTTGCAGTCCACCAGAGGATCGGTGAAGGCATGGGTGTGGCCGCTCGCTTCCCAGACGCGCGGGTGGGTGATGATCGTGCCGTCGAGACCGACCACGTCGGTGCGGCGGCGGACGACATCGTTCCACCACGCCTCGCGGATGTTGCGTTTGAGTTCGGCGCCCGCGGGACCAAAGTCCCAGAAACCGTTGAACCCGCCGTAAATCTCCGAGGAGGGAAAGATGAAGCCGCGCCGTTTGCACAAGGCGACAAGTTTTTCCATTTTGGACGTTTCGACGGCGGATTTCTGACTCATGAGAAGGGCGTTCCTAGCCCAACCGCGCCTTCCGCGCCAGTCCGGATGCGGGAAAAGCGCGAGAACTTGTACTTGAAAACAACGAGCACTCATGCCATAAGAAACTCAACTCCAATGTGCGAGAGGAATTGATTCACTTCCCGTCCTGCCGCCGTCCCGTATTTCGAGCGTGAAAATTTTTTTCCTGAGGAGTTTTCGTTTGCCGGCGCGCGGGGCGCTTCTGGCCGGCGCGCTCGGGCTGGTCGGGGCGCCGGTCGCGCACGCCAATCCGTCCGGCGAACAGGTGGTGGCCGGCTCGGCCGCGTTCGCACGTTCGGGGAATACGCTCCAGATCCACACGTCTGACCGTGTCATCATCAACTGGCAGGATTTTTCGATTCATGTGGGCGAGCTGACCCGCTTCATCCAGCCAGGCGCGGATTCGGCGGCGCTCAACCGCGTGATCTCGGGCAACCCCTCCTCGCTTCTCGGCGCGCTCCAGGCCAACGGGCGGATCTATCTCATCAATCCGAACGGGATCATGGTCGGCGGCGGCGCGACGATCAATTGCGGCGCGTTCATCGCCTCGACGCTCGACATCAACAACACGGACTTTCTCGCAGGCGGCGACCTGCGCCTCGTAGGCGACTCGACGGCCGCCATTGTGAACCAGGGGCGGATCAGTGCGAGCGGCGGCGACATCTTCCTCATCGCGCGGCAGGTGGATAATCGGGGAACGCTCTCCGCGCCGGACGGTGTGGTCGGGCTCGCCGCGGGCCGCGAGGTGCTCCTGAAGGAAGGCGGTGCCGAACGTCTCTTCGTGCGTCCCGCGACGCCCGAAGGGGCGTGGAGCCTGAACGGCGTCCACAACGCGGGAACGATCGAGGCGGCGCAGGCCGAGCTCAAGGCGCACGGCAACATTTACGCCTTTGCGATCAACAACGAAGGCGTCATCCGCGCAACGGGTGTGGACCTCCGCGACGGGCGCGTGCTCCTGACCGCCGCCGACGGGCTCGTGAAGAACGCGGGAATGATCGAGGCGGAATCGCCGTCAAGCGGCGCCGGCCACACCGTCGCCGTCCAAGCGCGTTCAATCCAGAACCCTGGCCGAATTTCCGCTTCAGGCCTCCGAGGCGGTCGCGTGGAGCTGCGCGCCGACTATATTGACCAGAGCGGCGAGGTTTCGGCGAACGGGACCGCTGGCGACGGCGGAAGCGTCCGGATCCGCGCGGAACAGCGCCTCCTGCTTCCTGCCGCGGGCGTGATCGCAGCGAACGGCGCAGGGGAGGGGAACGGCGGCGCCGTCGAAGCGACCGGCGGCGGCACGATGCTGCTCTCCGGCAAGGTCCAGGCGACCTCGGAAAACGGCGTTGGCGGTGCGATCCATCTTACCGCTCCGCGCCTCGGCCTTGCCGCCGCCGAGGCGGACGCCTCGGGCGGCGCCGGCGGCGGCGAGATTCTCCTCGGCGGTGGAGCGCATGGCGACGGCCCCATCCTTAATTCACAATATACGCTTGTGAATCCCTACGCGACGGTTCGAGCGGATGCGACATCCGCGGGCGACGGGGGCAAGGTGGTCGTCTGGTCGGATGGCGAAACCGATTTTCAGGGAACGATCTCGGCGCGGGGCGGCCCGGGCGGCGGCAACGGCGGCTGGGTGGAAGTCTCCGGGCTCGGAGCGCTCGGCTACGCCGGCAGAGTGGACGCCGCGGCGCCCGCGGGCGCAGGGGGCGTGCTGCTGCTCGACCCGAAGAATATCACGGTCATGGATACCCCGTTGAATCCGTGGTATCTCGCGTTCACGCTGACGAAAGGGAGCCCGGCGGACGGCGATCGCTTCGGCGCAGCGATCGCCTCGCTCGGCAGCGCGCTTCTCGTCGGCGTGCCGAACGACGATAGCGCGGCGACCGACGCAGGCATCGCCTACGTCTACTCGGAAAACGGAACGCTTCTGGCGACGCTGAACGATCCTTCGGCGGTCGCCTATGGAAACTTCGGTGTCGCCGCGGCGGGAGTCAACGGGCTCTATGCGATCGGTGCGCCCGGAAACATGTACGGAAAGGTGTATCTCTTTGATGGCGCAGGGAACGTGCAGACGACGATCCATAATCCGAATATGACGCCGGGCGATGCGTTTGGAAGCTGCCTCGCCGCGCTCGGACCCGACAAGCTTCTCGTCGGCGCGCCGAATACGACGGTCGCCGGCTTCAGCGGGGCGGGCAAAGTATACGGTTACGATACCGGCGGATATCTCGGGTTCAGCCTCGACAGCCCCGTCCCCAGTACGGGCGCCATGTTCGGAAGGGCGATCGCCGGCTCGATAGACACCTTTCTCGTCGGCGCTCCTTTCGACAGCGCCCACGACTACGAGGCGGGGCGCGTCTTTTTGTTCGACGATTCGGGCGCTTACCTGCGCGAATTCCTTACGCCGTTGGAGTACGGCGACCACTTCGGATTCGCCGTCGCGCTCCAAGGCGGCACCCCGGTGATTGGCGCGCCGGGACGAACGGTGAACGGCGCTTCTGGAGCGGGCATGGTCTTCGTGTTCCAGGGAGACGACGGAGGTCTCCTTTACGAAATTGAAAATCCAGAACCCGACGTGGGCGATCACTTCGGCGCGGCGATCCAGCATGTCGGCAATTCTCTCGTTGTGGGCACGCCGGACGACAGTTTTCAAGCCGCCGGCGCGGGCGCCGTGTACATATTTGATGGCGATATGAGCGGAGGAAGCTACGGCGAGCTCCGCATGATCCTCCGAGATCCGAAAGCCACGGGCGGTGACCACTTCGGCCTCACGCTGGTCTCCGTCGGCGCGAACCCGCAACTGATCGTCGGCGCGCCCATGGATCACTCGATGGTTTTGGAAGGTGGCGCCGTCTATGCCTTTCGCGAAATTCAAGGCACGTCCATCTATGATTCCGCCCCGCAAATCTCCCTGCTGCGTTCCCCTGCGGAGGCCGATGCCGGATTCGGAACGACGGTGGCTGCGGTGGATTCCTCTCTCGTGGTCGGAGCACCGAGGGACAGCGCGGGCGCCTCCGCCGCAGGCGCCGTCTATGTGTTTGACGGATTTACGGGGGGCCTTGAGAACGTCCTGAACAATCCGGATCCTGTTGCGGACGATCACTTCGGCCAGGCGCTCGCAGACGCGGGAGACGGCATGGTGCTCGTGGGGGCGCCGAACAAGCAGGTCGGCGGTCTGCGTTCCGGCGCGGCTTATCTGTTTTCGACGGGCGACATCCTGCCCGCACAAACCTTCGTGGAACCGAGTCCCGCATCCGGCGATCAGTTCGGTTTCGCGCTGGCGGCCTTTCCTTGGGAGGGCAACACGGCGATCATCGGCGCGCCGGGCGCCGCCGGCGGCGGTGTCGTCCACCTTTTTTCCACGTTTGACGGCGCGCATCTACAGGAGATTTCCAATCCCGGCGCTCCGGGAGATCGTTTCGGCCAATCGGTGGCGTTTGCCGGCGGAAGCCTGGTTGCCATCGGCGCGCCTCTTGGCTACGGAGGCAACCCCGGCGCAGGAATTGTCTATGTATACCGCGCGTGGGACGGCACCCCTTACCGGACGCTCATCAGCGCCGCTTCCGCCGCAAACGGCAACTTCGGCGTTGCGCTCGCGTATGGAGGCCAGAACGCAGCTCTCGCCATCGGAGCGCCCGGAGAGGATGCAGGCAAAGGGCTTGTGCATATGATGGACGTGGACGCAGGCGCAGAGTTCTATCAGATCACGAATCCGTCGGGCGCCTCGGGGGAAGATTTCGGAAAGGCGCTTGCGCTCGATGCCGAGATCCTTCTCGTGGGCGCGCCGAATGCCGCCTCCGTCGGGAAAGCCTATGGCTTTGAGTTGGCGGACAGCAGTTTTGTTCGGATCTTCTCCGCTCCGACTCCGATGGAGGGCGACGGTTTCGGACAGTCGGTGACCCTGTTCCACGGCGCCGCCGTCCATCGAACACCCTTGGACCAAGCCGTGGCCTTCGGCGCCGGAAGCGAGGCCGACGGCATGATTCCGGGCGCGGGCGCCGCCTACCTCTTCCAACGAACGGCCGCCGGTATTCCCTTTCGTGAGGGGCCGGACGCCGACCTGGTGATTCGGACGTCCGAGATCGAGGATTTGATCTACAGCGGGATCAGTCTTTTCCTTCAAGCCAATAACGATATCACGATCCAGGATCCGATTTTTGCGGTCTCTGAAGGCGATCTTTTTGGGGACTTCGTGCTCCAGGCTGGACGAAGCGTTTTCCTCAAGGCCGATATCGTTGCCGACGTCAGCCGAGTGGAAATCGTGGCCAATGCGGGTGTGAACGACGGTGTGAACAGCGCCTTCAGGGATTCAGGGGCGGCGGTGATCGAGATGGATCCGGACGTCACGCTCGCCGCGGGGAACGCCGACGTCCTCCTCAAGATCAGTGATGGTCTCGGCCTTGCGAACCGGCAGAGCGGGAACATCACCCTTGCCAATATCACGGCGGACAATCTGGCGATCGTCCATCTCGGCCCGGACGCGGCGGGGAGCGTGCTCCCCGCGGACGCCGCGGCGCTCCTCCAGACCGGCGGCATCGCGTTTCAGGTGATGCCTTTGGGAGGCTCGGTAGGCGCCGCCGCGACGCCGATCCAGATGGTGGCAGCCAACCTGGACGTCCAAGCGCCCTCGGGCGGTGCGTTCTTCAATCTGCCGTATGGAGACGTCATGCTGGGCAATTCGGCGCCGGGCGCCTTTCTGGGCCTCAACGGGCTCGAGGTGGCGGGATCAGGCCCCTTTCAACTCTCGACGACCTACGGCAACGTTGCGTCAGATGCGAACGCGACATTCCTCTTGCCGGGAACAGTCACGATCGCGGCCATCGCCGGCGATCTCATCCTAGGGAATTCCGCCGCGGTGCTCGGGACCCTTGAACTCCAAGGAGGTCACGTCACCGTCGTGCAGTCGGGGATCGCCACCTTCGGAAATAGCGCGGTCACCGGCGACCTCTCGGTGGATTCCGCGGGCGTCGCCCAGGTCGCGCCGGTTTCGGTTCAAGGCGGCGCCTCCTTCAAAAGCAGCGCCCCGGTGATTCTGACAGATCCAGACAACGGCTTCTTCGGCACGGTTTCCTTTGACGCGGCGGACCAGAGTGTCCGATTCCGGAACAACAACTGGACGACCGATCTCGGACGGATCACGGCGGCTTCGCTCGAGGTGACGGCGACGGGTGAGATCACTGACAGCGACACGCTCACGGTGGCCAACCTGGCGAAGTTCGATTCAGACACGGCCGATCTCACGCTCGACAACGATTTCTCGACCTTCGGAAGCCTCGACCTTAAGGGCCATAACCTTACGGTCTACGAAAACGACGCCATGCAACTCGCCGGTATCTGGGCGTCGGGCAATCTGAACGTGACGGCGAATGGACCGATCACCCAGAGCGGGGCGATCGTCGCCAACGGAGACGGCACGACGGCAACCTTCAATGCGGACACGAGCCACGACCTCGCGCTCAACCACTCCGACAATGATTTCGCCACCGTGGCGATTGTCGCCGGAAACAATGTGACGCTGCGTGACGCAAACGCCCTCGATCTCGGCGCCTCGACGGTCTCGGGCAATCTGAGTGTGGCGGCGAATGGGCCGATCACTCAGAGCGGGGCGATCGTCGCCAACGGAAACGGCACGACAGCGTATCTGACCGCAAGCGCAGGCTACGACATCACGCTCGACGATGTGCTCAACGATTGGAACACCGTCCGAATCATCAGCGGAAACCAAGTGACTCTCCGGGACGCCAACAATCTGGATCTCGGGGCCTCGACAATCTCCGGAGATCTCGTCGTGGACGCGGGTGGGGTCCTCGTCCAGTCGGGCGCGTTGAATGTGGCGGGCCGCGCCACGTTCGGAACGACCGGTCCTTACATCCGTCTGCTCAACGTGCTGAACGTCTTCCTTGGGCCGCTCGCCTTCTCGGGTACGGCGGCCGAAGGCGGTTATGTGGAAGTCCTCAACTCCACCGACACTCAGCTCGACGGGTTTTCGGTGGCGAACGACTTCGCGCTCGCGGCGAACGGGATGATCACGCAATTGGGTGCGCTGATCGTTCCGGGAACAGCCTCCTTCGACGCCTCCGGACACGACATCGCGTTGGACGACCCGATGAATTCGTTCGGCGCGCTTGCGCTCAACGGGGCGAACGTAAGCGCGCGCACTTACGATTCGATGGTTCTCGCCAGCGCTTTCGCAACAGGCGTCCTCGACCTCCAGAGTTTTTTCGGAGGCGTTGATCAGTTGGACTCGCTCGGCGCGGAGACGCTCAGGGTTTCGGCGATGGGGCCCGTCCAACTCGATAATTCCGGCAACCGGATCGGCGTCCTCGACAATATCAGCGCCGCAGATGGCGCTGTGGAGATCTACGACGGTGCCGGCGGTCTTTCGGTACAGGGCAACATTCAGGGGGGAGCCTCTCCCGGCGACTCGGTGACGATTCGCACCGCGGGCGGAGACCTTGCTCTCGACACGGGCGCCGCTCTCGCGGCGAACAACGGCAACGATCTCCGTCTGGTGACCGATCAGGGCTTCAAAAATTACGTCGGCGCAGACGTCCTGACTTTGAGCGATGGCGGGCGCTTCCTCATCTACGCAGGCGCCTCTTCCGTCAACGAGCTCAACGGTTTGATCTCAGCCTTCACCGAGTATGGCGTCAACTGGCCCACAGCCCCGCAGGAGGCCCATACGGGCAACGGCGTGCTGCTCGCGACCGCGACACCGCCTCCGCCTCCGCCTTTGGACAACACTCAGGAAATCATCAACACCGCCAACAACACAACGAGCACGTTCACGGACAACACCTCGGGAAATCAGGGGAACCCCGGTGGCACACTGTTCGCCTCGTTGGTCGGCGGCGCGAGTTCCGGCGGCAACGTCGGCGATGCGATTCCAGGCGGCAACGCTGCGGGCGGCGACGGCGGCGCGCTTGCGAGCGGATCGAGTCTCGACAACACGGAGGAAACCGGCGGAGGAGGGCCGCAGGCGCAGGGTGGAACGGGAGGAACCGGCGGCGCTGGGGGAACCGGCGGTATGGGCGGAACAACCGATCCCGCGAATGATCACGCCTCCGTCTCTGCGGGGGGAGGGATGCGCTTGGGCGCGCAAGGCCTGAACAGCATGGGTTTCCAGCAAGTGCCACCTACCCTCCAACGGGCAATCAGCCTCCAGATTCGCAGCCAACTCCAGAGCGCCATCGGCAATTTCTAACCATGAACGTCTCCTTTCCATCTTCGAAGAAGGCGCGCTGGTCAATCATCTGCGGTGGAGCGCCGCTCCTCCGGCGCTCGACGCTTCGGAGGACCGTCTTGCACGCCATCCTGCTTCTCTTCGCGTTCGCCCACGCCGCGTTCGCCTTCGACGCGACGGTCAAGAGCGTCAAAGGCCGCGTGCAGGCCGCGGCGCCCGGCTCGAAGGACTTCGCCCCGTTGCGCGAAGGGCAGAAGCTCCCCGTGGGAAGCACTGTGGTATGCGGGTCCGAGAGCGAAGCGGTGATCATGACGACCCCCGGCGCGGCGATCCATGTGCAGGAAAATTCGCGCATCATCCTTCAGTTCAACGAGTTTTCCGAAGCGAAAGGCAAAATCGCCGATCGCAGAACGATGGTGGACCTTCAGGATGGCACCTTGAGCGCGCTGATTTCCAAGAACGATCCGAAGACGACGCGCTTCGAGGTGCGCACGCCGCAGGGGGTGGCCGCTGCGCGCGGCACGTTCTTCGGGGTCACCGTCCGGAGCGGTGAATCATTCGTCGCCGTCAAGGAGGGCAAAGTCGGCATTCAGCAGCCCGAAAAAGAAAAGACGGCGCCGCCGAAGTCCGACGAGCCGAAGCGCGCGAAGACGGAAGATCAAGACCTCCACGCCGCGCGATAGGCGTTTTCTTCAATTCTGTCGTCGAAGGCTGCGGCCCCGCGATCATCCCGCGATCCAGCCTCCACCGAGGACGCGGTCGTCGTCGTAAAACACGGCCGCCTGGCCCGGCGTGATTGCGCGCTGCGGCGCATCGAAGGTCGCCTTGATGCCGTCGTCCGCTGTCGGCTCGAGCGTCGCCGACGCCGCCTCATGTCGCTGTCGGATCTGGATGCGCGCCCGGACACTGCCCTCCACCGGTCCGTCCGGTCCCCAGACGCAATCCCGCGCGACAAGTTCCCGTCGCCAGAGCGCGGCGTCTTCGCCGACGATCACCCGGCGCTTTTTCGCGTCCACTCCGAGCACGTAGAGCGGTTCCGAAGCGTCGACGCGGATCCCCTTGCGCTGTCCGACGGTAAAAAACTCGATCCCTTCGTGTCTCCCCAACGTGCGCCCTTCGGACGAGACGATCTCGCCGCCGTGGAGGCCTTCCGGACCGAGGCGCTGTTTCAGCCATGCGGCGTAGTCGTTCTCGGGCAGGAAGCAGAGGTCCTGGCTGTCGCCTTTGGCGTGGATGCCGAGGCCGAGCGCCCGCGCCGTCTCGCGCACCTGTTCCTTGTCGAGTTCGCCGAGCGGCAGGAGCAGCCTGCCGAGTTGTTCCTGGGTGAGGCGATGGAGAAAGTAGCTCTGGTCTTTTGCGAGATGTTTCGCGCGGCGCAGGACGCTCCCCTTCGGCGTCCGCTCGACGCGCGCATAATGCCCTGTGGCGAGGAAATCGGCGCCCATCGCCCGCGCTGTCCGCAGGAGGTTGTCGAACTTCACGCGCGGGTTGCAGGCGACGCAGGGATTCGGCGTTCGCCCACGGCGGTATTCCTCTACGAAATAGCCGAGCACCTCGCGTTCGAACGCCGGCGTCTCGTCGAGAACGCGATGCGGGATGCCGAGCCGGCCCGCGACGCGGCGCGCATCGGAGAGGGCGTTCGGCCCACAACAGCGGTCTTCGCGCACGTCGTCTTCGCTCGCCGGCCAGAGGCGCAGGGTGACCCCGAGCACCTCGTAACCGTCGCGTTGGAGGAGGGCGGCGGCGACGCTCGAGTCCACGCCGCCGCTCATGCCGACCACGATTTTTCCTCGCGAGGCCATGCCGTCAACATAGCAGATCGCGCCGCGCCTCGATACCGTTCACTCTGCGTTCCGCTCAAAGAGCGAAGGGGGGAGCGCCTCCGGCAGCCGAGGAATCGTCGGCCGTCCGCGCAACGGAGGAAGAAGAAGCCCTTTCGACCGGCACCCGCCACCGTCGGATTACGGCGCGTCGGCGTTCCGGGGAGCGCCCGGCGACGGAAGGGCCGGCACTTTAATCTCCTCGTAGCCCGCGGGGATTTCGAAAAGCCCGGGCGTGATCTTCGTTCGATCGAAGCTCTTGATCGTCGAGCGGCGCACCACGTTCACTCCCTCATACTCGGTGACGCGCATCGGCACTCCCTTCAGTTCGGGATGCTGGTCGAGCGCGCCGCTTACGGCAGGCAAACCGAAGTCCATCAGGCTTTTGAACTCGCTGAGGAGCGCGTCGAGTTCCGCGGCGTCGCGCGTCACCCAGAGCTCGGTCAGCGCGCCGCTCGCGTCGCGCACACGCACGAGGCGGCAAGGACGTCCGCCGATGGTCTCCCGCTGGTCGGTCGGTTCGACGCGGAGGAGAGCGTTCGCCTGGGCCGCAGCGTTCGCTGCCATACCGAGGGACTGCCCGAGCCCCTTGAAAAGCTCATGAGACATCTGCACGTACTGCCGCGTTTCATGAAGGATCGAGTAGGTCACCTTCCGATCGTTTAAAATGATGCTGCTCATCGTTTGCCCCTTGTCGAGGCGCAGGCGCGGGCCGCTCACGTAGAGGGTCACCTGCTCCTTCGCGCCGTTTGCGTCGCCCGTATGGTCTTCGATTTCCTGAACAAGCGTAAGATCGGCTCGCGCGACGAGCGCGAAGACCACGGCGATGAGAATGGGCCATGTGTTTTTCATCATGCGAAGCGTGCCTCGAGAGATGCGCCGTGGGCCGGAAGGCTCTCGACGCGGGAAAAAGCGCGCACGCCTTCGGCCGCGAGGGCGAGGGCGCGGCGGTCGTAGCGCGTCACACTGGTGCGCCTCATAAAATCGGCGGCGCGCAGACCGGAGAAACTCCGTCCCGCGCCGCCGGTTGGCAGCGTGTGGCTCGAGCCCGCCACGAAATCCCCCAGCACCGTCGGCGTCCAGTTGCCGAGGAAAACCCCGCCCGCCGTGCGGAGGCGCCGCAGCAAGCCCTCGGCATCGCGCGTCATCACCTGGAGATGCTCGGGGGCGATGCGGTTGGCAGCGCGCGCCATCGCCTCCGGTGTCCGCGCGAGAATCCATGCGGCGTTGCGCGAGAGCACGGCGCGGAGGCTGCAATGAGCCGGCCACGCGCGCATCCTTTCCTCAACGGCATCCCGGATCGTCCGCAGGACCGCCTGAGAACTCCCGACGCAGAAGATGCGCTCCTTCCCCGTGCCGTGTTCGGCCTGGGCGAGAAGATCGGCTGCCGCCCACTCGGGGTTGACCGTTGCGTCGGCGAGGACCATAAGCTCGCTCGGGCCCGCGAGTAGATCCACGCCGACGACGCCGAACACCTGGCGCTTTGCCTCGGTCACCCAGACGCTGCCGGGTCCGAAGACCTTGTCCACAGGACGGATTGCCTGCGTCCCATAAGCCATCGCTGCGATCGCCTGCGCGCCGCCGACCCGGAACACCTCCCGCACCCCGCAGAGGCGGAGCGCCCAGAGGATCGCCGGGGAGACTGGCGGCGGCGTGCAGGCGACGATTTCCGCGACGCCGGCGGTGCGCGCGAGAGCGGCGGTCATGAACACCGTGCTCACAAGGGGCGCCTGTCCACCCGGGACATAAACGCCCACGCGCTCCAGAGGATCGAACTTCTCGCCAACGACCGCTCCATGTCCGTTGCGGGCGCGCCAGCTGCGCGGCAACGAGGCGCGCGCGAACGCGGTCACCTCGCGCAGCGTGCGTCGCGCCGCGCGTTCGAGCGCGGCGTCCACGCGCGCGGCACGCAACTCGCGCGCCCCCACACGCAGCGACCTCGGCCCGAGGCGGACGCGATCAAACCGTCGCGCAAACTCGATCAAGGCGCAGTCTCCGCGCCGTCGGACGGCGTCGAGAATCCGCGTGACGGCGCGTGTCACGGCGGGCTCCGTCAGCCGCGAAGCGGCCGCGAGACGATCGAACTCCGGCGACGGATAGCGAATCACGCGCATCGGGGAAGACTATGACGGAAAGGCGGCGTTCCGAAACTCGAAAATGCCTGCATCCGATCGCCTTTCAATGACGCTGATTCTGAATTTCGCACGAGCAAGATAAAATCAGGACGCCTTTATGGGAAGCTTGGTTCGGCCGGAAGCTCAGTCACGCTCCTCCGTCTCTTTGCCGCAAATCGTTTTCTCTCGGCGGCCTTTGGGTTCGAGCCGGCGCTTCTCCGTTTTTCTGAAGGAAACGGAGCAATTTCTCTGCCGAGGCGCGACCGAATCCTTCAACTTCCATCACCGCCTCGACCGGCGCGTCCCGGAGGAGTTTCACCGAGCCGAAGCGCTTGAGAAGCGCCTGCTTGCGCTTCTCGCCGATGCCCGGAAAATCGTCGAGGATCGAGTTGCGGATCTGTTTCCGTCGCCACGCCTCGTGGCGCGAGTTTGCGAAGCGATGCGATTCGTCTCGCACCCGCTGGAGGAGATGCAGCGCCGGAGCGTTCGACGGCAAGCGGATCGGCTCGGGCTTTCCCGGAAGAAAGATCTCCTCATCCTGCTTCGCCAACCCCGCGATCGCCGGCCTCGCGCCGAGTGCGTCAAGCGCCGCAAGCGCCGCGTGGAGCTGCCCTTTTCCTCCGTCAATGAGGATGAGATTGGGAAGAGGTTTCTTTTCGCGGAGCAGGCGGGCATAACGCCGTCCGACGATTTCCCGAATCGAGGCGACGTCGTCGTTCAATCTTTCGGCATCCAAGGACGGGTGCGACGAGATGAGGCCTCCCGCATCTTTCGTGAACGAGGTCCCTTCGTCTCCGCGGATGATGAAGTGTCGGTAGTTCGCACGCGCGGGGCGGCCCGCAACGAACTGGACCATCGAGCCGACGGCATGCCGCCCGTGGATATGAGAGATGTCGAAACCCTCGATCACCTTCGGAGCGTGCGCGAGATCGAGGGCGCGCGCAAGGTCGGCAATTTCCTCTGACGACCCCGCCCGAACGGGCATATCGCGGCGGAAGCGCTGCCGGCTGGACTTTACGGTCGTGCGCAGGTCGTAGAGTGCGTCGCGCAGAGCGGCGGCGCGTTCGAAGTCCTTCGCCGCAGCCGCATGCCGCATCTCGGTCTCCATCTCCTGAAGGGCTTCCTCGTCCTTGCCTTCGAGCAGGAGGCAGGCGCGCTCGACCCAACGCGCGTATTCCTCGCGAGTCACGCGCCCGACGCACGGCGCGGCGCAGTGCTGGAGGAGATCGTTGTGGCAGTGGCGGTAGTCGCTCTTGCCGGGCTCGGAAGGCGGGCAGGAGCGTAAATGAAACGTCCGGCGAATGTAGTCGAGGGTGTTGCGGAGGGCGGCGGCGTTTGGGAACGGCCCGAAGTAGCGGCAACCATCGGGTTTTTCGAGTCGGGTGAGGACGAATCGCGGAAACGGGTCGCACGTGAGCTTGAGGAGAAGGAAGCGTTTGTCGTCGCGGAAGAGGATGTTGTAGCGCGGTTTGTAATGCTTGATGAGCTTGCCTTCGAGAAGGACGGCTTCCGCCTCACTCCGAGTCGTGTGGCATTCAAGATCGGCCGCGGAATCCACCAAGGCGCGCGTCTTCGGGTCGAGCTGGGAATAGCGTGCGGGTTGGAAGTAGGAGCGCACGCGTCGGGCGAGCGAGCGCGCCTTGCCCACGTAGATCACGCGACCGAGGCGGTCGCGTATCAGATAAATGCCGGGGCGATTCTGGAGCTGCGCGATCTTTTCCTGGATGGAGGGAGACACGGTCAGCGGGCGGTGCGGCGGACGAGGCGTCTGCGCACGGAGCGGTGGAGTTCCCGGGCCTCCTCGACGCCGAGCTTCGTCGCCAGCCAGAAATAGGATATCGCCCCGAGGGCCACGCCCAGGAGCGTGCGTCCGAGGTAGCCGAAAAAGTCGTGCCCCACGAATCGTTCAGCGAGCGCCCAGTCCGCAAGCGCTACAACGACGCTCATCCCCGCTGCGGCGACGAGGATCCGAAACGCCGCGAGCCACGTGCGCCGGCTCACCGGTCCCACGAGGCGGGAGAGCGACGAGAGCAGAAGGCTGGCGCTTGCGAGCGCGGAGAGGGCCGTCGCGAGGGCGATTCCCGCCGGACCGGCGTGGAGGCGCGCTGCAAAAAACCAGTTGAGCGAAAAGGTCAGCACGATCGAGCCGAGCGAAACGAACATGGGCACCAGCGGGCGGTTTAGCGCGTAGAACACCGGACCGAGGATCTTCACTGAAGCGTAGCCGACCAATCCGAGCGAGTAGGCGCTCAGGGCCTGCGCGGTCGTGAGGGTTGCCTCGACATCGAAACGCCCCCGCTCGAAGAGGAGGCCGGTGAGCGGCGTTCCGAGCAGCGCCAGACCGCAGGCCGCCGGAACGCAGAACGCCGCGTTCAGACGCAGGGCGCGTTCCACCCGTTCGCGAAAGGTGCGCGAGTCGAGGGTCGTCGCGTCCATCGCGAGCGCAGGGAGCGCCGCCGTCGCGATCGCCACGCCGAACACCCCGATGGGGAGCTGCATGATCCGGAAGGCGAAAGTCAGAGCGGAGACCGCGCCGTTGCCGCACGCCGTGGCGAACGTCAGGTTGATGAGGACGTTGACCTGAGTGGCCGACACACCAATGACCGCCGGAGCCATGAGGCGGAGGATGTCCCGAAGCCCGGAGTCCTTCGGATCCCAAGCCCATTGGAAGCGATAGCCTTCCTTCCGCATCGCGGGAACCTGAATGAGCCATTGAAGCGCGCCGCCGGCGAGCGTGCCGAGGGCCATGCAGAAAACGGCCCTCTCGCCGAACGCCGGATCCACGAGCAACGCCAGGCCCAGTCCGACGAGGATCGAGCCGAGATTGAAGAAGATCGAAGCCGAGGCGGGCAGGCCAAAACGTCCGAAGGCGTTGAGCAGCCCCATCGCGAGTGCGGCGGCGGCAACGAAGAGGATGAAGGGAAAAAGCACCCGCGTGAGGCGGATGGTGAGGTCCAATTTACCGGGTTCGGCCGCGTAGTTTTTCGCAAGTCTTTCCACGATCCACGGCGTGAAAAGGATGCCCAACAAGACGATTCCCCCGAGAACAGCCATCTGAAGCGTCATCGTCAAGCGAGCGATGCGCCACGCGGCGGCGTCGCCCGAACGGGCGCGCGCCTTCGAAAGAACAGTGACGAACGCCGTGGAAAGCGCGCCCTCCGCGAAGAGGTCGCGCAGGAGATTGGGGATGCGGAAGGCCACCTGAAAGGCGTCGTTGAGCGCTCCGCAACCGAACATCCAGGCAAACACTTGATCGCGAATCAGACCAAACACGCGGCTCGCCATCACGGCGAGGCTGACCTTGCCGGCCGACCGAACCATGTGCGCGTCGCTCACGCCGTCACGCTAGCAGGCGACGCGTGCCGAGGCAACGAGAGGCGCCGAAATCTCCGGGAGAACCGGGCGAACTCCCTTCAAGAGTCAGGACGAGAACGGAAGAGGATCAAGAAAACGGCGTGGTGGCGCGCCAGAGGCTCGATCTCCCGAAGAAATCTCCTTTGTCGCGCCCCCGGTTCGTCTTCCATCTCGCTCTCCTTATCTTCATCCTTCCTACCGCCATATAAGCTTTGGGGAGACGATCCGGTTTGACTCCTGCTGCAGGTCGGTTAGCCTTTTGCACGATTCATCGAGAGTGGCGGAAGGACCGTCCCTTCGAAGCCAAGGCGATCGCTCGCCCCTGCGAACACAGGGCGAGGCTCGGGCGTCGAATCCATCTCCGAAAGCCTTCGGAGAAAAGATGGGGAGGAGAACGTCCTTTCCGAAGGATTCCCCGCACGCGCGCCGCTCGGCGCAGCCTTGACGACGAACGGGCGGCGGCGCCGTCTACTCCGATGCGACGCATGCCTCTCACCCCGACATCCCCTCCGCCGCCCGCCCCGCTGTCTCCCGCGGAGTTCGAGGCCTCCGCCGCTCGTCTCGCGACCGCTGAGCCAGAAGACTCCTTGCGCTGGACCTGGGAACGCTTCGGCGCGCACGCAGCGATCGGCACCAGTTTCCAAGGGGCGGGCATTGTGATCCTGCATCTCGCCCGCGAGCTCGATCTCGGTTTTCCCGCCTTCACTCTCGATACGGGGCTGATCTTTCCAGAAACCCTCGAACTCAAGCGGCGTCTCGAAGAACGGCTGGAGATCACCATCGAGACGGTGGAACCTGAAATCTCCGTGGCCGAGCAAGCGCGTCTCCACGGAGAAGCCCTCTGGGAGCGCGACCCGGACGCTTGCTGCACGTTGCGCAAGGTGGCGCCCCTCCGACGAAAGCTTTTTGAGCTCAACGGCTGGATCACGGGTCTGCGCCGCGAACAATCCGATGCCCGTGCGAACGTCGCGGTCCTCGAACTCCACGACATCGAAGGGGCCGAGGGGCGTCGCGTGGCGAAGATCAACCCGCTTGCGCTCTGGGAACGCGCGCGCGTCTGGGACTACCTCCGCCGTCACCATCTCCCCTGGAATCCGCTCCACGACCGAGGCTATCGTTCGATCGGGTGCCGACCTTGCACTCGATCCTTCGGCGAGAACGGCGCCGAGCGCGCCGGCCGATGGACCGGTTTCGGCAAGACCGAATGCGGCATCCACACCTTCACCCGACGGCGTAGTCCATGACTCCTCTCGACCAGCTCGAAAATCAAAGCGTCTTCATCCTTCGCGAAGCGTTTCATAAATTCGACCACCTCGCGATGCTCTGGAGCATCGGCAAGGACTCCAGCGTGCTCCTCTGGCTCGCGCGCAAGGCCTTCTTCGGCCACGTTCCCTTTCCGCTCGTTCATGTGGACACTACCTACAAGATTCCCGAAATGATCGCCTTTCGCGATCGGCTCGCCAAAGAATGGAACCTCCAGCTTATCGTCGGCAAGAACGAGGCGGCGCTCCGCGAGGGGCGCACCTTCCCGAACGGCAAGCTCACCCGCGTCGAATGCTGCGGTGCGCTCAAGAAGGACGGTCTCCGGATGGTCCTCGACCGGCACAAATTCACGGGGGTCATCGTCGGCGTCCGTCGCGACGAGGACCCCACCCGCGCCAAGGAACGCTATTTTTCTCCGCGCGACCAGAACATGGAGTGGAACGTGGAAGACCAGCCCCCCGAGCTTTGGGATCAGTTCAAGACCGACTTCGAGCCCGGCACGCACATCCGCATCCATCCGCTTCTCCACTGGACCGAGCTCAACGTTTGGGAGTACATCCAGCGGGAAAACATTCCGGTCGTCCCGCTCTACTTCGCCAATGAGCGCGGTGAACGCTACCGCAGCCTCGGTTGCGCGCCCTGCACTTCCCCCATCAAATCCACGGCGCGCAACGTGACAGAAATTGTCGAAGAGCTGCGACGCACGAACGTTCCCGAACGCGCCGGTCGCGCGCAGGATAAGGAGTCCGAGGACGCCTTCGAAAGGCTGCGCCGCGACGGCTACATGTGAGCCGCGCAGCCCCAAAACCGAATTCTGAAGTTCGAATGCCCTCCGCCCTTCCATCTTCCGCCGCCGCACCTGCGGCGCAGGAGCAGCTCAAGATTGTGATCGTGGGCCACGTGGACCACGGCAAATCCACCTTCGTGGGCCGCCTTTTCCACGACACCGGATCGCTTCCCGAAGGCAAATACGAACAGCTCGTCGAGGTTGCGCGCCGTCGCGGCGTTCCTTTTGAGTTCGCGAACCTCATGGACGGCCTCCAGGCCGAACGGGATCAGAACATCACCATTGACACGGCGCAAATCTGGTTCCGCACGTCACGCCGCCAGTATGTGATCATTGACGCGCCCGGCCACAAGGAGTTCCTCAAGAACATGATCACCGGCGCAGCGAGCGCTTCCGCCGCGCTCCTGCTCATTGACGCCGGCGAAGGCGTGCAGGAGCAGTCGCGCCGCCACGGGTTTCTCCTCAGCCTCATGGGCGTCCGCCAGATCGTGGTGCTCGTGAACAAGATGGACCTGTGCGGTTTCGACGAACGCGTCTTTCGCCGCATCGAATCCGAATACACCGCCTTCCTCGGACGGTTCGGCTTGAAGCCCTCCGGATTCCTCCCGATCTGCGCGCGCGACGGCGACGGCCTCATCGCTCGAAGTCCGCGCATGCCCTGGCACGCAGGGCGCACCGTCGTCGAGGCGCTCGACGCCTTCGAGGCGCCGCCGCGTCCCGTCCATCAGTCGCTGCGCTTCTCCGTGCAAGACGTTTACCGCTTCGACCACCGGCGGATCCTCGCGGGGCGCGTCGAGTCGGGCGCGCTCCGGGTCGGCGACCGCCTCGTCTTCTGGCCGAGCGGAAAATCGAGCGTGGTGAACACCATCGAGCGCTGGAGCGCCCCGTCGGCTCTCTCGGCCTCCGCGGGCGAATCGGTGGGCGTCACGCTGACGGAACAGATCTTTGTCGAGCGCGGACAGGTGGCGACCCATGAAGCCGATGCGCCCGCCGTGGCGCGCGATTTTTCCACAAAAATTTTCTGGATGGGCCGCCAGCCTCTGCCCGTCGGCCATCGGGTCAAACTCAAGCTCGCCACGCAGGAGGTGGAAGCCGAGATCCATTCCATCGAGCGCGTGATTGACGCCTCCACGCTGGACGAAATTCCTGGAGCCGCAAAGGAAATCCGCCGTAACGACGTGGCGGAAGTCGTGATCCGCGCACGGCAGACGGTGGCCCTCGATCCGCATTCCGCCATCGCCGAGACGGGGCGTTTCGTCCTCGTGGACCGGCGCGAGGTTTCGGGCGGTGGCATCGTGGTCGCGGCGATTCGCGCGGGCGACGCCGACGCGGGGCCAAAGAGCGCGAACCTCACCTGGGCGCGCGGCGAGGTGCTCGCCTCGGAGCGCGCGTTGCGCAACGGCCACCAGGGCGCCGTGGTCTGGCTCACAGGTCTGTCGGGGTCAGGCAAATCCACTCTTGCCGCGATCCTTGAACGCGAGCTCTTCAACCGCGGCATCCAGGCTTACCGCCTCGACGGCGACAACCTTCGCTACGGTCTGAGCGCCGATCTCGGTTTTTCACCCGAGGACCGCTCCGAGAACATCCGTCGCGCCGCCGAAGCCGGACGCCTCCTCGCGGACGCCGGGCTCGTGGCGATCAGCTCCCTCATCTCCCCCGATCGCGCTGACCGCGCGCGCGTGCGCGAGATCATGAAGGAGGGCCAGGTCCGCTTCTTCGAAGTCTACGTCTGCTGCCCGCTGGAAGTCTGCGAATCCCGGGACCCGAAAAAACTGTATGCCCGCGCGCGCGCCGGCGAGATCCGCGAGTTCACGGGGATTTCCGCGCCTTACGAGGCGCCGGAACATCCGGAGATCACGGTGCGCACCGACCAGCAGACGCCCGAGGAATCGGCGGCGAGCATCCTGGACTACCTGATCCAGACGGGGCGACTCGCCAGCGTCAGCTACGACATCTGACCGACGGACCGCCGTGACCTCCGTCAGAACGTCTCGACGAGATCGGACGAAGACGAAGTCCCCTTGCGGCCCGATTTCCCGGGTTTTCCGGACGCCGCAACGGTGACGGACGAAGGCGGAGGCGACGTCTTCTCGGGCGTTTTGTCGTCGCGGGAACGATCGCCGCCGTAGCCGTATTTCCCTTCGCCGTAATAATAGTAGTAGTTGTAGTAGTAGTAGTCTTCTTCCTCGGACTTCACCTGGTTGAGCACGGCGCCGAGGAGGCGCACCCCCGCTTTTTCAAGCGCGGCTTGGGCGCGGAGGGCGAGCTGCCGCGGATATCGGCGATATTGGATCACCAGCACCGCCAGGTCCACCTCGCGTGCGAGAATGGGCGCGTCGCTGATGCCCAGTACGGGCGGGGAATCGAAAAACACCATGTCGTAGCGCTGCTTCAGATTTCCGATCAACTCGCGCATGCGGCCCATGGCGAGGATGCCCAACGCGTCGCTCTGATATTTTCCGCTGGGAATGAAGTGGATATTCGGCACCGAGGTGGCCTGGATCACCTGCTCGACAGGCACGCCGCCCAGAATCACGTCGGTGAGGCCCGTCTTGTTGTCCACGCCGAAGATGCGATGGAGGCTCGGGCGGCGCACGTCCGAGTCCACGACGAGCACCGTCTGGCCGTGTTGGGCGTAGATGTAAGCGGTGTTGATAAGCGTGGTGGACTTGCCTTCGCCGGCGCCGCCGCTGCAGAAAGTGACCGAGTTGGCTTGGGCATCCTTGCGCGCGAACTCGATGTTCGCGCGGAGCACGCGGTAAAACTCGGCGAATGGCGAGACGTCGTCCAACTGGATGAGCGGCTTCACGTCTCGCGGCACCACTCCGAGCACGGGGATGCGCAGGTATTTCTCGACGTCGTCCACCCGGTGGATGCTCGTGTCGAGATACTCGATGAAGAAGGCCATGGCGACGCCGAGGACGATGCCGACGACGACGCTGATGCTGATGTTCAGCGGCACATTGGGTTTGGACGGGGCGTAGGCAGGCTCGGCTTGGTCAATGATACGCACCGGACGGCGCGGGAGACCGATTTCGATGCGCTCCTGTTTGAGCCGCGCATTGATGTTCTCGAGAACCGTCTGCTGGTTCTCCAAGTTTCGCATGGCGTCCACGAACGGCGTGTATTTTGCCGAGTGGCTGACCTGCTCACGGGCGCGCAGCTTGTCCACGTCCTCGGAAAGGAGCTTCACCTTCTGTTCTTGCTCGTCCACGGCGATTTTGAGGGCGCGCATGACTCCTGCGAGCTGCCCGTCGAGTTGGGCCTTGAGGGTCTCGTAGGTCTTCTTGGCCTTGATGACGTCCGGATGGTTGGGGCCGAGTTCGGAAGCCTTGAGCGTCTCCATCGTGCGCTCGGCGTCCATCACCGCACTGATCAGACCGGGGATGTTCCCTTCGGGCTGGAGGAAATTGATCGTGTCCTTGAGCTCGCGGAGATCGAGTTTGGCGAGGTTTTCAAGGCGCAGCTTCTGCGTCTTGAGCGCGGTCTTCGCCTCGAACAGCTCGCTTTCCTTGCGGCGCAACTCTTCCTGTTCGAGGCGTCCGCCGCCGGTGAGGAGGCTGACGCTCCCCAGATCGGTGATGTTGAGATCCTTGCGGAGCTGCTCCACCTTCTCTCGTGCGACGCGCACATCTTCCTGCTGGCGGGTGTATTCTTCCTGGATCTTCTGCAGTCCGCGGTTGACCTCGTTGTATTTCTCGTCGAGCCGATACTTTTCGTAGGCCTGGGCCACGGCGTTGGCGATCTCCGCCGCCTCGCCCTTGTCCTCGCTCCAACCGCGGATCTCGATGACCGTGGTCCCGCGCGCCACGTTGAGCTGGATCTTGCTCTTGAGCATGTAATACGCGATGTCGCGGGGAAGATCGGCGCCTCCGCCCTTCTTGCTCCCCCAGCGCTGCTGGAGCTTGAGCTGTTCCACCACCGGATAGAGGACCTCCTTCGACTGGATGATCTCGAACTGGGTGGCGAAGGTGATCATGTCCATCCCGCCGAGATCGCGGCCATAGACGGAAACAGCGGGGCGGTCGCTCTCCACGCTCATGCGGGCGACCGAGACGTACTGCTTCGGCGTGTTGAACGTGTAGATCGTCGCCGAAGCCGTGACCAGGAGGATCACGGTGAGGATGACGAACTTGTGGACCTTGACGACCCGCCAGTAGTCGAGGAAATGCAAAGAGGACTCGGCGGGAGGATTCATGACGGCTTCCCCGAAGGGGCGATCCCGGGTGGCGACGCGCCGCCCACGCTAAAAGAGGTAGCTGGCGCCGACGCTCACCACGTTGCGGCGGTAGGAGCGGTTCTCCAGAGGGGAATCCAGCCGCGTCCATGTGTACCGCAGATCGAGCGTCAGCTCCTCGCGGACCTGCCAGCTGAAGACTTGGTTCACCACCCACGTCCATTCGTCCACCGCCGCGGTTCCCGTCACGATGGCGTTCGCCAGCTCGCTGTCTACGATGTTCAGGCTCGTGCTGCTGCTCAGATTGCGTGCGAACTCCCAATCGAATCCAAAGTAGCTCGAGGTGGTTTTGGAGAAATAGAACGTCGCAGCGTCGGTTTCCTGAAAGGAATGGCGGACCCCGGCGTTGATCTTCGCCTTCTGAGAAACCAGGTATGTCGTCCCGAAACTCACGAACGGCTCCACGTGGCTCTCCTTCGAGGTGATGGTGTCCTCCTTGCGGACCGTTGCCCCGGCATCGAGCGAGGCGTTCCACTTCCGAGTGATGCTCTGCATGATTCCCGCGGTGGTGGTGTGCGTTTCAGCATCGCGCGGGCTCTTGTCATACATGATCCTCCCGTAGGAATAACCGAGCGACAGCGTCGTCAGCTCCGTGACGCGATAGCGGAGCGTCGGCCCGGTCGAGATCGCCTGGCGCTCCAAGTCCTGCTTCAACTGCGCATCGCTGTAGTGCCAGAGGTCGTGCGCGAGGTTGTAATCCAGAAACCATTTGGTGCTCAGCTGATAGGACAACCCGAGATTGACGCCGTTGTTGACGAAATCGCCTGCGCGGCGATAGATCGTGTTGTTCTCCGCAAGCTGCGGCTCCTGGCCGAAACGAAAGTGATCCGTCAGGTCGAGGCTCAGGCGGGGGCTGAACGTGTGCGCGAACGTCAGGTCCACTCCGTTGCTGAAATCGAAGATGCTGCCGGGGCGATCGGCGAAGAAATTGCCGTTCGCCGCTGTTGCGGCGCTGAAGAAGCTCGTGTCGGTCGGATACGAATAACGCCCAAGGACATTGAATCCAGAGAACCAGCTCCCATGCTTGTTGTTCGAGGCGGTCGTCGAGTTGTCGTCGTAGCCGGAACGCAATCCCGTCGAAATCGCCCAGCGTTTCCCCTTCTTCACAGTCCCCTGAGGATCATATTCCGCACGGACTCCCGTTACGAGACTGCAGAAAATCGCCGTTCCACCCAGCCACGCCATGAGGTTACGCAAGCGTTTCATATTTGTAATCAACGAGTTACAATCGCTCGAAGCAAGCTAAAAGATCTTTCAAAGTCAAGAAATTATTTAACCGGAGTAACCTCGAGATTCACTGCTTGGCCGCTGCTGCCGAGCGCGCGATTCAAGAGCGAGGTGAGTTCGGCGGGCGTTAAGAGATTTTCCCGGGCTGAGGGCGGCAATTCGTTGAAGAGCGTCGCGACCTGTTGAATGGCTTGGGCCAAATTACTCAGGCTCGTGGCGTCCGTCGAGGTCAGCGTGATCTTCACGGTTTGTCCTTGGGCTTGAAACGTGATGATCGCCATCTGGCCCGGACTAATCACCTGCGGCGTTCCCCCCGCGCTGAAATACTGGGCGAGGCCGGCGAGCACGGTGAAATAGGACATCGGCTGGACCTGAACCAGCACCTTCCAGCCGTTCGCCAAACGGATCTCGCGGCGGTTCAGCGTGATGGACTGGTCGTCGGCCACGCGGGCGTTGAACTTGCAGCCGGCGGCGCGGTCCACCTCGAATTTGCCGAGCGGATCGCGCATCACGAACTGGGATGCCTTGTTCATCGGGTCCACGATGCTCACCGCTTCGCCTTTCGCGATATAGACGACGACGGCGCGCACCGGCTGATTGTTCACCATGTCCTGCCGTAGCATCTCGACGGTCACTTCGGAGTTTCCGTAAATCCGTTGTGCGGCGCCCTTGACGTAAACCACGTCAATCTGGCCTCCATTGCCGGTTCGGAAGGACATCCCCTCTTTGACGAGCTGGAGCTTGCCGAGCTTCGCCCAGGCGCCGCCCGGGCCTTCGCGATATTCCGCGGGATCTTTCACATCCAGGACCAGCCGCGAAAGGGACGGGTCACGGTCTTCGAGCGCGCTTGGCACGCCTTTGCCGGCGCTCGGCCCGAAACTAAATCCGGCGAGCGTCAACGCTTCGAGATAGCTCTTCGGATCGTCGGGATTCTTCGCCTTAAGCCCCAGATACTTGGCCATGACCACATAGAAATCCTCTTTCGTGGCGACGGCGGTAGTCCGCCAGCCTTCGATCGGCGTCCAGCCCTTGACTTCCAGCGCCCGGGCCGCCGCATCGCCGGTCACCGGATTCGGAATCGCGTCGGCCAATCCGCTGATGAACGCGACGCGTTTGGCGAGTTCGCCTTGCGTCATGTATTGCTTTTGGCCAGTTTCCGTGCGGATCTCCGCTTTCGCGAGGGAAGCTCCGGCGATCAGCGCGCCGAGAATGATGCCCGTAAAGAAAGAGCTCGTTTTCATATATGATTCCTTGGAATGGCGTGCAGCGCCCTGCTGCTGCCTGCGCTACAGCTGGCGTCTGCAGGTCTAACGCTGTGACTCTATTCAGATTCATGGTGGAAGAACAAGCAAAAAACGGCGTTTTATGGGCGAAAAAGAAAATTGGTGAATTGCCAGGGATCAGTGAAATCGGGTTGCGTTTCGGGATGCTCGCTGAAATAGACGCGATGCCGCCGCAGAGGCGTCCATTCCGTAGGCTCGGACACGATCTTGCCCAAATAGGGGGTGGCGTGGCGAAGGACTTCCTCATGCGGCAAATCCTCGGGAAGGCACACGCCGCGGCGCGGATGTTCCACGGCCCAGAGCGCTCCGGTCAGAACTCCCGCAGCAATCTGAAGGGCGGTTGCGTTGGTGCCCGGCACTTTTTTGCGTGCCGCCTCGATGCTCAGGACGCAGCCCGTCCACCAAGAGTGGAACCGATGTCCCATGATCAGCACGCCCATCAGGTCGGTCCCCTCCGCAATTTCGTCGGTAAGAATGCGTTTTCGAGGATGCAGCTCGTAGCGCCGGCACCGCAACTCGTGTAGGGAAACCTGTGTGTCGTTGCACGGCAAATAGACGTAGTGAGTCGTGGGGCGATAAACGACGCGCCCGTTTCTGCGCACGGTCAAGGCGTGGGAGATGCTGAACGACTCGCCGTGCGTGACGACCATGCCGACGATTTCCTGCTGAGGCACCCAGGAACGCACCCACGTGTTCATCCCCATCTGCGGCAGGATGATCTGGTTGGCCGGTCCGGTCTTGGGCACCAACGAATAGGGCGGCATCCATTTCTCGTGTGTGCCCCAACCCAGTTCGCTGGGGGAAATGGATTCCTCCCACATGCCATCCACGCTCCAAGTGCCGACGAATTCGTCAGGGCGTTTGGGGCGCCAGGCGACCTGCTGATCCCACTCGCTGCAATGGATCACCTTGACGCCCAGCGCGCGGGCCAGCTCAGCGAAGGATTTCTCTTCGCACAGGCGTTCCAGCCTGCGCGCACGCGCACGCGACAGGCGATTCGTGTGCAGGGTCCTGGCGGCGATGTCGAGCAGTCCGCGTTTGAGGAAATGCGAAACGAGGCCGGGATTGGCGCCGTGGTCCACGACGGCGGTCGGCCCGTCACCCCACTTCTCGATTACGGCCAACAACCGCTCGTAGCGGGCGTAGAGGGATTTCTCGATGGCGGTCTTGCGCATGTCCGCCGCCGTGTTGTCCCAGGATTCGAGCGACGCGTTCACGTAGATCACGTCGTTGTTGTGTGCCCATTCGACGATGTCGAAAAAATCCACGCTCCAGGCCAGGTCAATGATCAGGTCGCCCCGGCCGACATGCGCCGAGAGCAATCGGGAGAGACTCAGGGGAGTGACGCGTTCTCGGACGAAACGCAGCCCCTTGGCGATCCACGGCCGCAGGGCCTCTTCGCGGTCCTCGAAATCAATGACCGTGATGCGGTTGCATGGCACGCGCAGGTGCTTGAGCAGCAATGGCAGGGTTGCCCGTGCGACCACGCCGAAGCCGACGATCAGAATCTTGGAGTTGAAGCTCGTCATGTCCGTTTTCGCTCTCTTTCTGGAAGTCTCCCCGGTCTCGCGCGGGCAGAGACGCGCGAGCCTGCCACGTCAATCCCGCGAAGGCCAGTAAAACGCCCTACAATTTGTCATGCGCCCCGAATCCCGGCCCTCACGCCACAGCAAACCCGGCGCATCCTTTTTGGGAATTTGCGCCGTCTCCCGATGTGCTTTCCGAAACCGAAGCGATGAAAAAAATCGGGAACTCCGGACTGCGGTCGCGCGAGCCTCCCACGTGCGCCTTGAATCCCGAAGGTCGGAATTAAAATCAGTCGTGGCCGTGCGACGCCGCGCGGATCAGGCGGGCGGCGTTCGCGGCAGTGGCGCGGATCCAGGCGGATTCATGGGCGATGGACTCGGCCAGCGTGCAGGACCGGCGCGGGATGGCGAAGACCGCCTGCAGACCCATCCGGTCCATGGAGGCGAGGGAGATGTCGAGGCTGCCGGCGATGGCGATGACGGGCTTGCGATGGCGTCGGCAGAGGGCGGCGAGACCGGCGAGGGTCTTGCCGCGTTCGGTCTGGTCGTCGAGGCGTCCTTCGCCCGTGAAGATCCAGTCCGCCTTGCGAACGGCTGCGTCGGCGTCGAGCTCGCGCAGGAGATGCTCGATGCCGCTCACGGCGCGGACCTCGATGCCGGGGATCGTGCCGAGGAGGCCCGAGAAGCCTGCGACGATCCCTCCCGCGGCGCCGCCGTGCGGCATGCGCGCCACGGGGCAGCCAGTCGCTCTGAGGATCGCGGCGCCAAGACGTTCGAGGCCGCGCGTGAGCGCTTTGACTTTCTCAGGCGACGCGCCCTTCTGAGGCCCGAACACCGGTGCGGCGCCCTTGGGGCCGAGGAGAGGATTCGTGACATCGGAGAGGAGGATGAGTGCGAGCCGGGTTCCTCGGAGGCAGCAGGCCGAGGTGTCCACAGTGGCGATCCGGAGCAGGCCTGCGCCGCCTTCGGGGACGTCGCGCCTCCGGGCGTCGAGGAAGCGGATGCCGAGGGCGCGAAGCGCGCCGAGGCCGCCGTCCACGGTGGCGCTGCCGCCCACGCCGAGGGTAATTTCTCGGGCGCCGGCCTTTGTCGCGGCGAGAATCAACTGGCCGATCCCGCGGCTGGTGGCCTGCATCGGATCGCGTTCTTCAGGCTTGAGGAGGGCAAGCCCCGAAGCGCTCGCCATATCCATGAACGCGCGCGTTCCGAGCAGGCCCCATGCGGCGTTCACGGGGCGGAAGCGCGGCCCTTGGACGCGTGTGCTCCGATTCCGGGCCTTGAACGCGCGGGAAAGGATGCGCGCGGTGCCGTCGCCGCCGTCGGCGAGCGGCATGAGCCGGAGGCTTGCGCGCGGGAAGGCGTCGCGAAGCCCTCGGGCGATCGCCCGGGCGACGCCTTCCGCGGAAAGCCCACCTTTGTATTTATCGGGAGCGATGAGGAAGCGCATCGGAGAAGGAAGGAAGGGTCTTGAGGCGGGAAATGCGGTGACCAGAAGAAGTGGCGAAGCGAAGAAGGGGGGCAAGAAGAAATCGGAGGGCGCAGGTTGGAGGAGGGGGAAAGTGCCTTTTTGATTTCCGCACGCCTTCCGGATGCGTTTCCGGTGCGAATTCCGAGATAGGTTGGTCAATCGTCGGCGAAACGGCCGTAGGCAGGCTCAACCGCGACCTTTTCGTAAAGCGTCGCAGGGATTTCGGAGAGGAATCGAGAAGGTTTCTGGAAGGCGTCGCCGCCGGAGTTGCCGAGACGGATCTGGGGAAAGCAGAGGTAAAGCTCGTCGCGGGCGCGGGTGACCGCCACGTAGAAAAGGCGGCGCTCCTCCTCCTCGCCCTCAGGCGCTTCAAGCGCGCGCGTGTTGGGAAACGCACCGTCGTTGAGCGTGATCACGAAGACCGCGGCGAACTCCTGTCCCTTGGCCTGATGGACGGTGCTGAGACGGACGCTCTCGTTGTCGCGGGGTTGGACGCCGGCGTCCTCGGATTCAACATTGCTGAGAAGGGCGAGGTCGCTGAGAAAAGCGGCGACGTCTTTGAAGCGAGTGGCGTAGCCCGCGAGCTGGGTGAGGTCGTCGCGGCGGGCGAGGTAGTTGTCGAAGCTGGCCTTGAGATAGTCCTCGTAGCCGGAGTCGAGCACCATGCGGATCATGCGTGCAGGGTCCGCAAAGAGGGCGGAATCGGAGAGATGAGCCATCGTCTCGCTGAACTGCTGCCAGGGTTTTTGGGCGATCTTCGGAACCGACGAAGCCAGCTCACGGAGGCCCAAAGCCAGGGGAGGCGGGTCGTCGCCGCCGGTGGACCGGATCGGGAGGAGCTTGGCCCAGAGCTTGGAGGCGGTGGCGACGCCGATCTTGGGGAGCATACGGACGAGGCGTTTGAAGGCGAGCTCGTCGCGCGGATTGACCGCGAGCTTGAGATGGGCGGCGAGGTCCTTGATATGCGCCTGTTCGAAGAAACGAAGACCGGAAGTGATCGTGAAAGGGATGTTGCGACGGGTCAGCTCCATCTGGAGCTCCATCGAATGGAAGTGGGAACGATAGAGCACAGCCATTTCGCGGAGCTCGACTCCCTGGTCGCGGAGCTCGAGCAGCTGGCCGGCGACGAACGCGGCTTGCTCGGAACTGTTGTAGACGGGGACAAGCTGGGGGGGAGGGCCGTCTTTGCGTGTGGGTTGGAGTTCCTTGTGGAACTGCTGGGTGTTGGCGCGGATGGCGTGGTTGGCGAGCGTGAGGATCTGAGGTGTGCTGCGGTAGTTTTGCTCGATCTTGAAGATGCGCGCGTCGGGATAACGCTTCGGGAACTCCATGATGTTACGGAAGTTCGCGCCGCGCCAACTGTAGATACTCTGGGCGTCGTCCCCGACGACCATCACGTGGCGGCGCCGAGCGGCGAGGAGGTCCACGAGATCGGACTGGAGGCGGTTCGTGTCTTGGAACTCGTCCACGAGGATCGCGAGGAATTGGCGTTGGTAGAGCTCGGCGATCTCAGGATGGTCTTCGAGGAGGTTCCGGAGGTTGAGGAGGAGGTCGTCGTAGTCCATCGCATTGGCCTGACGCTTGCGTTCGGCGTAAAGCTTCGCGATGCGGACGAGGTCGGGGACGACCTCCTCGAACCACGGAAACTGGGCGGCAACGATCTCCTCGACAGTGCGGTCGGTGTTTGCGGCGAGGCTGAGCGCTTCGAGAATGACGTCGGGTTTCGGGAAGCGGCGCTCCTTGATGTCCACGCCTGCTTCCGGAATGCAGACGCCGAGGAGGTCCTTCGAATCTTCGCGGTCGAGGATGGCGTAGTTGGGCCGGTAATCGAGCGCGCGTGCGTGGCGGCGCAGGATGCGATTGGCCACGGAATGGAAGGTGCCGCCCCAGACGCGCCCGCCGTCGAGAGGGAAGAGGGAGGCGACGCGGTCGAGCATTTCTCGCGCGGCCTTGTTGGTGAAGGTCAGGAGCAGGAGGCGGTCGGGCGGGAGGCCGTTCTCGACGAGCCAGGCGACGCGGTAGGTGAGCGTGCGTGTCTTGCCGCTACCGGCACCGGCGATGACGAGGATGGGACCGGGGTCCGCCTGCACGGCGGCGAGCTGCTGGGGGTTGAGTTCCTTCGCGTAATCCAACATGGCGGGGCGAAGCGTCAGCGGGCGCCGTCTCCAGCCTCGACGATCCAGGTTCGGGGTTCCTTGGAAGTCTCGTTGCGGTAGCGGCTGGCGAGGTCGTCGGCGAACGTCTCGGCGTCGGCGCGGGCGACGAGGTTGAGTGTGGCGCCTCCAAAACCTCCACCCGTGAGCCGCGCCCCGAGACAGGCGGGATGCCCTCGGGCGATCTCGACGAGCCGGTCGAGATACGGGGTGCTATTCTCGAAGGCGTCTCGGGAGCTTTCGTGCGACTCGCCCAGGAGCCGTCCGAGTCGGGGCATGTCGCTGTTGCGCATGGCCTCCCGTGCGGCGAGGACGCGGGTGTTCTCGGTGACGACATGCATCGCGCGCTGGAAGACCTGCGGACGGAAATCGGCGGTATGCCGCTGGAGCATCTCCGCAGTCGCATCGCGCAGGGCTTCGACCGGCGCGCCCTTGAAGCGAAGGACGCGCACGGCGTCTTGGCACTCCGTGCGGCGCGCGTTGTACTTCGAGGAAAGAAGCGCGTGCGCGGCACCCGTGTGGCAGACGACGAAGCAAAAGTCGGGATGGAGCGGAACGGTCTCGACTTCTTCGGTGCGACAATCGAGGAGGATGGCATGATTTTTTTTCCCGAGCAGGCTGGTCGCCTGGTCGAGGATTCCGCACTTCATGCCCACGAAGTCGTTCTCGGCGGCGCGGCAGAGTCGAGCAAGGGCCATGAGGACCTCCGGGTTTTCCATGTCGCCGACTTCGAAATTGAAAAGTTTTTGGACGAGGAGGGCGGTTGCGACTTCGATCGCTGCGCTCGAGCTCATCCCCGCGCCGGCGGGAAGATCGGACCGAACACGCATCTCGAAGCCTCCGAGGGGTGCGCCTGCCTGCTGGAACTGGAGCAGAACACCCTTCACGTAGTTGACCCACGGAGCGGCAGAGTCTTTTTCGAGCGGAGAAAGCGCGAACGTGGTTTCGCCGAATTCCGGGTTGACGACGCGCACCCGCCCGTCCTCGCGCGTTTCCCCCTCGAGCGCAATTCCGAGGTTGATCGCGAAAGCGAGGACGAAACCTTCGTTGTAATCGGTGTGGTTGCCGATCAGCTCGAGCCGTCCGGGAGCGAAGGAGGAAAGCATGGGAGAGGAAGGAGAATGTCCGATGTCCGGGGATCAATGGCCAATGTAAAATCAAAGAGTTTTCTCTTGCTCCGGAAGTTGGAGATGCTGAACTTGGGCGCAGAACGATTCGAGCCGTGAGCGCCGAACTGGAACAAGCGCCGGAGGCCATCCCTCCGCCCCAAGCCCTTCCTCCGATTTCCGGCGACTCGCGTCGCCTGAAGATGAAACGGCGGCGGCGGCATTACTCGGCGGGAGAAGGTGAAGGGTTCCGTCATCCCTGGTTGCTCGCGCTCGTGCTGGCGCTGCTCGCCACAAGCGTTGCAGTGGCCTTTCTCTTTTACGGCCCCCAGATCCTGAAGTGGCTTGCCTGGCCTTTCGGCGACTAATCCGAGTGTCGGGCGGGGGAGCGCCCGATACGCGCGGCCTCGCCTATCTCCCCACCGATTTGTAACGGATCCCCGCCGAGGCCATCGCCGTCGCATCGAAAAGGTTGCGCGTGTCGAGGAGGAACGGGTGGAGCATCGCGGCGCGAAGCTCCACGAGGTTGAGCTGTCGGAACTCGTCCCATTCCGTCATGAGCACCAAGGCGTCGCATCCTTGGGCGGCTTCGAGGGGCGACGCACAGAAGGTTGCCGCCGGAAGATCTTCACGCGCTTTCTCCATGGCCTTGGGATCGTAGGCGCGCACCTTCGCTTCCCCGGCGAGAAGGCGGCGGGCGAGGGCGATCGCCGGGGAGGAGCGGAGATCGTCGGTGTTCGGCTTGAAGGCGAGGCCGAGGATTCCGACGGTTTTGCCCTTGATCACCCAAAGTTCTTGCTGGAGCTTCTGATAACAGCGTTCGAGGGCTGCGGCATTGATTCTCTGGACCTCACGCAGGAGGCGGAAGTCGCAGCCGAGCTGCTCGGCGATCTTGATGAACGCAGCGATGTCCTTCGGGAAGCAGGAGCCGCCGTAACCGGGGCCGGCGTTCAGAAAGGCGCGTCCGATGCGGCGATCGTACCCCATGCCGTTGACAACCTCCTCCACGTTGGCGCCTGATTTCTCGCAGATTTCGGCGAGGGCGTTGGCGTAAGAGATCTTCAGCGCGAGGAAGGAGTTGGAGGCATGCTTGATCAGCTCGGCCGAATTGATGTCGGTCAGGATGAAGTGCGGACAGGCGAACGGGGCGTAGAGCTCACGCATCAGCGGGACCGGGCGGTGGCTCATCACGCCGATCACGATGCGATCGGGATGCATCAAGTCCTCGATCGCCGAACCCTCGCGGAGAAACTCGGGATTCGAGACAACGTCGAAATCGGCCTTGTGCTGGTTATAGCGACGGATCGTTTCGGCCACCTTTTCGCCGGTCTTCACGGGAACGGTGCTCTTGTCCACGATCACCGTATATTTCCGGAGGCTGCCGGCGATCTCTCTCGCCACGGCTTCGATGAAGCTCAGGTCCACCGAGCCGTCGTCGAGCGGCGGGGTCGGCACCGCGATGAAGACGATTTGCCCGTGTTCGACCCCTTCCGCCGTGCTCTGGGTGAAACGGAGCCGCCCCGCGACGGCGTTGCGCTTGACCATCTCCTCGAGGCCGGGTTCGTAGATCGGGATATGGCCGGCCCTGAGGAGCTCGACCTTTTTTGGATCGTTGTCCACGCAGACGACGTCGTGCCCCTTCTCGGCGAAGCAGGCGCCCGTGACGAGGCCGACGTATCCGGAGCCGACGAGGGTGACTTTCATCCGCGCATTCCTCTCCTGGTTTCTTTCGGCGTCCCGGCGGAATTCCGAGGAGCTATTCCTTCGCCGGCTTCGGCGTCGCACCGAGGAGCTTCCGGACGAGCGCGTCGCGAACTTTCGCGTCTTCGGAAACCTGCGCGGCGATTTGCTCGGCCGGTCCGCGAAGGCCGTCGGGAGAAAGGTCCTTCGGAGCCTCCTTCGACGTCAGCCATGACCTCCAGCGGACGAGGCCTTCGGAGTCCTTGCCTTCCTTGAAAAGCTTCGCAATGGGCCGGAGGCCGGATCCGATCGCGGCGGAGGGCGGTGCGGCCAGTGCGTCGAGCACCCGCTGTTTTTCGGCGAGCGCGCGTTGTTTGCTGCGGAGGTCGCGCTCGATCGGTTGGCGGAGGGCGACTTCGCGGGACGGGGTCATGAGAAGGCGGTCGTTCAGGCGCTCGATCTCCGCGTCGAGCCGCCGGATTTCCTCGGTCAGCGATTCGCGGGAGGGTGCCGCGGAAGGTTCGGTCGCCCGAACCCCCAAGGCGGAGATCAAGCACACCAGCGCGCAAGCCGACAGGCGTTTCATGGAGACACTCTAGCAGAAATTTCTTTCAGCGCGAGGGAAATGTCCCACCACCATTTCGAGCTTGCAAGAAAACTTTTCCCGGGTAAATCTGTGCGTCCTATGAACGAAACCGCTATCCACGATTCAGGTCGGGGACGTCCTCTCGAGGGAAAGCAAGGCCTCGTCTTCGGAGTCGCCAACAAGCGCAGCATCGCGTGGGCGATCGCCAAGGCTTGGCACGACGCCGGCGCGCGTCTGACGCTCGCCTACCAGGGAGAACGCATCCGCGAAAACGTGGAGGAGCTGGCCGCCTCGCTGGGAGGTGAGACCCGGACGCTGCCGTGCGACGTGAGCCGCGACGAGCATCTCGACGCGGCGTTTCAACAGTTCGGAGAGAAGGCCAGGCGGCTCGACCTGCTTCTGCACTCGGTGGCATTCGCTCCGAGAGAAGCGCTGGAAGGCCGTTTCACGGACACGTCGCGAGAGGCGTTCCGCATGGCCCACGACGTCAGCGCCTATTCGCTCGTCGCGATGGCGCGGCGCGCGGAGCCCCTCATGGCCGACGGCGGCAGCCTTCTCGCGATGAGCTATTACGGGGCGGCGAAAGTGGTGCCGCATTACAACGTGATGGGCGTCGCCAAGGCCTCGCTCGAGGCGTGCGTACGCTATCTCGCCTACGACCTCGGCCCGAAGAAGATCCGTGTCAATGCGATCAGCGCCGGCCCCGTGAACACGCTCGCCGCGCGCGGAATCTCCGACTTCGGCCGGATGCTCAAACATTACGAGGAGCGCGCCCCGCTCCGGCGCAACGTCGAGCTTGAGGAACTCGGCGCCACGGGCCTCTTCCTCGCGCTTCCGGGTTCCGCTGCCATCACCGGCCAGGTGATCTACGCGGACTGCGGCTACGAGATCATGGGGATGTGAAGGAAGGCGGGCTGTGAACCACGATCGGGGCGTCTCCTTTCCCTCGGCGCGTTCCGCGCTCGACACCCCCTGCCTCCTCCTCGATCTCGATCTCCTCGACGCGAACCTCCGTGAAATGCAGCGGCGCGCGCGCGCGGGGGGGAAAAAGCTCCGTCCGCACGCCAAGTCGCACAAGTGCTCCGCGCTCGCGCGCCGACAGATCGAGTTTGGCGCAGAAGGGGTGTGCGTCGCCAAGCTCTCCGAAGCCGAAACCCTCTTGGCCGCCGGGCTCCGTGGCATGCTCGTCACGGGGCCCGTGTTGGTCCCGACCAAGGAGAGGCGGCTCCTCGACTGCCTCCGGCAGGACCCGACGCTCCTCCTGACGCTCGATTCGGCGGCAGCCGTCCGCCGTCTCGATGCGCTGCTTCGCCCTGAAGGGCTTCGCGCGGACGTCCTCCTCGATCTCGACGTCGGCCTCGGACGCACCGGAATCCCCTGCGGCGCGGCGCCTGCGCTCGCGCGCGAGATCGCCGCGCAGCCTTCGCTGCGTCTCCGCGGTGTCCAGGCCTACGCCGGGCACATCCAGCATCTCCGGGATCCCGACGAGCGGCGGCGCGCCTCGCGCGTGTGCCTCGCGCCCGCCGCGGAAATCTTCCGCGCACTTCGCACGGGAGGTTTCGCCGTCGAAATCTTCACCGCCGGAGGCACCGGCACACACGACACGGACCTCGAGATTCCCGAGATCACCGAGATTCAACCGGGGTCCTACGCCCTGATGGACGCCGAGTATCTCGCGGTCGGCACCTTGAAAAACCGCAGCCGTTTCGAGGGGTTTCCCCCCGCGCTGACGCTGCTCACCAGCGTTGTCAGCGCCAACCAGCGGGGGTACGTCACCGTGGACGCGGGCCTCAAGGCCCTTTATCGCGACGGCGCACCGCCCGAAATTCTTCGTCCCGAAGGCGGCGGCTATCGTTACGAGTGGTTCGGCGATGAGTACGGCCGCGTCACGGTCTCCGACCGCGCCTCTCCCCTGCGCGTCGGTGACCGCCTCGAACTCGTCGTCTCCCACTGCGACCCGACGGTGAACCTCTTCGATCGTTACCACCTCGTACGCGGAGAGCGCGTCGAAGGCGCGTGGGCGGTGGATCTCCGCGGCTGCTGCCGCTGACCATCGCGACTCAGGAACGCGCCGTCGGGCGGCCTCCGTCGGACGCCGAAGGCAACAGGGCATCCGCGTAATTCGCCGCGTCAAAAACATCAAGATCCTCAACTTTTTCCCCCATCCCGACGAACCGGATTGGCACGCCGGTTTCCTTGCAGATCGCGACGACGACTCCTCCTCGGGCGGTTCCGTCGAGCTTGGTGACGACGACTCCTGTGAGTCCGACGGCGGCATGAAACTCCCGGGCCTGTGCGATTCCGTTCATCCCCGTGGGGGCGTCCATGACGAGAAGCGTTTCGTGCGGCGCGCCGGGAAGAACCTTCCCGATGACGCGCCGGATCTTGATCAACTCCTGCATCAGGTTGTGGCGCGTGTGCTGACGGCCCGCGGTGTCCACGAGCAGGTGGCGGAATCCTCCCGCGACGGCGCGCCGCACCGCGTCGTGCGCCACCGCCGCGGGGTCGGCGCCGGGGGCGCCTGCAACCGTCTCGATCCCGAGCCTTTCGCCCCAGGCTTTCAACTGTTCCACGGCGGCGGCGCGGAAGGTGTCTCCCGCGGCGAGAAGCACGCGCCCGCCGTCGCCGCGGAGGCGGGCGGCGAGCTTGGCGAGCGTTGTCGTTTTTCCCGCGCCGTTCACTCCGACCAAAAGCCAGACCTCCGTTCCTTCCCGTGGTGGAGGCGGGCTTGACGGCCCGTCGCGCAACAGGGCGACGATTCGCGCGTGCGCGGCGGCGAATGCCTCCTCGCGTGTCGCCCGGGGCCTGAGAGCGAGGTCCTCGCGGACCCGCTCGACGAGTTCGGCCGCAAGGCGGGGGCCGAAATCGGCGGCGACGAGCGCGCGCTCCATTTCCGCAGCCTCCCAGCGCGGAGAGACGAACGTCGCCGTGATCGTCGCGCGCGTCTTTGCGAGGCTGATTTTGAAACGTTCGAGGAGGCTCATGCGTCAGCAAGGCAGGGCGCGCACGCGCTCCAGAAAGCGGCCGAGCTCTTTTCCCGAGAACTCGACGATGCCCAGCAGGGATTCCCCCTTGAGGTTGCCGTGGCAGTCGGAGCCTCCGGTCACAAGCAATCCGTGTTCCATTGCAAAACGGAGATAGCGCTCCCGCGCGGCCCGGGGGTGGCGCGAGTGGATCGCCTCGATTCCGTCCACGCCGAGCCGTCGGAGTTCCTCGGGCAGGGACTCGTTTCGCGCGATCCCCGGATGGGCCAGCACGGAAACTCCACCGATCCGACGCGCTAGCGCAAGAACGGAGGAAACCTCTGTCCGCTCCTTGTCCACAAAGGCTGGTGCGCCTCGCCGGAGGTAGCGCCGGAACGCGTCGTCAATCGAAGACGCTGCGCCGGCCGCGACTAGCGCGCGCGCGACATGAGGGCGACCCACCGCGGCGGGATCGCCCTCCTCCCGCCCCGGGCGCGCGGCGAGGCGGAGGATTTCCTCCGCCGACACCGCCACGCCGAGCTCACTCAACCGCCGCGCGATCCCGCGCACGCGATCCGCGCGGCGCGCGCCCTGTCGCGCGAGTTCGGCCAGCAGGTCGGGGTGCTGCCAGCCCGTGCCCGGACGGCAAGAGGGATTGAAATAGAGCAGCAGATGCAGTTCGGTTGCCCCAAGGCGGGACGTCATTTCCACGCCGGGGACGACGGTCACGCCATGGCGGCGACCCGCCTCCAACGCCTCGGGGATTCCCTCCACGGTGTCGTGGTCCGTGATCCCGACCGCGCCAAATCCCAAGTGCGCGGCGCGCGCGACCATCTCCGCCGACGACTCGGTTCCGTCGGAGCACCAGGTGTGCAGGTGGAGGTCGGCCTTCATGCGGGAGGCGTGCCGGCCGGCGTGCGCAGCGGGCGTTTCAGCTCGAACTTGACGCGGTCCAGAATTCCGTTCACGAAACGCCCCGAGTCCGCAGTCGAATAGTTTTTCGCGAGATCAATCGCCTCATTGATCGAGACCACCGGCGGGATGTCGTCGCGAAAGAGCAGCTCGTAGATCGCGAGGCGAAGGATCGCGCGGTCCACCGCCGCGATGCGTTCGAGGCTCCAGTTCTGGGCGTAATGGCGGATCTTTTCGTCCAGAAGTTCGCGTCGCGCGATCACGCCGCGCGCGAGCTCCGCCGCGAACGGGCGCGCGGCCGCGGCGTGCTGCCCCGCGGTCGGGAGCGCGGAGATCTCTTCCTCGACCGGGAGGTCCTCCGTCCCCGCGAGGTCGCAACGGTAAAGGTACTGAATCGCGATTTCCCGGGCCTGACGGCGAAGGTTCATGGCCGTTTCACCCGGTTCATGGCCTCGCCCATCTCGAGGGCCGCGTGCGCGGCTTCCTCCCCGCGGAGGCGGACGCGCGCGCGCGCGTCGCGCGCCGTGCGCGGGGTGAGCACCTGGTGGATGACCGGCACGCCGGTCTCCACGGCGATCCGCTGGAGGTTCACCGCGGCGGCGGCGGCGATGTGCTCGGCGTGCGTCGTGCCTCCCTGCAGGACGATCCCGAGCGCGATCAGCGCGTCGAATTTTTTCGATTGGGCCATGCGCGCTGCGAACACGGGAATCTCGTAGGCGCCGGGAACGCGGCGCACCTCGACGCGACGCGCGCCGAGGCGCGCGAGGGTCCGAAGGGTGTTCGTGAGCAGGGCGTCGGCCAGCGCGCGGTTGTAACGCGCGGCGATCACTCCGATCCGCAAACGTGCAACGCGCGTCCTGGAGACGGAGGCGAAAACGGTCGTGAGATCGGTCGGCTTCGGTTTCATCGCGTCTTGCTCGATCCGGGCTTCAGAGGAACCCGGCCCACGATCTCGAGGCCGAATCCGCTGAGCCCGACGAGGCGATGCGGATGGTTGGTGAGCAGACGGATGCGACGAACGCCGAGCTGCGCGAGAATTTGTGCGCCGAGCCCGTATTCCCGGAGGTGCGGCGCTCGGACCCGGCCCGAGGAATCCAGCATGGTGGAGCTCCAGCCCTCATGGCGCATGTAGAGCAACAGTCCCGATCCTTCCTCCCGAATCGCCTTCAGGCTGTCTGCCACCGAAGAAGGAGATCCGAACTCTGCGGATTGAAAAACGTCTGAAGCCACGCATTCGGCGTGGACGCGTGTGAGGACGGGAGAGGCGGGATCAATCCGCCCCAGCGCCAGGGCGAGGTGGCGCCGCCCATCGAGCCGCGAGCGGAAGACGTGGAGGCGGAAGACGCCCCAGGGCGTCGGGAGATCCGCTTCCTCTGTTTTCTCCACGTGATGTTCCCGCATATGGCGGTAAGCGATGAGATCCTCGATGCGGCACAGCTTCAGGCGGTGGCGGCGACAGAAGCGCCGGAGCTGCGGCTGCCGCGCCATCGAGCCGTCCGGGTTCATGATTTCGCAGAGCACCCCCACCGGAGGCAGTCCGGCCAGGCGAACGAGGTCCACCACCGCTTCCGTATGGCCGGCGCGTTGAAGCACGCCCCCCGGACGCGCGCGCAACGGGAAGACGTGGCCCGGCTGAACTAAATCCCGCGCACGCGGGCGCAGGCGCGCCATCAGGCGGATCGTTCGCGCGCGATCCTGCGCGCTGATCCCCGTGGTGATGTCCTCGCGCGCGTCCACGGACACCATGAACTCCGTGCGGTGCGCCTCGCGGTTGTCCGAGGTCATTCGCGCGATTCCGAGGGCGGCCAGCCTCTCGGCGGTGGCGGGGACGCAGATCAATCCGCGGCCATGCCGTGCCATGAAGTTGATCGCCTTCGGAGTGGTTTTTGCCGCCGCCATCACGAGGTCGCCTTCATTCTCGCGGTTCGTCGCGTCCGTGACGACCACCATGCGTCCCCGTCGCAGGTCGGCTACGATCGCCTCGATGGGATCGAAGAGGAGTCGTTTCGACGCATTTTTTTGGACCACGGCCATCGCTGCATCATGGCTTCCCCGCGAGGAGGCCGCAAGCGCGCACCCTCGACGGACAGCGAAGCGCCCCGGCGCGGAGATCGAGGTTCCGAACTCGACGGGCGTCTGTCGCCACGCCAGAGTCGTGCCGTGGCCGCCTCCTCTGTTTCCGATCTCCCGCCGGTCCTCTTCGAGGACGAGCACCTGCTCGCGTTCGACAAGCCTTCAGGCCTCCTCTCCGCGCCCGACCGTTGGGACAAGGAGGCGACGCACCTTGTCGCCCTTGCGCAGGTCCGTTACGGTCCGGAAGCCTTCAACGTCCATCGCCTCGACCGGGAAACCACCGGCGTAATTTTGTTTGCGAAGGCGCGGGAACCGCTCACGCGCGCGGCGCGGCTGTTTGCCGAGGGGAAAGTCCGCAAGCGCTACCTCGCGCTTGTCCGTGGGCGTTTGCCGCGGGACGAGATGACCGTGGACCGTCCCATCGCCTCGGACCCGTCGCGCCCCGGCAGGATGCGCCTGAGCCTCCGCTACGGCCGGCCGGCGGCAACGGAGCTTCGCGCGCTGGAAAAATGGCGGAGCGGATCTCTGATCGAGGCTTTCCCGAAAACGGGGCGTACCCATCAGGTGCGCCTTCACCTCGCGTCGGTGGGTTGCCCGCTTCTCGCCGATCCGCTCTACGCGGATGGGCAGCCGCTCCTGCTTTCGAAATTGAAGTCAGGCTACAAATTCAAGAAGGATGCGGAAGAACGCCCGCTCCTTGCGCGTGCGGCGCTCCACGCCGAGTCGCTCGAGCTGCCTCACCCCGTTACGGGCGAGCCGCTGACGATTCGCGCCCCGCTCCCCAAAGACTTCGAAATAGCGCTTAAATACCTGCGCCGTTTCGGATGAGAGGAAAATGCCGATCGAAAATTCGTTTCCTCCACGGCCTCCTCTCTTGCATCTCCTTTCGTTCTCTCGCTTCGTTTCGCCGTTTGCGACAAAGACTGCGCGAGTCGCCCAATTGCGACCTTCAAGAGCGACGGAGATCACTCTGCGGTGCTCTTGACTTCGCCGTCGGAGAGTTGGGTGCGGAGGCGCTGGCCCCGGCGGACTGCGGCCACGGAGCGGAGGATCGCCCCGCTCGCGTCGTCGAGCGTGATCGAGTAGCCGCGCTTCAGGGTCGCGGTCGGGCTGAGCAAGCCGAGGCGCCGCTCCGCGAGATCCCAACGGTGTTGCGCGTGCCGAAGGCCGTCCCCCACGGCGCGGACGCGGCGTTCCGCGACCGCCGAAAAATCCGCCCGCCGCCGCGCGACGCGCACGAGAGGATTCTTCTCCCGGAGGCGCTCGTGCGCGGCGTCCCAACGACTCCTTGCGCCACGGAGGCCGCTCAGACTCGAGGCGCGCAAGCTCGTCGTCGCCTCGTCGAGGCGCTGTCGCCATTCGCGGATCATCCGGCGCGGCTCGCGCGTGCGGAGCGCGTCGCGCAGCTCGACGAGGCGCCTCCGCAACCCGGAGACCGCCAGTCGCACCGTATCGTCGAGGCGGATCGAACGCTCGGCCACGTCGTCGAGGAATTCGTCCCGCGGGCGGATGACCATCTCGGCGGCGGCGCTCGGTGTCGGGGCGCGGGCGTCGGCGGCGAAGTCGCAGATGGTGAAGTCGGTTTCGTGTCCGACACCCGAGATCACAGGGATCCTGGATTTCGCCACGGCCCGGGCGACGACCTCCTCGTTGAACGCCCAGAGGTCTTCGATCGAGCCGCCTCCGCGAATCACGGCGATGACGTCCACGGGCGGAATGAGTTCGGCGGCGGAGGCGGCGTTGAGCAGGCCGATCGCTGCGGCGATGCCGGCGGCGGCGCCTTCGCCCTGGACTTTCGTCGGCGCCACGAGGACACGCAGGCCTGGAAAGCGGCGGTGAAGGACCTGCTCGAAGTCGCGCAAGGCCGCGCCATCGGTCGAGGTGATGACCCCCACCGCGCGCGGGAAGGGTGGAATCGGGCGTTTGCGCTTCGGATCGAAGATTCCTTCGGCCTCAAGCTTGCGCTTGAGCGCTTCGAAGGCGGCCTGGAGGCTGCCCAAACCGGCGGGTTCGACGTGTTCGAGGAGGATCTGATAGTTGCCCCGTTTTTCGTAGACGGTGATCCGTCCGAAGACGCGCACCTGGAGACCGTCCTTGAGTCGGAACCGCACGCGTGCAGCTTCGCCGCGGAACATCACCGCGGAAATCTGAGCGCCGGAGTCCTTGAGCGTGAGATAGACGTGGCCGCTCGCGTGGTAGTTGATGTTCGAGACTTCACCCTCGATCCAAACGGCGCCGACCGCGCGTTCGAGAGTCGCACGGATCCGTCGCGTCACCTCGGTGACACTGTACACGATCGTCTGGCCGGGGATCAGCGCCATGGAGAGAGAGGATCAGTGGCGGAGGAAACGTGGTTGAGGAAAGGCGGAAGGCGCCGCGGCAACATCCGTCGTGCGGAGGTCGAGTTCTTCCTTTGACGTGTGTGATTCATCCGGGGCTGCCGTCCTTTGCGGTCTTGCGGAGATGGATATTTTTCAACCGACGATGGTGGGGCCTGGAGAATCGGGGATGAACCCGCGTTTCGCGCAGAGCGACCGGAACTCTTCGAGGCCGCGCTTTTCGTCAGGCCCGAGTTCGTAGCGGACGCAGCGGCGGAGGTAATCGCGCGCTTCTTCAGGTGGCGTCACGTCCTGCCGTTCGGCGATCGTGTCCCGAGCGGCGATCCCTGACGCGAGCGCGACGTGAAGGCGCTTCGCGAAACGCGTGGGGTCCGCACCGGGGGCGACGATCCAGCCCGCGAACACGAAGGGCAACCCCGTCTGACGGTGCCACAGTTCGCCGAGATCGAGGAGGCGCCAGCCGTCGGCGAGGAATCGCGCGCGCGCGCGAAGGGCGGAGTCGCCGAACCAGAGCCGCGCGTCGGCGGCGCGCGCATCGGCGGCAGGCGTCCATTTCCCTTCGAGACCGAGGAACGCGTCGAGGGCGAGGCGGAGCAGGAGCGAGGAAGATCGCGAGTCCGCCTCGAAGGCGACCGTGCGCGCGTCGGCGAGCGGGCCGCGGTGAGCGAGGTAGACGCTGCGCACCTCGCCGCGGCAGGCGATCGCGATTCCGTCGAGCAGGCCGAAGCGTGGTTCGCCCAGAAATGCAGCGACGGGGGCGAGGGCGACGTCGAGCTCGCCCGCGCGAAGGCGTTCTGCGAGGCGCGCGGGGAGCTCATAGACCGCCTCCTCCTCAAGGCCATGGAGATGCGGGCGAGCGTTGAGAAACGGGACGGCGCCGATGCGGAGCGGAGAAACGGTTTCCACACGGGAATTTCGCCGCGTCAGCGCGGCAGCGTCAAGCCTCGGGACGCGCCCCTCAAGATTTGAAACGCGAGATCAGTTGAGGTGGAAGCCGATGGCCGTTTGTTTTTTATGAGTCGAAAAACCTCGAGGGATCCAATTCCACGGTTCGTTCCATGCAGCCAGGCCCGTCGGCTCTTCCCCAAAAAAACGACCCCCGCGGCCGGAGCCGCGGGGGTCGCGTACAACCCCTCGTGGAGTTGAAGAGTTAAGCTGCGGCCGAAGCGCGGCGCATGCGGCGCAGGCCCCAGATCCCGATCAGGCCGGCGACTGCGCAAGCGACCACCGTGCCCGCTTCGGGAACCGGCGTGAAGTTGATGTTGCCAAGGGCGAAGCCCTGCGCCAAACCGCTGCCGTAGGCGGCCGCGTCGTTGCCGAACGTGAACACGAACTGGTTCAGCGCAGCGCCGTTATACTGAAACGCCGCGTTGCCGTCTGCCGTGCTGTTCGGAGCGGGGGCCGTGCCGGTGACAACCTGGCTTAGGCCCGACCCCGAGACGGTGTTGTCAATCGAGCCGGTGAGGCTGGTCGGCCCCATGGTCGAGCTGTCCGTCAGAGTCGCCACGTTGCTGCGGACCTGATCAATGGGTTGATTGACGTCCGCGACGCCCGCGTCAATGTCGAACAACGCGAACGATACATCCGTGACTCCGGAGGCATAATGGAAGTCCACCGTATAGGTGATGGACTGAAGGTTGTTGTCGAAGGTCAGAATGTTCTGCAAGGCGTCGGCGGCAAGACCGCCGGTGAAGGGAACGGCTGCAGTCACCGGATACCCGAGGTTGAACTTCGAGGTGTCTCCGGTGATGGTGATGGTGATGTCGTTCCCTGGATTGGAGGGATCGATGTTGAAGGACTCCGTCAGGGAGCCGGGGGTCCAAGTGACCGAGCTCCAATCAAGCAAGACGGCCTTGCCAAACGGCGCCGAGATCGCAAACGCCAACACGCCGAGTGCAGCGAGGAAACGGGACGAGGGGGTTGTTTTCATTGGGGCAACCTACACCATCCAACCGAGTTGTCAACAGGAAAGAGGCAATTTGACCTAAATTCTTGAGGTCCAAGAAGTTGGGCGAATTCGTCCTGATCTTCAAGCAAGGAGCGTCTGCTCTCGCCAAAGGCCTTCCCTAAATACTCGTCCGCCGCATGCGCTTCTCACGAAAGGCCTTTCTCCGTGACTCCATGAGACCTCTGCCGAAAGCCTCGAGAGGCTTGTGTTTTCCTGGGAAAGACGGCGCCAGATTTAGGACGCAGGAAAATCACCGGTTCATGCAAAATCTTGCAGACAGGAAAACGTTGGCCTACCCTCGCGCGGATTCGCGGGTCTGCGCCATGCATTTCCCCCTTTCAACCCCATGAGCCTTCGAGATTCTCCGCCCTCAAAAATCGCCACGGTCGCCCACCTCGAGGAGGTCCTTTCCGCTCCATCGGATTCCCTGGTCCGGATGATGCAGCGCCTCGAGGGCGACGTGATGATCCTTGGGGCCGGAGGCAAGGTCGGCCCCACGCTCGCCGTGATGGCGAAACGCGCCGTCGAGGCTGCCGGCGTGAAAAAGAAAATCCTCGCGGTCGCCCGCTCTCCGCTGCCTGCACTCGAAAAGCGAGGAATCGAGACGCTCGGCTGCGATCTGCTCGATCCCGACGCCGTCGCCCGTCTTCCCCGGGTCGAGAACCTCGTCTATATGGTTGGGCGCAAGTTCGGCTCCACGGGCACCGAACACCTCACTTGGGCAACCAACGTGATCACGGCTTATCACGTGGCGCGTGTATTCACGAAATCGCGGATCGCCGCCTTCTCCACCGGCTGCGTGTATCCCGTGATGGACCTCCGCAGCGGCGGGGCGACGGAAGCCGAACCTCCGAATCCCGTCGGAGAATACGCGATGTCCTGCCTCGGTCGCGAACGGATGTTCGATTTCTTCGCGGAGAAGGGCGGGCGGGTCGTCCACCTCCGCCTGAACTACGCGGTCGAATTGCGTTATGGCGTGCTGGTGGACATCGCCATGAACGTCTTCGAGGGGCGGTCGGTGGACGTCACCACCGGTTTTGCGAACGCGATCTGGCAAGGAGACGCCTGCGACCAGATCCTCCAGAGCCTCGAGCTGGCGGCGTCGCCGGCCGCCGTTCTGAACGTGACGGGTCCCGAGACGTTCTCGATCCGGGAGGTCGCGACGGCCTTCGGTCGGCATTTTGGAAAGACGCCCCTCTTTACAGGGCAGGAGAACGGGCTCGGCTACCTGAACAACGCGACCAAGGCCAACACGATCTTCGGCAACCCGTCGGTGCCGCTAGGGCGGATCGTCGAATGGATCGCTCATTGGGTTCAGATCGGCGGCGAGACCAGCGGCAAGCCCACCCACTTCGAGACGCAGAACGGCAAATACTGAGTTTCCATGAAAACCTTACGTCTCGGAATCGTTGGGACCGGCTTTGCCGGTCGTTTTCATCTCGAATGCCTCCGCCGCGTCTACGGTGCGCGCGTGGAACTTGCGGGCGTCACTTCGAAGCGACCGGAAAGCCGCGCGGCTTTCGGGAAAAAGCACAACATCCCCGTTTTTGACGACCTTCGGGCGATGCTGCCATCCGTGGACGTGCTCGACGTCTGCTCGCCTCCCTCCGCGCACGAAGAGGGGATCCTCGCCGCCGCGGCGGAAGGGAAGGGGATCATTTGCGAAAAACCGTTGACGGGATGGTTCGGTCCGCCCGGTGCGACCGCGAAATGGCGCGGCGATCGCGCTCCGAAGCAAAAGATGCTCGACGAGACGATGAAACGGATGGAGCGCCTCGCTCGGGCGGTCCGCGCGGCAAAGGTCTTTTTCGGTTACGCGGAAAACTTCGTCTACGCCCCGAGCGTCCAGAAGGAGCGCGAAATCCTCGAGAAGAGCGGCGCGCAGATCCTCCGCATGGCGGGCGACGAATCGCACAACGGCTCCGCGTCGCCCGTCTACGGGATCTGGCGATTCGCCGGCGGAGGTTCGCTCATGGGCAAGGGCTGCCACCCGCTGGGCGGAATGCTCTATCTCAAACGCGTTGAGGGCCTCGCCCGAAACGGCAAGCCGATCCGCCCCAAATCGGTCACCGCGCGGACCCACCAGATCACCCGCCTGAAGGGTTACCGCGACCTCAAGCTCATCCGCACCGATTACCACGACATCGAGGACTACGGCTTCATGCACGTCGTTTTCGAGGACGGCACGGTCGCCGACGTGATGACAAGCGAGGTCGTCCTCGGCGGCATCTATGATTACATCGAGGTCTTCGCGAACAACCATCGCACCCGCTGCCACATCAGCCCCGTGGCGATCGCGGACACCTACAACCCGCGCGCGGCTCAGTTCAAGGACATCTACCTCATCGAAAAGGCGAGCACCAAGGAGGGTTGGTCGACCGCCGCGCCCGACGAGAACTTCACCCTCGGCTACCAGTGGGAGCTCGAGGACTTTGTCTCCTGCGCGGCGTCGGGAAAATCGCCGCAGAGCGACCTCGGCCTCGCGCTCGACACCACCGCCACGATTTATGCCGCCTACGTCTCCGACGAACGCAAAGGCGCCGAGGTCGAGGTGCCCCGGCTGTGAGCCGAGGACGCCGGCGCATGCTTCGCCCGTGAATCCAGGATTGGATCCGCAACATTTCTCCAGGACAACGACATGAGCGCCTCCTCGTCTCCTCTCCATGTGGCCCTCGTGGGGCTTGGGCATCTGCACCCGCGCGCCTACATGCCGCATTTCCAGGGGGTCCCCGGCGTGCGGGTGGTCGCCGTCGCCGAGGCGGACGCCAAGCTTCGCGAGCCGTTTTGCAAGGAGTTCTCCCTGCGCGGTTACGTCTCGCTCGACGACCTCCTCGCGAAGGAGAAAATCGAGGTCGCCGCGATCTTCCTGCCTCATGCGGATTGCCCCGCCGCAGCCGAGGACTGCGCGGCGCGCGGAATCCATCTCATGGTCGAGAAACCGATGGCCGCCAGTTCGGCGGGCGCGCGAAGGATCGCCGACGCCGCGAAGAAGGGGGGCGTGCGGCTCACCACGGGCTACGCGTGGCGCTTCCATCCGGTCGCCCGCGAGTTCAAGCGAATCGTCAGAGAGGGGCTCGTCGGGCGCGTCGTCGGCGCCGAAGGTCGCTGCGCTGCGGGGCGCCTCCAGCGCTATCTTGACGGCGGCTCGCCCTGGATGCTGCGCAAGGCGCTTTCCGGCGGCGGCCCGATGTACAACCTCGGCGTCCACTGGATTGACCTCTTCCGCTGGATGTTCGAGGACGAAGTCGCCGAGGTCAGCGGGCGGAACGTGAAGGTGAACGCGGACTACGACATCGAGGACAACTCCTTTGCCCACCTCCGCTTCCGCGGCGGGGCGATCGCCGCGCTCGACATCAGCTACACCGTGCCCGATGCCTTTCCCTACGGGCGCGATCTCTATCTTTCCGTTCGCGGCACGCTGGGCGCGGTCATGTGGGCGCCTGCGTTCGAAGGGGAGAAGGACCGCCTTTTTGTGTGCAGCGATCATCCCGCCTTCGTGGGCGCCCCCCGCGTGACGCGCGAGTTCGAGCTTCAGCCTACTCCGGGCTACGTCGGATTCATGGGCCGCGAATATGTGCGCGCCTTCATGGATGCCGTGCGCAGCGGCCGTCCGCCGCCCGTGACCGGCGACGACGGGATCGCCGCCCTCAAGGTCGTCGAGGCGATCTATCGCTCCGATGCCGAGAAAAAATGGGTGGCGGTGGACGAGTGAGGCGCCTAAACCATCCTCCGCGCCGATTCCGGTTTCCCGCTCCTTGCTCCTATGAAGAAAATCCACGCCGTCGTCACCGACTACATTGAAGACAACCTCGACTGGGAGGCGGGCGAACTGGCCAAGGCGGGCATTGGCTTCGCTGCGCACCAGCTCAAGTTCAAGCCCGAAGGCGAGGTGCTCGCGAAGGTCGCCGGCGCCGACGTGATCGTGGTGAACATGGTGAAGTTCGACGCCGCGCTCATCGCAAAGCTCGACCGCTGCAAGCTGCTCATCCGGCACGGGATCGGCTACGATAACGTGGATGTCGCCGCCTGCACGAAGCAGGGGATCGTCTTCGCCTACCAGCCCGACTACTGTGTCGAGGACGTCGCCGAGCACGCGATCGCCCTCGTTTTTGCGTGTGCCCGCAAGGTCGTCTGGAGCCGAAAGACCCTCGACGACTCGAGCGCGCGCGGTCAATGGGATTTCTCGGAACTTTTCCCGATCCGTCGGATGGACGGCAAGACGCTTGGCCTCGTCGGCCTCGGGCGCATCGGTAGCGCCGTCGCCCGCAAGCTCAGGAGCTTCGGGATGAAACTCCTCGCCCATGATCCCTGCCTGCCCGCCGGACGGAAGCCCGAGGTCCCGCTCGTGAGCCTCGAACAGCTTTTGAAAGAGTCGGATTATGTGACGCTCCATACGCCGGTGACGCCCGAGACGCGTCACCTCATCAACGCGAAGACGCTCAGCTTGATGAAGCCGACCGCCTATCTCGTGAACACCGCGCGCGGCCCCATCGTGGACGCCGGCGCGCTCGCCGCCGCACTCAAGGAAGGGAAGCTCGCAGGCGCGGCGATTGACGTGTTCGACATCGAACCGCCCCCGGTCTCGCACCCGCTTTTCGGTGCGCCGAACGTCATTCTCACTCCGCACATCGGCTGGGCGTCCGAAGAGGCCGGCTGGGAGATCCGCAAGAGCATCCTCGACGACATTCTCGCCTTCGCGAAAGGGGGGACCGCCCGTTGTGTCGTCAACAAGGAGGTTCTGAAGGGCGCGGAGGAGCAACGCTGCCGAGGCGGGAAGTGAAAGGAAAGGTCCGCGAGATCGCGCGCCTGTTGAGCGCCCGCCTCCGAGCCATGCGCCTTCGTGATCCTTTTGGCCCTCCGGGCTCTTGAGCCTTTCTTCCTTCCGGTCTCTCCCTTTTATGAAAACCGCATCCGTCCACGGCCCGCTTCCCGGCCCCCAAGGGAAGGCCCTCCTCGAAAAATGGCACAAGTATGAAGCTGACGTCGTCGGCTACCAAGCCCCCGTCGTCTGGGACCATGCCAAGGGTTGCGTCGTCACCGACGTGGACGGGAACACCTATCTCGACTGGACGTGCGGCGTGCTCGTCACCAACGTCGGCCACTGCCATCCCCATCTTGTCGCAGCCACTCAGAAGGCCGCCGCGCGCCTTCTCAACAACTATGAGTGCGCGAACGTCGAGCGCATCGCCGCCGCCGAACGCCTCGTGAAGGCGCTGCCGAAACCCCTTGACCGATGCTTCTTCCTCTCGACCGGAAGCGAGACCACCGAAGCGGCGCACCGCCTGATGAAGCGTCGCACCGGCAAGTACGAGATCCTCGGTTTTCACGGCGGGTTTCACGGGCGCACCTCCGCTGGCGCCTCCATGGGGGGCATGCCCGGCCCAAAGAAAGGCTACGGTCCGACGATCCCCGGCATGATCCGCGCCCCGTACCCGAATCCTTACCGCGATCCGGCGGGCTGGTGCGACGGCGACCCCGAGTTCAAGCGGTATTTCGCGTTTCTCGAAGAGATCGTGATGGCGAACTCCACCGGCAGCCTGGCCGGCTGCATCGTCGAACCATACGAAGGCGCCTCGGGCTTCATCTTTCCTCCGAAAGGCTGGCTCAAGAAGCTCGAGCAATGGGTCCACGCGCGCGGCATGCTCCTTACCGTGGACGAGGTCCAGGCCTCCTACGGACGCACGGGGAAAATGTGGGCCGTCGAACACGAAGGCGTGGAGCCCGACCTCCTCACCATCGGCAAGGCCATCGGCTGCGGCGTGCCCGTTTCGGCGGTCGCGGCGACGGCCGAAGTGTTTTCCTGTCTCTCGAAGGGCGAGATGTCGAGCACCCTTGGCGGCAACCCCATGGCCAGCTCGGCCGTCTGCGCCGTGCTCGACATCTACGAGAAAGAACCGCTTGTCGAGAATTCGGCGAAGATGGGCGCGTATATGCTTTCGCGCCTCCGCGAGATGGCGGAGAAATGCCCCTATCTCGGCGAAGCTCGCGGCATGGGGCTCGTCATGGGCTTGGAGTTCGTGAAAGACAAGATCACAAAGGAACCCGCGCCGGAGTTGATCAAGCCGCTCATCAACGATTGTGCGAACCACGGCCTCCTCATCGGTTCGGTCGGGATGCATGGCAACGTGATCCGCGTCGCCCCGCCGCTTGTCATCACGAAGGCGGAGGCCGACGAGAGTCTTGCGATCATGGAGAGCTGCCTCGGTCGCCTCAAGTTGTCGGCCGGCTGACATTTGAAATCCGATTCTCAAAATCTGAAGGAAGTCCGCGTGTAAAAATCGCCTCATCTCCCGCCGCATCCGTGTCCTTCCATTTTCCGCGCTTCGGATTTGCTTTCCCTCTCGATTTTCTACTCCCATGACGGACCCTCTTGCCGCCGCCGTTCAAACGCATCTCCCCGACGCCACCCGTTTCCTCCAGGAACTCGTCCGGATCCCGTCGCTACCCGGTCAAGAACAGGAGGCGATGCTCTTCTGCGAGCGCGCGTTCGCGAAGCTCGGTGTTCAGGTCGAACGCGTTCCCCTCTCCGATGCGATCAAGCAGGATCCCGATTATTCCGATCCGATTCCCGACCTCCGTTACGACGGGCGCTTCAACCTCCGCGTCGTTCGCAAAGGGATGGGCCGAGGGAAGAAGCTCCTCGTCAACGCCCATACCGATGTCGTTCCGCCTTCCGAAGGGATGACGGACCCTTGGAGCGGGCGTGTCGAGAACGGCGTCCTTTACGGGCGCGGCGCGTGCGACGACAAGGGGCAGGTCGCCGTCCTCTGGCTGGCATTGAAGGCGCTTGACGCCGCCGGCGTGCGGACCGCGGGGGACCTCGTTGGCCACCTTGTCGTCGAGGAGGAGAACGGCGGCAACGGCACGCTCGCAATGGCGCGTACGAAGGAAACGGCCGACGGCTGCATCGTTCTCGAAGCGTCCGAAGGCAGGCTGTTCACCTCGATCCGCGGGGCGGTATGGTTTCGCATCGTGTTTCAGGGGGTCGCCGGGCACAGCGGCCAGGCGGGACAGACGCGCAGCGCGCTGCTCATGGCGCGCGATGCGATCGCCGCGCTCGAGGATTATCACGCCGCGCTTCTCGCCGCGTCGCGCGGTTTTCCATTGTTCGATCCGCATCCGAATCCGATGCCGATCACCTTCGGCCGGCTCGAGGCGGGCAACTGGCCCGCCGCCGCTCCGAGTCGCGCCACGATGGAGGGCGTGCTCGGTCTCCTGCCCAACACGACCAAGGAACAGGTGATGGACGGGATGCGCGCCGCACTCGATCGGGCCGCCGACGGCGCGCTCAAGGGGTGCTACGCGCTCACGTTCATGTACCGCCACGACAGCAGCGTCGTGACGCCGGCACATCCGTTTCCCCGGGCGCTCCTCGACGCGGCGGAGGCCGCCGGCGCGCCGCTCGAAGTCGGGGCGATGACGGCCTCCTGCGACGCGTGGTTTTACAACAACCAGCTCGGCATTCCCACGGTCGTGCTGGGTGCGGGCACCCTCAAGGTCGCTCACTCGAAGGAGGAACAGATCCCGCTCGCGTCCGTCGCCGCCACCGCCCGCACCCTCGCCGCCTTCGCGCAGCAGTTCTGCGTCTGAAAGTGGCTGAGTGACCAAGTGACAAAGGGCAGCATGAACGCCGCGGGTCAAATGTCTCCCGGGTCCTTGTTGGAAGCGCAGACACAGTTGGAGGTCGTCCGAAGTCTGGGCGATGTGAGCCCCAAGGCTTACGACTCCCTCCACGAGGCGACCTGCAAAGCGGAACGCATCCTGACCGCCCTGATTTGCAGCCTAAGAGGGTGTTTGAAAATTCGACTGCCCTCTGCGGGAGGCCATTTTGGCCAAAGCCAAGGCGCCGAGGTGCGAGAATCCCCGCAGTGGGCTTTGAGCGCCGAGGCAACGCTGGATTTGGCCAAAATAGCCCGCGCCCAGAGGGGTTGCGGCGGGAACGGGCTTTGGGCGGCGTTGTGTCGGCTGGCCAAGCCCACT
>JADZFN010000013.1 GCA_020849895.1 Verrucomicrobiia bacterium | reverse complement strand
TGAAGACCCGCCCGGACGAGCCGATCGAGGACCAGCTCGCCAGCTACCAGTTGCGCCATCGCGACAAGATCGAGATCGCGGAGAAGCTTTCGGACGAACTGCTCTCGACGGTGGACGCGGCGGCGGGAACGATGACCACGTTCCTCTACGAGCTCCTGCCGTACCGGATCCCCATCTGGTATCTCGAGACGGGCTACACGATGATGGAGGACATGGTGTCGGACGGCCTCGCGCATCACGTGACCCTTGCGGGACTCGAGAGCCCGCTTGCCGAATGGTTCGAGCCGCGTTACGCCGGCGACGGCACCGAGTTCGTGGACACGCGCCGGTCGCTGCGCGACGTGATCGAGGGCCTGGTGCAGGAGTACCTGGGGAGCGGTGAGCAGGGAGCAGTGAGCAGGGAGCAGGGAGCAGTGAGCGGGGAGCGGGGGGCGGAGGGCGGGGAGCGGGGGGCGGAGGGCGGGGAGCGGGGAGCGGGGAGCAGGGAGCGGGAGCTCCTCCTGCCATCGGCTTGCCAGAGGTGCCCTCTACCGACTAGCCTGAGGCTATGCCAGAAACGGAACGTGAGATCCCCAAGCGATTGCTGGGCATGCCATTCCCGGCGTTTTGTCTCGCGCCATGAGCGAGGCTCCCCCTCCGCAAAAAGCGGTTCCCGAGAAGGCGGTTGCCTTCCTGGAGAAACATGGTTGCCTCTTCCAGCAGCCGTGGTGGCTCGACGCAGTCTGCGTGACGCCATGGCGGTGGAGTTGCGCCTGGGTGGAGCGCGGGGACGAGGTCGCCGCCGCCTGGCCGGTGCCGTACAAGGTGATCCTCGGGCGGCGCGTCATCGAGCCGCCGGACTGGACGGCATACCTGGGCCCGGTCCTGCGCCCCTCCGTGGCGAAGTCCGCGGTCCGCCTCGGCGAAGAGAAGGACCTCATCACCGAGTTGGCGTCGAAGCTGCCTTCCTTCGCCACGTTCCAGCAGCATTTCGCCCCCACTTCCGGGAACTGGCTTCCGCTCTACTGGCTCGGGTTTCGTCAGACGACCCATTACACGTACGTGATTCCTTCGGGACGCGATCCGGAGTCCTGTTGGAAGGAAACCCGGGACAATGTCCGCAGCGACGTCCGCAAGGCGGAGAAGCTGGTTCAGGTGAGGGAGGGGGAGGATTTCCAGAGGGTGATCGCCCTTCACAAACTGACGCTTTCGCGCCAGGCGAAAACCTTTGGGCACTCGGAAGCCCTCCTCTCGCGCCTGGACGCCCATTGCGCCGCGCGGGGCCGCCGAAAGATTCTCCTGGCCGTGGACCCGGAGGGCCGCGAACACGCCGCCGTCTACCTCGTGTGGGACGACCGAACGGTGTACTACCTTTGTGGAGGCGGAGACCCTGCCCTGCGCAAGAGTGGCGCGGGCAGTCTGCTGGTCTGGGAAGCGATCAAGTTTGCGTGCGCCTCGGGCAGGGCCTTCGACTTCGAAGGCTCGATGGTCGAGCCGATCGAACGGTTCTTCCGGTCATTCGGAGCGGTCCAGACGCCCTACTTTGTCATTCGCAAAACCGCTTCGAGAGGCTTCAGTTTCGCGCGTTCCATGGTCCGCGTTTTGAAACGTCAATGGAGCGATTCATGAGACGTTTGGATAAATTCGAGATGGCTCGACGGATTCTGCTGCGACCTCCGGGGGTGATTCACCGGATGCGTCTTTATGTGGCCTTCCGCATCTTCGCCGCGCGGTGGGCGGCGACGGAATCGTTCGATCTTAAGATCCGGGAGGTTCTTGCCTCGCCGGACAACGCCCGTATTCCCAAAGTGAACGGCGCAGGCACCCTCCAGGACGGGTGCCTGATCATGCACAACGGGGTTCGCGTGGTGCCAAACAGTTACGTGGGGGAAGGCATGACCCGCCTGCTCCGGGCCAACGGCGGGGTTCACGAGCCGCAGGAGGAGTTCGCGTTTTCTCAGGTGCTCCGGTGGTTGTCTCCCAAGGCCTCCATGCTCGAGTTGGGATCCTACTGGGCTTTTTACTCCTTGTGGTTCGGCCAGTGCGTGGCCGGGGCGAAATGCTTTTGCGTCGAGCCCGAGGAAGAGAACCTCCATTTCGGCCAGATGAACTTTGAAACAAATGGTCGGAAGGCACGGTTTCTCCGCGCGTTCGTTGGGGAGAGCGACCGGCCTGCCCAAGAAGCGGCTGTCGCGCCCACCCGGTGCGTGGATTCGTTGATGCGGGAATTCGCCCTGAATCATCTCGATCTCCTGCATGCGGACATCCAGGGACACGAACTTGAGATGCTGCAGGGTGCCCGAGAAAGCCTCGAAAAACGCAACATCGACTACGTCTTCATCTCGTCACACTCCAATCGTCTGCACTACGAATGCCTCGATTTATTGGAGCGCTCCGGCTACGTCGTTCTCGCAGACGCCGACCTGCTCGAGACGTTCTCCCACGACGGCGTCATCGTCGCGGGGCGGAAAGGACTGCCTCATCTTCAGGCGATCCCGATTTCGAAGAAGAAACCTTGATGATCCCGCTTCCGCCTACTCGAGTCCCTTGCAGACCTTGAAGTCTCCGAGGGCGATCGGTGCGTCGGGGTCGAAAAGGCCGAGGCGCGGTTTCTGGCCCATCATCGAGGCCCAGGCCGAGAAGGAACTCTGGCCGGCGCCCACGAGGTAATCGCACTCCGCGAGGATATACATGTCCTCGATGAACGCGCCGGGCCCACGGAAGATGGTCATCCCCTCGAAGAGGCGGGCCGGCTGTTCCTGATTGGAACAGACGAGGAAGACGACCTTCTTCCCGGGGAAAAGGGCGGCGATCTTGCGCATGACCTTCGCGTAGGCCTCGCTCGGGAAGCAGTCGCGGCGGACCGGGTCCGTGGCATTGTCTCCCTGGCGGATGTGCGCGCCCACGACCACGTCGCCGGCGGCGCGGATCGGGGCGAAGTGGCGCCGGAGACGCTCACGCAGTTCCGGGATGAGACGGAAGTGGTGACGAGTCACCTCGAGGTGCGCCTCGTAGTTTCTCCAGGCGCGGTGTTTCCACGCGCCGGTGAGGAAGATGATCCTCTTGCGTCGGGCCAGTTCGACGAAGGCGGGCTGGTCGAGGTCGTAGGCGCCGGCGTCCCACGGGTGGTTGATCCACGCGCTGCACGGGACGAGGCGCAGCAGCTTGAGCGCTGCGGCCGTCCGCAGGAGGTAGTACGCGAGGCGTTGGAAGGGCTTGCCCCCCCACGGCGAAGGGCGGGGCGGATACCGGCAGAGGAGGTCGCGGTGGGTGTCCTCGAAGAACTCCGAGTAAAGGGAGAAGGCCGGGTTGACGAGGCGATGCCCGTGGTCCCTGCAGAACGCGATCAGATGGGAGAACTGCTCGAGGCGGTTGCCGATCTGGCCGATGCTCTGGACAACGACGATCATGGGGCGGAGAGGGATGAAGAGAGGGTGGAGAGTGAGGAGAAATTCGGGAAAGGGGTGAGAAATCGAGAAATCGAGAAATCGCCAGAGGCGAGCAGAGAGCCTCCTTCGCGGAAGCTGCGGAGGCCGGGGCGGGAAAGCGGCGGAGGGCGCGAGGGAACGGAGGGCGAAACGACCCGAGCGGGGATCTTTTTCGAGTTCGAGAATCCAGACCACGCCCCGGTCGCGGAGGACGGAACCTTGTTGACGGCGTCGAAGTTGAGGCGGAGCCCGAGTCGGTCCTTGAACGGGAGGGGCCAAGCGGCAGCGACTTCCCCGCCCTTTTCGAGCCAGAGGTATTCCCACGACCACGGGGGCACGCAGACGGCATTCAGCCACCAGGGCTGTTGGAAGAGGCAACCGTGTCGCTCGACGAAGGCGGCGACCTTCTCGGGGAGGGCGTGGCGGCTGCTTCGGAAGACCTCGCTCATCGGGCGCGATGCTCGGGAGGGCGAAGGGGCATGTCAAGCGGCCGGGGGGAGGAGCTCGCGCACCGCGGCAAGCACCTGCTCGATCGAGATCGAGCGCATGCACTCCAACTCGCGGCGGCAGTCCCGGAGCGCTTCGGCCTCGGTCTTCCCGAAGTTCTTCATGCAGCCGATGCAGGGGAGCGTCTCCCTGCGGACCACCCGGCTCGTCGGCGCGCGGGGGCCGGTCACTGCAAGGTCGGTCGGGCCGAAGAGGGCCACGAGGGGCGCGCCCACTGCGTCCCCGATGTGCATGAGGCCGCTGTCGTGGCAGACGAGGGCCTTCGCGGCGGCGAGGAGTGCCGCCGCTTCGGGAATGCTGGTGCGCCCTGTCAGATCCGTGACGGGCGCGGGGCAGACGGCGAGAAACTGATTCGTGATCGCGCGATCGTCACGATCGCCGAGGAGCACGAGTCGTTCTCCGTCGGCGTGGAGGCGCTCTGCGAGACGGGCGAAGTTCTCGATCGGCCAGCGCTTCGGCGTGGCTTGAGCATTGGCGGCGGAAACCTGGAGGACGAGATAGCCGCGCGGCGCGAGACCGAACTTTTCCAGCGTCGCCTCGGAGGGCGCCGAGGCGATCCGCGGAGCGAGCCCTTCGCGGGAGACGGAGTGCCCGGCGAGGGCATCGAGGAGATCGAGCCCGAAATCGGTTTCGTGGATGCCCAAACGCAAGGAGACTTCATGCGTGAGCACGGCGCGCGTCCATGACATGTCCCGGCCAAGGGCGTCGAGCGTGTGGCCGACGCGGACCGGTGCGCCGGCGAGCAGCGCGCCAAGCCAGACGAAGGGAGGCGAGGCGTTGCACGGGAGGAACACGACATCCGGCCGCTCGGCGCGAAGGCGAGCAAAGGCGAGGAGCCGGCGCCCGAGCGCGGCGTTTTCGGGGACGATCACGGTGCGGTCCACAAGGCCGGAGCCTGCAAGGACATGCTCCGCGCCCCAGGGGTTTCCGGCCACGAGGATCACCCTGGAGCCGGGAAACTCCCTTTTGATCGCAGCGAAAAGCGGCGTCATCATGATGAAGTTCCCGAGCCCCGCGTAACCGGGGACGAGGACCGTGAGCCGCAGACCGCGAGCCGAGAGCGGTCTCGAAGGGCGGCAGAAGGTCCGCAGGAGGCGGATGAGGAACCTGATCAGCGAACGTTTCACACCGTGCAAAAAGGTTGCAAGAGGAACCTTGGTGCACCTAAAAGGGGGCGGCTGTCCGAGATCCATGCTGCCTCGGATACGTCACCATGGCCACGCTTTCAAACCGCATTTTCAACCGACTCCAAACTCTGCTCTACGTGCCGCTCCTGGTCCTGGGGCGAATGGCTCGCGTCTGCCCTGCCCGCTGGCTCTGCTCCCTCAATCAAGTCTGCTGCCGGGTTTTCGGGACCCGCGTCGCCCGGTTTCTCGACGGCTCGTTCTTCAATGTTGCCCTTTTGGATCGCCCAGTGATCCGACATATGAATGGGGCGGAGTTGCAGTGCTGGGTCCCGTATCAGATGGAGTATAACGCGGCGGAGTATATCCAAAGAGTCGCGCCGCTGTTTGGACTTGATGGACCGCTGGCTGCAGTGCCCATGTGCTTGGATCACGCCTCCGTACTATTCGATATCGGGGCCAACCTGGGTACGGTTACTGTGCCTGCTGCGCTGCGTCTGCGGCAACCGCGGCGGATACACGCCTTCGAGCCAAACCCGAAGGCGAGGACGCAGCTCTTGGTGAACCTGAAGAGGAACGGGGTCGAAGCGGTCGTCAACGAGATAGCGCTCTCCGACCGGGAGGGCGATGCGGAGCTGCATGTTGAACTTGGTGACAGCGGCGGCGGATCACTGATTAAGGACGTCGACCGCGGCCGTCGCATCCACCGGATGGAACGGCATCGTCCCGAAACGTTCCGGGTCCGAACAACAACGCTTGATGCTTACGTTCGGGGCCTTCCCGTATCCGAACGGTCCTCTTGGGGCAACGTGATCATCAAGGTGGATGTTGAGGGCTTTGAGGCCTCCGTTCTCGATGGAGGCGCGAGATTTCTCGAGGAGGAGAAACTCCCACTACTGTTGATCGTCGAAACGATGGGTTTCAACATCCCGTGCGTTCCGGACCTTCTTTTGTCGAAGGGATTCGTGCTGGTGGAGGAATGCCTGCCCCGACTCTTCCGCCGCCTTGCGTCGGTGCCAGAGGGCCGTGTCGTGGACCTCTATTTTCTCAAGAATGTGCGGGAGGTGGATGCCGGGGTCTTTGAGTGGCCGCTGCCGAAGTGAGGGAGTCCTGTGGGAAGCGGTGGGGAATATGAAGTGCAGAACATCTGAGGAAGAACGGGAAGAGGTCGGGGCTGCTCACGGCTCACGGCTCACCGCTGACTGGTTTCTGCTCGCCGCATCCGGGCGCAGGAGGCTGCGCAGTGCCGCGCCCCACGGCATGGGGTGGGCCCGGCAGGCGGCGGTGATGCCGCCGAGGCACGAGATGGCGAAGGCGGCGGCGGCGCCGATGCCCCCGAGAAGGATGGCCAAGAAGCAGAGGAGGAGCGTGGAGGCTGGAATCATGGGAAGAGGGCGTTCTGCGAGAGCATCCGCGCGAACTCCAGCGCGGGAACGACTTCGATGCCGTCCCGCAAGCACATGGAGGGGCCATGAGGGCAGACCACGATTCTTCGTTTCAGGCCGCGCAACGGGGCGATGGTGCGCAAGCCGGCGCACCAGTTCTCCTGGAAACGCGCGCCCGCTTTGGCCTCCACGGCGACGAAATGCGCGCCACGACGGAGGAGGAAGTCCACCTCCACCTCGCGGCTCTCGGTGGGCGCCCAGCAGGAAAAATCCTCGAACGCCCCGCGGTAGTCGCGGTAGGCGCGGAGGGTCTGCGCGACCCACCCCTCGAAGAGCGCGCCGCGTTCCTCAATGGCGAGCGGTCCCCTTCCGCCCTTCATGGCGCGGGCCAGCCCGGGATCGCACCAGTACCACTTCGGGTGCTTGCGTTCCCTCACGCGCAATCGCGCCTCGTGCGCCTCCACGCGGAAACAGAGCAGGGTTTCCTCAAGGATCTCGAGGTATCCGTTGACGGTCGTGCGCGCGACGCCTGCCTCGCGCGCGATGTTCGCCACGTTGAGGCTCTGGCCGTGGTAGAGCGCGGCGATGGGGAGGAAGCGGGCGAAGCCGGGAAGGTTTCGCACGAGGGCTTCCGCCTGGACCTCCTCCTTGAGGTAGAGCTGGGCGTAGGCGCCCAGCCGCTCCTCCCGTTCCTCCGACGCCAGGATCACCGGCAGGGTGCCATGGCGCAGGGTCGATTCGAGGTCGAACGCGGCTCCCATCTCCTCGGGCAAAAGCGGATGCATGGCCCGCTTGAGCGCGCGCCCTCCCAGCAAGTTGACGCCCGCACGCCGAAGTTTGCGGGCGCTGGATCCACAGAGGCAGAATCGCAATCCCTGTTCCTCGATGACCCGATGCACCTCGTGGAGGAGTGAGGGAAGACGCTGGATCTCGTCCACGATCACCCAGGAACCGCGAGGCAGCGGGCGGAGTTCGTCGGCGAAGCGTTCAGGCGCCACGAGGAGGCGCTGGAAGACCTCCTCACGGAGAAGATCCACCCAGCGCGCGTCCGTCCGCACGGTCCGCAGCCAGGTGCTCTTGCCGGTTCCGCGCGGGCCGAGCAGGAAGAAGCTCTCACGGGGCAAGCGCAGCGCTCGGGGGAAAAGGGTCATGGTACCCGCCGTGGGCGTCGTCGTTTTTCGTAGAAATCTGACGGCATGGTAGACATGGCTTCTCAGGTGTCAAGCCACCATCAGGAACCGGACACGGGGCCACGGGCCGGAGGCCCGCCGCGTGGGTCGCCACCACGCAGCATCCCGCGCAGGGTGGCGCCCCACGGCATGGGGTGGGCCCGGCAGGCGGCGGTGATGCCGCCGAGACACGAGATGGCAAAGGCGGCGGCGGTGGCGGCGGCGGCCCCCACGCCGCCCCAGAAATGGATCCCGAGCGGGCAGAGGACCAGGGTGGAGAGACCTCCGAGGAAATCGGCGCGCCACGAGAGGAGCCGCGTCTTCTTCGAGTAGAGAACGAAGTTGCCGAAGATGTAGTAGATTCCGTTGAAGGCGAGGGCGAGCGCGAGCCAGAAGACGTACGGGGCGCACGCCAGGAACTTCGGCCCGACGAGCCACGGGAGGATCCAGCGGACGCCCAGCCAGAGGGCGACGGCGGCGAAGGGGAGGGCGGCGCAGGCCAGGAGGAGAAGGCGGCAGAAGCGGATTTGGTCCGTGAGCGGTGAGCGGTGAGCAGGGAGCAGTGAGCGGGGAGCAGGGAGCGGTGAGGAGGGAGCAGGGAGCGTGGAGCAGGGAGCGGGGAGCGGGGAGCAGGGTTCTCCGACCCGCGGCCCGCCGCTTGCCGCTTGCCGCTCGCCCTCCGCCCTTTCCCACGCCGAGAGCTTGCCGAACAGGAGGGGGATGTAGGCCTGGTTGGCCGCTCCGATGAGGATCATCAGGGGTGAGGCCAGATTGTAGGCCACGCTGTAGAGGCCGGTCTCGGCGAGGCCCGACATGTGGTTGAGAAAGAGGCGCGGCGACATCGTCATCACCCAGCCGCCGGCGAAATGGGGGAGGAGCGGCAGGCCGAAGCGCGCCAGCGCGCGAAGCGATTCCCGCTCGAGCCTCGGGCGCAGGAGGCGGAGCCGCCCGCCGAGTTCTGCGGCGAAGGCGAGACTCATGAGCGTGGCGACGGCGACGAGGGCGAGCATCCGTCCGCGCCAATCCATGCCGAACCCGACGACGAAGAGGATCGAGAGACCCAGATTAAGCGAGGAGGAAAGGATCTGCCACACGCCGAAGCGCCCGGCTTCTGAACGGGCCTGGAGCATGCCCAGCGAGATGTTCTGGAGCGTTTGGGCAAACGCGAGGAATCCGAGGCATCCGGCCCAGGAGGCGGGAAACGCCGTGAGCCGCTCGAGGATCGGCCCTCCGAGGAAGAAGAGAGGGGTGAGCAATGCAGCCAGGCCGGCCGGGAGACAGACCGCCGTGCTGAGCAGGGCGGAGAGCGTGGAGCGCGCGGCGGTGAAATATTCGCGATAGACGAGGCCGTAGGCGTTCAGGCTGATCGCCATCGTCAGGATCTGGATCAGGACCGTCGCGGTGGCGGTGACCCCGTAGTCCACGGGGCTGAGGTGGCGCGTGAGGATGGGAACGAGGAGGAAGGCGAGCGCGGCGTTCAGCAGGTTGGCGCCGAGGTAGATGCCGCCCGAACGGAAGAAGCGGGCGCTGCCGGAGCCGGCGGAAGGCGCCGCCTCCTGATCTTCGAAAGCCATGCGGAAAAACTACAGAGCGCGGGTGGCAAGCGGCAAGCAGAGAGCCGTGAGCCATGAGAAGATTGAAGTCGCTTTGCGCAACCGGTAGATTCGGGGCGTGCTGCACATGCTATACGGAGCGGAGGAGATCGAGTCTTCCGACCGGGACGAGATCGGCAATTACGAGGCGCATCACAGTCCGCGGCGGTGGGACGCTTCGCTCTATCGCCCGGTCGTCAATGAGGCCCTTTGCGGAAAAGTGTCCGGCTGGCTGGATCGCATCCGCTGGCCGGAGGGGAAGGCCTTCGCGGCGTGCCTGACGCACGACCTGGACTCGGTCCAAATCAACAGCCGCCGGGAACTGCTTCGCACGATCGGCTCTCTCGTGCGGCATGCGAAGAACCCCGGCGAAAAGCTTCGTCATTGTCTGAGCGTGGCCGGGCTGCGGCACCGTCCCCAAAACGTGGACCTCATGACCCCCTGGATCGAGGCGGAACGCAAGCGCGGATTTCGTTCAACCTTCTTCGTCTTCCCGACCCGGGTGCGTCGGCGGCACCCGCGCGACTGCACCTATACCTGGAGCGATCCGACGTGGTACCGCGGCAGGCGCTGCTCCGTGCGCGAGATGCTGCGAGATGTCGTGAAGCTCGGGTGGGGGATCGGTCTCCATGGGAGCCTCCATTCGGCACTGGACGCGGACCTGCTGCGGGAGCAAAAGGAGGACGTGGAGGAGTGTCTCGGACGCGCGATCTGGTCCACGCGGCAGCATAACCTGAGATTCGACGTTCTCCGGACGCCGCTGGCGCAGGTGAGGGCCGGGTTCCAGACCGACTCCACCCTGGGCTTCAACCGGGACATCGGGTTCCGGAACGGGATCGCCTATCCGTTTGCGTTGAAGGATCCATCGAGCGGCGAACCGATCGGATTGCTCGAAATTCCGTTGGTCCTTCATGACGGCGCGTTGCTGCGGAAGGACAACCTCTTCCTCGGGGAGGACTCTGCCTATCGCGTCTGCCGCCTGCTGATCGATCGCGTGGCCGCGACGAAGGGGGTGATCACCCTGCTGTGGCATCCAAACCAGATGGACGACCTCCGATGGTTTCAGCTTTACGAGAAAGTTCTCGATTACATCGTGGAGAAGAACGGGTGGGGCGCAACCCCGAAGGCGATCTACGACTGGTGGACCGGCCAGGGGTTGGACGCGGAGCTGGAGCGGGCGCTGCAGAAAGTGAGCAGGGAGCAGTGAGCAGTGAGCAGTGAGCAGTGAGCAGTGAGCAGTGAGCAGGGAGCGGCCGGCAGTGAACCAGGAGAGGAGCTGAAGCATGATGCAAAACCAACACGAACCGCAGTCCGCAGCGAAAAGCCCGAAACCGCATCGCAACCTGATGGCTTGGCAGAAGGCCATGGATGTGGTCGTGCTCGTGTACGATTTGGTCCGCAGCCTGCCTTCTTCCGAACTCTACGGCCTGTCTCTCCAGATGCGGAGGGCGGCGGTTTCAGCGCCTTCGAACATTGCCGAGGGTGCTGCTGGAAGGTCGCCGGATGAGTTCCGTCGGCATCTTGCCATTGCCCTGGGTTCGTTGAGCGAGCTGGAGACCCAACTCGAGATTTGCTCCCGCCTGAACTTTTCGACTCCAGAAGTTTGTGAAAAGGTCTCGGGGTTGGTGAACGAGTGTATGGCGTTGACCTACGGCCTTCGTCGAAGCCTTGCCGCCCAAGCGAGTCCGGCGAAGGGATGACGGATTGCATGTATCCTCCGTCTGCTCACGGCTCACGGCTCACGGCTTACCGCTTACCGCTCCCTGCTCCTTGATCCCCCATGTGCGGCATCCTCGCCTACCTTGGACTGCCTCCGCCGGAATCGGCGCTTACGCCGCCGTCGCATCGCGGGCCGGATGGCCACGGGCGAAAGGACTTCGCCACGCCCGCCGGGTCGCTGCGTCTTGAACATTGGCGGCTGAGCATCCTCGATCTCTCGGACGCGGCGGCGCAGCCGATGTCGTACGGCGACGGGCGTTTCTGGATCGTTTTCAACGGGGAGATCTACAACTACCTCGAGATTCGCGCGGAGCTCGAGATGCGCGGCTATCGCTTCGTCAGCCGGAGCGATACGGAGGTGCTTCTCGCCGCCTGGACCTGCTGGGGCGAAGGATGCCTGGAACGGCTCAACGGGATGTTCGCGTTCGCCTTGTACGACGCTCATGCGCAGCGGCTGTTCGCCGCGCGCGACCGCTTCGGGGTGAAGCCGCTCTATGTGGTCAACGCCCCCGAAGGGTTCGGGCTGGCCTCGGAGATCAAGCAGCTCGCCGGGCTGCCGTTCGTCTCGAAGAAAATCCACCCCCAGAACGCCTTCGATTACCTGGCTTACGGGATGCAGGACCACGGGTCGCACGGGTCGGGGACGCTCTGGCGGGACGTGGTTCATCTGCCGATGGGGTCTCGCGTGACGCTGGATCTGAGGTCATGGAAACCGGGCGAGGAACTGCCCATCCGGCGCTGGTACCAACTCACACCGAAGCCGTGGTCGGGTACGGCGGCGGATGCCAGTGAGCAATACGGAGCGCTGCTGCGCGACAGCGTCCGGCTGCGCCTGCGGTCGGACGTCCCCGTGGGGTCCTGCCTTTCGGGAGGCATGGACTCCTCCTCGATCGTCGCCCTGGTCCACGAACTGCGCGGCGGCGGCGCGCCGCCGCAGATGGCGTTCTCGAGCTGCATGGAGGACGCGCGGTTCGACGAGCGGCGCTTCATCCATGCCGTCGTCGAGAAGTCGCGCGTCCGGGGAGTGGAGGTTTTTCCTTCGGTCGAAGGACTTTTTCGCGAGCTCGACGATCTCGTCTGGCATCAGGACGAACCGTTCGCGAGCGCGAGTATCTACGCCCAGAGCTGCGTCTTCCGTGCGGCGCGCGCGGAGGGAGTGAAGGTGATGCTCGACGGGCAGGGAGGCGACGAGCAACTCGCGAGCTACCCGATCTTCGCGGCGCCGTTTGTCCTGGATGCGGTTTTTGGGGGAAGGTTCCGCCTGGCGCACCAGCGGGGGCAGGCGTTCCAGCGCGTCCACGGCCAGAGGTTCGGAGCGGTGTTGCGCCAAGTGGCGGACCTCTATTTTCCCCTCCGGGTGGAGGCGATGATCCGTCCGTTGCTCAGGCGATCCTCCGTGCCTCCCTGGATGAAGGCCTCCGCCTGGGGGGCGCTTGGGGCCGGGGCCGGAAAGCCGTGGCGGCTTTCCTTGCGGGCGCCGGGTCATGAGGACTGGGTCCAGCAGCTTTCCCGGATGCAGATCGAACGGAACAACCTGCCGATGCTCCTGCACTGGGAAGACCGCAATTCGATGCGCTTCGGGGTGGAGGCCCGCCTGCCTTTCATGGATTTCCGTCTCGTCGAGTTCGCCCTGAGTCTGCCCTCCTCGCTCAAGATGGCCGGCGACTTCACCAAGGCGCCGTTGCGCGAGGCGATGCGAGGGCGCGTGCCGGACCTGGTGCTTCAGCGCCGCGACAAGATGGGGTTCGCAACCTCGGAGGAAGTGTGGCTGCGCCAAACGGCGACGGGAGTCTACCGGGAGAAGCTGCGGGGCGCCGCACGCCAACTCGCGGAGGTGCTGGACGGAGAGGAACTGTCCCGACATTTCGAGGAGACGGTGAGCGGCGCGCGGCCCTTCAACCAGACGACTTGGCGAGTGATCTGCTTCGGCGCGTGGGCGCGGCGGTTCGGGATGAGGTTTTGAGAGACGGAGCGGCGGCGCCGCAGGACGGAAGACGAGTTCGGAAGCCCTGTCGCGCATTCGTGGCACCGGGAAGGAGAGAACAGGATTGAGGCGGGATGCGCCGGCGGGCATGCTCGGCGGGCCGAGGGCGGCGCGGCCGCAGAAGGCGTCATGCGCATTCTTTACGTCAACCATACCCAGCAGCCGAGCGGCGCGACGATCAGCCTCGGAACGCTCCTGCGTTTTCTCCCCGAACGCGCCGGCGCGCGAGTATTGCTCCGCTGCGGCGCGGAAGTGGCAGCCGCTTTGGGACTGGGCGCGGAGCAGGTCGTGTGGGAGCGTTGGATGCCGATGTTCCCGACGACGCTTTACGGTCGGGGCTACGGCCCGCTCCTTTGGGGCTGGCATCTGGCCAAGCTCGCGCCTGCCGGAGGGCGTTTTCGCGCCGTGGCGAAGCGAATCGGAGCGGAGTTGATCCATCTGAACGAAACGAGCCTTCTGGCCTACGCATGGTATGCGGCGGCTCTGGGGCTGCCCGTCGTCATGCACGCGCGCACCGTGATCGCTCCCCGGGGCGCGGCCCGCCGCGCGCTCGCCGCCTGCGCGCGGATCCGCCGTCTGCGCGTCCTGTGCGTGGACTCGGAGACGCTGGCTTCCCTTCCCGGCTCGCTCCGTGCAAAGGCGGAACTGCTTCCCAATCCGATCGCACTGGCTCCCTGCGGCGACGCTGGGACGCGCCCGCGCCTCCGCGCCGCGGGGGGAGGGGACGACGCTTCGGTCTTTGTCGGCCAGGTGGCTTCGCTGCACGAGGAGAAGGGGGTGTGGCAGTTCCTGGAGGTGGCGCGCGCCGCGTGCGCGCGGGACGCCCGCCTGCGCTTCGTGCTGGTGGGCGACGACCGTCCGGGACACGGCCTCGGACCGGAGCTCAAGGCGCGCGTCGCGGAGGCGGGCCTGGGCGGGCGCGTGGTGTTCGCCGGATATCACGCCGATCTCCCGTCGGTTTACGCCGCGTTGGACGCGGTGACGGTGCTCTTTGGGCAGGGGCTGGCGGGCATCGGGCGCTCGGCCTTCGAAGCGGGGTTGTGCGGTCTGCCGGTGATCGCGACCTGCCCGGACGTGCGTTCCCCGATGCTCTTCGGGGGCGAGGCGGGGAGGATCCTCGCGCCGGCGGACACCGACGGGGTTGTCCGCGAGGTGCTCGCGCTGGCCGGGTCGGCGGAGGCGCGGAAGCATCTCGGCGCGCGCGCGCGCGAGTTGCTTTCCCCCCGGCACGATCCGGCCGCCTATGCGGCGCGCGTGCGGGGAATCTACGACGGGTTGCTGCGGAACGACGCTAGGCGCTGAGCAGACGGCAGGCGCCCAGGCCAACCCGGTAGACGGCCCTGCACGAAGGACAGACCGCGCGGGCGCGCTTCGGCAGGGTGACCCCGCAGCGGCAGGCCCAGCCCCGTCGTCGGGCGGGCACGCCGAGCACGATCGCGTGGGCCGGCACGTCCCGCGTGACGACAGCCCCCGCGCCGACGAAGGCGTACTCCCCGACGGTGACGCCGCAGACGATGGTGCAGTTGGCGCCGAGGGTGGCGCCGCGGCAGATCCGCGTGGGGAGGAACTCCTCCTTGCGCGAGACGAAGCTGCGCGGATTCGCGACGTTGGTGAAGACGACGCTGGGCCCGACGAAGGCGTCGTCCTCGATCGTCACGCAGTCGTAGACGGAGACGTTGTTCTTGATCTTGACGCGGTCTCCGATCACGCCGCGTCCTTCCACGTAAACGTTCTGGGAGAGGAGACAATCTCGTCCGAGGCGCGCCCCGCCGAGCACGGTGCAGAACTGCCAGATCTTCGTTCCCGCGCCGACGACGGCCTTCCCGGAAACGGAGCTGGTGGGATGAACGAAGACGCCTGGGGATTCGGCTTTCACGGGAGGGGGATGGAGGAGTAGTCAACCGCCACTTCGCCGCCGCCGGTGGCCATCGAACGGCTGAGGGCCTCGAGGATGAGGACGACCTCCATCCCGTGGATCCCGTCGGTGCGCGGCGGTCGCGCGGAGCGGACGGAGCGGACGAAGTGGCGGATCTCCTCGGCGAGAGGCTCCTCGAGGGCGATCGCGGGGCGTTCCACGTCGCCGGCGCGGATCCGCGTGGAGAACTCGGCGAAGCTGCTGAAGGGCTGCAGGAAATCCTTCTCCACACTCTTGTCGTAGATCGTGATGGGCGCGTCCCGGCTCATGTCGTCGTAGACGAGCATCCTGCGGCTGCCGACGACGACGTGCTGGCGGACCTTGAGCGGGTCGAGCCAGGAGACGTGGCCATGGGCGGCGACGCCGTTCTCGTAATGCAGGGTGAAGAAGCTGACGTCGGCGATCCCCTGCTCCCTGCGGATGTAGGAAAGGCCGGTCGCCTGGACGCGGACGGGGCGCGCGTCGAGGAGGAAGCCGGCGATGCTGATGTCATGGGGGGCGAGATTCCACAGGGCGTCCACGTCGTGGCGAACCTGGCCGAGGTTCAGCCGCTGGCTGTAAAGGTAGAGCACCTCGCCGAGAGCGCCCGAGGCGAGGATCTCGCGGACCTTGGCGACGACGTTGTTGTGGAGGAAGGTGTGGCCCACCATGAGGGTAAGCTTGCGGTGGCGGGCCTCGATCACGAGTTCGCGAGTCGCAGCCGACGAGGAGGCGAGGGGCTTTTCGACGAGGGCGTGGCGGCCCGATCTGAGGACGGCCAGGGCATGCTCGGCATGCCGGCGCGCCGGCGTGGCGACGATCACCGCTTCGACGCCGGGGTCCTCCAGCAGCGCCTCGAGGCGGGCATGGAACCGGGCGTCGGGGTACTGGGCGCGCTGCTTCGCCAGGGCGGCCTCGTTCGCGTCGCAGACGGCGGCGAGGCGCGCGTCCGGACAGGCGGCGACGTTGCGGATGAGGTTGGGGCCCCAGTAGCCGGCCCCGAGGACGCCGATGCCGAGGGGGGCCTCGCTCATGCCTTCCAGACCTGCCCCGGCCGGCAGGGAACCGCGGCCATGGCGTTGCGGATGTCCACGAGGAGCGGGCTCCATTCCTGCAGTTGATTCACGTCGAGGCCGAGGATTTCCGCTCCCGAGCGGACGAACTGCAGGGAGCGCGGGAGGCCCACGTGGCCGAGGCCGAGGACGGAGATCTTCATGGCGGAAAAACCGTGCGCGAGTAGAAACCGCCGGAGGAAGGCGAGCAAGCAGGAAGGATCGGCATTCGGATCAATCCAGTTTTTCGAAGGGCTTCGGAATGCTCAGCCGGCGAGGCGCTTGACGCCGCGGACGAAGTAGATGACCCCCGAGACGAGGGTGAAAAAACCGGTGAGCCAGACTGCGGTGGTGAGCGCGGCGCCCGAGAGGCCGAAGAGGACGAATGCCAACGTGGTCATTTGGAGCCCCGTCGAGATCTTGCCGGTCCAGTGCGTCCGCACTTCGAGGCCTCGGCCCAGCATGAAAATTACGGCGACGCCGAGCACGACGAGGATGTCGCGGCTCAGGACGAGGACGGGGAACCACAGAGGGAGTTGCGGAAAAGCGGCGCCGCGGTTCCAGCAGAGCAGGACGAGCGCCGTGACCAAGAGAAGCTTGTCCGCAAGCGGGTCAAGGAGGGTGCCGAGCCGGGTTTTCTGGTTCCAGCGGCGGGCGAGATAGCCGTCCACGGCGTCGGTGAGAATCGCGGCGAGAAAGAGGGCGGTGGCGAGGTGACGTTGCCAGGGCGACGGATGCCCTTCGCCGAATCCCGCGCCGTAATAGAGCAACAGGAGCGCGAAGGCCGGGATCGCGACAATGCGGCAGAGCGTGAGCAGATTGGGAAGGTTCATGGAAACCCGGCGGCGCTCGGCAGCAGGCTAGCAGCCGGGCGGACCGGGAGGAAAGGGCAAAGTCCTCGATCCACGCATCGAAGCGCCGCCGGTGGCCTTCGAAAACGCCGAAACCTTGGACCCCCCTGATCGTTAGCGACGGTATTTTTAGTCAGTAAGGCGCGAGGGTTGTTCGTCGAGTGCCGTTTGGAGGGGGTTGTTCGAGCATGGTTTGGGGTGAACGCCGAGGCTGCGAGGGCGGAGAGGGCATTGGGCGAGGGGGTGCTGACGCGGATCTCGACACTTCGCCCTTGCTCGCGATCG
>JADZFN010000012.1 GCA_020849895.1 Verrucomicrobiia bacterium | reverse complement strand
TCAAATCGTACGTCGTCGTTGAACGTGTAGTGCCGTGACATGCCTCCTTCTACCACGCCTCACCCCAAAAATCCGGCCCTTTTCACCCTCACATCACCTCTCCCCCTTGTCGCTAATGATTGGGGTGGACCCTCGCTGCCGCGCCGTCGGGCATGCCAGGCTCTGCAAACTCGGGGGCAAGGCGGCCCGCTTGAGAGCCCTCTTGTTTTCAGCTTCCCATGATCTTTCGCTTCGCGAGGCCTTTTGGGCGGATCACAAAGGAGTTGCGCGGAGGGGAAAGTGCTGCCAGATTTTCCCATCTATGCCGCAACGCCGTTACATCTTCTCTTCCGAATCCGTCACCGAAGGCCATCCCGACAAGGTTTGCGACACCATCTCCGACGCGATCCTCGACGCATGCCTCGCCCAGGACCCCCGCAGCCGCGTGGCGTGCGAGACGCTCGTCAAATCGAACCTCGTCGTTCTCGCGGGCGAGATCACGACCTCCGCGAGCTTCGATTACGCGAAGGTGGCGCGCCGGGCGATCCGGGAGATCGGCTACACCGATCCGAAAGCGGTCTTCAACGACCAGTCCTGCCAGATCCTGCTCGCGTTGGTGCGACAAAGCCCCGATATCGCACAGGGAGTGGACGCGCGCAAGGCCAAGGGCAAAGAGACCGCCGAGCAGGGGGCCGGCGACCAGGGGTTGATGTTCGGATTCGCCTGCCGCGAGACGCCGCAGCTCATGCCCGCTCCGATCGTGTATGCGCACAAGCTGGGTCTCGCCCTCGCGCGGGCGCGCAAAAGCGGGCGCATCCCGTGGCTGCGCCCCGATGCGAAGACCCAGGTTTCCGTCGAGTATGAGGGTTATCGCGTCATCCGCATTTCCGCCGTCGTCGTTTCGACGATGCACGACGAGAAGGTTGGCCACGCGGAAATCGAGCGCACGATCGTCCGCGACATCATCCGCAAGACGCTCCCCGCGAAGCTCCTGGACCGCCACACCCGGTTCCTCGTGAATCCGACCGGGCGCTTCGTCGTCGGCGGACCTGAAGGCGACAGCGGGGTGACCGGGCGCAAGATCATCGTGGACAGCTACGGGGGCATGGGGCGGCACGGCGGGGGCGCCTTCTCGGGCAAAGACCCCTCGAAAGTGGACCGCAGCGCCGCCTACATGGGGCGCTATGTGGCCAAGAACGTCGTCGCCTCCGGTCTCGCCGACCGTTGCGAGGTGCAGTTCGCCTACGCGATCGGCTATCCCGAGCCCGTGTCGCTCTGCGTGGACACTTTCGGCACCGGAAAGGTGCCCGACGCGAAAATCGAGAAGGCGATTCGGAAGATCTTCAGCTTCAAGCCGGCGAACATCATTCGCCATCTCAACCTGCTCCGCCCGATCTACGGAAAGACGACCAACTACGGCCACTTCGGGCGCGAGGACGACTTCAAGGCCCTCACGTGGGAGCGGACCGACAAGGCGAAGGAGCTCGCGCGTCTGGCGCGCTGACCGCGCGCGCGCCGGCGGAGGCGGCCAGGGCCCTCCCGGCCTCCTGATTTCGCCATGCGACTCCTGATCGCCAGGCGGGGCCGCACGGAGATGATCGAGGCGCCCGACCCGGTCCCTTCGGAAGACGAGGTCCTTATCGAGACGGCCTGGTCCGCCGTGAGCGCGGGCACGGAACGGCAAGCCGCGCGCGATCTTTCCCTCGCGCCGTCCGCCCTCCTGCGCCGCGCGCGCCTCGGTTGGGACAAGATCGCCGCCTCGCGGCGCGGACGCGGCTGGCGCGCCACGCTCGCCAAGATCGGCGAGGCCGCCGCAAAACCGGTCCCGTTGGGATATTCCGCAAGCGGGCGCGTGCGCGCCGTCGGCGCGGCGGCGGAAGGGTTCGCGCCGGGCGACTTTGTCGTCGCCGTCGGTCCGGGGGCGCATCACGCCACGCTCCTGTGCGCGCGCCGCGCCTTTTGCGCAAAGCTGCCTCGGCCGGAGCTCGCCCGCGACGCCTCGGCGGGCGCGCTTGCGGCGGTCGCCCTCCACGCGCGGCATCGCGCCGGCCTCGACGGAAGCGCCGACGCCGCCGTCTTCGGCCTCGGGGTGATCGGCCTGTTCATGGTTCAGACGCTGCGCACGACGGGCTGCCGGGTGACCGCGTTCGATCCGCTGTCGGAACGGCGCGCCCTCGCCGTCGCGGCGGGTGCGGAGGCGCACGAGGCGCCGTTCCCCGGCGTCGGCGCGTTCGACGCGGTGTTCCTCTGCGCGCGCGCGGACGCGTCCGGCTTGCTTGCCGACGCGATCACGCTCTGCCGCCGGCGCGCGCGCGTCGTCGTGGTGGGCGAGTTCCCCCTCGAACTCCCGCGGGAGGCGGCCTACGCGCGCGAGGTCGAGCTTCTCGTCTCGGCGGGCTACGGAGACGACCGCTACGCGGCGGGCGCCCTGCCCATGAGCCGCCTCTGGACGCGCCCCGCGCGGACCGTGGCGCAAAACCTGGAAACGTTTCTTCGCGGGCTGGAGGAGGGGCGGTTTTCTGTGGAGAAACTGAACCCCGCGATTCGTCCTTTCGACGAGGCCGCCGCGCCGGCGTCATCCGCGGCGGCACTGACCTTCTACCGGTATGACGGCCGACTCTCCGCCCGGCCCCGACTCGATCTTCGCCGCGACGCCGGCGGCGGGCCGGGAACGCTCGGCGTGGCGCTGGCGGGCCCGGGGCGTTTCGCGCGCGAGGTCCATCTGCCCAACCTGAAGGCGCGCCGCGCGCGCTTTCGGCTTCAGGGAATCGTGGGGCATTCGCCGCTGGGCGCGCGGGAGGCGGCGCTCCGCTTCGGCGCGGTCTGCGCGACGTGCGATCTCGACCTCATGCTGCGCGATCCGGAGGTGGCGGCGCTGGTGGTGGCGACTCCGCACGCCGGACACGCCGCGGCGGCGGAGCGGGCGCTCGCCGCGCGGAAGCACGTCTTCGTCGAGAAACCGCTCTGCGTCACGCTTGCGGAATGGATGCGCCTCGCCGCCGCGGCGCGCGCGGCGGAAGGCATCGTGCTCTTCGTCGGGTTCAACCGCCGCTTCGCGCCGGCGACCCGACAGATCGCGGCGGACCTCGCCGAGGAACGGAGGCCGAGGAGCGTTCGCTACACGCTTTGCCAGGACGCGTTGCCGCCCGGAGAATGGGCGGGCGAGGCGTGTCACGGCGGCCGGTTCGTGGGCGAAGCCTGCCACGCGGTGGATTGGATCTGCGCGCTGATCGGCGCCCCGGCGGTCGAGCATTCGGGCGCGACCGCCGCCGGCGCCGCCGGCGCGCAGGTGCGCTTCGCCGACGGGAGCCAGGCGCTCCTCACCGTGCGTCCCCGACGCGCTCCCAACGAACCGAAGGAACGGATCGAGGTCGCGTGCGGCGATGCCCTCTGGATCCTCCGGGATTTCACGGATCTCGAGGTGCGCCAGGCGAACGCGGTGCGGGCGCGCCGGAGCTTCCGGAGCAAAGGGCATGGAGAAGCGCTCGACGCGTTTGCCGCGGCGGTCGCGCATCCGCCGTCGGGCGGAGATCCGTTCGGATTCCTCGCCTCGAGCCGCCTCGTGCTGGAGCTCGACGCGGCGCTTCGCGGAACGAGGGTCTGATGCCGCCGCTTTCGCCGAGGCGGCCCGACCTGCGCGATCTCGACGACGCGGAGGTCTTGGCGTTGTGCCGGGAGCTCGGCCAGCCGCCGTTTCGCGCGCGGCAGATCCTTCACTGGCTCTATGGGGCGCGGGCCGGCTCGACGGAAGCGATGACGGATCTTCCGGCCGCCTTTCGCACGGAACTCGCGCGGCGCGCAGACGCATTCCTCCCGTCGGTTGTGAAGGCGCAGGGCGCGGCCGACGCGACGCGCAAATTCCTCCTCGGTCTCGCCGATGGACAGCTCATCGAGACGGTGCTGATTCCGGCGTCGGCGGGCCTTTACGGGGACCGTTCGGACCGTCTGACGCTCTGCGTCTCCACGCAGGTGGGCTGCGCCTACGGCTGCCGGTTCTGCGCGAGCGGCATGGGTGGGTTTCGGAGAAACCTGACGCCCTCGGAGATCGTGGGGCAGCTCCTCGTCGCCGAGCGGGAAGGCGGATGTCGCGCGAGCAATCTCGTCTTCATGGGGATGGGCGAACCCCTGGCGAACTACCCAAACGTCCTGAAAGCGATCCGCATCCTGAACGCGCCGTGGGGCGTCGCGCTCGGCGCGCGCAAGATCACGATCTCGACGAGCGGACTGGCGCCCGAGATCGAAAGGCTCGCGGCGGAACCGATCCAGGTCCGTCTCGCGGTTTCCCTGCACGGCGCGCGGGACGAGGTGCGGAACGGCATCATGCCGGTGAACCGCCGCTACCCCCTCGCGAAGCTCATGGCCGCGTGCGAGGCCTACCAGCGCACGAAAGGGCGGATGATCACGTTCGAGTATCTCCTGCTCGCCGGCGTGAACGATGCGATCGAGGAGGCGCCCCGCCTGGCGGCGCTCGCGCGTCGCGCGCGCGCGAAGGTGAACCTCATCCCGTTCAATGAAGTTCCCGGGACCCGTTTCCGCCGGCCTTCGGACGAACAGTGCCGCCGCTTCGCTGAGACGCTCGCGCGCGCGGGCGTCAGGGCGACCCTTCGCACCGAGAAGGGAGGCGACATCGAGGCGGCCTGCGGCCAGCTCCGCCTCCGCGAGCTGCGAGGCCACGCGGCCGTTGCCTCGCCCCGCCGCGCCTGCTAAAACAGGCGCGTGCCGGAAAAAACGATCCAAGAAATCAGCAAGGCGGCGAGGGATTGCCACGAGAAGGGGAGGATCGCTGTCGAACGGAAGAACTATGAGGACGCGCTGCATTTCCTCGGGGCGTGTCTGGAGAGCGAGCCGGGTTTTTTGCAGGGGCGCAAGCTCCTCCGCGTGGCGCAGCTTCGCCGCGTCCAGGGCGGCGGCGCGATCAGCCGGATCTTCGGTTCGATGGGCGGCATGCCGGCGCTGACGAAGGCCATGGCCTCCATGAAGAAGGACCCGGCCAAGGCGCTGCGGGCCGCGGAAAAGGCGCTCGAAAGCAACCCGAACAACGTGCAGGCGCTGCGTCTCGCCGCGCAGGCCGCCGAACTGATGGACCTCCCCCAGACCGCCATCTTCATGATGGAATGCGCCCGCGACCTCAGTCCGGAAGACGTGGGGCTGCTCATGGATCTCGGCCGTCTCTATCAGGCGGGCGGCGAGGCGCACAAGGGGCGCGGCTGCTACGAAAGGGTGCTCGAGCTCCAGCCCTCGAATGCCGAGGCCTTCAAGGGCTTGAAGGACGCCACCGCGAACGAGGCCATGGACCAGGGCGGCTGGCAGAACGCGGATTCCTACCGCGACATGATCAAGGACAAGCAGGAGGCGATCAGCCTGGAGCAACAGGCGCGGATCTTTCGCGACGAGGACGTGGTCCGTGCGCGCATGGCGGACGTCTTCAAGGCGACTCAACAGGAGCCGCTGGCCGTCTCCAACTGGCGGGAGCTGGGCGAGCTGGCGCTTCAGGTCAACGAGTTCGATTACGCGCTGCAGTGCCTCGCGCACGCCTTCGAGTTGACCGGCAGGGCGGACGTGAGCCTCGAGAAGAAGGTGACGGACGCGCGCGTGAAACGCCTCGCGTTCGCGATCGAGGCGAAGGAGGCGGAGCTTCAGGCCGATCCTTCCGCCGCGGCCCTCGCCGCGGAGCTGGAGGCGCTCAAGAGCGAGCGCGACAAGGTGAAGCTTGAGGATTGCGAATCGCGCGCGCGCCGTTATCCGAACGACCTCGATATCCGCTACGAACTCGCCCAACTGTATTATCGCGCCGGTCTGGTGGACAAGGCCCTGCCCGAGTTCCAGCTCGCGTCGGGCAATCCGAAGAACAAGAACGCCTGCAACCTCTGGACGGGGCGCTGCTTCCGCCGCAAGGGCATCCTCGATCTCGCCGTAGCCCGCCTCCGCCAGGCCGCCGAAGCGTGCCTGATCATGGACTCTCTAAAAAAGGAAATCCTCTATGAGCTCGGCGACACGCTGCTTCAGATGGGCAAGAAAGAGGAGGCCATCGAGGAGTTCAAGGCCCTTTACGACGCCGACGTGAACTACCGCGACGTGGCTCAAAAGGTCGAGGACTTCTATCGCAGCCAGGCCGGCGTGTAGGCGGGCGCGCCGGGGGATCTCGGGGGCGCGCCTTTCCGAACGCCGACGAGGGACCTCTCGTGATCTTTTACGAACTCCTTTTCTGGCCCGCGCTCCTCCTCGCAAGCCCGTATTATCTGCGGCGGATGCGACGGCGCGGCGGTTACGGGCGCGACTTCGGCGAGCGCTTCGGGCGGTTCCATCCCGAAAAACGCGCGCGCCTGGAAAACCTGCGTCCCGTTTGGATCCACGCGGTGAGCGTCGGCGAGGTGGGCGTGGCGCTCGACCTGATCCGCAAGCTGCGCGAGATCCCCGGCAGCCCGCCGCTCGCGCTCTCCACGACCACCTCGACCGGACACGCGCTCGCGGAGCGCCGTCTGCCGGCGGACGTGCCGCTTTTCTATTACCCGCTCGACAGCCGGCTGTGCTTCGGGCGGACCCATCGCCTCCTTCGTCCGAAGGCGCTCGTCCTCGTCGAGGCGGAGCTTTGGCCGAACCATCTCCGTTTCCTTGCGCGAAAAGGCATTCCCGCGGCGCTCGTGAACGCCCGCCTTTCGCCCCGCTGTCTTCCGAGGTATCGGAGGTTCCGTCGCCTGTTCGCGCCGGGGCTGCGCGCCTTCCGCCTCGTCACCCTCCAGTCGGAAACCGACGCGCCCCGCCTCGCCGAGATCGGATTCCCGAAGGAGGCGCTCCGCGTCGTCGGGAGCCTGAAGTACGACGCCCCGCGCGACCCGGCGTCGCCCGCGCGCGCGAAGATCTTCGCCGATCTCGCGATCTTCCGGGACCGCCCGATGTGGGTGGCCGGCAGCACGCACCCGGGCGAGGAAGAGCTGATCGTCGAGATTTTCCTGCGCCTCCGCGCGAGGCATCCGGCTCTCTGCCTCGCGCTGGCGCCGCGGCACGCGGAGCGGGCGGAGGCCGTGGCGGAAGTCCTGCGCCGCCGCGGAGTGGCGTTTGTGCTGCGTTCGCGCCTCGACGGAGCGTGCGGTTCTCCCGACGCCGTGCTCCTCGACACGACGGGCGAGCTGCGTTTCCTTTACGAACGGGCCGCGGTGATCTTCATGGGCAAGAGCCTTGTCGGCCGCGGCGGGCAGAACCTCATCGAACCCGCGGCATGCGGAAAGCCGGTGCTGCACGGCCCCCATATGGAGAACTTCCCGTCGGTGGTCGCCGATTTCGCCGCCGCGAAGGCGGCGGTGACGGTTCCCGACGCCGCGGCGCTCGAGCGCGAAGTGGACGATCTCCTCGCGAACCCTGCGCGCTGCGCCGCGCTCGGCAGGGCCGCCGCGGCGCTCGTGGAGTCCAAAAAGGGCGCGTTGGAACGGACCGTCCGCGCGCTTTCGTGCGCGCTTGGCTTCAGCGCTTGTTGAACCAGTCGAGGCAGAACAGCACCAGAGTGAAAATCCCGCAGATCGCGAGGATCATCGTGGTCAGGTGCGCCATGGACGACGAGTAGCGCGCCACCTCCTGATAGTTGGAGAAGACGACCCACTTCAGGGAGAAAAGGTAGCTCATCAGGAGGATCATCCTCGAGGCGCGGAACAGCGCAAAAACGTTCGTGAGGATGACGAGGACGACGACGTCTCCCAGCGGCACGGCGAGACCGAAGCGGTCTACGAACACCTTTCCGAAGCTCGCGAGCGTGGGTTCGGCTTGAATCTCGGGGATCGGGGTGTGCGCCGAGGAGGGAGGAGCTCCCACGATGCGCATCTCGTGCGGCGCCGCCTCGGAGTTCGTTGCGTTCGCAGGCGCCGCGCCGTAGCGGACTTCCTCCTGCGGAACGGCCGGCGGAGACGCGTGAGACGCGGCGGGGGCGGGGGGCGTTTGCGCAGCAGCGGTTTGGGGGAAGGCCGCAGTCATCCAGCCCGCGAGGCAAACGCCGCCGATCCGGAGGAGAGCCGTCACGGCGCAAAGCCTACCGCGCCGGCGCCTCCGCGTCACCCGAAAAACCGAAATCCGCGCTTTTTCCGTACGACGCGCTTTTGTAGAATCCCGCGATGGTCGCGCATGTCCCCCGGGCTTCCGCCCCTTCCACCCCCGACGCCGAATGGAACAAGCCGTTCTGGGCTGCGGTGGAAGCCCTCGAGCTGAAGAATTTCATGGGCGAACGCCCCGCGCATTTCCCGAGAGTCCAGGCGCGGCTGGCGTATGACGACGAGGGGATCCAGGGGATTTTCCAGGTCGAGGACCGCTGGGTCCGCGCTGTGGCGGCGAAGAACCAGGACAGCGTCTGTCGCGACAGCTGCGTGGAGTTCTTTTTCGTGACGGGTGAAGACCTTGGGCGCGGTTACTTCAATCTGGAGATGAACTGCGGCGGCGTCTTCCTCTTTCACTGGCAACGCGAGCGGGGGCGGGAGCTGCGCATCCTCACCGAGGAAGAGTGCGCCCGCCTCGTCGTGGTCTCCACGCTTCCGCGGCGGGTGACGCCCGAGATCGCCGAGCCGACGACCTGGCGCGTCGAGTTTCGCATCCCGTATCCCGTGCTCGAAAACCATGCGGAAGTGACGCGCCCCGCGCCGGGGGTGGTCTGGCGGGCGAACCTCTACAAGTGCGGCAACGACACCTCTCACCCACATTGGTTGACCTGGGCGCCGGTCGATTTTCCGAAGCCGCAGTTCCATCTCCCCGAGTTTTTTGGCGCGCTCGAATTTGTCGGAGACTCCCGAGCGGAGAAGAGGGGGGCGTCCCGAGCCTCCTCCTGAAAAGAGGCGGAAATCGGTGCGGTGCAAGTCATCCTGCGCGGACCTTCTCCTTCTCGCGCTCCATCTCTTCGCGGAGAGCGCGAACGGCTTCGCGAAGCCCTTTTTCAAGAGTCTCGAGCTTTTCAGGGTCCTCTCCGAAACGCGCCTCCTCGATGGCGGGTTTGAGGGCGATTTCTTTCTCGGCGATCTTCGCGCGATACAGCGAATCGAGATCGGCGATTTTCCGTTTTTGCTCGGCGTTCAGGGGTTTGGCGGCGGAAGGGCTCTGACGGTTCAGCCGTTCCATGGCGAGTTCGTAGGCGGATTTCATGAGAGCGAGGAAGGAGGAGTGGCGCGCGGGTGAAGCCGTCCTTCGCGCCAGAGGCGACGCCAGAGGTCGGCGACGGCCACGAGGGCGTTGCCGATCCGTCCGTCGGCGATCATCTCCGCAAATTCCGCCTCGGGGAAAAGCTTCACGGCGAGGTCCTCCATGGCGTCCGGCGAAGGGGCGCGCACGAGGCGGACGTTCTGGATGAGCACGGTATGGCAGGTGTTCGTTTGAAAGGACGGGTTGGGCTGGATCTTCGCGAGGGCGATCGCAGGGTCGCCTTCGTAGCCGGTTTCCTCGAGCAATTCGCGTGCGCCGGCGCGTTCGGGTGTTTCGCCGGCGTCCATGATCCCGCCCGGAATTTCCCATGTCACCTGACGGGTTCCGTGGCGATATTGCTGCACCAGCACGATCTCGCACGCCGGGGTGAAGGCGAGCACGTTCACCCAGTCCGGCCCCGTGATGAGGTAGACGTCGTGTTCACGACCGGTTCTGGGCGAGCGGACGCGGTCGGTCCGCGTCCGGAAGATCGCGTAATCATGCAGCGCGCACGATTCGAGGATCGGCCACGGCTGAATGTCCGAACCCGCTCCTCCTCCCGCGCGGCCGGCCCATCCTTCGCGCAGGAGGCGGCATACTCCTTCGAGCGCTTCGGCTTCCGGGATGCCGCGTTCCGAGGAAATTTGCCGCGCGCGTTTCAGGGCGTGCTCGGCCATGTGGGCGCGGTTGGACTCGGGAACGCCGAGCCTCGAGAGGAAATCGAGCAGCGCGTCCCGATTCATGGGGCCGCCGAAAAATCCGCGACCACTCGCGCTTCGCCCTCGGGCAGAGAGAGGCGGACGCCCGCCGCCGCGGCTTCGCGGCGCACGATCGCAAGACCGATCGGGCCGTGGCGCGGGGAGACGACCGCGCTGCCTAATCGGCCGATCTCCCTTTCGCCGAGGCGCAACGGATCGCCTGTCTTCGCGGAGGGCGGGAGGCGCAGGCGCGCGAGAACGCGGTTGACGTGGCCCACACTCTTGATCCGGGAAATCACCTCCTGGCCGATGTAGCAGCCTTTGGTGAAGCTGATCGCGACCTCTTCGAGGCCGGCTTCCTGCGGGAGGGTCGCCCGGTTGAAGTCGGCGTCGAATCGGGGGATCCCTGCTTCGACGCGGAGAACTTCCAGGGCTGCGGCATCGCCCCGGCGGCCGCCGAGACGGCGAACGGCCTCCTCCAGGCGCGCCTCGATCGCCGCCGAGGAAGGCGCCGGCCACCAGAGATCGAAGGAGGGGGCGGTCGCGCGGCGGCTCCGGAAGGCGAACCCCGATTCCCAGCCGCCTCCGGAAAGCGGCGTCATGGCGAAAAGCGGTTCGGGAGGCACCTCCGAAAGCCCGGCTTCGACGAGCGCACGCGCCGCGTCCGCGCCGATCAGGGCGCTCCCGCGCCACGCGTCGCCGAGCGGTTCGAGAAGCACGTCGTCGGCGATGAGGAAACGAGCCAGGTCCGTGACGAGAGGCTCGATCGCGCCGGGTTCGAGGTCTGCAAGCAGGCAGGGGCCGGGGTTCAAGACGACGGCATCGGCACGGACGCGCCCCTTCGCGTCGGGGAAAACGCCGTAGCATCCCTCGAAAGATTTGAGGGCCCGGAGATCGTTGGAGAACTGGCCGTTGAGGAAGCGAACCCGATCCTCGCCCGAAACGCGGAGGCGCCCCCGGGAAGCGAGGGGAACGAGCAGGGGCGCGTCGTCAGGCATGTCCTCAATGAAACACAGCGGAAGGAAGAATGCCAATTTCAGATTGGCTGTTCTTTAGCCGGAAGACGGTCGCCCCGCGATGTCCCGCGCGGCGCGCCTCGGCGTTTTTCGGCACTTCTCCATTGTCCGCGTCCGTCGAACGTTTTACATTGCCCTCGCGCGTGCCGCGCGCCTCATGTCCGACGCCCCTCTTCCTTCTCACGATTTCATCCGCGAGATCGTCGCCGCCGACGTCGCCGCCGGCCGGCGCGACGGACGGGTCCACACCCGTTTTCCGCCTGAGCCGAACGGACGGCTCCATATCGGCCACGCGAAATCCATCTGCCTCAACTTCGGCATCGCCCGCGAGTTCGGAGGGACGTGCAACCTCCGCATGGACGACACCAACCCGACGAAGGAAGACATGGAGCATGTGGACTCCATCGTCGAAGACGTGCGCTGGCTCATCGCCGGCTGGGCTGAAGACCGCCTCGGACTCAAGCTGAAGGGCGCCTCGCCAAGGGCCGAAGGCGCCGACTTTCATCTTCCCGCCGTCGGGTTGCGAACCCTCGGCGTCGAGCCCTTCTTCGCCTCCGACTATTTCGACGCGCTCTACGAGTTGGCCGTGCGCCTCATTCGAAAAGGGAAGGCCTACGTCTGCGACCACACCCCCGAGGAGGTGGACCGCATGCGCGGCGCCCCCGGGAGGGCGGGGGAGCCGAGCGCGCATCGCGACCGGTCCGTCGCCGAGAATCTCGATCTCTTCGCGCAGATGAAGGCGGGCCGGTTCCCCGACGGATCGCGCACCCTCCGCGCGAAGATTGATATGGCTTCTCCGAACGTCTGGCTGCGCGACCCCGTTCTTTACCGCATCCGCCACGCGAACCACCACCAGACCGGCGACCGGTGGCGCATCTATCCGATGTACGATTTTGCCCACGGCCTGAGCGATTACATCGAGGGGATCACCCATTCCCTATGCACGCTCGAGTTCGAGGTCCATCGCCCGCTCTACGATTGGATCCTCGAGAACCTCGATCTTCCGCGTCCGCTTCCCCGCCAGCGCGAGTTCGCCCGCCTCAACCTCACCTGGACCGTCATGAGCAAGCGCAAGCTCCTCCGCCTCGTCGAGGAGAAGCACGTCGCGGGTTGGGACGATCCCCGCATGCCCACTCTCGCGGGCCTGCGGAATCGCGGCTATCCCGCCGCCGCGGTCCGCGCCTTCTGCGAGCGCATCGGCGTGGCCAAGCGGGAAAACACGATCGAACTCGGCCTGCTCGAACACTTCGTGCGCGAGGAGCTCAACCGCGCGGCGCTGCGCCGCTTCGCCGTCCTCCGCCCTCTGAAAGTGGTCCTCGTCAACCTGCCCGAGGGACATGCCGAGGAGCTTTCGGCGACGAACAATCCCGAAGACCCCTCGGCCGGCGCGCGCCGCGTGTCCTTCGGACGCGAGCTGTGGATCGAGCGCGACGATTTTGCGGAGAATCCGCCGCCGAAATTTTTCCGGTTGAAACCGGGCGGAGAAGTCCGACTGAAGAACGCCTACGTGATCCGGTGCGAGGAAGTCGTAAAAGATGCGCGAGGGAACCCCGTGGAGCTGCGTTGCACGGCCGACCTGACCTCAAAAACCGGCGGCGCCACCTCGAACCGCAAGGTCAAGGGCACGATCCATTGGGTGAGCGCCGCCTGCGCCCTCGAAGCCGAGGTCCGTCTCCTGGAGACGCTTTTCACCGTTCCCGCGCCAGATGCCGTCGAAGATTTTACTTCCGTGCTCAACCCCAGGTCCCTGGAAGTCCTCTCCGGCTGCAAGCTCGAACCCTTGCTCGCGGAGATCGCGCCCGGCGTCCCCGTGCAATTCGAACGCCTCGGTTATTTCGTGAGGCCCCAGCTTCAGGGGAAAGCGGAGGGCGAAGGCGGCGCCCGCGCGGAACTCGTTTTCCTGAGAACCGTGACGCTCAAGGACGCGCGGGCGAAACTCGCCCCAGGCGGCGCATCCGGATGAACGCGCGGCTTCGCGAGAAATACGACTGCGAAGCGCGCAGCGGATCGCGCGCCGGTGAATTCCGCGTTCGAGCAAGGTTTTTTCTTCGTCCCCGATCTCCATGATCCCCCTTCGCATCGGCGTCATCGGCGCGGGCGGCATCACGAGGCAGCGCCATCTTCCCGGCCTCATGCGTCTTCCTGGGATTCAACTCGTGGCCGTCTGCAACCGCACGGAGGCTTCCTCCACAGCGGTGGCCAAGGAGTGGGGGTTTGCGCGCATTACGCGGACGCCCCGCGAACTGCTGGAGGCGAAGGATGTGGACGCTGTGTTCATCGGGACGTGGCCCTACCTGCACCACATCCTGAGCAACTTCGCGTTGCGCCGGGGGAAACACGTGTTCACTCAGGCGCGGATGGCGTGCAACCTCGCCGAGGCGAAGCTCATGCTTCGCGAGGCGGCCAAGCGCCCCCATCTCGTCGCGATGATCTGCTCCTCGCCGTATGCGATGGGCTGTGCGCTTTACGTCCAAAAATTGATCGCGGAAGGTTTTGTCGGCAAGGTGCGCCTGCTCCGTTTCCACAGCCTCAACGCCGGCCTCGCCGACCCGGACCTCCCCATCTTCTGGCGCCAGCAGGCGCGGCTCAATGGAGTGAATACCCTTTCGCTCGGGATCATTCTCGAACGCCTGATGCAATGGGTCGGGCCCGTGACGAGCGTGCGCGCCGACGGGACGATCTTCACGCCCTTTCGGAAAGACGCCGAGGGAAAACCGGTGAAGGTGGACGCCTTCGATCAACTCCAGGTGATCGCCCGATTGCGCGATCATCCCGGCCAGATGGCGCTCATCTTCAGCGGGGCGGTCCATCACGGGGCGAAGGAGGAGGTGACGATCCACGGGGATGCCGGCACGCTTGTCGTCCGCCTTGCGGACGACACGGTCCTGGGCGCGAGGGCAGGGGAGAAGGCCTTGGTCCTGATGCCGACGCCGCCGGATCTCGTGCGCGGCTGGAACGTCGAGGCCGATTTTGTGGACGCGATCCGCGCGGGAGGCGTGGCCAATCTTTCCCCCGAGCGGCGCGCCTTTTTCCCGCCCGACTTTGCCGAAGGCGTCCGCTACATGGCCGTCACCGAGGCGGTCATCGCCGCCGCGAAATCCGGGCGGGAGCAGCAGGTGGATGCGGCCGGAAACGAGGCGGAACGCCTCAAGGCTGCAGTCGGACTTTGAGGACGACTTTTTGAACCTGCGCGAGGGCGCCCAAGGTGCAGCCGGGCTTGTGGCCGTCGTCGGGCCAGAAGATGGCGAACATTCCCGGGCCCATGACGAGGTTGGTGACGCATTTCGGATCGGCGTAGAGCGCACAGTCTTTCGCCGCGTCGTAAGGCTGAGTGACCGCCTTCAGCTCGGAGAGCGGAGCGAAGCCGATTGTTTCCTCTCCGCCCGCGAGATACTGAATGTCGGCGAAGGCCCGGTGGGTCTCGAACGATTTCCTGGCGGCCGGTTGGGTGTCGTAGGTTTGAACCATTGCGTAAAGATCGTCGCCCTCGATGGCGAGCCGTCCGGGCGGAGTTTTCGGATCGAAGGCGCGGAGCCAATCGAGTCCCCGGGCGAAGCGCGGTCCGAGATTGCGGTAGAGCGAGGCGCGATCGAGGTGGTCGAGGATCATGGGAAAGGGAAGGGGGGTTGCAGGCCGGAGGTCAGAAGAGGGGAGTGATCAGACGGTCAACTGGGGCACCAGAAAAGGGGAAGAAGAGGCCGAAGGGCAAGCCGGATTGTGAAGGGGTCCCGGGTCAGGACTTGAGGTCGCGGCTGCAGAACGCGGCGGCGCCGACGAGAAAGAGGCTCAGATTGAAGGCGCCGAGATAGGCGAGCGATTCGGCGATGTCCCACCAAGGGACGAGGGTGTGGAAGGTGCGGATCCAGCATGCGGTATGCCAGGTCAGGAAATAACGTTCGATGCCTTGGAAGTAGGGGATCGTACGCAGAACGAAGTCCACGAAGAAAACAGTGAGTGTCAGGATCGTCGCCGCCGCCGGCTTCATGTTGAAACAGGAGAAGGCGAAGCCGAGCGTGGAGATCGCCTGGAGGCTGAAGGCGAGCAGCGCGATCGCACGCACGAAGCGGATCAACCCCTCGCGGGTCTCGAAGACGCTGAAGATTTGCTCGATCGGAGAAAAGACGAAGAGATTCCCCAGGCCGCGGCGGTAGAGGACGCCCGCGAGCAGGCTTGTGGCGGCAATGAACACAATGAGGACAATTCCGTAGATCACGCAGGCGATCCATTTCACGAGGACGAGGCGGAGGCGCGTCACGGGGCGGGCGAGCGCCATGCGCAGGGTGCCTTCCTCGGCCTCTTTGGCGACCATGTCGCCCGAGACGAGCGCGAGGAAGAGCCCCCCGATGAGGAAGACCGTGAACAGAAGCATGAGCAGGCCGAGAGTGAGTCCGGAGTAGTATTCTTCGAACGCGTAGCCGTTCTTGCCGAGAAGCCTGGAGACTTCCCTCGTCGGCTTGGGCAGTTGCATGAGCAGCAGGATGAGCCCTTCCACGGCGAGAAAGGCGCCGAAGCCGAGAAACGAACGCTTCCGGGCGAAGAGCTTCCACAGCTCGTTTTTGAGGTGGATGAGGAACATCAGGAGCGGGGAATGTCCAAGGCTCAAAACATGAAGGGCAGTGAGGTTGGGTCGTTCAATTGGCAATCGGCAATGGGCGATGGGAAATGTCCTGGGCCAGATCGAGGTAGAAATCCTCAAGGGTGGGCTCGATGAGGGCGATTGCGGCGAGGCGATAGCCGCGCACGATCAACCAGGAGGCGATCTGATGCGTTTCGACGTTCGGACGCAGGAGGGCGCGGCCTTCGCGGTCGAAGGATTCCACGAGCCCCGCGGCGAGGAGCGCCGCGTGCGCCTCGGGCTGGCGGTCCGTTTCGATCCGCGCCCGCCGCGCGCCCGTGGCCGTTTCCCGCCAGTCGCCTTGAAAGACGAGCTTTCCTCTCCGTAAAACGGCGAGGCGGGTGCAGATCTGCTGGACTTCGGAGAGTTGGTGCGAGGAGAAAAGAATCGTCAGACCCCAATCGCGGTTGAGGCGCAGGATGAGATTGCGAATTTCGTGGATGCCTTCGGGATCCAGCCCGTCGGTCGGTTCGTCGAGGATGAGAAGTTCGGGGTTGGGCAGGAGCGCCTGGGCGAGCGCGAGGCGTTGGCGCATCCCGTGCGAGTAGGTCCGGACCCGGTCGCAGAGGCGATCTTCCAGGCCGACGAGGCGCCCGACCTCGGCGGCGCGCGCGGGATCCCACGGGGCGGTGTATTCGCAAAGGATGCGCAGGTTGCGTTCCCCGCTCAGGTAGTCGAAGAACGCGGGCGCCTCGAAGATCGCTCCGACGCGGCCGAGGGCGCGCGCCCGCTGCGTGAAGACCTCGGCGCCCCCGATGCGCAGCTCTCCGCGGTCCGGAAAAATCTGCCCGAGGAGCATTCCGATGGTGGTGCTCTTGCCGGCGCCGTTGTGCCCGAGCAGGCCGAAGATTTCGCCGCGTTCGACCTCGAGATCGAGCGCATCCACGGCGACGCGCGCACCGAAGCGTTTGGTGACGTTCCTGATCGAAATGAGCGGCGCGTTCATCAATCCGAAATCGGGACCTGGAAATTTTCGATCGCTACGGATGTGAGTCGGGGCTGACGGAGAATTTGAGCTCTTTCGAGGCGCGCCCGTCGGCATAGAGGAGGTTCACGCGGTCCTTGGCGTCCGGATGAAAGCCTTCCTTGTCGCTGACCAGTGGAATCATCGCGACGTCTTCCCCTCCGGCGATCGAAAAGAGGCGGTTGGCGTCCTGCCCGTTGACGGTGAAGTTCCAATAGTAGCTGCAGCCGGTCTCCTCGAAAAGGCCCCTCTTGTCGGCAGGACATTTGAAGACCTGGCGGGCGCCTTCCGGCAAGAGAACGGTATCGAGCGCAGGGATGCGGTCCGTGCGATTGGAGCGGTTGTTGAGCGCGGGCATTCGGTTGTCGTTCTCGTTGAGATAGGCCTGCAGGGCGATGCCGATCTGGCGCAGATTGTTGAGACAGGAAGTGGTGCGCGCGGCGTCGCGGGCGCGGCGGAGGCTGGGGGTGAGCAATCCGGCAAGGATCGCGAGGATCGCGAGGACGACCAAAAGCTCGATCAGCGTGAAGGCGAGGGCGCCTGCCGGGAAACCCCGTCGCTCACGACGGCGGATCGGTTTCGTCATGGGAGGTTGCAAGGGGCATGCTGCGGACGAAAATTCCGCATGGGATCAGCGTCCGCCGGACCGGAAGAATTTTTGGATCTGCGCCACGACTTCATGCGGTTCGTCCACAAGCGCGTAGAGATCGGGGTCTTTGGGGGAGATCAGTTTTTCGTCGCGAAGGCGTCCGCGGATCCAACGGTCGAGGCCCCGCCAGTACCTCTTTCCGACCATGATGATTGGGAAACGCCGCGTGCGGTTCGTCTGGACCAGAGTGATCGCCTCGAAAAACTCGTCGAGCGTTCCGTAGCCGCCCGGGAACAGGACGAATCCCATCGAATACTTCACGAAACAGACCTTCCGGCAGAAGAAGTAGTGGAAATGAATCGGATGCGTTTGGTAGGCGTTTGGCTTTTGTTCGGCGGGCAGCTCGATGTTCAACCCCACGGAAATCCCTCCGCCCTTTTTTGCTCCGCGATTGGCTGCCTCCATGATGCCGGGGCCGCCGCCGGTGATCACCGCGAGTTTTTGCTGTGCGAGAAGACGCCCGGTCTGAACTGCTTTCTGATAGTCCGGATGCGCGGGGCGTGTCCGCGCCGATCCGAAGACCGTCACCGCGCGTCCGATTTTCGAGAGGGCTTCGAAGGAATCCACAAACTCGGCCATGATGCGAAAAATGCGCCACGGTTCTTCTTGGGTGTAATCGTAGATGCTCCGGTCCATGAGGGCGCATCATTTTCGCGCCCCGCGCGCAAAGCAAGCCGGATGTCCTTCCCCTCGGCGTCCGGAAGACGTCGTTGTTTCGGATTTTCTACCGCTCGGTAGCTTCAGAAACTTTGCGATTGTCGAAGGCGGAGGGATCGGATAAATCTCCGCGTGCGAAATGAGCCGGGCACCCGGTCTTTTTCGCGTTCGGATGAACCCTTCCCCTTCCGCTTTTCCTGCTGCGCTGAAGGCCTTGGCCTTGGCGGCGAGCCTTGCGGCCGCCGGGCTCGCGGCCGCCGACGAGGAAGACGCCCCGGCGTCGCCCGAAAGCGCGTGGGCGCCTCCCGCGCGCGTCGCGCGCGAGGCGGGCGCGCTCCCGGCGGCGGCGCTCCGGGAAAACCTGCCTCCGGCGGACCGCAGGATGAGTCTGCTCGAGCTCGTGGACCTCGCGCTTGGCCGCCATCCCGCGACGCGTCAGGCGTGGGCGAGCGCGCGCCAGGCGGCGGCGCAACTCGGCGCGGCCCGCAGCCGTTACTGGCCCACCCTCACGCTCGGCGCCTCCGCCGGCAAGAGCGCCACCACCCAGCCCACCTATCCGGGATTCAGCACGGTGGATCAGTGGGTGGGCGCTCCGCAGCTCAGCCTCACGTGGCTGCTGCTCGATTTCGGCGGACGCCACGCGGGCGTCGAGGCCGCGCGCGAGGCGCTTTTTGCTTCGAATTTCCAGTTCAATCAGACCGTGCAGAGCGTGGTCTACGGCGTCACCCGGGGCTATTACCTTTGCGACACCGCTCAAGGGTCGCTCGACGCGGCGGAAGCCAACCTGCGCCTCGCCGACACCACGCTCGAGTTGTTTGTGCGCAAGGCGCGCGTCGGGCTCGCCACGGAGACCGATCTGCTCCAGGCGCGCCAAGCCCAGGCCCAGGCCGTGTACGATCTCGAAGCCGCCCGGGGCGGTCTGAAAACCGCTCGCGCGGGCCTTGCCCAAGCGCTCGGCATGCCCGCGAACGCCCCTGTGAGCATCGCCCCTCCCGAGGGCGCGCCCTCTCTGGCGACGCTCGACCGTCAGGCGGACCAGCTCGTGGACCTCGCCCTGCGCCAGCGCCCTGATCTCTCCGCGAAATACGCGAACCTTCTTGCGCTCAAGGCGCAGGCGCGCCAGGCCGATGCCGCGATCTGGCCCGCGATTTCCGCGCAGGCTTCGGGCAGCCGCACCTTTTACGACGCGCAAACCGACGCCAACGGGAAATCGTTCTCGGGGGACAGTCATTACAATCAAGGATCGGCGATGCTGGTGATGAGCGTGGACCTCTTCGACGGCTTGAACCTTGTGAACAAGGCCCGCGCCGCGCGCGCCGCCGCCGAGGCCGCCCAAGCCGATCTCGCCAATGCCGAGCTCGCGGCGACCGCCGAGGTGGTCATCGCCTACAGCGACGTCCAGACCGCAGCGAAGAAATACGCGGCCGGCCAGATCCTTCTCGAAGCCTCGCGCCGCGCCTTTGAGGCGATGCAGATCGGCTCCCAAGCGGGCCTCGACAGCGCGCTCGATCTGCTGACCGCGCAAAACAACCTCGCCTCCGCCTCGGCGCGGAACGTCCAAGCCCGCAGCGACCTTTTCCTTGCCACCGCCCGCCTTGCGAACGCCACGGGCAGCCTGCTTCCGCCTCCCAAGCTCGCGCGGAGCGCGGCGCGCCCCGCCGCCGCGGTGTCGGAGGAAGCCCTTGCTCCTGTGGAACCATGAACCTCGCCCCTCTTCGCGTCCTCCCCGTGGCGCTCCTCGCCGCGCTGCTTCCTTTTGTGGCGGGTTGCGGCCGCCCGCCTCCCCGACCCGTCCTGCCTTCCCGGCCCGTCCTGCCGCCGCGGCCCGTCCGCATCGCTCCCGTGGAACAGCGCGATACTCCCCGATACGTGGATTCCATCGGCCACTGCGTTGCGCTCTACGCCGTCTCGATCGTCGCGCAGGTCTCCGGCCAGATCACGGCGACCCATTTCCAACAGGGGCAGGAAGTGACGGCCGGCGCGCCGCTTTTCACCATTGATCCGCGGCCTTATCAGGCGGCGCTGGTCCGGGCCCAAGCGGACCTTGCCGCACACCAGGCGCAGTTGAAATCCAAAGACGCCCAGCTCCGCCGCTCGCGGGACCTCCTGCCGGGCCACTACATTTCGCCTCAGGATTTCGAGTCCCTTTCAGGCGATGTGGATGCGCTCAAGGCGCAGGTGATGGCCGATCAGGCTGCGATCGATGCCGCCCGCATCAACCTCGACTTTTGCACGGTGCGCGCCCCCGTAGCCGGCCGCGTCGGTGTGCTGCGTGTGGATCAGGGGAACGTGGTCTCCGCCGGTGCGGGCCAGTCCCTCGTCACGCTCAACACCCTCGATCCGATTTATGTGGATTTTCCGATCATCGAGCGCGACCTCGCCGAGGTGAAGCGGCTCGCGGACAAGACGCGCCTGAAGGTCAACGTCCTGACGCTCGGCCCCGCTGCCGCCTCCCGCGAAGGAGAGCTGCTTGTCATTGACAACACGGTCCAGTCCGGTGCCGGCACCGTGAAACTGCGCGCCATCGTGCCCAACCCTGATCGCGGGCTCTGGCCCGAGCAGTTTGTCAACGTGCGACTGCTGCTCGAAACGCAGGCGGGCGCCCTGCTCGTGCCCGCCGAGGCCGTCAAAGTGGGGCAGATGGGCTCCTTCGTGTTTGTGGTGGCTCCCGACATGACCCTCGATCTCCGCCCCGTGCGCGTCGGCCAGACGCACGGAGATCGCGTCGTGGTCCTGGAGGGCCTCAAGCTTGGCGAGCGCGTCGTGGTCGGCGGGCAGATGATGCTGGCGCCCGGCATTCAAGTGATCGAAGCGCCGCCTCCCGACGCCGCTCCGGCCGCTGCGAAAAAGATCGGCCCTCCGAAAAGCTGATCGCCGCGCCGCACTTCGATCCGCGCTTCCGATTTCTTTTTCATGAGCCCCGCCGAAATTTTTGTGCGTCGGCCGGTGATGACCCTCCTGTTGGTGGTCTCGGCGCTGCTCTTCGGCATCCTTTGCTACCGACAGCTTCCGGTCAACGATCTGCCCGCGGTGGACTATCCCGTGATTCAAGTGACCGTAAGCTATCCGGGGGCTTCGCCGGACACGGTTGCAGCCAACATCGCCACGCCGCTCGAGCAGAAGTTCATGGAAATTCCTGGTCTGGAGATCATCACCTCCTCCAGCTCGCAAGGAGTCTGCTCGCTGGTGCTCCAGTTCGGCCTCTCGAAGAGCATTGACGCCGCGGCCACGGACGTGCAGGCCGCGATCACCCGCGCCTCCGGCAGCCTCCCCTCCGACCTCCCTTCTCCGCCCGTTTTCACGAAGACCAACCCCAACGACGCGCCGATTTTTTATATCGCCCTCGCCAGCAGCACGCTGACCGAGGGGCAGCTTTACGACTTCGCCAAATCCCAGGTCGCTCAACGGTTCAGCATCCTCAAAGGCGTCTCTCAGGTTTCGGTATACGGCTCCCCGCGCGCCGTTCGCATTGCGGTCCGCCCCCAGGACCTCACCGCGCGGGGGATCACCCTCCAAGAGGTCGCCCAGGCGGTGCGGAGCGGGACTTCAATGGCCGGGGTGGGCCAGCTCGACGGCCCTCATGCCTCGTACGTGCTCGCCCCCCACATCCAGCTCGAAACCGCCGAACAATACGGAGAGCTCATCGTCGCGTATCGAAACGGGGCGCCCGTTCGCCTGCGCGATGTCGCCGATTGTCGCGAAGGGCAGCAGACCAAGAAAATGCGCAAGACGTTCTGGGTGCGTGGATACGAGGGGCATGTTCCGGAAAGTGTCGTGCTCGCCATCAACCGTTCCGCCGGCGCCAACGCCGTCGCCGTCTCCCAGCGCATCCGGGATTTGCTGCCCTCGATCAAGGCCACGCTGCCGGACTCGATGGACCTCCTCCCGATCTACGACCGCGCCAAGACGATCATCGCCTCCGTCAACGACGTCAAGGAAACCCTCCTCATCGCCTTTGGGCTTGTGATCGTGGTCATCTTTGTGTTCCTCGGCCGCGCGGGCGATACGATCATTCCGACGGTCGCCATGCCGATGTCCATGGTCCTCACCTTCATCGGGATGCGGTTCATGGGATACAGCCTCGACAACCTCTCGCTCATGGCGCTCACCCTTGCCGTCGGCTTCCTCGTGGACGACGCGATCGTCTTCCTGGAGAACACGGTGCGCCTCATGCAGGGCGGGATGAAGCCCATGGCCGCCGCGATCCGGAGCGTGCGCGAGATCAGCTTCACCATCTTTACGATGACCGTCTCGCTCGCGGCGGTCTTCATCCCGCTCGTGTTCATGGCGGGCATCATCGGGCGCGTGTTCCAGGAGTTCGCCGTCACCATCATCATTGCGATCCTCTCCAGCGGCATCGTCTCGCTCACCCTGACGCCTCTCATGTGCGCGCGCATGCTCTCCGAGCACGAGGCCGGAGGCCTCTCCTGGATGGAGCGCACGACCAACGCCGTCATGAAGCGGGTGTTGGCGTTCTACGACCGCACGCTCACCGTCGCCCTTCGGCATCCCTGGGTTTCCCTCGGCATCTGGGTGCTCTGCCTCGGCGGCACGGGGGTTCTCCTCTGGCGGCTCCCCAAGACCTTTCTCCCGGTCGGCGATAGCGGTTTCGTTCGCGGCATCTTCATTGCCGCGGAAGAATCCTCCCCGGACCAGATGATCGCGTATCAGGAAAGGATTGATCGCGTGATGCAAGCCAACCCCGCGCTCGAGATGGGGATTTCGCTCGTCAATCTCGGGCAGTTCCTGCCCTCTTCCCAAGGGCTCGTCCTCGGCATCCTTAAGGATCGAAAATACCGTCCGCCGATCGCCCAAGTCTCGGATCAACTGGCCCGAGATTTGTTCGCGATTCCTGGGGTTTTTCCCGCGATTCGCCCCAATCCGGTGCTCTCGATCAGCACCGGCGCCACCGCTCAAAACCAGGGCAAATACGCCTTCGCCATCTCGGGCACCGACCGCAACAAGGTGTACGATGGGGCTTCGAAACTCTTGGACGAAATCCGGAAAATTCCGGGAGTCACTCTCGCGTCCTCCGACCTCCATCTGAACACCCCGCGGCTGGCGGTGGAGCTCAAACGCGATCCCGCCTCCACCTACGGCGTCACCGCCGGCGCCGTCGAGGGCGCCCTCCGCAATGCCTATTCCCAAAATTACACCTATCTCATCAAGGAGCCTCTTCAGCAGTATCAGGTGATTGTCGAGGTGGACGACGCCTTCAGCAGGCGCCCCGAGGACCTCGCGCTCCTCTGGCTCAATTCCTCAAGCGGCAGCCTGGTTCCCATCGAGGCCGTCGCCGAATGGCGCCCCACGCTCGGCCCCCAGTCGGTCAACCATATCAACCAGTTCGACGCGACGACGATTTTCTTCGACCTGTCGCCGCACGCCTCCATCGGGGAAGTCACCGCGAAAATCACGAAACTTGCGGATCAGATTTTGGATCCGACCCTGATCCGCGCCTTCATGGGAGAAGCCCAGACCTTCTCCGAAGCGGTGCGGTCTCTGATGGTCATGGGCGTGGTGGCCATCTTCGTCATGTATGTCCTGCTCGGCATTCTCTACGAGAGCTATGTCCACCCGCTCACGGTGCTCTCCGGCCTCTTCGTCGCCACCCTCGGGGGGCTGTTGACGCTGTGGATCTTCCGCTCGGAGCTGTCACTCTACGCCGACGTCGGCCTCTTCCTCCTCATGGGGATCGTGAAGAAAAACGGCATCATGATCGTGGACTTCGCCCTCCATCGAATGAACGAGGGCCTCGATCGTGTCGCGGCCACCAAGGAAGCCTGCATGGAACGCCTCCGTCCGATCCTCATGACGACGTTCGCCGCTCTCATGGGCGCGGTCCCGATCGCGCTCGGTTATGGAAGCGACGGTGAATCCCGCCGTCCTCTCGGCCTCTGCATCGTCGGCGGCCTCGTGGTCTCGCAAGTGATCACGCTTTATCTCACGCCGGTGATCTTCCTCGAGTTGGAAACCTTTCAGGAAAAGGTGCTCGATCGCATCCCCCTTTTCCGACGGAGCTCTCTCCACGACGAGGCGGAGAAAACCGCGCCGGCCATCCTCCCCGCCAAGTAGGAGAAGAGACGCGAGACAGGAGACGGGCGACGGGAGGACTCGCGTCTCTGCGCGATCTCCGGCTCCTTGTTTTTTTTCGTCGTTTTCGAGCGGCCTCCGACTCTCGGCCGCGCCTCCATCTCGCCCGAGGTTGCCTCCGGGATGGGGAGCCGTTAGGCTCGCTGCATGATCAGCGATCTTCGACCCGAGATCACCGCCTTGGAAAACCGCCTGAGCGACCTTCGGAGGTTTCTTTGACGTCGCCAAACTGAAATCGCGCGTCGCGCAGCTCGAAGGACGGATGGCGGAGCCCGGCTTTTGGGACGCTCCGAAGAAGGCGAAGGAAACGACTTCTGAGATCAGCGCGATTAAAGACCGGCTCACGCGTTACGAGGACCTCCAGCGCCGCCTCGCGGACCTTGCCGCCTACGCCGAACTGATTCAGGCCGATCCCGAGTCGTCCGATTCGGCCAAGCTCTTCGAAGAGGCCTCGCGCGAGCTCGGCGAGGCCCGCCGCCTCCTCGGAGATTTCGAGCTCGCCCTGCTCCTCGCCCGTCCCGAAGACGCCCGAAACGCCATCCTCAGCATCCACTCGGGCGCGGGCGGCACGGAGGCCTTCGACTGGGCCGACATGATTTTCCGCATGTACCGCCGCTACTGCGAGCGCCACGGATTCGAGGTCGAAGTCACCGAGGCCCTTCCCGGCGAGGGGGCGGGGCTCAAGAACGTCACCTTCATCGTCCGCGGGCCGAACGCTTACGGTTATCTCAAAACCGAACGAGGCGTCCATCGCCTCGTGCGGATTTCGCCGTTCGACTCGAACGCGCGCCGCCACACCTCGTTTGCTTCGCTCGACGTCCTCGCTGAGATGGAGGACGACATCGAGATCGAGATTCTGGACAAGGACCTCCGCGTAGACACCTACCGCTCCAGCGGCGCCGGCGGCCAGCACGTGAACAAGACCGATTCCGCCGTCCGCCTCACCCATCTTCCCACGGGGATTGTCGTCGCCTGCCAAAACGAGCGCTCCCAGCAGAAAAACCGGGTGACCGCCATGCGGATCCTCAAGGCGCGCCTCCACGAGATCGAGATGGACAAGAAGCGCGCCGAGATCGAGCGGCACTACAGCGAGAAAGGCGACATCGCCTTCGGACAGCACATCCGCTCCTACGTCCTCCAGCCCTACCAGCTCGTGAAAGACCGCCGCACGGGAGAGCACACCAGCAACGTTCAGGGCGTGCTCGATGGCGAAATCCAGCCCTTCATCGAGGCCTCGCTCAAAGGGAAGAAGGCCGCCGCCGCCGACGCCGAAGAGGAGGATTGAGGGCCTTGCCGAAGGACGGGTTCTCATGGCAATTCCTTTCCGGCGCCGCCCGCGCCTTTTTCGACAATGAACTTTCTCGAGAAAATCCTGGAGACGAAACGCGCCGAGGTTGCGACGCGCTCCCGGACGCTTCCTCTGGGAAGGCTTCGCGCCCTTCCCGATCCGCGCGGTGCGGCGCGCCCGTTCGCCGCCGCCCTCCGCGCCTCGAACGGCCTCGCCCTCATTGCCGAGATCAAGCGAGCTTCTCCCTCCGCGGGAACGATCCGCTCCGACTTCGACCCCGCCGCGCTCGCCGCCGCCTATGAACGCGGCGGCGCCAACGCCCTTTCCGTGCTCACCGACGAGGCCTATTTCCACGGGCATCTCGACCACCTTCGCGCCGCTCGCGCCGCGACGACGCTCCCTTGCCTCCGCAAGGACTTCATCATCTCCGAATATCAGGTCTGGGAGGCGCGCGCCGCCGGCGCGGACGCGATCCTGCTCATCGTTGCCGCGCTGCTCCATCGCGAACTGGTCCGCCTTCTCGAAATCGCGCGCGCGGCGGGGCTCGACGCGATCGTCGAGGTGCACGATGGCCGCGAGCTCGACGCCGCGCTCCAGGCGAACGCGTCGGTCCTCGGAATCAACAACCGGAACCTGAAGACCTTCAAGGTGGATCTCTCGGTGACCGAAACGCTTGCCCCGCGCGTTCCGCGCGACCGGATCGTCGTGAGCGAAAGCGGCCTCGGGCGCGACGAGGACCTCCGTCGTGTCCGTGCCGCCGGCGCGAGCGCCGTTCTCGTCGGAGAAGGCCTCATGCGCCGTTCCGACGTCGAGAGCGCCACGCGCGCCCTCCTCGCGCACCTGCGGGCCTGATCCGCCTGCTGGAGTGGATCATCGGCCTCACAGAGGCGGGAGCGCAAAGGCCTTGTCCGAGATCCGACTGCGGAAAATTCGCGGGCCCGGTTGGATGAATGAGGAGCGGGAACGGCGGCAAGGAAATGAGGCGCCGGCCGCCGAAAGGGCGGAAGCCAATTAATTTTCCCAAAACCCTCCGCGCACTCCCCGGCGCGGCCGCCCGTGCGCCTTCCGCAGGATTTCCCTCGAAATTGGCGCGGCGATTCCCGAAGCTGTCGCCATGTTCGTGATCCCCGCCATTGATCTGAAAGAGGGCCAATGCGTGCGGCTTCGCCAAGGGCGCGCCGAGGAGGTCACCGTGTATTCCCAGGATCCCGTTGCGATGGCGCGCCATTGGGAGGCGCAGGGCGCCACGATCCTGCACGTCGTGGATCTCGACGGGGCCTTCAGCGGGAAGCAGAAGAATCTGGAGTGGATTTCGCGCATCTGCTCGGCCGTTCGCTGTGCGGTGCAGCTCGGCGGCGGCCTGCGCACGCGCGACGCCGTCGAACGCGCGCTCGGCGCCGGGGTGGCGCGTGTGGTCCTCGGCACGAAAGCGCTCTCAGAACCGTTCCTCGACCGGATGCTGGCGGAGTTCAGCGACCGGATCGTGGTCGGGATTGATGCGCGCGACGGCAAGATCGCCGTGCAGGGTTGGACGCAGACGACCGCGGTGGATGCCTTCGAGTTTGCGAGAAAGGCCGGCGCGATGGGCGCAACCCGTTTTGTCTTTACCGATGTGGCGACCGACGGCACGATGCGCGGCCCGCCGCTCTCCAGCATCGGGCGGGTTTGTGTGTCGGTGCCCGGTTTCGTCGTCGCCTCCGGCGGTGTCGGCACGCTGGACGATGTGCGCGCGATCCAAGGGCTGCGCCACGCCAACCTGGAAGGCGTGATCGTCGGCAAGGCGCTTTACGAGAAGAAATTTGCCCTTACGGAGGTTGTGGAGGAAACGTGACGTTGAATTTATGGCGTTCCAGTTCAACAAGTTGACCGTCAAGGCGCAGGAGGCGATTCAGGAGGCTCATCGCGAAGCCGAGGCGCAGGGGCATTCCGAACTCTCGCCGGAACATCTTCTGGCCGCCCTCCTCAAGCAGGAGGAGGGCCTCGTCCGCCCCCTGCTGCAAAAGCTGGGCGCGGACGTGAAGCGGCTGCAGTCGCTTCTCGATGCGACGCTGAATCGCAAGCCGCAGGTCTCCGGCGCCGCCGCGCAAACCGTGCTTTCTTCGGAGATGAATGCGGTTCTCCTCCAGGCCGAAAAGGAGAGCGAACGGTTGCGGGACAAGTACGTGAGCACCGATCATCTCCTGCTGGGGATCGTCGAGCACGGCAAGACGGATGCCGCCGCTCTGCTCAAGGGGATGGGCGTGAACAAGGTCTCGCTCCTCCGCGCCCTTCAGGAGTTGCGGGGGAACCAGCAGGTGACCGATCCGAATCCGGAGGAGAAATTTCAGTCGTTGGAACGCTACGGGCGCGACCTGACCGCCGCGGCACGTCAGGGGAAGATTGATCCGGTGATCGGGCGCGATCCCGAGATCCGCCGAGTGATGCAGGTGCTGTCGCGGCGCACGAAGAACAATCCCGTTCTCATCGGGGAGCCCGGCGTGGGAAAAACCGCGATCGTCGAAGGGCTCGCGCGGCGAATCGTGGCGGGCGACGTCCCTGAAGGGCTCAAGGAGAAGCGCCTCGTGGCGATGGATCTCGGTGCGATGATTGCCGGCGCGAAATACCGCGGAGAGTTCGAAGACCGCCTGAAGGCCTTCCTCAAGGAAGTGACTTCCTCGGAAGGGCGGATCATCCTTTTTGTGGACGAGCTGCACACGCTCGTCGGCGCGGGCAAGGCGGAGGGCGCCGTGGACGCTGCGAATCTGCTGAAACCCCAGCTCGCGCGCGGCGAGCTGCGCTGCATCGGGGCGACGACCCTGGACGAGTATCGGAAATATGTGGAGAAAGACGCGGCGCTCGAACGCCGCTTCCAACCCGTCCAGGTGAACGAGCCTTCGGTGGAGGACACCGTGGCGATCCTGCGCGGACTCAAAGAGCGCTACGAACTGCATCACGGGGTGCGGATCAGCGACGCCGCGCTCGTCGCGGCGGCAACCCTGTCGCATCGCTACATCAGCGAACGCTTTTTGCCGGATAAGGCGGTGGATCTCATGGACGAGGCGGCGTCCTGCCTGAAGATCGAGATCGACAGCGTCCCCTCCGAAATTGACGAGATCGAACGGCGGCTTATGCAGCTCCAGATCGAGGAGCAGGCGCTCAAAAAGGAGGAGGACGCCCCGAGTCGGGAACGGCTGAAGAAGCTGCATGCGGAAGTGGGGCGGCTCCGGGAGAAATCGGCCGCCCTCAAGGCGCAGTGGCAGAGCGAGAAGAAGCATCTCGCCGAGGGCCAGGCGCTGTTGGCCCAGGTGGAGAAAGCGAAGGAGGCGCTCGATCAGGCCAAGCGGAAAGGCGATCTGACCCGCGCCGCCGAACTCCAGCACGGAACGCTTCCTGAACTCGAAAAGAAGCTCGCCAAGGCCCAGAAGAAACAGGCCGAACTTCAGAGAAGCGGAAGCATGGTCCAGGAGGAGGTGCGCGAAGAGGACATCGCCCGCGTTGTGGCTTCATGGACGGGCATCCCCGTGACGCGCATGTTGGAGGGCGAACGGCAGAAACTCGTGCACATGGAGGAACGCCTCCATCAGCGCGTGATCGGGCAGGACCACGCGGTGCGCGCGGTGAGCCACGCGATCCGCCGCTCCCGCTCGGGCCTGCAGGACCCGAATCGTCCGATCGGATCGTTCATCTTCATGGGGCCGACCGGCGTGGGGAAGACCGAACTGGCACGCGCGGTCGCCGAGTTCCTCTTCGATGACGAAAACGCCATGGTGCGCGTGGACATGTCCGAATACGGCGAGAAGCATTCCGTGGCCCGTCTCATCGGCGCCCCGCCGGGTTACGTCGGCTACGAGGAGGGCGGCCAGCTCACCGAGGCGGTGCGACGGCGGCCCTATTCCGTGATCCTTTTCGACGAGATCGAAAAGGCGCATCCCGAAGTGTTCCACGCACTCCTCCAGCTTCTCGACGATGGACGGCTCACGGACGGACAGGGAAGGACGGTGGATTTTCGCAACGCCCTCGTGGTGATGACTTCGAACATCGGCAGCCCGATCATTCAGGAATACTTTGCGGGGCAGGGGAGCGGCGACGCCGACAGCTCCGCTTACAAGGCGATGGAAAAGGAGGTGATGGCCGAGCTTCGGCGTCACTTCCGCCCTGAGTTTCTCAACCGCCTCGACGAGATCGTCGTATTCCGTTCGCTGCGCGAGGAGGAGATCGGGAAGATCGTGGGCCTCCAGTTGGAACGGGTGAGGCAGCGCTTGCGCGAGCAGCGGCTCGAAATCGAGTTCGAGCCTGCCGCGCGCGCCCTGCTCGCGAAAGACGGGTTCGATCCCGTGTTCGGCGCGCGCCCGCTCAAACGTGCGATTCAGCGGGAGGTGCTCGACCGGCTCTCGCTCGACCTCCTTGACGGAAAGTTCAGGGAGGGCGATCACCTCGTCGCCCGCCCAGGAAAAACGGGCGATTTGGAGTTCCTCAAGGTGAAGGGCGCCGTCTCGGCTTCCGCGTAACGCCGCTTGCGGCAGGCGTTTCCGACGAGAGAAACCGCGGAATGCGGAACGGCTGCGTTCGAACTCGGCGGGCAAGGGCTGCCCGGTTCTCGGGGGAAACGAATGGGCCTTGCGAGGCGCCGGCCTGACGGGTAAGAGGCGGAGGTTCATGGGCGTCCTGCACCGATACCTCCTGACTTCGCATCTCGTCAGCCTGGGAATGACGCTGGCGGTGTTCACCTTCGTCCTGCTGCTGGGAAACATCTTCAAAGATCTGGTGGCGCTGCTGTCGAACCGCACCATTGACGTCTGGACGATCGGGCGGTTTTTGGCGTTGCTGATGCCGTATGTGCTTTCGTTCTCGATGCCGATGGCGCTCCTCGCGGCGACGCTGCTGGTGATGGGCGCCTTCTCGGCGGACGGCGAGCTGACGGCCTGCCGCGCAACGGGATTGAGCTTTCTGCACGTGACCGCGCCGATCTTTGGGGTGGCTGCGGCGCTGTCGTTGGCCTGTCTCTGGGTGAACTGCTTTGTCGCGCCGGGCCTGAAGCACCGCTTCAACCAGGCCTTCGTGGAGCTTGCGATCAAGAGCCCCATCTCGCTTCTCGAAGAGGGGACGTATCTCCGGGATTTTCAGGACATGGTGCTCTACATCGGACGACGCGATATCCGTCAAAACATGCTCTACGACGTGCGGATCACCACGCTTGAAAACAACGAGATGTCGCAGGAGATCCACGCCGAACGCGGCGCGCTGTCGGTGGATCCGCTTCAGCTCAAGCTGCACCTGCGCCTGTTTAACGCGCAGATTGATCAGCGCGACCCGACCGATCCGGAAAACATCGAGAAACGGAAGTGGGGGATGACCGTGGCGGAATATCCGTTGGAACTCGATCTCGCCCGTTTGATTGACCAGCGCCGGGCGGTGAAGGAGGCGCACCACTGCTCTTCGACGGAGCTGTGGCGGCAGGCGCGACGGCTGGGAAGGCAAGGAGTGCATCCCACGCCGATGCTGGTGGAACTGCACAAGCGGCTGGCGCTCGGCACGGCCTGCCTCGCGTTCGTGACGGTGGCGGTCCCGCTGGGAGTCCGCGTGCATCGGCGGGAGACTTCGATCGGGATTCTGATCAGCCTCGTGCTCGCGGTGGCCTACTATTTCCTCGTGCTCTTTGCGGAGGGGCTCAAGCGCAGCCCGCATCTCTATCCGGAATTTGTCGTCTGGTTGCCCAATCTTGTCTTCCAGGCTTTCGGCGGGTATCTCTTGTGGCGGCAGCAGAAGACCTGAAGACCTTTCCGACAGCCGATGGCCGAAATCGCGGACGATGAACTCCGGAACCTCTCAACGGATTCTGCTGGTCATTCCGACCTATAACGAGCGGGAGAATCTGCCCCGCCTCGTGGAAAGGATTCCTCCGGCGCCCGCCACGGACCTCCTCTTTGTGGACGACCGCTCGTCCGACGGCACGGCGGAATGGATCCGCGAATTGCAGGTGCGCCGTCCCGGAACGCACCTACTCGAACGTCCCGGAAAGATGGGGCTCGGCACGGCCTACGTCGCGGGCTTCGCGTGGGCGCTCGAACGCGGGTACGACCTCGTGTTCGAGATGGACGCCGACCTTTCGCACGATCCTTCGGAGATCCCGAACTTCGTGCGGCGCGCGAACAACGGCGCGGACCTCGTCGTCGGCTCGCGGTATCTCGACGGCATCCGGATCATCAACTGGCCGCTGCGACGGCTTTTCCTGAGTCGTTTCGCCTCCGCCTATACGCGGTTCTGGACGGGTCTGCCGCTCACCGACCCGACAAGTGGGTTCAAGTGTTTCCGCCGGGAGGCGCTGGCCGCGCTCGACCTCTCGCGCATTCGTTCCAACGGTTACGCCTTTCAAATCGAGGTGAGCTATTACCTTTGGAAGAAGGGCTTCCACCTCGCCGAAGTGCCGATCGTCTTCACGGACCGCCACCAGGGCGTCTCGAAGATGGATCCCCGCATCGTCCGGGAAGCGGCGTTCCTCGTGCCGATGTTGAGATGGAGGTCATGAGCGCCGCTCCGTTTCCGAAGAACTGGGAGTTCGCCAGGCGCTAGGGCGACTTCGGTTTTCTGGCGAGAAAGCCGATGCTGGCGCCGGTCCAGAGCGCCAACGGGCTGTGGAAGAGTCGCTGCCGCGCACAGGCCCGAAGGCGTGCGAGGGGAGGAATTTGCGGAGGGCGGAGCGGCAGCCGAAGTCGCGAGCGTAGCACGAAACGCAGCACCCGGTAAAAGTAGGAGGGGCTCATCCAGCTCCCATAAAAACGCGCGTGACGCAGGCCCGTGCGCTCCGCGAGGCGGCGGAGCGCCGTCGGCGTGTAATAGGTCTGCCATCCGGCGAACCATTTCCCCGCCCAGATGAAAGGCCGGGAAAACAGGCTCTCCCAGTGGAAAGACTGGGGGACGTCCACCACGACGGCGCCGCCGGAGCGCAGCACGCGCAGGTTCTCGCGGACGATGCGGTCGGGGCCGTCTCCGCGGAAATGTTCGATGAGTCCCTGGTGGAAGACGAGGTCGAATGCGCCGTCCTTGAAGGGGAGGCGAAAGGCGTCTCCGCGCACAAGGGCGGCGCGCGTTTCCCCGCGGAGTCGCATCCGGCATTTGGCGAGCGAAGCGAGCGAGAAATCGAGGAGCACCGGACGGAGGTCGAGTTCGAGTTGGAACGCGGCGGAGCCGCCGGCGCCGCATCCCACTTCGAGGGAGCGCGCGCCGCGCCATTCGCCCTCCTCGCGCACGGCGCGTTCGATGCGCTCGTGTTGCGGGTAGAACTCCTCCGCATCGGCGCGGCTCGACCAGAAGCGGTCCCAAGGGTTCATGCCCATGGGCGGTAGAGCAGCGCGCGGTTTGCCGCAAGCGCAAAGCGACGAGGGCGCAACTGGGAGTGAAGCAAAGATGTCGGGAGTCGCAAGGAGCTCGAAGGAGGAGAGACGCAAGACGGGAAGGCCCGTTTCCCTGTGGGCCCTCCGTTCTCTCCTTTTTCGCCGTTCTCAAGCGGGGACCGGCCAATCGGTCGAGCCATCGGTGCAACTGCAGGCGCCGATCGGCGGCATGAGGCGCTCCGAGGGGTCGGGAGTTGTGTTTGCCGCAACGGAACGGGTTCTGGTAGGGTCTCCCTTTTCCGCATGAGCCTCCGACCGCGCTATTTCTCCAGGACCGAATGGCTGGGGTTCTGGATCACGACGCTGATCTCGCTGAGCGTGTACGTCTACACGCTCGCCCCGAACGTGACGCTCGAGGATTCGGGCGAGTTCCTGACTGCGGCGTACCACTGGGGCGTGCCGCACCCGCCGGGCTACCCCATCTGGACGATTTCGGCGAACCTCTTCGAGCGGATCCTCCCGTACGGGAACGCCGCGTGGCGAGGGAACTTCATGGCCGCGTTCTACGGAGCGCTGGCCTGCGGCCTGATGACGCTGCTCACCTGCAAGCTGGCCGAGCGGCTCTGGAGCCTGGAACGCCTGAAGGACTTCACGCTGCCCGGGATTTCCCGCGAGGTCCTCATCCTCATCGCCGGACTGGTGGCGGGGCTCGTCTATGCCTTCATTGACACCACGTGGGCGCAGGCGACGGTCACGGAGGTTTATCCGCTCAACGATTTCTTTTTCACGCTTCTCTGTCTGCTCGTCCTGCGGTGGTTCGACGCTCCGCACCAGTGGCGTTGGGCCTGCCTGATCGCGCTCGTCTTCGGCCTGGGGATCACGAACCACCAGACGTTGCTGGTGAGCGCCCCGGCGTTCATCTTCGCGATGTTCTACGCCGACCGCGTGCTCTACCGGGACTGCGCGTTCCTGGCGTCGCTTTCCTGCGCGATCTTCGCGTGGCAAAGCTCGCTGGGACTCCTGTGGGTTTTCTCTGCGGGATTCTTGCTGCACTACCTCTGGCTGATGCTCCGCGAGCCGCACGCGTGGAACGTCCGCAACCTCTTCAGCGCCACGTTTTCGATGCTCCTCGCCGCGCTCGCCATGATCGTCTTCTCGGCAATGGACGATCGCCCGCTCTGGATTTTCCTCGCCGCCGTGCTTTTCGCCGCGTGGGTCGGCATTCTCATTTTCGACCTTCTCACGCGCCATGGCGCGCTCAAGGCGATCGCGCCGTTCCTCTTGAGCTTCATCATGTTTACCGCGGGAAGCAGTGTCTACCTCTATATGCCCCTTTCCTCGGCGACAAACCCCCCGATGAATTGGGGCTACACGCGAACGGTCGAAGGTTTCCGCCACCACATCACTCGCGGCCAGTATGAACGGATCCAGACGTCCCGTCCGCTGAAGGTGCTCCTCGGCCAGTACAACCAGTTCTTCAACGATCTGGAGGAGAATTTCTCTCTCCCGCTCTGTCTGCTCGGGGTGCTCCCGCTCGTGTTCATCCGCGATTTTCCCCGGCGAGAGAAGGCTTATCTTGCGTTCACGGTCCTCTGTTTCGTCTTCATGGGCTTCATGCTCGTCTATCTGCTCAATGCGAAATTCGATCTCCAGACTTCCTTCATCATCCGCGTCTTCTATTCCCTTTCGCACGGAGTGTATTCGCTCTGGATCGGCCTCGGAACGATTTTCCTCCTCCACTGGGTGCAGGGCGCGAAGCGCGCGACCCCGGCATTCGCCGTCGCCCTCGGGTTCGTCTTCGCCGCCTTTCTGGGGTTCCACCTTGAACGCGCGTGGACGACGGAAACGCTCTGGCTTGCGGGGGCGGCGCTGTTTCTCGGCATCCTGATCCGCCTCGTCCAGCATCCCGGATGGTCGCGCGGCGGGCTCGCGTTCGTCGCGGCGATCCCCCTCGTGCCCCTCTGCATGAACTGGGCCGACAGCGAGATGCGCGGGCACGACTTCGGTTGGCTCTACGGACACGACATGCTCAAGGACCTCGATCGGGACGCCGTGGTCTATGGCGGCACCGATCCCGGACGTTTCGTGCCGACCTACATGATTTTCGTCGAGAGCTTCCAGCCGAAACGCTGGCGCGAGGACCCGGACTTCGACCGCCGCGATCTCTACATCATCACGCAGAACGCCCTCGCGGACCAGACCTACATGAACTACATCCGCGGCCACTATGACACGGGCCGCGAGAAGATGGACCGCTGGTATCACCGCCTGCTGGGGCGCGACCGCCTCTATCCCCAAGAGCCGCTCCGCCTGCCGAACGACAACGAGTTCAATCTCATCTTCAGCCAGGTGGTGCAGGAGGCGCAGAGCAACTCGCAGAAGGGCGTCACCTTCCAACGCGATGCGATGGGTAAAGTCGTACGCGCCAGCGTGCAGGGGGTCGAGGGCGTGTTCGCCATTAACGGCGCGATCGCCAAATGGATCTTCGAGATGAACAAGGCGAGACACACCTTCTACGTCGAAGAAAGCTATCCCATTCCGTGGATGTACCCCTACCTCGAGCCCGCCGGGCTCATTATGAAAATCAACAAGGAGCCCATCAAGGCGATCCCTCCCGAGGCGGTGCGGCGCGACATGGCGCTCTGGTCCGGCCTCGTCGCCCGGTTGATGGCCGACCCGAAGTTTCTCCGCGACGACGTGGCGCGAAAATCCTTTTCGAAGCTGCGCAGTTCGCTCGGCGGCCTGTACCTTTTCCGCGGCATGCATTATGAGACGGAGAAGAGCCTCCACCAGGCGCTCGATTTTTATCCCGCCAGCGCCGAGGCGCGCTCCCGCCTCACCGAGTGTCTCGTCAGTCAGGGGCGCTACGACGAGGCTTTCGTCAACTGCGAGGAATGGCTCAAGCTCGACCCCTTCAATTCCGCTCCGCAGGACGTCCTTCAGAAGGTCACGATGCTGCGCACACTGGAGCGCAAGGAGGCCGAGCTGGCCTCTCTTTACTCCACTTGCAAGAACGATCCTCAGTTTGTCCTTCAATACGCCAACGTGCTCAGGGAACGCGGAAAATCTGCGGCTGCCGATCGCGTCGTGGACGAGTTTCTGGATCGTCCAACGACCCCCGCCACCCTCTGGTTTGAGGTGATCCAGCAGTTCTACGTGCCGCCCAACCGCCTCGACCGCATCGAAACCCTCCTCCAGCGCCTCGTGAAACGCGAGCCGAAGAACGCCTTCGCGTGGTACACCCTCGCCGTTTTCCATGCGTCTTCGCTTCGCGGCGAGGCCGCCTGCAGCAATCTCGCGAAAGCGTTCTCGCTGGACACCAATCTCATCAACACCGTCCGCGGCGACGCCCGCTTCAACCCCATCCGGGGAATGGCGCTGTTTCAGAAGCTGGTCCCTTGACCCACGCTTTCCGCCTCATTTGGCGGCGTGGAGGAAAGCGGTGAGGGGACTGGTGGGATCGGCGGTGCGACGTTCGGCGGCGAGACCGACCTCAAAGGCGTCGCGACCCGCCTCGACGGCGGCGCGGAAGGCGCGCGCCATGCGGATCGGATCCTTCGCGACGGCGATGGCGGTGTTCACGAGCACGGCGTCGGCGCCCATTTCCATCGCCTCGGCGGCCTGAGAGGGCGCGCCGAGCCCGGCGTCCACGACGACGGGGACGCGCGCCTGTTCGAGGATGATTTCGATTTGGGCGCGCGTCTCGATGCCGCGGTTCGAGCCGATGGGGGCGCCGAGCGGCATCACCGTGGCGCAGCCGGCATCCTGCAGGCGCAGGGCGAGCACGGGGTCGGCGTTGATGTAGGGGAGGACGGTGAAGCCTTCCTTCACGAGGATTTCAGCGGCGGCGAGGGTCTCGACCGGATCGGGAAGGAGATAGCGCGGATCGGGATGAATTTCGAGTTTCACCCAGCGAGGGAGGCCGGCGGCGGCGGCGAGGCGGCAGAGGCGGACGGCTTCCTCGGCGTTCATCGCGCCCGAGGTGTTCGGGAGCACGAGACACTTTTCCGCGTCAATGTATTCGAGGATGTTGGCGAACGGATCGTGTCGACCGGTGAGATCGGCGCGGCGGAGGGCGACCGTAACGAGCTCCGCGCCGGAAGCCTCGATGGCCTCTTTCATTCTTTCGTTCGAGGAGAACTTGCCGGTGCCGAGGAGCAGGCGGGACCGGAACTCGCGGCCGGCGATAAGCAGGGGGGCGGACATTCCCTCCAGTCTCGCCGAGGATGGCGGATTTGACAATGAGGAGTCAGCGCGCGATCCCCGTTAGGGCGGCGGGTTTTCCGGCGACGCCGAAGCGGTTCACGGCGCGGAACTCCCAGGCGAAGCGGCCATGCGCGGGCGGAAGCGGAAATTCGGCGGGGATGCGCCGCCAAGCGCCGTCCCGCTTCATTTCGAAGCGGGCGAAGTTGGGGCAGTAGGCGCGCAGGAAGACGCGCGGACGGACCGCGTCGCGCAACAGCCAGACCGCTGTGTTGTTGAGCGGAGGATGAAAATCGAGGGGAGTCGAGGTTTCCACGACGTGTCGCGCGCGATAGTAGCCGACGGGCTTGTCTCGGTTGTACCAGGCGCGGCCCGTGTTCCAGCGGTCGCGCCAGAACAGGGCGAGAAACCGTCCGTCTTCATAAGGTTCGGTGAGAAAGCGGTTGCTGAGATAGGCGATCGCCCAGAAGTAGTGGGAGGGATGCAGGCTGCGGTTTCGCGTGTCGTCGCGAAGCGCGGGGAGCGTGCGCTCGGGGCCGATGAGGTCTTGGCTCGCGCTGCGTACCCGATGATGGAGGATCATGCGACGGCCTCCGCCGCGGAGCCAGTCCTGGCGGACCTCGAAGAAGGAGAGCGGTTCGGAAGGGCGTCCGCGGCGCGAGAACCAGGCGGCGAAGAGCGGATCCACCATCACCCATTTCTGCCAATCGTCGTTCCAGATTTCCGCGATCATGTGGCCGTCGGTTTTTTCCAGATGGTCCCGGCCGATGTTGAGAATGCGGGCCGTCCAGCCGAGGGAGGCGGCAAAGGCCGAGTAGAAATAGGCGAGGTGCGTGCAGTACCAGTGGCGGTTGGTCCGCGCGATCGTCCAAAGGGCGAGGCGTCGCAGGACGGGCGCCGGCGGGCGATGGCGAAACAGTTCGATCCGCAGGACCCGGAGGAGATCGCGTTGGCGTTCCCATTGCGTTTTCCCACGGAGCCGGCGGGGAACGCCGAATTCCGCGGCGAGCTTGCGGACCTCGGGTTCCGCGTGGAGAGCGTGGTGGAACGGGTAGCGCGGCCGATGCGCGACGCCGATCCAGCGGCGTCCGAACGCGAGACGACGTCCGGCGGTTTCGAACACGAGCGCGCGCGCCGAGGCGACCGGTCGCAACCAGTCGGCGCGGCAGCCGGCGCAGGCCAGGCGCTCGCGGCCGGCGGGAAAGACGAGGAGACCGCCGCAGCGGGGGCAGGCGGCGCGCTCTTCGTTCAGAGGGAGTTCGAGAGAAGGGGCGGGGAAGGGCGAGGCTCTTCTCATTTTTCGACGGGGACCACGATGCCGCGCATGATGATGTTCTGGCAGAAGACGAAGACGAGCAGGGTCGGGACCGCGGCCATGATGAGGGCGGCGAAGACGACCGGGGGACCGAACCCCATCTGGAGCTGATAGATGTAAACCATGAGGGTCCACATGGATTCCTTCTGACAGACGAGCAGGGCGAACATGAACGCGCCGTAGGCGTGAGTGAATGCGCCGAGGGCGATCACCGCCAGGATCGGTTTGGAGAGCGGCAGGGTGATGGTGAAGAAGATGCGGAGTTCGCTTGCGCCGTCCAGATTGGCCGATTCGTAGAGATCGCGGGGGAGACTGTCGAAAAAGCCTTTCAAGAGGAAGATGGAGTAGCCGCTGGCGGCGCCGGGGAGGATCAGCGCAGCAAAGGTGTTGAGGAGGCCGAGCTCGCGGAGCATGAGGAAGTTTGGAATCTGGGTGACTTCCGCGGGAAAGGCCATGGTCGCCATGAGGAAGAAAAGGGCCTTGTAGCCCCAGCGCGGTTGGAAGCGGGAGAGGGCGTAGGCGGCCAGCGGGTTCACGATGAGGGCGGTGAGGATGGCGAGGGCGCAGAAGATGATCGTGTTCTGGAAGGCGCGCCCGCGCACGGAGAGCTGGTCCCAGACGATGCGGAAGTTCCGGGTCAGGAAGTCCCGGAGGATCGCGCCTTTGTGCTCCTGCATGATCTGCCAGTCGTCGGCAAAAACGGGCATCCTGACGCCTTCGAAGGTCGAGACGCCGCCGTGGGCTCGTTGGAACGCGGCGAGATCGTCTCCGTATTTTTCTCGGAGAAAGGCGCGCCAGCGAAACTCCGGCCCGTCGAGAGAAACCCCCTCGGGACCTTTGCGGGTCTGGAGAAAGACTTCGAAATCGCTGAAGGCGAGCGCGCGCGCGTCCGGCGCAGGGAAGGCGGCGTCGTTCCACGAACGGAACGGACGTCCGTAGGCGTCGCCGAAGGCGGCGAGATCCCGATACTTATCCCGGAGAAAGGCGCGGTACTCCGGCAGCAGCGAGGGCGCGCAGCGGATGAAGCGGGACGAAAGGCTGTCGCGGACGTAGATCCACCAGTCTTCGCGCATCCCCGGCTGGAGGGGGGGCTCGGGCGTCAGGATGGCGTCCTGAAGGCTTGCGTAGCGCGTGCCCCAGCGAGCGTTGAGCTTCTCGACTCCATCTTCTCCAGTGCCATAACGCGCCCGGAGATAAGAGGTCTCGAAGTTGCCTTGGAGCGAAGTCGGATAGAAATAGCGGCGCGGCAGGTCGCGGCGGAGTTTTTGGTAGACGGGGGCGAACAGGCCATGCACGGGCTGATAGGAGCGGGAAGGCCACGCTTCGCTCACGAGTCGGACCGCAAACTCCTCCTTCTGGAGATCCGGAAACGCTTTCGCGAGGCGATGTTGGTATTCGAGCGTGACTTCACCGAGGGTGCGATAGCCCAAGACGTGGCCGAGGCGGAGAAAGGGCTCAGGCCATGCGTCCGAACCGCGAAGAAACTCGCGCCAATCGGCGAGGACGGCTGGTGCGGAGGGAGGAGGCTTGGGCGTTTGTTCGAAGGAGTAGAGCGGCACGCCGGTGGTGCTGGTGAAGAGGTCGAGGCTGCCGCCGTAGCGTTGGTCCTCGAACTTCCGGAAAAGCATGAGATCGTCGGTGAGATACTTCGGGAAGACGTCGAAGTGGCGGATATCGGTTTCGCTTTTGAGGGCGCCGCTGAGCAGGAGGAGGAAGGGATACACCATCCATGCGGCGCCGAGGGTCAGCAGGGCGTAGACGACTCCGAAAAGGAGGCGTCCGCCGCGGGAGCGTCGTTGAATGGAGTTCAGGATGGGCATGAGGCGGAGGGGCGGGGCGCGTCAGCGGTTGGCGGTACGGAATTCAACCTTATTGAGGATGCGGAGCTGGACGGCGGTGAAGGAGAGGAGGAGGAGGCCGACGATCCAGGCCATCGCGGTGCCGTGGCCGAAGCGCAGGAAGAGAAAGCTGCGTTCGAAGATTTCGTAACCGACGACGTGGGTCGCCATGTTGGGCCCGCCGCCGGTCATGGCGAGGACGGCGCTGCCGGAGTTGAAGCCATGGATGAGGGCGCCGACGCCGTTGATGACGAGGAGCGGCTTCATGTAGGGGATGACGATGAAGCGCACCTTGGTGGAGAAGCCGGCGCCGTCAATGTCGGCGGCCTCATAAAGCTCGTCGGGGATGCCTTTGAGGGCGGCGAGGTAGATGATGCAACCGGGGCCGAGGTGCGCCCACGCAAGCGGAAAGACGACGCAGAGCATGGCGATGGAAGGGTCCTGGAGCCATTGCTGGGGCGGGACGCCGAAGACGCCGAGGATGCGGTTGAGGATGCCGTCGGGCATCGGATCGTAGATGGCGCGCCACATGAACAGGATCACCACCCCCGAAACGACGGCGGGGAGATAGAAAAGGACGCGATAAAGGATTTTTCCCTTCGGGATTTCCTGGAGCAAGATGGCGAGAAACATCGGAGGGAGAAAACCGAGGAGCATCCACAGGGCGCAGAAGTAGGCGGCGTGCCAGAGGGAGAGCCAGAAGCGCGTATCGAAGAGCACGTCCGCGAAGTTGCTGATCCCGACCCAGGGAACACCGCCCATCACGCGGTAGTCTTGGAAGGCGATGAGTGTGCCGCGCGCGAGCGGCACGTAATGCCAGAGAAGGATGAGGCCCAAGGCGGGGGCAAGCAGGCCGAGGGCGAACCACGTCTTGTAGGCCGAGGACTTCTCGTCCGGAGGCGCCTGGCCGACGCTGATCCAACGGAAGACCTTTGCGAGAAGGGCGACGAACCCCACGGCGACCAAGACGGCGACTCCCCACGCGACGGCGTTGCGCGTGCGGCGGACGGACTCGGGGACGTGGCCGATCAGCTTTTCGTTGGCTTCGCGGACGGCGGCGGAGAGGAAATCCTTGATCTTGGCGAGACGTTGTTCCGCGTTCATGCCAGTGAAATCGGTGAAATAAATCTGCTCCAGCGGCCTCGTCATCATGTAGTAGATGGATTGGCAGTTTCGGCCGTAGGGTTCCGGCGTGCCGTTGACGAGGGCCTGCTCGTAAGCCTCCGCTAGGCCGGGCGGGGAGAGGAGGGCGAGTTGCGGATAGCCGAACTCGCGGAGCCATTTGGGATGGACCATGCGCGCGCCGCCCTGCTCGACCATGGTCTGCGTGAAGATGCGGCGCGCCTCCCGACTGTCGAGGAAGCGGATATACTCCCACGCGGCGTCGCGCACCCGTTGGTCCTTCTGCCCCGCGAAGATGCCGAGCATCATGCAGTTCACCTCGGAACTCGAGCGACCGGTCGGGCCTTTGGGGACCGGCGCCACCCCGATCAGCTCGGGGTTGAGATCGCCGAGCCGGCCGCCGCCCAGATAGATGAAGGTCATCGCGATCCGTCCGTCGGCCCATTTCTTGCTGGCGTCCACGGCGCGGTAGGCGAGGAAGCCTTCTTTGCCGTCGCGGACGACCTTCTCCTTCTGGAGTTCGTCCACGAAAGAGTAGGCGGTGACCGCCTCATCCGAGTCGAACGTGGCGCGCCATTCGCCGTCCGGAAGCTGGGTGACCGCATGGGCGCCCGCGCTGCAGAGGTAGGAGTTGATGGCGGCGGAGGCGTGGGGGCTTACGGGAAACGCGAGGCCGTAGATGCCCTTGGCCGGGTCGGCGACCTTTCGCGCGAACTCCCGCAGCTCGTTCCAGTCGCGCGGCGCTCGGTTCGGATCGAGTCCGGCGGCGGCGAAGAGGTCCCGACGATAGATGAGAACGGTGGCCAGGACGCGCTGCGGCATGGCCCAGTAGTGTTTGCCTCCGGGGCCATGACGATAGACGACGGGGAGCACGGTTTTGGGAAGCCGTTCTGCGCGCTCCTCGGGACTCATCTTTGCGAGATATTCGTCGAGAGGCTGCAGGAAACCCTGGCTGATGTAGGTGTCCGAGATGCGAAAATTGACGTAAATGATGTCGGGTGAGGAGCCGCCCGCGATGGACATGAGGGGGGCGGTGTCGCTCCCGCGTCCCTCGATCTGGAGGGCCGTGGAGGAAGTCAGGCGGATATGGGGGTGAAGTTCGTGAAAGCGTTCCAACACTCGATAGTTCGCGATGCCGTCGGGGTTCCCCGCCTGTTTCGAAGGCAGGCTGAAGACCTTGACGGTGACCGGCGCCGCCGCGGATGGCGCCGGCGCCGCGGGCGCCAGCGATGGGACGAGCCCCAGAAACGCGGCGACGGTCAAGACGCAAGAAACGGAGAGCGGAAAGCGGGTAAGGCGGAACGTCATGTCGAGAGGCGAAACGATCTCTTGAACTTTAGAGTCTTCCAAGAGGCGATCAATCCTGCATTCTGTCTTCTTTGTGGTATCGCCCAGCAGGCGCACGATTTTGCTGTCGTGCCCGCGGCGGTTTCGGTAACCTCGAAGCTCCATGTTCAGCGGAATCGTCGCCGGTCAAGGTCTTCTCGAAAGCATTCGCCCCGGCCGGAAAAGCATCCGCGTGCGCATCCGCCATCTCGGCCTGGCACGCGAGGCGAAGACGGGATCGTCCGTAGCCGTCAACGGCTGTTGTCTCACCGTGGTGGAAAACCGCGGCGGGCTTCTGGAGTTCGACGTCCTCCGGGAAACCTGGAAGCGCACCGTATTCCATCGCGCGAAGCCTCCCGAAAGGATCAATCTCGAGACGTCGCTGAAGCTTGGCGACACTCTCGGCGGACACTTTGTGACGGGCCACATTGACGGAATCGGGCGTCTCGTTGCGCGTCGCACGAAGGGCGCGGACCTCTACATCGAGATCGCGCCGCCGCGCGGATTCATGCGCTGGATCGTGATGAAGGGATGCGTCGCCCTCGATGGGGTCAGTCTCACGGTCAGCTCCGTCTCCTCCGCGCGGTTCGGGATCTGGCTGATCCCGCACACGCTCGAGATCACGACTTTAGGATGGAAATGCGTCGGGGATTTTGTGAATCTCGAAGCCGACATGCTCGCCAAATATGCGTGGAAAGCCCTGGGAGAGAAGGTGCGGAGGACATGAACCCCGCGCTCGAGAAACTGCTGGTTCTTCAGGATCGCGACAAGCGTCTCCTCGATCTGAAAACGGCGCTGGAGTACGCGCCGAAAGAGCGCGCAGAGCTCGAGAGAAAGGAAGATGCCGCGGCGAAAGGCGCTGAAGACGCCAAGGCCGCCATGCGCCACGCGGAGGCCGAGCGCAAAAAGCTGGAGATCGAGGTCTCCTCGAAACAGGCCCAGATCCAAAAATACAAGACCCAGCTTCTCGAAATCAAAAACAACGATCAGTTTCACGCCCTGCAGCACGAGATCGCCGCGGCGGAGCAGGACATTCGCAGAATCGAGGACCGCGAACTCGAATTCATGGAGCAGGTCGAAAACCTTCAGCGTGAAGCGAAGGCCGCGGAAGCGCGGCAGAAGGAAACCGCCGCGCGGACCGCCCTCCAGAAAAAGGATCTGGAAGTTCGGGAAGGCGCGATGCGTGGGGAAATCGAAAAGCTGGGCGAAGATCGCAAGGCGCTGACCGAAGGGATTCCGGAAGACGCGCTCTCGCGCTACGAACGGATCTTCGCGCATCGCCACGGACAGGCGGTGGTGGGAATCGTCCACGGGATCTGCTCGGGGTGCCATCTGAAGCTCACCACACAGACTCTCCACGACGCCCGGCGCGAAGACCTGCTCGTCGCCTGCACCAATTGCGGACGCCTCCTCTTCCATCAGCGCGGGGCGACGTAATCGGCGCGGCGCGGCGTCGCGCGTGTTTGCCGGCGAAAGAGGAGTGCGTCGCCGCGCGCTTTCTTTCGGCGGAATCCCTCGATAACGTGAAGCGCGGATGAAAGCGTTAATTACGGGTGGCGGAGGGTTCCTCGGCTCCCATCTGACGGAGGCATGGCTCGCGCGGGGAGGAGAAGCCGTCGTGCTCGACGATTTCTCCACGGGGCGCGAGGAAAACCTCGACGCGTGCCGGAGGGATCCGCGCCTGCGGATCGTGAACGGCTCGGTGCTCGATGCGGCGCTCGTCGGGCGTTTGGTCGGCGAGGCGGACCTCGTGTTTCACTTCGCCGCGGTGGTGGGAGTGCGCCTCGTAATCCGCGACCCGATTCGCACCCTCGAAACCAATTTCGTCGGCGCGCGCCACGTTCTCGACGCCGGCGCGCGGCTCGGCAAGAAGATCCTGTTCGCTTCGACGAGCGAGGTCTACGGGAAGGCACCGGGCGGTGCGTTTGTCGAAGACTCCGACCTTGTCCTCGGCGCGCCGACCATCGGGCGCTGGGGCTACGCGTGCAGCAAGGCGCTGGCCGAGTTTTACGCCTTCGCCCAGGCGAAGCGGCAGGGGTTGCGCTTCGTGGCGTTGCGTTGCTTCAATGCGGTCGGGGTGCGCCAGATCCCCGATCACGGAATGGTGCTGCCTCGCTTCGTGCGCCAGGCGGTGGCGGGTGAGCCGCTCACCGTGTTCGGCGACGGCTCGCAATCGCGATGCTTTATGCATGTGGCGGACGCGGTGGAAGCCACGCTCCGCCTCGCGAACGCGCCCGACGCCGAGAGGCAGATTGTGAACGTGGGGAATCCCGAGTCCGTAACGATGCTTGATTTGGCAAGGAGGGTCATCCGCCTGGCCGGCTCGCGTTCGACGATTCTCCACGTGGATCCGCGCGAGGTGTACGACACCGATTTTGCCGACATGCCGTCGCGGATTCCCGACGTGTCGCGTCTCGAGAGGCTGACGGGCTTCCGCCCGCGGCGCGGGGTCGAAGAAGCGGTGCGCGAGATGATTGCAGGCGCCCTCTGAACCGCCTCCTTCTCTGATTTTTTGGATGGTCCAAGAATCGGAAGTCCGAAGGTTGATCGGGATGGCATTCCGTATTCGGATGACGGATGTCGCCGTGGTCGGTGACGAACCACAGCTCGGGGTGGTTCGGCCACAGGCGATCCAACGGCGCCGCCAACGGATCGCAGCAACACGCGTTGCGTCAAAAGGCGTTGCCGATGAGCAGGCTCAAAGGACGTGATGGCGGCAATGTCCCTTGCGCTCCAAGGGCGCCGCGCTTATCGCCCTTGGCCGAGCCTGCGGGATTTTTCCGCCGCGGCGCGGACGGCGCCCATGAAGGCGGCGCGGACGCCGGCCTGTTCGAGCGCGCGGAGCCCCTCGATGGTGGTGCCACCGGGAGAGACGACCATGTCCTTGAGCACGCCGGGATGTTTGCCGGTGGCGAGGACCATCTCGGCTGCGCCGAGGACGGTCTGGGCGGCGAGCTTGAGGGCGACGTCGCGGGGCAGGCCCATCTCGACGCCACCGTCGGAGAGCGCTTCGATGGCGAGGAAGAGATAGGCGGGGCCGCTCCCGCTGAGGCCGGTGACCGCATCGAGCATCTTTTCGGGAAGGCACACGGCGAGGCCGACGGCGCCGAGGAGGGCTTCGACGAGGGCGAGGTCCGCTTCGGTGGCGTTGCGCCCCGCGCTGTAGGCGGACGCGCCGCGGCGGATCAGGGCGGGCGTGTTCGGCATCGCGCGAACGACGCGCGCGTTTTCATCAAGCCCCGCTTCGATCCTGGCCAGAGAGACTCCCGCGGCGACAGAGAGAAGAAGACGCGCGCCGAAGGGCTTGCGGATCTCGTCGAGCACTTCGTATGCATGGCTCGGTTTCACGGCGAGGACGGCGAGATCGCAGGCGGAGGCGACCTCCGCGTTGCGGGCGAAGGGCGTCCCACCGGTTTCTTTCTGAAAGGCGGCGCGTTGGGCGGCGTCGGGATCGCTCGCCAGGATCTGGGAAGGCTCACAAAGCCCGGCGTCGAGGACGCCGCGTGCGAGGGCGGCGCTCATCCGGCCCGCCCCGAGGAAACCGATCTTGAGGCCCAGATTCGCCATGTCGTCAGTTTCGCGACGTCAGAGGAGAATTTCCACTGAAATCAATGAGGCGCCGGCTTCGCCGAACGCCGGCGGGATTTCTTGAGTTCGGCCTTCGTGGCGCGTTCGAGACGCAGGATATCGGGTTCGAGAGGCTTTCGCGCCTCGGGCGTCATGCGGTCAATGAAGAGGACGCCGTTGAGATGGTCCACTTCGTGCTGGATCGCGCGTGCGAGGAAACCGGTGGCCATGAGCGCAAGCGGGCGTCCCTCGAGTCCGAGCGCGCTCACTTGAGTCGAAGGGCTGCGCGGCACCGGCGCGGCAAGTCCGGGGAAGCTGAGGCAGCCTTCGACTCCTTCCTCGCTCTCTGGCGCCTCTTGAAGGCGCGGGTTGATGAGGACGATCGGCATGAGGCTTTCCACGGGAACTTCGCACCCTCCGACGAAGAGTTGGGAAGGGCGTTCGACGTTGCGCACGTCCACCACGCAGAGCATGAGGGCGCGGCCGACTTGTTGGGCGGCGAGGCCGACCCCGCGGTGGGCATGCATCGTTTCGATCATCTCGCGCGCGAAAACGCGGATCGCGTCGTCCACGCGGACGATCTCGGCGCCCTTTTTACGGAGGATCGGATCGCCGTAAAATGAGAGGCGAAGGGGCATGGAGGAAGGTTACAGATGGAGCGCGGCGGGCCGCAACCTTCCTCTCCGAGGGCGCAAGGGCGCGCCGCCCTCAACCCAGCACGGCCTTCAGGGATTCCCCGAGCACCCCGAGGCTTTCCTCAAGCGCTTCGCGCGCGATCGTGAGCGGTGGAGCGATCTTTACCGAAGCGCCGCCGAAACCGACCGGAGAGAACATGAGCACTCCGCGTTCGTAGCAGGCCTCCACGATCTTCCACGCCGCGTCGGCGTCCGGATCTTCGGAGCCGGCCTTCACCATGTGAAGCGCGGCGACCAGCCCTTTGCCATGGACCGCGCCGATGCGCGACGCGTGTTTCTTCTGCAGGGTGCGCAAGCTGGCGTGGAGCGTCTCGCCGAGGCGCGCGGCGTTTTCCACCGCCTTTTCGCGATCGAGCACTTCGAGATTGGCGATGGTCGCCGCACAGCAGACCGGATTGCAGGAATGAGTGGAGGTCATCGAGCCGGGCGCATAGAGGTCGAGCACCTCGTGATGGGCGATCACGGCGGAGAGCGGGAGCGAACCGCTGATCCCCTTGCCGCAGCAGAGGATGTCGGCGCGGACGCCGTAGTGTTCGAACCCCCAGTATTTTCCGGTGCGCCCGAAGCCGGCCTGCACCTCGTCGAAGACCAGAAGCGCGGAGTGCTCGTCGCACCACTCGCGGAGAGCCTTGATATACGCGACGTCCGCAAAGCTGGCGTTGCCGCCCTGGTAGCTTTCGAGGATCACCCCGCAGACGTCCGCGGGTTTTACGCCCGCCTTCGCGAGCGAGCTCTTGAAGAGTTCGAAGCTCAGGTCCTTGCATCGGAAACCTTCGGGGAAGGGGACCTGGACCATCCTCGGGTCCTGATGGCCGATCCAGGCCTTCAGGCCGGGGACGCCGCCGATCATCTGGGAACCGAGGGTGCGCCCGTGAAAGGCGTTGATGAAGCTGACGATGACCCGTTTGGAGGGAGAAAGGTTCATCCCGCGGGTGCGGCACAGCTTGATCGCGCACTCGAGGGTTTCCGAGCCGGTGGAAAGGATGAAGGCCTTGTCGAGGTTTTTCGGGGCGCGCTCGACAAGCAACCGGGCGAGCTTGCCGCGGAGGGCGTGAGGGAAGAGGTAATTGGTGAGTAGACCGCTCTGCGCTTGGGTGACGATCGCATCCACGATCTCCTTGCGCCCGTGGCCGACGTTGGTGATGAGGACGCCGCACGACCAATCAATCCAGCGGTTGCCCCAATAATCATGCACGAGATCGTTTTCGCCCTTCTTCCAAACCACGGGAGGAAGGCCGCTCATGGATTGCGGCTCGTATTTGCGCATCTCCTCGAGGATCGGAAGCGATTCCGGCACGGGGAGCTGGGTGCGGATGGTCCGATACGCGGTTTGAACGTGAGGAACGGTTTTGGGAGTCAAAGGATACGTGGACATGGAGGAGGGAGGGGGAGGGGAGGATCCGCCTCTCTTAAGAGGTCGGAGGTGAATGAGGTCCATGCTATTAGCTAAAAGCAGGGGGTGTCAACCCCCTTTCCCATCCAATGCGCGTCCGGACATGCGGCAGATTTGCCGGTCGTCGTTCGAGAGCGGCGAAAAACAGTTTGCTCAGCCTCGAATGCCTTTGTGGCGATGCGGTCTCGGGTCAGACCCAGACGGGGGACGGCTGGGCGTCATCTTTGCCAGCCCTCCTGCCAACACCTTGTGCGTCCGGATGCGGGACCGTTTCGGCGGGTTCTTCCGCAAGGGCCGCACGGTGGCCGCCGGTCCTGACGGCCCGCCGGCTTTCGCCCGCGTCCCGCCCTGAAATATTCATTCGCTGTGCGAAAGATTTGCGCTAGATTGCCGGCATGACGCTTACGGAAAAACTGCTCGCCCGCGCGGGCGGGAAGATGCGCGTAGCGCCTGGCGAAAACGTCTGGGTGCAGGTGGACGTATTGATGACTCACGACGTGTGCGGCCCGGGGACCATCGGCGTTTTCCACCGCGAGTTCGGCCGGGATGCGAAGGTTTGGGACGCCTCGCGCATCGTGATCATCCCGGACCACTACATCTTCACGGCCGATTCGCGTTCGAACCGCAACGTGGATCTCCTGCGGGAGTTCGTGCGCGAGCAGGGGATCCGTTGGTTCTACGATGTGATTGACGATCCGAAAAGCGTCTGGAAGTTCGATGCGGCCAAGGGGCAGCTCAAGCGGCAATACGGCGACGCATTTGCAGGCGTCTGCCATACCGCGCTCGCCGCAAAGGGGCACACCCGCCCCGGCGAAGTGCTCCTCGGCACCGACTCGCATACCTGCATGGCGGGGGCGTTCAACCTCTTCGCCACCGGCATTGGAAATACCGACGCCGGCTTCGTGATGGGCACGGGCAAACTCCTCTTGAAAGTGCCCGAGACGATGCGGTTTCGCTTGGAAGGCGCGCTCCCCTTCGGGGTGATGGCCAAGGACGCGATCCTCCATGTGATCGGGGAGATCGGGTTCGACGGGGCGACGTATCGCGCGATGCAGTTCGACGGCGAAGGCGCCCGGTCTCTCTCCATGGACGACCGCATGACGATCGCCAATATGGCGATTGAAGCCGGCGGCAAGAACGGCATCTTCGAATTCGACGCCAAGACGAAGGCTTACGTGGACGCGCGCATCCGCGCCAACGGGACACGCGCCGCCTACGAACCCGTGGAGGCCGATCGCGAGCAGAAGTTCGTCTACGACAAAACCTTCGACCTTTCGAAGATCGAGCCGACCGTCGCGAAACATCCCGATCCCGGGCAGCGCGCCCTCGCGCGCGATTGCGGGGACATCGCCCTCGACCGCGCCTATATCGGTTCCTGCACGGGCGGCAAGGCGAGTGATTTTCTCGCCTTCGCCCGGGTGGTGAAAGGAAAGCGCGTCAAGATCGACACCTTCGGCGTGCCCGCGACGCCCGAGGTGGTTCGCGAGCTTCAGGTCTTCCAGATGGACGGGAAAAGCGCATGGCGCGTGTTGGAGGAAGCCGGAGTGCGGATGACGGAAAACGCGTCGTGCGCGGCGTGCCTCGGCGGGCCGGAGGACACGTTCGGGCGCCTGAACCGCCCGATGAACTGCATCACCGCCACCAACCGCAATTTCCCCGGACGCATGGGGCACAAGGATTCGAAGGTCTATCTCGCTTCGCCCTATACCGTGGCGGCTTCGGCGCTGACCGGGCGAATCACCGATCCGCGTGAGCATCTCCCCTCCTCTTGAAACGTTCGCTTCCGCATTCCTTCCCGTGAAACGAAACCTCCTTCTTTCGCTGCTGGTCGCGGGCGGGCTGACGCTGGCGCCTTCTCGCGTGCATGCCGAATCGCCCTCCGACGAACTCGAACGGCTGCGCGTCGAGGTCAGCGAATTGGAAGTCCGCCTCGCGGACCCCGGCGCTGCATCGCAGCAGGCGATGCTTCGGCGCGCGCTCCGCGACAAGGTTCGCCGCATGAAGGAGCTTCAGCAGGTGTTGCGTCCCGGCGCGGTGCCGGCCCCGGCGAATTCTTTGGCTGCGATGGAGGCCGGGCGAAGCCCCGCGCCGCCTCCGGCTCACGAGACCGCGACTCTGCCGCGAGCGACGCTGCCGCCGCCGAAACTTGCGGCAGCGCCGTCTCGCGAAGCGCCTCCTCCGTCGCCCGCAGGCCTCGCACGCCCGACGGAGGCTGCGGGTTCCCCTGCGACGCCGCTCGTCATCTACGCCGCGCGCGAGCTAAAAATCGGACCCGGCACGCTGGCGGATTTCGATGAGGTGGCGCGCCGGCTCCGCCTGGGAGAGGACGCCGCCGCCCAGCGGGAATGGGAAAGCTACGTGGCCGGAGAGCGCGACAGCCTTTCGGCAAGCCCCGGACGGCTTTCGGCCCTGATCCATTTCGTCGTCCGGCGGGCGTATATCGAGCCGGATGCCGAGCTCGCTTTGGCCGCCGAACAGGTGGACGTGGCACGCGAAAAGGCGGAGGCTGCCGTCGTCGCCGGAGCGCAGGACGCCTTCACCGCGCGCCTTCGTGCAAAGGCGGATTTGACGGAGAAAATTCGAAAGGCCCTTCGCCTCCTGCAAGAATCGGGCGAGCGCGTGCTCCCATCGTCCCGCTAGCCTCCGCGCCCGGACGATCAAGTCCAGGAATCTCATGAAGGATTATCTCGACGGAATCCTGCGCTACGCGGTGAACCTTGGGGCGTCGGACATTCATCTCAAGGCGAACAAGGCCCCGATCCTGCGGGTGTCGGCGCAGTTGTTGCCTGTCGAGGCGGAACCTCCGACGGACATGGACATGGTTCAGATCGCGTCGCTGATCATCCCCGAGTTCCTGAGGCCGAGGTTCGAGAAGGAGCATGAGGTGGATTTTTCCTATTTTTCTCCGGCGATCGGGCGTTTCCGCACCAACGTCTACAAGCAGCGCGGATTGGTGAATATTGCGATGCGGCACGTGAAAGGGAAGGTGCCCGACTTCGCGACGCTGAACCTGCCTGCGATCATCCAGCGGCTCGCGATGAGCGAGCGGGGGATCGTCCTGGTCGCGGGCGCGACCGGCAGCGGCAAGTCCACCACGCTGGCCTGCATGATCGAATACGTGAACGCGCACGACCGCTGTCACATCATCACGCTGGAGGATCCCATCGAATATGTGTTCGAGGATCGCCAGTGTGTGATCAACCAGAGAGAGATCGGGCTCGACACGCTCTCGTTCCATCACGCGCTGAAAAACGTCCTGCGCCAGGATCCCGACATCATCATGGTGGGGGAGATGCGCGACGCGGAAAGCTTTGCCGCTGCGGTGACCGCCGCCGAGACCGGACACCTCGTGATGAGCACCGTCCACTCGAACAACGCCGCCCAGACGATCACACGCATCCTCGATTTCTTCCCTCAGGAGGACCGCATCGCCGTCCTTCGGGCGCTCGGAAACAGTCTCCGGGCGGTGATCTGCCAGCGGATGATTCCCGGCAAGGGGGGGGGCGCGGTGCCGGCGGTCGAGATCCTCCTCGACGCCCCGATGGTCCGCAAGCTTCTCGAAGAAGGAAAGCTCGAGAAGATCCCCGCCGCGATCGAAAGCGGAGGCGAGGACGGGATGCAGTCCTTCAACCAGTCCATCTACAAGCTGATCAAGGCGGGGCTGGTCAGCGAAGAAGACGGGATCGCCAAGTCCTCGAACCCCGACCAGTTGAAGATGAACCTGAAGGGAATCTTCCTCGACGAATCCCGCCGGATCATCGGCTGAGGCGGGGATACGGACGGGCCACGTCATGTCCGAGGAAAAACCGGGAAAGCCCTCGCCCGTTCTGATCGGCGTCGGGACGTTGGTTGGCGCGATTCTGCTCCTGCAGGCCGCCGCCCTCCTCTCGGTGTTCTGGTCGCGCACGGCCTTCGGGCATCGTTTCGACCCCGTCGTCTTTTCGGAATTCGAAACGGTGCGTTCGACGGAATCGGTGAACGACACCCTCGGGCTTCAGCGCGCCGAGCAGGCGCGGCGCGAGGCGCGTCGCCCGGTGCAGGACGACGTGACGCGGGCCATGGAGCGCGCGGAGCGCGAACGCGCACGCGCGCGGCTCCAGGAGCAGCAGTCGGCTTCGCTCCAGGGCGCCGCCGAGAAGGATGCGGCGGCGTTTCAACAGCGGGGCGAGGCCCTGCTTCAGTCGGGACTGCGTCAGCCGGCGGCGGAGGCGTTCGAGGCTGCGCTCCGCCGGGCGCCGGGCTATCTGCCCGCCATCCGACGCCTCGCGCCTCTTTACGAAGATCAGGGGTTGGCTTCCCAAGCACGATTTTTATGGGAGAAAGCCGGATCGGTCGCGGGCGGGGATCCCGCCGCGGCCGCGGAGATTCAGTCGAACCTGAAGCGGCTCGCCGGCGTGGACGACGCGATTCGCAAGGCGGGCGACAAGCCGATCGTTCTAACACCGGTTCCGGGCTTGCTGGATGCCGCTGCGCCGGTCGCGTCCGCGGCGCGCCTTCGCATCGCAAGAGTCGCGCGCGTGGATCTCCCGCTCGAGGATTTGTACGACCTGAGGTTTCGCCTCGAGTTCACCCTCGACTCGGAAGGTTTCCTCGGCACAGTGGAACTTTCGGGCGTCCGCCTCGAGGTGGCGTTCTACGATCAGACGCGCGGAGCGGACGGAATTTTCCGCCCCGTCCGGGTGGAAGCGCCGGGGCTTCCCTTCAAGCTTCAGCCGCGGCGGGAATGGATCGCGGGAGAACGCCAGACGCTTTCCTTGAATTACTCCGTGCCGCGCGGATACTTTCGGGGAAAGACGATGCGATCAGGAACCGCATACTCCTACTGTGGAATTGTGGCGAAGCTTTACTTCCATGGCGAATTGAACGATCGCTACGCGGATTCGCCGTCGCTTGCGCGCGAGACGGGGATGGAGTGAGGAGAAACCGCGACTGCCGATCATGAGAATCGTCATCCTCGACCCGCAACCGGAATCCGCAGCGAACCTCGAAAAGGCCTTTCGCGAAGCGGGGTTCGACGCCGCGGGGGCCGCAACCCTCGAGGCGGCCTTTGTGGCGTTGGAAGCCGCGTCGTGCGACGCGCTTTTCTTCCGTCACGCGCGCGACGGAGAATGGAGCGCGCAGGTGTGCGGCGCGGTCGCCGCGAATTTTCCCTCGGTGCGCCTCGTGGGCTATGTCGAGGACCCCGCGCCGGAAGAGGCCACCGCCGTGCGCGCCTTTGGCGCAGCGGATCTGATGCCCGCGCCATTGACGCCCGTCGCTGCCGCGCCTTTTCTCCCATCTCCGACGGGAGCGGGGGAGAGGGCGCCTGCGTCGGCGCCGGCGGCCGCCGGAGTCGTGGCGGCGTTCAAGCTCGCAGACCTGATCCAGATGTGCTGCATCAGCCAGAAGACGGGCTGTTTGCGCGTTGTGGCGGGCAGTCAGGAAGGCGCGGTCTACATCCATGGCGGCACGGTGGCGCACGCCGCGATCCCCGGGCTCGAAGGGGAGGAGGCGGTCTACGAAATGCTGGGATGGGACGGCGCGGAGGTTGCGTTGGAAGAGGGCGTCGGCGCCCCGAAGCTTACGGTCAGCGCGGGTTGGGAGCACCTGCTCATGGAAGGCGCCCGCCGGCGCGACGAACGCGGCGAAGATGAGGCGAGCGACCTGAGGAAGGAGGCTTTGGGCGAACAGCTGATCGGACGCATGGTCGGCCCGTTCCGCGTCCGAAAACGTCTTGCGACGGATTATTGGGGGACGCTCTACGAGGCCACGCAGATTGCCGTAAACCGCACGGTTGCGCTGAAGATCCTTCAGCCCGCGTTTTACGAGGACCCCCAGCAGGTTCAGCAGTTTGTCGCCTTCACCGCGGCGATGGCACGGGCGCAGAATCCCTACATCACGGCGGTCTACGAAGCGGGGGAGAGCAACGGGCTTTATTTTTACGCGCGCGAATATCTCGACGGCGCCAACCTTCACGACCGTTGCCAGCAGGGCCAGGTGCTCGCCGAAGAGCTCGCCCTTCGCGTCCTCCTCAACATCAGTGAGGCGCTCAATTACGAGAAGAAGAACGGAATCCTGCACACCCCGCTCAGCATGGAGCAGATCCTCATGCCGAACGTCGGAGTGCCGAAGCTCCTCAACAACGTGACTCTCGAAGACGGAGAGGTCTCATCGGGCGAATATGACGAGATGAAGCGCCTCGCGAGAATTCTCCGCGAGGCGATGGAGGGCGCCGCGACGGCCAGCGTGGAGTTTCAGAGTCTCCTCGAACGAATGGACCGCGCCGGAGAGGGAGGGTTCGCTGCGTGGGACGCCTTGCTGCATGAAGGGCATCAGCTGGATTTGCGCCGCCGCGCGATGCGGGTGGTGCGCCCTCTCGCCGCCAGCCGCGTGATCGTGCCCGAGGAGAAAAAGGTCGTGAAGCCGTGGATGCTGTGGGCGGCGGGCGCGGTTGCGGCCGGTGCGCTGCTTTACGGGACGCTTTGGTATACCTCGCTGCGCTTCAAGAACGCAGGCGCCAAGGATCTCGACGCCACCGTGGAAATTAAGGGCGGAGAGTTCGTGTATCAAGAACAGCAGAAAAAGGTCCTTCCCTCGTTTTGGATGGATAAATACGAGGTCACTCTCGGCCAATACGCGAAGTTCCTTGAGGCGTGCGCAAAGAATCGTGCGGCGATTCAGGAACATCCCGACGCCCGAAAAAACAAGGACCATACCCCGCCTGAATGGGGTTCCGTCTGGACAGAAGGCGTTCAGCAAGGAAAACTCTATCGCGGCGTGCGCGTCTTCGTGAACACCCCGGTCTTTGATGTGGATTATTACGACGCGTGGGCCTACGCGCGATGGGCCGGCAAACGGCTCCCGACCGAGGAGGAATGGGAAAAGGCGGCGCGCGGCCCTCAGGGCAACCGTTATCCTTGGGGCAACGAATTCAGCGCGAAATTCGCCAACACCGGCGCCGATCTCGAAGACGGCCCCGGCGATCCTTCCTCCGGCCAGAAGGATGGATTCAGCCTGTGGGCGCCCGTGGGCGCGGTGCGGAGCGACCGGAGCTGGTATGGAGTGATGGAGATGGCCGGCAACGTGAGCGAGTGGACGGATTCCTTCGACTTCAATCCCGACTTTCCCACCTCGAAAGTGCCGGTCGTCCGGGGCGGTTCCTGGGCGTCGAAGGACGTTCGCCTGGATCTGCGCGATCTGCGCAACTCGCCTCTTAAGCGCAGCCGCCAGATCGGGTTCCGCTGTGTCTCCGCTCAGCCGGCGGAGAAGAAATAGGAAGCAAAAACCTTCCGGCGAGGGATCTTTCGCCGCGGAGAGCACCCGTTCGCCGCTTCGATCGAGAGGCGGCCGTTCAGGCCGTTGCGGGTGGCGTGGGAGGAGGAGGCGGGGCGTTGCCGACGTCCGGCGATGCCGGCGGGGCATCGCCTCCCGAAGGCGCCGGCGTTTCGGGATCCTTCGTCCCTTGGGTTTTCGGCCCCTCAGGAGCTCCGCCGCCGTTTCCCCGGCGGCGGAAATCGCGACGGTTCCGGTGCCCGCGTTGACGGTTTCGTCCCCGGCGGCGTCTGCCATCGCCGCCTTCGCCTTCGTGCGGCGGGCCTTTCGATTCGTCCACGTAATCGGGCGCCTTGTCGGGTTCCGTCTGCTGAACGTAAGCCACCATGTCCTCGATTGAAGCAAGCTGTTCGCCGGAGAAATCGAACACACCGAAATCCACCATGTCGTCAATGCGTCCGCTGAAGGATTGGGCTTCCGCCTGGATCACGTCTTCGGGGGTTGCCCCGTGATGGAGTTTGACTCCGAAAAACGATTCGACGACGCCGGCGGCGATCAGTTCGGTTTCGGGCGGGGCACCGGGCGTTTCGGGGGCGGGACCGGGGAACCAGGCGTGGCTGTCGTAGACCTTGCCGTCTTCGCCGACGACCTTCATCGAGTCGGAAGCCATGTGCGGCAAGTGGCGTGAGATCCGCTCGATAAGCTTGGGCATGGTTTCCCCGGCCTGCACCGCGCCCGAACGGACGATGCAGCCGTCAATGATGCAAATCCAGATGTAGCGCATGGGGTGTGGGGCGGACCGGGTCGAGGCCTGCGAAGGCGCGCATTCTGGGGCAAGCGACCCGGGTTTTCAATCCCGGAAGGCGGCGCGCTTGCGGCGCACGGGATCGAGAATCCGTTTGCGGAAACGGAGGGTTTTTGGGGTGACCTCGACGAGCTCGTCCGCGGCGATATACTCGATGGCGCGCTCCAACGACATGCGGAGCGGAGGCTCGAGCATGATGCCCTTGCCTTCGCCGACGCTGCGCATGTTGGTGAGATGTTTCGCCTTGCAGGGGTTCACATTGATGTCCTCGTTGCGCGCGTTTTCGCCGACAATCATGCCGACATAGACCTCCTCGCCGGGGTCAATGAAGAGGCGCCCGCGTTCCTGGAGCTGGTCGAGGGCATAGGCCTTGGAGGACCCCGCCTCCATGGCCACGAGGACGCCCGTGAGGCGGGAGGGGATTTCTCCAGCCTGTTCGCGATACTCGAGGAAGAGGTGGCTGAGGAGGCCTTCGCCGCTCGTCATGTTCACGAGTTCGGTCTCAAAACCGATGAGGCCGCGTGTTGGGATTTCGGCCATGACGGTCGCCTGCGTGCCGTGGTGATCAAGGTGCGTCACCTTCGCCTTGCGCCGCGCAAGCGCCTGGAGCACGTCTCCCAGCTTCTCGCCGGCGATCTCGACGGCGAGTTCCTCGTAGGGTTCGAGCGTCTTTCCGCCTTCCTTGCGGAAAATCACCTCGGGGCGAGAGACCACGACCTCGAAGCCTTCGCGGCGCATCTGCTCGACGAGCACGGCGATCTGCATCTCGCCGCGCGCTTTCACCGCGAAGATGTTGCCCGAGTCGGAGTCCTCGACGGCGAGGCTCACGTTGTTGCGCGCCTCGCGGATCAACCGTTCGCGGATGTTCCGTGCCGTGACCCATTTCCCCTCGCGGCCTGCGAGGGGACCATCGTTCACTCCGAGGGACATCGTGATCGTGGGGGGATCAATCTCGACGAAGGGCGGCGCGGGGGTATCCGGCGCGGCGACGAGGCTTTCGCCGATGTCGATTTCCTCGAAGCCGGTAATCCCCGCGATGTCGCCTGCCGTGATTTCGTCTGCGCGGCGCTGCGCGATCCCGGCGAACGAAAAGAACATGGTGACCTTGCCCTCTTCCCGGCGACCGTCCTTGTGAGCGGCATAAACGGAAGTGCCGATGGCCGTGCTCCCGCTCATGATCTTGCCGTAGGCCACCCGCCCGAGGTGGTCGTCGTAGCCGAGGTTGCAGACCAGAAACTGGAACGGCCCGTTCGGGTCGGCCTTGGGCGGCGGGACGTGGCGGACGATCGTCTCGAAGAGCGGGAGCAGCCCCAGTTTGCGCCTTTCGGGGTCGGCGCATTCCTCGAGATGCGGGAGCATGTAGCCGCCGCGTCCGCTGCCGTAGAGCGCGGGGAAATCGAGCTGAGCGTCCGTCGCGTGGAGCGCCACGAAGAGGTCGAAGACCTTGTCGAGCGCGCGGTGCGGCTCGGCGTGCTCGCGGTCCACCTTGTTGATGAGCACGATCGGACGGAGACCCTGCGCGAGCGCCTTGCGCAGGACGAACTTGGTCTGTGCCTGCGGACCTTCGTAGGCGTCCACCATGAGCAGCGCGCCGTCCACCATGCGGATGATCCGCTCGACCTCTCCGCCGAAGTCGGCGTGGCCGGGGGTGTCCACGAGATTGATCTTCACCTCGGTACCGCCGCCCGGCGGATGCCAGTTCACGGAGGCATTTTTGGCGCGGATGGTGATCCCCTTCTCGCGTTCGAGGTCCATGGAATCCATCACGCATTCCTGGACGATCTGATTGGCGCGGAAGGCGCCGCCTTGGCGGAGGAGCTGGTCCACGAGCGTGGTCTTGCCGTGGTCCACGTGGGCGATGATCGCTACGTTGCGGATGGGAAGAGTCATCAAAGGGGCGAAACGTAGCTCCGAAAGCCCTCCGCGGCAATGCGGATGCGGACGCCGGCCGGTCCGTTCGCGGGTTATCGCCGTCGGAGGAGCAGTTTTTCCACCTTCGCGAGCGATCGGGTGTTGAGGACGTCTTCGGGGCGGAGCCACCCCTTGCTCGCGGTGGCGGTGCCGTCGAGCGCCATGCGAAGCTGTTCGGTGGAATGCGCGTCGGGATTGATGGAACACATCACCCCGAGGTCGCGCGCGCGTCGCCACCAGCGCCAGTCGAGTTCCATTCGCGAAGGGGTTGTGTTGAACTCGATGACGACCTTCTTTTTCGCCGCCGCTTCGAGGATCGCGGTGAGATCGAGGCGGAGCGGCTCGCGGCCGAGGAGTAGACGTCCCGTGGCGTGCCCCAGCATGGTCACATGCGGATTTTCCAGCGCGCGGAGGATGCGCGTGGTCTGCTTCGCCTCCTCGCTTCCGAAACCCTGGTGGATCGAGGCGACCACGAAGTCGAGGCCCGCCAGCACGTCGTCGGAAAAATCGAGGCGCCCGTCGGCGAGGATATCCACCTCGCTGCCCGCAAAGACGCGGAATCGGATCCCTTCGTCGGCGAGGCGCCGGTTGAGTGCGGCGATCTCCTTGCCCTGCCTGGCGAGGCGTTTCGCATCGAGGCCATGGGCGATGGCTGATGTCTTGCTGTGGTCGGCGATGCCGAGGTATTCCCAACCGAGCGCGATCGCGGCGCGAGCCATCTCTTCGAGGGAATTTCGGCCGTCGCTCGCCGTTGTATGGCAGTGGAACACGCCGCGCAGGTCGTCCGCGCGGACGAGGCGAGGCAGGGCATCCTTTTCGGCGGCTGCGAACTCGCCCAGGTCCTCGCGGAGCTCGGGCGGCACGCAGGCGAGGCCGAGCGCGCGGTAGAGATCCGCCTCATCCCGGCAGGGAAGGGTTTTTTCCTTTCCTTCGACGAGAGGGAACAATCCGTATTCGTTGAGCTTGAGCTTTTGTTCGATCGCGCGCTGGCGCATCGCGATGTTGTGTTCCTTCGATCCTGTGAAGTAGGCGAGGGCGAACGGGAACTCGTCGGGCGTCACGCAGCGCACGTCGGCCTGCATCCCGTTTTCGAGGAGCAGGCTCGCCTTGGTCGGCCCGCGGGCGACGATCTTTCCCGCGCCGGGCGCGGCGAAGAAGGCGTCCATCACGACGTTGGGCGCCTCGGTAGCGACGACGAAATCGAGATCGCGCACCACCTCTTTGCGGCGGCGGAGGCTGCCGGCGATCTCGACGCGTCGCGCGGCCTTGCAGACGCGCAGGGCGGCGAGGAGCGGCGCGGCGGCGGCTTCGGCCTCGAGGAGCAGGAACTGCCCCCGGTATTTGTCGAGGTTGGCGATCCCTTCGAGGATCTTCGCCTGAGTCTTCTCGCCGAACCCGTCGAGTCCGGCAATCACGCCGCGGTCGCAGGCGAGCTTGAGATCGCCGAGCGAATCAATCTGGAGGCGCTCCCAGAGCGTCTTTACTTTCTTGGGGCCAAGCCCCGGGATGCGGAGGCAATCAAGCAGACCCGTCGGAAACGAGGCCTTGAGTTCTTCGTAGTAAGGGAGGTGTCCGGTGGCATGGAGTTCAGCGATCTTCTTGGAAAGCTCCGCGCCGATGCCCTTGAGTTCGCCGAGACGGCCTTGGGCGACGAGGACATCGAAGTCTTCCTGAAGGGTTTCGAGCGTGCGCGCGGCGTTCGCGTAGGCGAGCGACTTGAAGCGGTTTTCGCCCTTGAGATCGAGGAGCACCCCGATCTCGCGCAGCATCTTGGCGATCGCGTTCTTGTCCATCGTGGAAACCGTATCAGGTGTCTTGCTGCGCTGCAAAGCATCGGAGGAGCCGCGCGATCACACGAAGGAGGGAGAGTCTTGAGTGAAAGGCCCGCCGGCTTCTGGTATGTTTTCGTCATGGACACGCGTCCGAACCTGGTTCTCGTGGGTTTCATGGGCTCTGGGAAAAGCTCGGTCGGGCGCCTCGCCGCCGCCGATCTCGGGCTGCGTTTCGTGGATCTCGACCACGAGATCGAGCAGCGCGAAGGCGCGACGATCACCCGCATCTTCGAGACGTGCGGCGAGGAGGAGTTCCGCCGGATCGAGTCGAAGGTCGCCACGGAGGTGGCGGAGAGGCGGGGGCAGGTGATCGCGACCGGTGGAGGGATCGTGCTCCGCCCCGTCAACCTCGAGCGGCTCGGCGTGGCGGGCGTGATTGTGCATCTGCACGTCACCCCGGAGTGCGCCTGGGCGCGTGCGCGCGGCCACGGCCACCGCCCGCTGGTGGCGGGGCCTGACGGTGAAGCGCGCCTGCGCGAGCTGTTCGCGAAGCGGCAGCCGCTTTACGATGCGATCCCGTTGAGTGTGGAAGGCTCGAATCGCCCGCCGCGCGCGGTCGCTGCGGACGTTGTTCGCGTCTACCGTCGCCGCGTGGATGCAGGCGGCTCGGGCATCCGGGCCTGAATTCGCCGTTCGCGAACGGGACTGCAAAAACTGTGGTGCGCCAGCGCTCCGTCGGCTGTTCGCGCGGCCTTGCGCGGCGGCCTTCTTCGCCCTACCATGAACTTCGTTCTACCCGATGGTGTAATGGTAGCACAGAGGCCTTTGGAGCCTTTAGTGAAGGTTCGAATCCTTCTCGGGTAGCCACTTCTCGCTCACCGAACTGCGGCCCTTCCTAATTTAGGACAGGGCGCGACGGGGGCGTCGCGGCTCCAATCAGAGACCCATCGGACGCGGTTCGCCAACCTTGTTGTCGCGCACCCGTCCGCCGTGCAGAAAGCGGAGGATTGCCCTCTTGGCGCAGGAGGGGTAGGCTGACCGGACGGATGGACGATCCGGTCCAGGTCTCCACGTTCCCCACGCCGCACCGGCTCCACTGGATGCGTCCCCGCGGCTCGCGTCTCGATCTTCTCTACCTCGCGTGGGGCCACCGGTTCTATGGGCAGAAACCTTCCCCGCACGTGCCGGCCACGGCGTGGGGCTGGCACGTGATCCGCCGGGGCAATCCCATCCTCCGCTGGGGGCTGAAGGAGTTTCCCGTGGGAGCGAACGACGTCTTCGTGTTCGCGCCGGGGTGCGTTCAGTCGCTGTGGGACGTGAGCGACCGTCAGTCGAACGTGCTGGTGTGGCAGTGGGAGGCCCCGCCGGCCTGCGAGGCCTGCATTCCCCCGCGGAAGGGATTGCTCCGCTGGAAGGCGAGCCCGGGGGTCGTGCGCCGTCTCGAGCAGATCCACGCCGAATGTCGCCAGGAGGTCTTTTATTCGGACCAGTTCACGCCGCTCGCCCTCAAGCACCTGCGCCTGGCGCTGGAAGTGGCGCTGGCGCGTTCCCGCGGGGCGGGGATATCGGTGTTGTCGCAGGAAGGACCGTGCGCCCTCGCGGTCCGTTGGATGCGGGAGCACCTGGAAGTCGCCAACCCCGTCCATCATATCTGCGACTACCTGCAGGTCTCCCCCTCGACGCTTCGGCGCGCCTTTCTGGATGGCCTCGGGAGGTCGCCCGCGGCCTTCTTCCAGCAGCTCAAGATGGAGCGCGCCAGGGAGATGCTGCGGCAGATGTCGGTGAAGGAAGTCGCGTACCAGTTGGGTTACCACTATCCCAACGACTTCAGCAAGGCGTTCAAGGAACACTTTGGGACCAACCCGACCGCTTCGTTTGCCCAGCGCCGTGGCAGCGTGGCCCGGGGAAGGGGGGCATGAAACCCGAGTAGGCCAATCCGTCCGGGCCATGATTTCCCTACGGCAATCCCCTTGCCTGTCGCCGACGCCCACGGAAGCTTGAGCAGGTCGCCGCCGCGGAAGGAGTTCCCCATGCATAAAAATCCCATCCGAGTCGCGCTCCTGGGGGCGGGCGAACGGGGCCGACATGTCATCAACTACTGGCTCCGGTTCGTCCATTGCGAAGTTGTCGCGGTGGTGGACCCCAGCCCCGCGGCGCTGGACAAGGCAAAGCAGTTCTTCGGAGACAAGGCTGCGAAGGCGGAGTTCACGTCCGATCTCACGTCCTGGCTTGCCCGCGCGGACGCGGACGTGGTGACGATCAACTCGTGGGACAACCACCATGCCCAGAATGCCATCGACTGCCTAGAAGCGGGTCTCAACATCCAGGTTGCCAAACCGATGTGCCAGAGCATCGAGGAAGCCGACCGCCTAGTGGCCGCGTGGAGGCGATCGGGGAGGATCGGCATCGTGGACATGCAGATCCGCACCTGTCCTCTGATCCAGGAAGCGAAGAGACTCATCGACGAGGGGGCGGTCGGCAAGGTGCGACTGGTGACCTGCCTCGACAGCGTGGGCATGGGGGCGTGCTTCTACCGCGCCTCCCGCTATCGACGGAAGGACCAGGTGCGGTCGCTGACGCTGGCGAAGGGGGTCCACTTCCTCGACATCTGCAACCTCTTCATGGGCGACGACCCCGTGCGCGTCTTCGCGTCGGGTGGCCTCGATCACTTCGGCGGGGACAAGCCGGACGACCTCAAGTGCAGGGCGTGCGACGAGCGCGGCACGTGTCCGGAGAACGGCGACAAGGCCCTCATCGGGGGGATGCCGTTTCCCTTCCCCGATTCGCTCTGCGTGTTCGCGCGGGAGACGAATGTCTACGACAACGCCATCGCCACCATCGACTACAAGGGGGGCGGGCGCTGCAGCTACGTCGAGTGCCAGTTCACGCCCGAGTACCAGACCACCTACGAGGTGATCGGCGACAGGGGCGCGATCTTCGTCCGCTACGCGATGGACGAACGGCTCTTCCTGGAGTATCGCCCACGTGACTCGGCCCGCGTCGAGCGCGCCAACTTCTATCCCCAGGGAGTGGCGCATGGCGGGGGCGAAAAGAGCATGTCCCTGCTGATCGAGGACGCGATCCGGAACAACCGCCAGGTCCACCCCGACATCCTCGATGGGCGCAACGCGGTCGCCCTGTGCGAGGCCATCGACCGGAGTGTTGAAACGAGAATCCCGGTGGACATCCCGCCGCCTCCGCCCGCGGAACCCTCAGCGGGGCGCGGATCTCGCGAGCGTTCGGCGCGGGCGCCGTCGGCAGCGGTCGGTCCCCCTTCGCGGGGAGCGCCGGGCATGAGGCGCGCATGAGGCTCCCCGCTGTTCCGCTTGCCTGCCTGCTCGCTGTCCCGACGGCGTTCGCCCACCTCGACACGCTGACCCAGGTGCTCGAGCCGGACCCCTTGGTTCGGTCGTTCGAGGCGGAAACCCTCCCGGCGCTGGGCGCGGCCAGGGTTATCGACGATCGGGCCGCCAGCGGAGGCAAGGCCGTGCTCCTCGCGGGGGAAGGCTCGGGCTTCAGGCTCGAACTTGGCCGCCTGCCCGTGGGGATGCACAGTGTGCATGTTGCCGCCCGGCTTGGCGGTCCCGACCCGTTTGTGGCGGGACCGGGCACGCGGGAGGCCGTGCCGCTCTACCTCCACCTGAAGGTGAACAGCGCCCCCGGGGGCGGGGCGGAGGAGTACCGGCTTCGCGTGCCGCTCCCCGAACGCGGCCTGTACGAGCACGTCGCCCGCATCTACTTCCACACGCCCGAGGAGCGGGGCTACTCTGCCGAAATCTATCTTGGCCCGCGCGGACGGATCCGCGAGTTGGTGGTCGACCGCGTGGAGTTGCGCAACCCTCTTGCGAACTTCGCGTTCCGCGCGCTCAAGAACCGCCGTACGCTCTCCACGCCCGAGGAAATCCAACAGCTTCGGGCGACTGCCGCGAAAGGGGGAAGGGTCCACGCGCCGGTCCAGTCCGCGCCCCTTTCGATGGAAGTGCGTGCGGCGCGCGACCGGGTGATCTGGAACGAGTCGCTGATGCCCATCAACGCGAATTGCGGGAACTACTACCTCCTCGATATATGCGCGCCGAAGGCGTCGGACATGCTCAAGCAGGCGATCTCCCATCAGGAGAAAGTCCTTGGGAAGCCCCTCGGCAACTGGGTGAGCGCCCATGGCGCGGTCTGGGATCAGCCGGGCACGCTCACCAACCGCACCCTCGCGTTGGGATACACGATGGCGGATTACCGCGCGGGCCGCCCGCTGCCCGCGCCCTGGCCCTTTCCGGAAGACGGCGGCGGTTTCTTCTACGAGAAAGAGAAGACCGGCCTCGAGGCCTCGTTCAACTACGGTATCCTTCCGCGCCATATCGGCAGCCGATACGCCGCGATGATGGGGGCGTTGTGCGGCGGCGATCCCGAGAAGCCCTCCCTTGCGGACCGCTACCTGCTCTATGACGACCTCGGGGCCGCGGCGGACGCCGCGTTCCTTCTGGCCGCGGTCGCGTACCGGTTTCCCGGCTACGACTACAAGCTGCACGCGGTGGAGAACATCTACTACCCTGGACGGGCCTTCAGGGCGGGCGAGGGTGGTCGCGGCCCCGCGGGGCAATGGAGCGGCCCCGAGTATGTCCGGCTCTGCCACGCTTACGACAAGCTCTTCCCCTACATCCAGGGAAACGCCGAGCTCGCCGCGCGCCTGGGGCGGTTCATCCCCTGGGTGAGGTCGCCGGAAGACGTCATTCGCCTGCTGGACACCTTCCTGGTGCAGCGCGGGGCGCAGGACGGCGTGCAGCACGTCTTCTACGCGCAGACCGTGGTCCCCGTCTCGGCGGCCGTGCTTGGCCCGAACGAAGTCAGCACGCGGATCCTTGACGGATACTTCCGACGCATCTACTTGCGCAACACTCTCTGCGGTTTTCCCGACAGCGTGGTGGGGAACTACAGCCGCGACGGCCTGAACTACATCGGCTCGACTTACTACGCCCCTTTCGAGTCGAAGGACGAACTCTTCGAGGTGGCGGACTTGCTGGCCCGCCACGTCTCGGCGGGCGGGGACAAGCGCTTCGACGTGGTCAACCCGTCCCGCTTCCCGCAACTCGCCGCGCAGGCGGCCTCGATCCTCGGGCTGCACGTGGCCGGCGGGCATGCGGCGGGCGTGGGCGACGTAGGTACGCCGACCCTCGCCCCGAAGCTCATGTACGACCCCGCGTGGCGCGAGTACTTCCTCCGAAGCTGGGAATGGACGAAAGACCCGCGGATCGCCTGGGTGCTTGCGAACCAAATGGGCCAGGGCGCCTGCCCGGACGCGGAATGGCAGCAGATCGTGAAGGCTGCGCAGGCAGGACGAGACCCGGTCCGCCACGCCGCGAGCCGGGTCCTCGAGGGTTTCGGGATCGCCGTGCTGGAGGAAGGCTCCGACGCGGAGGACCTGCGGCACAAGAACGCGGCGATGCTGCGCTTTGGAATCGGTTCGGGGCACGCGCACCCCGACACCCTTGACCTGGAGGTATACGCGCACGGTTTCCGAATGAGCAGCGATCTTGGAGGTCGGCATCTTGGGCGGTACGGCCACCCGTCGTGCATGAGTTCGTACGTGCACAACGTCGTCCAGGTGGACGAGCAGGATTTCTCCGGCGGGCCGCAGAACACGACCGCCCTCGGGTGGCTGGACGCCTTCAAACCACTGCCGGGCGCGCAGTACGTGCTCGGCGGGGCCAGGGCCGAGACGCACCCGCAGGTCTCTCTCTACGCACGCGGCGTGCTGCAGGTGATGTGCGACCCGGGAAACGGAAGGGAGAGAACCCCCAGCGGCTACCTGTTCGATGTCTTCCGCGTCCGGGGCGGAAGGACGCACACCTGGTGTTTCCACGGGTGTGTCTCGGAGGAGTTCACCAGCAACGCCGGACTGGCGCCGGCGACGAGTGGGGTCGCCCAGCGCTACCTGAAGGAGCACCTCGAGGGCACTGCAAGGGAGGGGGTCGCCCCCGAGGTGCTGGAGGCGACCTGGAAACTGCGGCGCAAGGAAGAGGTCGTGAACGGGATCAAGCTGGGCAACGCCGAGCGAGCGATGTCCGGGAAATCGTACGACCCGGCCGCCCCCGAGAAATTCACGAAGGTCCACCTCCTCGGCCACGGCGGGGAGAAGGTGATGGTGGCCAACTGGTACGCGAAGAAAATGGATTCGCGCTTCTACAATTTTCCGTTCCTTTACGTGCGCCGCGACGGTGCGGAGGTCTCGGGCTCGGTCTATCCCTCGGTGATCGAACCGTACGCGGGCCAGCCCTTTGTGACCTCGGTGAGACAGTTGAAGGTTGAGAACGCGGGCGAGGGCGCCACCCGGGCCGTCGCGATCGAGGTGAAGACCGCGTTCGGTCAGACCGACCTTCTCTTCTCCGGCCCGGATCGCACGAAGTCCGCTGCGATCGAAGGAAACGCGCGGGCTTCTGGAAATCTCGCGTTCATCTCCCGGGATGCCCGAGGGTTGCGGCTGCTCGGCCTCGTGGGAGGGACGGAGGTCTCCCACTCCGGGATTTCCGCGAGGCTCGCGCGGGCGGAATACCGCTCGGAGATCAGGGCGACGACGGACGGCGGACGGATCGCCACCCTGAGCGACGCGTGGCCGGCCCGGCTGCTCGATGGCGAGATCCTTGAGGTGGCCAACCCCCGCCACCAGACCACGCGGAAAGCGGCCCGCATCAACGGCACGCGCTTGGAGTTCGACCGCCCCTCGGCCGTCTACCAGGGCGGTGTGGGACGCCTGGACGCGAAGGAGGGGTTCGCCGAGCTGGATGTTCCCCCGTACCTGCACAGCTATCACCCCGAGGCGTATGAGGGAACGACCGCGGTCAACGAGGCGGGAAAAGCGATCGGCCGCGTCTCGGTCACCCTCGGCGACCGGTTCTTCTACACCGGATGGCCCGCGGCACGACGCCACCAGAACACCCTCTTGCAGCAGGACGTGACGGACGCCAACGGGGACGGCAAGTTGACCTTGGCCATGATTGCGACGGAAAAGCAGCGCAAGTTTGCGCCGGATGGCAAGACCCTCGTGGAGGTCCAGCCCGGCGAGAAGATGCTCGATCTCGAGGTCACCCGGATCCGCGAGGACGGCCTGATGTTCTTCACCCGCCAGCACCCCCGAGAGTACCTCGACGCGTCCAATGATCCGCACCCCGGCTGGCCCTACCACCAGCAACTTGTCCGCAACGAGCGGGGGGATCGCGAGTGGACCGTCGACATGCCGGGTGACACCTACCGGCTGCGCGTGGAAGGCCGCAAACTCCAGGAGGCGGACCTGCCGGATTCCGACGGGGATGGACGCCGTATGGTGGTTTTCCACGACCAGGGCCCCGGCGACCGGGTTTCAGTCGCCGCGCACCTTTTCCTGCGGCGCCTCGACGCGCGGGGCCCGGGTGTCTTCGAGCTCCGTGCGAACGCGGCCTGCACCCTCACCCTCCCGGGAAGACAAGTGGAGGTCTCCGCCGACGAGGGCGCTACCTGGAAGGCCGCGAGCTCGGTCATCGACGAGACCGGGGGGATCACGACATCCTTCACCGAGGAGGCCTTGGCCAATGGACGACGGTTGATCCGGGTCCGATAGGCCTCGAGCAGGAGCGTCCCGGCATGAGCAATCCGACGAGCAAAAACCCGCGCGTGTTTGATCCTCGCCACTTCGGCGCGCGGGGGGATGGACTTGCCCTCGACACCGCCGCTCTCCAGGCGGCCATCGACGCCTGCGGGGAGGCCGGCGGAGGGTGCGTCGTCGTTCCGCCGGGGCGCTATCTCATCGCGCCGATCGATCTCCGCAGCCACGTGACCCTCCACCTCGAGGCAGGCGCGACCCTCCTCGGGACGCCCGAGCGCCCGCATTACCGGCTCGTCACGCGGCGGTACTCGGGGACGACGCAGCTCACGATTGACGCCCTCGTAAACGCGGTGGACTGCGAGCGCGTCGCGATCACGGGGCGCGGCACCGTGGACGGGCAGGGTGAAGCCTTTTGGAAGCCGATCCGCGATTACTACGCGGTCCCGAAGGAGAAGCGACCGCCACCCCAGCCCATGCCGACCCGTCCGGAGGAAGTCCAGCGAAGCATATGGCACCGCCCGCGCCTCGTCGAGTTCGAGCGTTGCAGGGACGTCCGGGTCGAGGGAGTCACCCTTCAGAACTCGGGCTTCTGGAACCTGCACCTGATCTCCTGCGACGTCGCGCGCGTCGAGGGCGTGAATCTCCGCAACCCGCCCGGCGCCTGCAATGGCGATGGGATCGACCTCGATTCCTGCCGCAACGTGTTCGTCCTGGGATGCGACCTCGACGTGAACGACGACTGCATCTGCCTCAAGAGCGGGTGGAACGAGGCCGGCCTGGGGCCCACGGAGAACGTCGTGATCGCCAACTGCGTCACGCGGCGGGGGCACGGGGGAGTGGTCATCGGGTCGGACATGTCGGGGGGCGTGCGCAACGTCACCGTGAGCAACTGCCTGTTCATCGGGACCGAGACCGGCTTTCGGATGAAATCCATGCGCGGGCGCGGCGGTCTCGTGGAGAACCTCCTCGCGAGCAACGTGGTCATGGACCGCGTGCCGCATCCGTTTCACTTCGACATGCACTACGCGCGGCCAATGCCGCCGGAGCCGCTCAGCGAGCGCACCCCGCGCTTCCGCAACTTCAGCTTCCACCAGGTCGAGGCGACGGGGGCCGAACAGGCCGCCTACCTTCACGGGCTTGAGGAGTGTCCTCTCGAGGGGGTCCGGATGGTCGGGGTGCGAATCGCGGCAAGGAAGGCCTTCTGGGCGCGGCACGTGGCCGCACTCGAGTTGCAGGACGTGCGCCTCGCATGCGAGGAGGGGCCGGAGCTGCAGGTCGAGGACGGGCGCGACCTTCGGGTCCACCGGCTGGAGGTGGCCGCGCCCCGTTCGGCCGGGCCCTCGATCCGCTTCACGCGCATCCGCGGCGCCTCCCTCTCGAGGGACTCGGCGGGGTCCGTTCAGCGCGTCGAGCCACCGGAAGGCGAGGGCCTCGGCGGATAGGTCGCCGTGTCAGGGCGCGGGTGGTCGAGTAGGCCAATCCGTCATCTGGCTCAACCGCCTAGCCGTTTTTGCTTGGTTCATAGGAGAGGCCAGGTAGAATAGGAGGCGTAGAAACACGGAGGACTCGTCATGAACCGTTTCTTGGGCATCGCTCTCCTCATTGTGGCGCTCGCCGCTTCGGGCCGTGCGCAGTCCACCACCAACGTCTGGGCCGGCGGGTCCGGCGACTGGACGAATGCCGCCCAGTGGAGCGCCGTGGCGGCTCCCTCCGCGACGCACGCGGTTTTTGTCACCAACGCAGCCTCCTCCTACACGGTCGCCATTGACGCGGGCACGGACGGGGCTTCCCTCACCAACTTCAGCCTCGCGGTCGGCCACCAGACGGGCGGAGCCGGCCCCACGCAGACGCTCTCCGCCGTGACTGCTTCCACGGTTTGGCGCATCACCACCACCAACGTGGTCAATGAGCGGGGCGTGCTCGTTCTCGACGGGACCGCCCTCTCGGTGGGTACCAACCTCCGGGTGCGCGGCCAGCTCATCGCGAAGAACGGGTCTTCCGTGGCGATCACCTCCCCGGCCGGCAACCGCGACTTCGGGATCGGCGGCTCCGGCAGCGGCTCGATGGCGTCATTCAGCGGCGGCAGCCTGATCGTCACCAACGGGACCCATTCGGCCACTCTCACCGTGGGCGACAATGTCATCGGGGCTGGCAGCCTCTACGTGACCAACACCCTCCTGCATGTCAGTATGTACAGCCAGGGCACGAAGGTGGCCTACATCGACAACAGCGGCCTTTCCGAGACCAGCCTTTTGAGGAGCGTGACAGTCAGCGTGAGCGGCGACACCTCGGCATCGCTCACCCTCGCCGGAGGGGTTTTCGACCGCACGCGCGGCAGGGTGGCCCTCAGCGGGCAGAACGCCAGCATCACGAACCGGGGCGCCGTCTGGAATATGAACGACGCCAACAACGACCTGAGCATCGGCAACGGAGTGGGGGCAAGGGCCTGGTTCGTGCAGCAGGGCGGCACCACCACCGTCGTCCGCGTGGGCGCAGACACCGGCGAGATCCGTGTCGGATCGAACAACGGCGGGACCGTCACGCTCGTCGTGGCCAGCGGTCTCCTCACGGCCAACGGCGACGGCACGAGCGCCGGCGCCCTGATGGTCGGCGCCCACGCGAACGGGGTGGGCTACTTCGAGCAGTATGGTGGGCGGGTCGTCGTCACCAACGGCTCACTCAATGCGCACGTGCGCGTGGGGGACCTCGGCAAGGGTTCCTTCAACATGACCAACGGCGTCCTCCTCGCCGACCGGGTGCGGCTCGGGACCAACCTCCAGCAGCTCGCCGTCGGAGCGTCGGCCCTGGTCGAGGTCAAGAGCACGCTGGGGTTTTCCAACGTCGCACCGCTCGCGGTCTCGAACGCATTCAGTTTCGACGGCACGCTCAAGTTCAGCCCCGTGACCGCCACAGCCACGCAGAGGCTCGTGTTGGCGGGGTTCGACCTCGGCGCGACCACGATCGGGTTCAGCAACAACTTCTCCCTCGGCACCCTCGACCTCGACGGGTTCGCGAGCGGCAACCGCCTCCAGCTCTTCTCGGGCAACTCTCTAGCGAGCACGGCGCTTTACGTGCAGGTCCTCAGCCCCATCGCCACGAACTCGCTCATCAGCAGCTTCAACATCTATTACGTCGCCGACCTTAACCCCGTCCTGGCCTCGGGGGGCACCGGGGGCAGCTACCTGTTGAACGGGGGGGGGTCTCTCCTGCCCATCGCGCTGATCCCCGAGCCGGGTTCGCTGGCCCTCGTCGCCCTTGGCGCGCTCCTCCTCGTTCGCCGGGCGCACCGCGTGCGGCCCGAATGAATCGAGCCTCTTACCGGGATTCCTTCACCTTGATCGAGTTGCTGGTCGTCGTGGCGATCATCGCGATCCTTGCAGCACTCCTTCTCCCTGCGCTCAGGAACGCGCGGGACGCCGCGAGGAGCGCTCAGTGCATAAGCAACCTCCGCCAGATCGGCGTGGCGGGCCTCATGTACGCGGACGAGTCCGGGGGTAGGTTTTCCTACCGTTGGACCCAATACGCCACGGACAACCCCGTGAACCAGTACTGGACGGGACGGCTCTATTCCTACCTCAACCTCGGGAAGTTCGCCACCGTGTCTGACACGGACAAGATCAAGCCCGTGTTTCGCTGTCCCGGCCAGCCCAAGGCCACCAACCTCGGCGGCCTGGATACCCTCTACGGCTTCAACAGCTTCCTTGGCGCGAGTTGGCCCTCGGACCCGGCGAATCCGCGCTACTTCGAGATCCCGATCCCTCTCTCGGCGGTCCTCCGTCCCGCGGCCACGGTGCTTTTCGTGGACGCCGGTCGCGATCCATCCGACCGCCCCTACTACGTGCCCGGCAGCCCGACGAACCAGACCGGATACTACCACCGCAACCGCGCCAACGTCTTCTTCGTGGACGGCCACGCCGCGTCCCACAAGATCGAGGAACTCTCGCAGAGTTCGAGCGCGATGCACACCTTTGAACCCAAATGAACCCGACGACCCGAATAGCCAAGAACCTCTCAGGACTTTTTGCCACGCTGGGCTGCGCGATTCTCCTGGCGGGCGTCGCCCTTGCCGTCAATCCGTTGGACGAGATGCCCGCGGTCCCCTTGAAGGCCGAGGCGACCCCCCTCCTCGAGACCGAGGAGGTCGGCATCGCCGGCGCGCAGTCCTGGGTCAGCAAGGGACCCATCTTCCAGACCTCCACCAAGCAGTGGCGCCAGATGCTCGTCCTTAAGGAGAAGCGGGACGCACGGGAGTTTCGCGTCGCCACGCTCACGCTGGACGACGGCAAGCTCAAGCTGCACCCCAAGATCAAGGGCTACGGCCAGAGCCGCACGGCCTGGTCCGGCGGGAAGCTCTACTTCACCACATGGTTGCCCGGGGGGTTCCACGTCTACGATCCCGACACGGACACGATCCGCGAACTGCCGCTCCCGTTTGAGAACGCCGAAGTCGGGGCGTTCCGAATGTCGGTGGCCCAGGACGGCGTGGTTGCCATGGGCGCGGCCGCCGCCTCCGAGTTGAGCATGTACGACCCGGGGAGCGGGGCGCTGACGAAGTTCGGCATCCTCTCCGACAAGCACGGCTACGTCTACGAGCTCGGCTCGGACAACGACTTCATCTACGCCGCGCTGCGGGGCAAGAGCCCGTGGTTGCTGGTGGCCGTCAACAAGAAGACGAAGGCCCGCGAGACGATCCTCACAGCGCCGGTGGACGGCTACATCAACGGGAGTGGCACCAACTTCTCGACGCGGGTGAACATGCAGGATCCCAACGACCCCTGGCAACGCTACGGCGTGGCGAACGGGCGGGCGACGCCGCTGCCTGCCGATGCCCCCGCCGCCAAGGCTCCGGAGCCTGTGGCTGAGCCTCCTCCGAAGGTCCTCCTCGACGAATCGCCCCTGTTCGAGGGCCAGACCAAGATCGCGATCCACTACCAGGACCCGAAGGACGAAAACAAGTGGAAGGACGTCCGCCTGGACACCCCCCTCGCGAGTGAACCCACCCTGGCGCTCACCGCGCTCGACGATGGACGCATCACGGCGCTCGGGGGACCCTACAACCCGGCGATCGTCTTCGACCCGAAAACGGGCAAGGGGATCCAGGCCCCGTTCGCGCCGGTGAGCGGGCGCTGCATGGTCGCCATCGGGCCGACCGTCTACGCGAGCGGCTATCCGAGCACCACCCTCATGCGCTGGGACACCACCAAGCCTTCGACCTCCCGCGTGGACCTCCCGGGACGACCGGCGATCCCCGACGAGGACCCTCGCGCCAACCCGCGCCTCGTCGCCCACTTTCCGGGACACACCAGCTCCGGAGGGCACATGGGGGTGCGGATGTTCAAGGGGCCGGATGGCTGCGTCTACATCGTCACCGCGAGGCATCGCCATTTCCTCGGGTTCGACGTCGTGTGGTACAACCCCGCCGACGGGACCAGGGGGGAGATCGAGGACCGCGGCGGGAACGACCACCTCGCCGTTTCCTGGGCGAGCCTTTCGCTTGACGGCAAGCGGTTGTTCCTCTCGACGACCGTGCAGACCAATCGCCAGCTTGTCGCCGCGGTTCCCGCCGAGGCCCGCCTGCGGGTGGTGGACCTCGCCGAGCGGAAATACCTCGAAGACCACGTGCCCTTGCCGGGCTTCAAGGCGCTCACGGGGGTCGCCGAGGTGGCACCGAACAAGCTGGTGGGTCTCGCTCCCGACGCCGAGCAGAAGACCACCTTCGTCTACCGCTACGACCTCCGGAAGAAGAAGATCGAGGAGATCATCCGGTACACGGGCCTGATCCAGGGGAGGCAGGGCACCACCGCCCTGCCCGCCAAGGGTTTCGACTTCATCCTTGGCCCCGACGGCAAGGTCTGGACCGGGGTCTCCGTGGCCGCGGAGATGGATGCGATCCTGCGCATCGCCCCCGACCCTCTCGAAATCTTCCCCCTCGGCCGCGTTCCCGGCGCGCACCGGTTCCTCTTCCTCGGGGGCAACCTCTACGTGAACGGTGCTCCGAAGATTCGCCGCGTGAGCGCTGCGCGGAAGGTCCTCGAGACCCCGAGGCAAGGGGCGCCCTATGCCGTCAGGGATTGAAGTGGTTCCGCGTGCCTCGGAACGTGGGCAAGCTCCTCCGTTCGCCCCGCGATGGACTGGTTCGACGTCCGTCCCTCCCATCCGCGCCGAGATCGCGAGCGGTTCCGCATCGAGGAGCCGGAGAGTGGCGTGTGCCTCGTGGATCCGCGCGGCGGGGAGTTGCGTCGCCTTGAGAAGCCCGTGGTCGCCGGAGCGCATCACTCGCTCCCTCGCGCGCCTCGCGGGGACGGAAGCAGGGGTGGATGCGATGGTCCCGGCGGCCGTTCCTTTCGACCCCGAGGATTTTGCCGCTTCGGGGGAGGGCGATCTCGCCCGCCAGCTCGACGCGGGCCGCCGCAACGTCGGCCGTTTCATCATGAGCCTCGGCAGCCCCGTCACCCCCGCAACCCCGGTCGCGCGCGTCCGCCGTTACGCCGAAATCGTCCGCGAACTTTCCCCGTTCCCATGACCTCGCTCCCAGGAATTGCCACGCGCGTGCGATTGCCCGAAACTCGCGCGGTGGCGCATGATGGGTTCTCCATGAAACCTTCCTCCCTCCTGCTTGCGACCGTCCTGACCGTCGCCGGCGCGTGCGCGGCCTCCGCCCAGGTGAAGATCCTCCATTTCGCTCCGGACCAGATCGAGGACACCTACGTTGGTCACGACGTGGTCGGCGGGCGCGAGAACTTCAACCAAGGGAAACTGAAGGAGGTGCGCGTTGGTTTTCAGTCCAGCGGACAAACCTTCTACTACGGGCTGGTGGGCGTGAAGGGCCTCATCGGGCCGAGCCACGTCCCGCCGGGCGCCCGCATCGTGAAGGCCACCCTCTGCGGCAGCTTCTACGTGGACGACTACAGCGCCGCGAAGGGCAAGATCTTCGTGGGGCGCTGCCTCACCGATTGGCTCTCGTACGTAACGCCCGGCGACGCCGGCCCCGAGGGAACGGGAGGCGCCGTCGAGGCGGACGACAAGCAGAACGCGAACTATGGGCCAACCTTTGACGCCGCCTTTCAGTACGGGGGTGCCTGGGCTGGCAAGGCGAAGGACGCCGAGTGGAGGGTCCCGGCCGGCACACCCAATGACAAGCGGGGTTTCGGCACGGAGGACTTCACCCAGGACCCCGAGGTGCCCGTCCAGGCCGACAGCTGGAACTCCGCCGACAAGGGGCGTTTCACCGCGGACGTGACCGCACTCGTGCAGGCAATGGCGAAGGAGGGGAAAAGTTGCGGGTTTGTGTTCTGGGCCCAGGACCACGGCTACGCCGCCTTCACCTCACGCGAGTTCGCGTCACAGGGCGGGTTCGAATTGGAGGTTTCTTTCTCGCTCGCGGATGGGAAGTAGGATGGCCTCCACGATCCCCGAAACTCTGACCGACGAGCTCCTCGCCGAGCGGGTGTTGCTCGGCGCGGGGGAACTCGCCGCGGCACCGGGGCTCGCCGATGGCGGGAGAGGTTCCCCCGAGGGCGTTCCCTGCGCCCTATACGACGCGTCGAAGCAGGAGGTCGAGCTCCCCTGCGCGGGAGACTGGGGAGACTTCGACCAGGTCGTTTTGCGCGTCGGTTTCCGCGAGGGGGAAGGGTGCGAGCTCCAGGTGACCGTGGAGCGTGAGGGAAAGCCGAGGCTCCGGTGCATCACCGGTGCGGGCGCGATGACGCGCGAGCGCTGGCACGGCTGGCGCGACGTGCTCTACCCGATCGAGAACTTCGGCCTCGTCCCGGGCTCGATCTGGGGAAGGGTGACGCGCGTTCAAGTCCGGGGTTACTACGGCGGCCCGACGCGGATCGCGTCGGTGCGCCTGCAGAAGCGCCGCGTGCCTGCGGGGACGCGTCTGACCGACACCGGTTTCGCGCGGGCGTGGGACTGGGGCCGCCCCGGCCTCAAGGCGGCTCGGCTCTCGGTGGAGCGGGGGGACTTTAAGGGGGCGATCCGCGGCTTGCGCGCGTACCTCGCGCGGCGAAAGAAGCCGAGCCTCCCGTTCGCTGCGCCCCCGGCGTGGCCGACCTCGCTGGCGGTGGCGGACCTCGCCTGCCGCAACGTGGTCGGGGGACAGGACCTCGGTCCGACGTTCGACTGGAAGCTGGCGACGGGCGAGGTCGGGGACCCGGACGGCCTGCACCGCCACTACTTCGTGGTGGACCTGCTCCTCGCGTGGCACGCGGCGAGGAAACGGAAGTACGCCGCCAAGATCGACGAGGTGCTCTCGTCGTGGATCGCCGCCTCGCCGGTGCCGGTCGGGCACGATGGCAAGGGGAGTCGCGCCTGGAGTACCCTCACGGCGGGGTGCCGCTTCAAGCGGACGTGGTTGCAGGTCTTCTTCGGTCTCCTCGGGGAACCGGCGCTGCGGGACCGCACCTGGTTCGACATGCTCAAGTCCATGCACGAGCACGCGGAGTTTCTCCTTCGGCACGGTTCGATTTCGGGCACCAACTGGACGGTGATCGAGTCGCAGGCGCTTTCGCTTATCGGGATTTCGTTCCCAGAGCACCGCCGGTCCGCCTCGTGGCGCGACGAGGGCCTGGGCCGCCTCGCGGCGCTGGCGGCCGAGACGGTTTACCCCGATGGCATCCACAACGAGCTTTCGCCCGGCTACCACATCAGCTCGGCGAACGCCTTCGTCCAGCCCTTCGAAGTGGCGCGGCTCAACGGTTTCCCCATGCCGCGCGTTTATGGCGCGCGGCTCCGCGCCATGTACAGCGCGATCGCGGGACTCGTGCGGCCGGACGGCACCTGCCCCGCTCACAACGATTCCGGCGGATTCCTGCGGTCCCATGATCTCTTCCTTCGAGAGGGGGCGCGGCTCTGGAAGGACGCGGGGATGCTCTGGCTCGCCACCGGCGGCGCCGAGGGGCGACCTCCGTCGGGCGAGTCGCACGGTTTTCGGAACGCAGGTCTCCTGGTCATGCGCTCGGGCGTGAACGCGCAGGACCGGTGGTCGCTCTTCGACGTCGGGCCGTTCGGCGCGGGCCACCAGCACGAGGATGCCCTCGGGGTCGAGACCTATGCCTTCGGCTCGCCCTTCCTCGTGGACCCCGGCATCGCGGGTTACGGCGAGGACGAGTTCTTCCGGTACTACCGCTCCACGGCGTCCCACAACACGCTCCTCGTGGACGGAAAAGGCCAGCAGAGGGCCGTCTCCGAGACGCGAGAGTCGAGGAAGCGCGACGTCTCCAGCGAGATCTTTTGGGCGAGCGGAGGGACTCTCGACGTGGGTGCCGGCGTCTACGCCGGGGGCTACCCCGGCGTGACGGGAGAGCCCCTGCACCGCCGCGCGGTCCTGTTCCTGAAGCCCGACTACTGGCTCGTGGTCGACGAGCTCGAGGGGGAGGGGAAGCACTCCGCGGAGGCGCTGTGGCACTTCGCGCCGATGCCCGTCGTCGTGAAAGGTCTCCGCGCGGCGACCGCGCGCGCCGCGCTGTCCAACTTCGAGATCGCGCCCGCCCTCCAAGAAGGCTGGTCGCTGCGGGCCGTGAGCGGCCAGATGGACCCCGTGCAAGGTTGGGTGGCGCAGGATTTCAACTGCTTCCCCGCCTTCTGCGCCATCCACCACTGGGAAGGGACGCTGCCGATGCGGCAGGTATGGGCGCTCGTTCCCTCGGCGAGAGAGCCGCTGACGCCCGCCGTGCGGGTGGTGGGGACGGACGACAGAGGCGCCTGTGTGGAGGTGGTCTTCCGCGAGGGCGCACGGGATGTTCTCCACATCCGCTGGGGTGGCTGGGACGCGCGCCCTGCGGTGGGCGGGCGGACGGACGGGTGGCTCGCGGTCGAGCGCTTCGGAGCGGACGGGAATCGCCGCTGCGCGGCGGTCGTCAACGGCTCGTTCCTCCGCGATGAGCAAGGCGCGACTGTGGTGAAGGGAAGGGTGTCGCCGTTGATCGAGAAGCCCTGGAAGGCAGTGGAATCGTAGCGGACCGTGTCATTCCGAGGACCGCACGAGCGGGACGATGTCGGGGTCGTTCGCGGGGAGCACGATCGCGAGATCGAACGGGCCGTCTCGCTCTCTACCCCCATCACGCATATTCCTCGACAATCAATTGTGTTTTTCGGACGGACATGTCGAAATACTGAATCCTTCCACCATCGCCAATACAATGATCAATGTTCGAGTGCTGACGACTGACTGACATGCTGGGAGAATCGCAATGGATTCATGATCTCAAAAGCCATCCTTCTCCCCACCTCCCTTGTGACCACGGCTCATGACCTCAGGATCCGACCGTTGGCGTGCGTTTCGCGGGAGCCCAAGGTATGGGCCTTTCGACCGTGTGCAGGGGGCCAGCCGCGGCCTCGATTCCCGGCAAATCGGATGAATTCTCCCCGCCTTCAGGAAAGGTGTATTAAGAAACCGCCGGACAGCAGGAGCTTCACGCTCATCGAGTTGCTGGTCGTCATCGCCATCATCGCAATTTTGGCGGCGCTGCTCCTGCCCGCGCTCAGGTCAGCACGGGAGCAGGCCCACTCCATCGTCTGCATGAACAATCAGCGGCAACTGAATTTGGCCCTTCGCCTCTATGCCAATGACAACGAGCAACACGCTCCGAACACCTACTTTTGGGCAAGCAACCTGACCACCTATATCGGTCCCGTGAGCTTCCCTCAAAACAACAAGCCGAGCACTTTGACTCCCATCTTGCGGTGCCCCTCCAGCAAGAACTATGCGGTCAGCCCTGACATCTACCACTACACGCAGATTGCACTGAACCGGGTCCTGTATGTGTACGAGTCCGATGGCAAGGCCAGCATGAAGGCGGTGCCCGAGCGTCTCGTTCTCTTCATGGATTCCCGGGCGTCCGGCGGGCCCTTTCGCCCCGATAATTTCATTCCAAGTTGGACCCCCCCGCCGGCCTGGATCGACAACTACAACGAGTCCGCCTGTCACAATTCCAAATTCAACGCCGCCTTCGCCGACGGACGAGTGGCTAAAATCGATCTGAAAGACACGGTCCAGGAGGATTTCTACTTCGAGTTTTAAACCGATGGCATCCCAACAACGGCGCAAGGCCGTTGACTGCGGGGTCTTCTTCGCCGCCACTGTCCCGCGACTCCCTCGATGATCCCCATGAACTGCCGCACCGTTCTGCTCCTCGCTTCGCTGCTCACCACTTCATTCCTCCGCGCGGAGGTGCCTTCCCTTCTTGCCGAGAACCTCGGCGCGCCGGTGAAGACGGCGCGCGCCAACGTGAGCACCCTCGTCGAGAACTCCCGCGGCGAGTGGCGCTGGATCGGGCAGTTCATGAACTACGCGGGCACCACGGACTTCAAGTACGTGCGCAAGAAGGTGGAGGGCACCGGCCGCGTCTACGTCGCCTTCGAAGACCCCGAGTTGCGGCCTGACGCCGAGTGGATCATCGCCGACCTCGCCGGCAACAAGGTGAAGACCCTGGGGCTGCCCGGCTTCCACGGCCGCCTGGGGATCCGGGCGGAGAACGGGCGCGTCTTCTACCCGGTCGACTTCATGCAGATGTGGTACTACGACCCGGTCGAGGACGCGCTCAAGATCCTTGGGGAACTCTCCGAGTGGAAGCCCTTCTTCAACGACCGATGCCTTTACCAGTTCAGGCTCGGAAAGGACGGCTGCCTCTACGGGACCACCCAGGGCTACAGCGGCAAGACCGCGGTCGTGCGGATCAACCCGGACACCCTCGAATGGAAGGTCTTCACCGACATCGGGGCGAACCGCCCCGCGAGCCTCACCTACGGCTACACCCTCGCCCTCGACCTCCCCTGGGTGTACGTCGCCGTCGGGCAGGGAGACTGGGAACTCGTGGCCCTCAACGTGGACACCGGGGAAAAGCGCCTCCTTGCGGAGCGCAAGGGCGATGGTTCGCGGATCGAGGTGGCGGAGAAGGATTTTGTCACGGCCGGCCTCACCGAGAAAGGCGGCGGCAAGCGCGTGTGGTGCGTGGAGGGCAAGCTCTCGGAGACCCAGCCGCCGGACTCCGCTCGCCTGGCGAACAACGCGTATCCCCATATCCCGTGGAAGTTGACGAAACCCATCCCCGAGGGGACGCCGCCCGAGCTCGATCCGCAGGGCCTCGGGGAAATGGATCCCTCGGGACTCTCCCATGTGCGCTGGCGCCCCGCCGGCGCGCAGGAGGACTTCAAGACGGTCAGCTTTCACGTGAAGAGCGCGGCGGCGCAGAAAATCGTGTCCATGGCCGAGTTGCCCGATGGCGACGTTTTCGGAAGCGTCGTCCAGTACAACGGCTTCTTCCGCTACCACACCAAAGTCTCGAAGTTCGAATATTTCGGGAAGGCCGGCCCGAGCAGCCCGCTGATCACCGTCGCGGAGGGCAAGGCCTGGTACATCGGCTATCCGAACGTGGGGCTGTACGTCTATGACCCGGACCAGCCCTGGAAGGCGCCGCAGAAGGCCAACGCCGGCAACCCCGGCGACAACCCGCGCCTCGTCGGCTACTTCGGGCAGGGCGTCACCGAGGCGCACCACTCCAAGGGGATCCTTCTCGGGCCCAACGGCCGGCTCTACCTCCTCGGACACCGCGAGCGCTGGAGCACGGGAACCGGCCTCGGCTACTACGAACTCGCCACGGGAAAGAAGTTCGGGCTCGGGTCTGACATGAAGGACGTCGATCCCCAGGGTTTCGCCCTGCTCCCGAAGGCCGGACGAGTGGTGGTCTCCGGGCGGGTGCATTCCGAAACCAAGGGCGCCCCGGTCGGAACCGCCCAACTCCGGGTCTACGACCTCGACCTCAAGGAGGTGGAACGGCTTACCGTGAAGGAAGGGCTCCCCGCGACCGGGTTCCTCACCGCGATCGGCAGGGATCCTGCCCTCCTCGGGAGGATCGACGGCGAGGCGAAGGACGCCCTCTACCTCTACGACCTCGAGAAGAAGGCCGTCGTGAAGTGGGCGGACGTGGACGGGGTTCTCCAGGAGAACGCCTTCCAGCGTCCCTCGGACGGGACGTGGTGGATCATCAAGGACTCCTCACTCTGCCGACTGAACGTGGAGACCCTCGAACTCACCCCGGTCGGAAAGCTTCCCAAGGCGCTCCATCCCGTCCTGTGGGTCGGGAACGACCTCTACGGCGCCGCGGATGGCGAGGTCTTCCGCGTGAAGGTGGAAGGGCGGTAGCCCGCCGTGTCCCTACGGCGGGTCCCGTGCCGGGACGGCACGGGCTACCCGCAGAGCATTCCCCCACATTCCCCTTGGTAGCCCGTCGTGTCCCTACGACGGGTCCAACATCCGCGCGCGGGATTTCGTTGCAGCAGCAACCTCGCCTGTGCTTACGCTCAGTCGTGGCCTCACGCCTCCGGCACCAACCACCGGATTCGGTGCGTCCGGAAGACTTCACGTTCTACGTGACGCAATGCGCCCTACCCCGTCGATCCGAGGTCCTGCTGGCTTGTGCCGGGAGGATCGTGGAGTCGATTCTCGTTTACCACGCCCAAGCCAAATGGTTCTGCCGCGCGTACGTCATCATGCCGGACCACCTTCACCTGCTGATCCAGCTGCCACTCGGTGTGTCGCTCGCGAAACTCATGCAGAACTGGAAGCGCTACACCACCCGTACTCTCGCCCTCCACTGGCAGGACAACTTCTTTGACCGTCGCCTGCGGCAGGATGAATCCGTCGAGGAGAAGTCCTGGTACATGGCCCTGAACCCCGTCCGCGCTGGTTTGGTCAGGGAACCATCCGAGTGGAAATGGTTCGGCTTTGGTCAGGAAACCTCATGTCCCCGGTAGCCCGCCGTGTCCCTACGGCAGCTCCCGTGCCGGGACAGCACGGGCTACCGCCTCCTTCATCCCTTCGTCACCCCGCGCATCTTCTGGATCTCCATCCACGCGGAGAGGATCGCGGAGCGGCAGCAGCGCATGGAATCGTGCGGCCGCGACAGGTACACTTGGCGGTTGAGGCCGTGCGACGTCCCCACGCACCACGCAAGGAAGCGTCCGTCCCAGATCTTCGTCTTCAGGCCCTTCCACGCGCGCTCCACCATCGGCGGGATCCGCTCGTCGCGGAGCCATCCCCTCGCGTATGCCCGCGCGTAGATGCGGACGAATTGCGAGGAGGCCGACGAGCACGGCCGACTATCCGACGGGGAGGCATCGAGCACGTTGAGCCACAGGCCGTCGGCGCCCTGGACGCGCAGCAACCCCTCGAGGTGGTCGCCCAGCAGGCCGCAGAGGTCTCGCCGCTTCGGATGCTCCTCCGGCATGAGGTTCAGCATCGAGCGCACGCCCCAAAGGAAATGAGAGTCGCCTCGCGCCCACGGCGCGGAACGAAGGTCCGGGCCGCCCGGCCGTCCGACGTGCCAGTACAGGGCGGTTTTCGGCTCGAAAAGCCACCGGTGCGCCTCGAGCACGTGAGCCACCGCGCGGTCGAGCCAGCGCGCCTCCCCCGTAAAGCGGGACACGGTCGCATACGTCTCTCCGATCCAAAGGTTGGTCTCGGGCCAGACCCACGCGTTGCGGAGGACGATCTCCGGGGGATGGTCCGCGTCGGCGCCATCCGGCACGTGCAGGTCGCAGTTGAGGAAAACGTCTCCCTTCCGCCAGAGCCGTGGCCAGGGGTTCGACGCTCGACAAACGGCGACGAGATGCTCCAGGGGCTTCCGGTCACCGGTCTTCTCCGCGTAATCGAGGAAATGCTGGGTGCCATGGCGGTCGGGTTGATGGTCGCACTGCGGGTAATACGCGGCGATATGTGCCCAGACCGGGTCGGCAAGCGCCGGTTCACCAAAGAACTCTGCGGCCTCGATCGCGGTCGGCATCGCCCACATGCCCACGGGCTCCGGAAAATAGTGCCTCATCCGCACGTACTGGCCCAGTTCGTCCGCGGTTGAACCCTTGCAGGCGCCCACCAGGAACGCGTCGTCCACCTCCTGCAAACGCGCGATCATCGCCGGGTCGCCCATGGGCAGGCCCGCGGTGTTGATGATGCGCGCGACCGAATGTCGGACGATGAGGTCGCCCGTCGCTCCCCCGGTGGGAGTGTTCGGGTCGGGCCAGAAGAGGTGGCCCCCGCCGCGCTCGAACTCGATCAACCGGGCCGCAAGCGGCCCCTGCGAAAACTCCTCACGCCGCGCCGGATCGATCACCACGCACCGGATTCCCGCGAGGTCCGACGGCAGCCCGCGCGGCAACGCGTAGTCGTCAGCGAAGGGAAAGTGAACGCCAACATCCACGAACTGGCGAATGTACTGGGTGTAGGCAGCGGTCGGAGAGGCCGGGGAGAGGATGAGAAGCGGCGGGTTGGGGTTCATGGGGCGTGGCACGTTGATTTGATCAGAGCAGATTCGGTGCGGGCCGCGCCGAACGGGAATCACGGGGAGAGCAGAAGTCATTACTCCTCCTCCCGGAACGCAAACTTCCCGCCCGCGCCGGCCGCGGCAGAAAACGTCACCCGCTCATTCTCGAAATCAACCTTGAACGGGTCCTCACGCACCACGAGCAACGCGGTTGAACGCGCGGTCGCCAGGCGAACCCTGATTTCATCGCGGTGCTTCTCCGCCGCGACCTCGGGGATCTCCGCGGCGTCGCGGAACGGCGTGAGGAGGGTGACCCAACAGGCGGGGAGCGGCACCTTCGCCGAGAAAGTGAGTCGCGGGGCGGGTTCCTGCCCGTAGAGGCCGCGGATCACCCAGCCCGCGAACGGCTTCTCCTGCCCACAGGCCACCTCCCTCGCGAGGGCGACGGGCCAGATCGCCCGCACGTCGAGGTCGCCGGTGCCGCTGGTCGTCCGCAGGCCGCGTTCGGTCTCGCGCCAGGGAAGCGCGTTGAACACGAAGCGCGACTCAAGGAGGTGCTCCCCTTCCCCGAGGAGCCGGTCGAAGACCACCACGTACGCCCCGTTCACGAGGAGGACCGCGCGGCGATGCTCCACGCGAACCGCCCCCTCGTCCCCGTACCCAAGGCCGTACTCCCCGGCCACGAACTGAACGGCGCGACCGAACCAGTGACGCCCCTCGAGCGAAGTCTTGCGGCTCCAGGTCTCGGGGAACCATGCGCCCGCCTGCCCGCAGCCGTCCACGCAGATCGTCGAATGTCCCTCGGTGGACATGCTGTAGCCGCGCATGGGAAGGGTGTTGTCGTAGGCGCCCGAACCGAGGTCCGCGAGGAGCGTCTTCCCGAAGGAGGTCATCGTGAGGGTGAGCGCGTCCTCGTGAGCGTGTCCCATGCCGAGCGGCCCGGCGTCGAACGCCAGGCCCGTGCTCTCCGGCCCCGGGCCGTCGCGCAGGATGAAGTGCCCGGCCCAGGGCATCGCGTGGCTGTAAGGAGGAAAGATCGCTCCCTGCCGCCCGTTCGTGGCGAGGGCCAACGCCTCGTTCGCATCGAGGGACGGGCCCTCCCGCAGGATCAGGCTGACGAAGGTGTCGTCGGGGCGGCCGATGGCGTCCACGGTGCCCGGCATGCCTCCATCGTTGAAGTTGAAGACCCGCCCGTGCGGCGTGAGGTAGCGCGCTCCCACCGTCATGATCCGGCGCCGCCACCCGGTGAGGTCGGGAGGAACGGGGATCCCGGCCTTCTCGCACATCGACGTGGCCTCGGTCAGCCGCTGGTAGCAGATCATGTGGTAGATCGTCGAAAGCTCCCACTGGACACCGTCCGGAAGGAACTGGACCCCGAGGGAGCGGCGGAAATGCTCGAAGTACCGCTCGCGCATCGGCGCCGCGCAGCGGAGTTCCGAGCAGAGGACCGACAGCACAACCCCGTGGTCCGCGATGATCAGGCTGTGGTTCTTGTTGTAGTGCCGGGCCATCATGCTGCCATCGAGGACCTGGAGCGCCCCCGCCACGGCCTGGTAAAGCCGCAGGAGAAGGCCCTCCCCGACGAGGCCGGTCCCGGCGAGCGAACCCACGGTCTGCATCATGCAGACGAGCCGATGAGGGAGGTTCAGCCAGCTCCAACGCGCGCGGTAGCGCGCCGGCGTCAGGTACTGGCGAAGGTCGTGGCGCTCCAGCCACGTCGCGACGCACTCGATGGCCTTGCGGGCGAAGGCAAGGTCGCCGGTCTCACGCCACGCGGCCACGAGGTCCGCGAGGAAATCGAAACGCGTCAGGTGGACCATCACGAACGGGTCGCCCCTGCCCGTGTCCCAGTCGAACGGCGCCCTCATCTGGACGGAGGCGTCGTGATACCAAAAGCGGTTCCCCAGCATGTCGCGGGCATGCACCATGTTTGCCGGCGGAAGCAGGTCGAAACCCAGCCACGGATTCTTTTCCGCGCGCAACTGGAACGTCCGGAGAAACCCCCCTTCCCCCGCGGGAACCGGATCCAGGAAGCCGAGATCCGCGACCTCTCCCGGCACGGGGAGACCGGCGGAAACGAAAAGGCCCCGCTCGCGTTCGCGGATGAACTTCCCGATCTCGTCCTCCGAGGGCGCGGGCGCGGCGCCTGCCCCGGTGACCTCAAGGAAATCCGGCGGGGCGACGAGCCACCACGAACCGAACGGGGTCGGCCACCGGGTAAGCCCCTCGCCCGGCACCCAGCGCACGAGACGGAATTTCCCGGGGAGGCCCGGCGCACCCCGCGGAACGACGATCTCGGCGCGCCAGCCGTCCTTCACCTCACGGGCGGTCCCCCGCCAGCCGGGGATCGGGTCGCGCCGCTTGTCGTGGCGCTCGCTGATCGCCAACCCGGAGCGCGTCACGCTCAGATGGAGGCATTCCCCCTCTTCACCGCAGGGCATGAAGACCTCCACGTATTCCCCCTGCCACACGTCGGGGTCGCCGAGGGGACGGATCGGCGCCTCCTTCCCGGGCGGATCGGCGCGACACTCAAACTCAAAGCGCCACTCGGACGCGCTCCCCGCGAAGCGGACGCGGGTGGACCATCGGGAACGGGTGTGCGGCGCGTGCGCGGGGGAGTACGGTTCCTGGGCCAGCCAGAATCGGACCTCCGCGGTCCACAGGCCTCCCGCGCGCAAAGCCGCGGGCGCAGCGGACCCTGAGGATGTCGGGGCCATGGCGATCACTTCACGCCGACGACGCGCACGAGCTCGCCCCCGCAGGCGCCGTAGAGGTCCGCCCCTTGCCAGGTTGGAAAACTGAACTTCCGTTCGAGCTGCCCCACGGGCCTGAGCTCCAGCGTGCGGGGATCCAGCCTGGCCAGCAGGCCGTTGGCCAGCTTGATCCAGAAACTGCCGTCCTTGGGCCGACGGAAGACCATGGCGTCGCAGGGTAGGGTCACGCTCCTCTCGATCTTCTTCGCCGCCAGGTCGTAGAGGTACAGCGTGTGGCTCTTTGCCTCGGCATCGTTGGGCCCAGGGTTCTCAAAGCATCCAAGGAACTTGCCATCGTCGTCACCGTTGAAGATCCGGCCGGTATTGGTCAGGCCGGGCTTGAGGGTGAGGCGCTCGACCTCGTTGAGATCCATGTCGTAGACGATGAGCTGGGCGTCGCCCTTCCCGAGGGTCTGAACGGAAAGAACCAGCCGTCCCAGCCTGGGCAGGGCGATGAAGCCCTCGGGCTCGACCTTCTTGTTGGCCTGGCCCAGGCCGAACTTCTTGCCGGTGGCGATCTCGTACCAGCCCAGGCCCGTACCCGTGCTCCATCGCTCGCGGTGGCCGCAGATGTAGATTCGGCCGTTGCCCGGGGCCAGGAGGAACCTGCAGTGGTGAGCCTCGGTGATGCCCTGTCCGAAGGAGCCGATGACTTCCGGGTTCACCTTTGCGTCCTTGGGGTTGTTCGGCTTCGAGGTCCACGGTTGCGCGGGATCGTAGGCATACAGGTGGACGTTGGGGTAGCCGTCGAACCAGACCTTCCCCTCGGCGACCACGGATTGGACTCCGCTCGGTCCGTGTTTGCCGTAGTAGTCCAGCTTCCGGTCCGCAGGGAAATAGCGGAAAAAACCGTTGTACGAATCGGTGTTGCCCAGCAGCGAGCCATCCGGCAGGGCGATCAGCGACTCGATGCGGACAGGCTCCGCGTTTTTGATCGCGAATTTGAGCGACTTGTACTCGCCCGTGGACCCGGCCGGTCGCCAGAAGATTTCCCCCTCGCCCCGACCATCCGCCTCCACCCAGCGCTCCTTGTCCAGCTCCGGCGGCTGGGAGACATCCATCGGTTTGGTGTTCTTCCACTCCACGTGCGCGTACTTCTTCTGGCTCATCGGCGTGCCCGGAGGCGTTTGCCCGGCCACCATGGGCAGGGCCTTGCCATCCACCAACCAGAACTTCTCGTTTTTCTCCCCTCCGTTGACGGAGGCGGTGCAGACGTCCTTGCCCTGGCTGACCTCGACCCGGCATTTCTCGCCCTGGACGTCCGCCAGGCACTTCGTCTCCCCCGTGTCGGCGTTGACGGCGAAAAGCTCCCAGTTGCCCTGGCCGACCGCCACGTACATCCACGGCGGATCCGCAGCCAGGGTGTAGCCGTAGGTCAGGTCCTTGCGCCGTCCGGGCAGGCCGATCTTCTCGTAGAGTTTGTATTCCAGAGTGTCGGGGTTGAGCCGCATTATCGTGGCCCGACCGTTCGTGCTCTGCGAGGCGGCGTACACCATCCCATCGGGCCCGAGGATCATTTGATAGAAGCAGCGCAACTCGACGATGTCGTTCTTGACGGTGCCCAGCGTCTTGATGGTGTCCTCGGCGGGGTCGTAATAGTGGACCTGCGCATAATCCACGCCGAAGAAGACCCGCCCGTTCTCCGCCAGCACGCGGCAACCGGAGTTGCTGCCCACGTGGAACCCCGGCCAGTTGGAGATCTTGTAGGTGCCGGCCTGGAGGTCGGCCACGAGCCACTCCGCCTCGGGCCGCTCCTTGAGGTCGTCGTAGGCGAGGTAGAAGCGCCCGTTCCCCAGGTCCACCTTGTGCTTCGCCTTGTTGGTGCGGCGGAAGTTCATGAACTCGCCGATGAAGGTCCACCCGCCGCGGGTGTTGGGCGCCAGGGCCCACGTGAACATCCGCGAGGTGACCACGGGGATGCCGAGAGTCTCGACTTTTAGTTGGGGTCCCGGCTTCGCGTCGGGGGGCGCCGGGACCTGGGCGTTCGAGTGACCCCATGGCCCCATCCACAACGCGAAGGCACCAACGATCAGGATTCGGGCAGGGGTTTTCATGGGAAACACATGTGCGGCTTCAATCTGACCTGACCGCGCGCCGGAGCCGGGCGGCGCTGCGGTCCGCGCAGGCGACGAGGTGGAGGCGGGGATCCACCTTCGCGCCATTGAGGGCGTGGGTGCCCATCGCCCGCAACCGATGAGGGCGAAGCGATGGCGATGTTTCGAGGAGGATTAGGGCGAGGTCGTCATGGAATTAGAAAACAATACGAAAAAGTTCTCCGTCCACGCCCGCGTAGAGGGTATCGCCCTGCCACGCGAGGTGGTGAGGCATCTTCGGCATCGCCGCGACCGGGGTGATCTTGAGATCCGAAGGGTCAAGCTTCACGAGCATTCCGTTCTGCCATGCCCAGTAGTACCGGTCCTTCGGGTTCCAGACCAGGCGCTCGAGGGCAAACTCAAGCGGGATCCAGCTTACCAGCCTCTTCTCGCGAAGGTCGTAGAGGTAGATGGCCTGCAGGTCCGCCTGGTCCACGTTGCCGATGATGCGGGTGCCCGTCGCGCCGGGATAGAGGCTTCCTCCGTTGGCGAGCCCGGGTTTCAACACGAGGCGCTCGATTTCCTTCAGTTCCACGTCAAACACCACGAGTTGCGGCCCCTCCTGCCCCTTGTCGAGCTGGCCGGAAAGAACGACCCGCTGCAACTCGGGCAGCACGACCAGGCCCCGCGGCGCGAGTGTCTCGAGGTTCCGGTGGTGGCCGGCGAAGGTTCCCGCGGCGACGTCGTAATACCCGATCGCGGAACCACGCCCCGACCGCTCTCGCCGGCCGAGCATGTAGAGGCGTCGGTCGCCCAGAGGTTGCAGGAAGTAGGCGTAGTGGGCGTCCGCCTCTGCGAAGTTCCCGAGGAGGCGCGGGTTGGCCCCCTCCTCCTGGGCCATGTCGGTGTCCTTCGGCGCGTTCCAGGGCTTCGACGGGTCGTACGACCAGAGATGGCATTTGGGGTAGCCCGTAAACCAGAAAAGCCCGTTCATCACGGCCGTCTTCGCACGACTCGGGCCGTGCTTGCCGTAGTACTCGAGGCGCTCCTTCTTGGGGAGCCAGCGGAAGAAGCCGTTGTACTGGAGGGTGCTTCCCATCACGCTCCCGTCGGGGAGCGCCGCGAGCGACTCGATGGGGATCGGCTCCACGTTGTTCACGGGGACCGAGGTGACCTTCCACGGGGCGTTCGTCACGGAACCCGCAGGGCGCCAGAAAATCTGCAAGTGATCGTCCTTCACCGTGCCGAGCCGTTCCGCGTCGATCTCGGGGGCGTTCGCCATGGGCGGCACCGTCACCGGCTTGTACGACGGAGGGAGGAGGCCGTCGGATCTGGCCGTCATCTCCGCGGGCACGAGCTTCCCTTCCACGCAGAAAAAGTACTCCGCCTTCATCTTCAACTCGGGGTAATAGATCACGTGCTTCGAGATGATGCTGTTGCCCTGGCGCACGGCCTTCGGATCGTCCGGGATTTCTCCGATCGCCGAACGGATCGTCGCACAGAACGTATCGCCGCGCCCGTTGAACGAAATCAGGTAGGGCTCCTCGCGCTCGGAGAGGATCCGCTGCTCGCCCGTCTCCGTGTTCACGGCCACGAGCGACCATGCGTTCTGGCCGATGATCACGTAGGTCCACGGGGGGGTCACCTTGAGCCAGTACCCGTAGGTGAGGTTGTCCTTCCGCCGTTTCCCCCCGAGCTTCGGGATGACCTTCGTCTCCAGCGTGTCGGGGTTCACGATCCCGAGGTAGGTGTACCCGTCATTCGACTGGGTGGTGCCGTAGATGAGCCCATCGGGCCCCACGACGACACGGTAGAAGATGGACGGCCCGAGCTGTCCGTCCTTTGTGCTGATCAGGGGCGGAACGCCCTTGAGGGTTTCAGACTGCGGGTCGTAGTACGCAAAGGAATTGCCCGCCAAGGGGAAGAAGATCCGGCCGTTCGCGGTCCGGAGCTGGTTCTGGATGCTGTAAAGCGCCACGCCCGGGCCCGGCAAATCCTCCTGGGTCGCGCACTTCCCGGTCTGCAGGTCCACCACGAGCCAGAGAGGATTTTCTTTGGCACCAGCCCTCTTCTTGAGATAACCCGACGAGTTGAAGGTCTGCAGGATCACGTTGTAGCCGCCGCGAGGGTTCGGCGAGAGCGCGTCCAACCAGATACGAACGCTCTTCACGGGGATCCCGAGGGACTTCATCGTTGCCTCGGGCAACGCCGCGGGAGGTTCCGCGGAGAGGGCAGGGACCGAGCCGAGAAGGCAGGCCAGGGCAAGGAGCAGGAGGCGCGGGAAAGGAGGTCTCATCAGGAGGTCGTGCCCGGAAGTTCCTACGCGAAGCGCCAGGTCGGTGCGCACTCCCGGTCGTAACGGATCTCCGAGTAATGGATCGCGTGGCGCTCCAGTTGCTCCGGGGTGATGGGCGGCGCTTTGGAGTCCACCCCGGCCCGGTACCGGAAGCACATCACGCGATGGGCCACATATTGGACCTTCCCGCCGGTGTGGGGAAACACGTAACCGAAGCAGGTGCTCCGTTGGAGCTTGTCGTCGTTCGGGAAGATCTCCTGCTCCACGGTGTCGCAAACCACGTGGCGATGGGAGACGGTGAACTTGCGTGGGTCCACGTCCCAACAATAGAGCGGGTCGCGCCTCGCCTTGTAGGGCGAGTTCGCAAAATCCCCCGAGAAGAGGCGCACCACCCCATCCGCGCACCGGTGGATCGTCATGGGCGCCTGGCGGGGAGGGTCGGTCACAATCGTCGAGAAGGGCATCTCCCTGAACGGGTCGGCCACCCGGATCCAGCCCGTGTGGCCGCGGTCCCGCGTGCGGAAGCCGGCCCAGTCCGGCTCCTGCCTGGGATCGAGGAAGCGGGTCCGCACCGCGATGAGCCACGCCCCGTCCACCCGCGCCATGGTGGGCTCGCTGAAGGAAAACTCCTCGTTCCCGGCGCGGCTGGGGCCGGTCTCCACCCACTCGTAGAGGCCGGCGCGGGCGTTGAAGCGAAACTTCAGCGCGGCGACCCCCTTTCCCACCTGCATCGTCGTCGCCCACTCGGTGAGGTCGTCGTTGAACGGCACTGCCGGCACCAGCCCGGCGACGATGATCCCGGCATTCTCACTGCTGCAGAAGGCAGGGCCCTGTTCGTAGCCGACCTGGCGGAGCTTCCGCGGAGGTTGGAGGATCTCGAGGTCGTCGCCTTTCGCGTTGAGGCGAAACTGGCAGGAGATCGCGTCTATGCAACCCCATTCCAGTTTTGAGTCGTTCACGTACGTCCCGGTCGCCGGGTCCAACCGTCCCCCGGCCGAACGACTCCACTGGGCGACAAACACGTTCTCGTGCGGGACGCGCCGTCCGCCCACCCGCGCGCCAAGGGGAACGCCGAAAGCCATCGCTTGGCGGAGGATGCAGACGTTGGCCGATCCATCGCCGAGGGGATCGTAGTCGTCCACGGTCCTCTGGAGGAAACCCTCCTTGAGGACGGGGCCCACCGGGGAATCCGCACGCACCTGGTAGACGATGCTGTGGTCGTCGTCGTAGCAGCGCAGAGCCCGGGTCGCGTAGAGGAAGAGCCAGCGGTTGCGGCTCAACTGGATCCCGCACGGATGCGCGGGGAAAACCCCGTCGCGTTTTCTTTCCCCCTGGAGGCTGCAGTCGCCGACGAGGACTCCCTGGGGCTCGATGGAAGCGATCATGCGCGGGAAGCCTCTCCTCCGCTCCGAGGAACGTCAAGGAGATCGCCTTCGGCGTGGGCGACAAGGCCCGTTCTCGTTCTCCCTCGGGGTTCGCAAGCGCGACGGCAGACCCCGAGGGAGCACCGCCAGGCCGGTGCGCCCCTTTTGTACCCCGCGACGAACCTGCCCTTCCGCGTGGCGACGGCCGGGTCCCGCGTCAGGGAAGCGAAGTGCGATCGCCCTGCGGGGCCCGGTCTTTTTCCTCCAGGGAAAGGAGCGGCTTGCCGTCGCGGGTCCCGGTGATGGCGGAGGGGGCCGTCGGATTCTTCGAGGCTTCCCACGTCCAGGTTTTGTTGAACCCTCCGCCGTGAACGGTCACCGTCGCGACACCCTTGGCCCAGCACGGCTGGGAGCAGGCTTGTAATTCGGATTCGGATTCGGGATTCGGCATTCGGTGTCAGTTCAATCAATATCATCTTGACTAGCGGTCTGGCGAAGGATAGGCGTGGAACATGCCAAGGGCGCCACGAATCGAGTTTGCCGGGGCGATTTGGTGAAGGGGATGCAGTGGTTGAACGCCACCTACACGAAGCGGTACAACGTTCGGCACAAGACCTATGGCCATCTGTTCCAGGGTCGGTACAAGGCACTGCTGGTGGATGGGGAGGGGGCGGGCTACTTTCTGACGGTGAGCGACTACATTCACCTGAATCCGGTGCGCGCACGGCGGATTGAGGAGCGCCGCGAGTTCTTTCGGAGCCCTTGGAGCAGCGCGGGATGGCTGGCGGGGGTGCGGAAGGGCATGCCCTTATGGATGGTGCGAGAACGCCAACGCGGATACGAACGTCGCGGTCATGGTCTTCCGCGACATCGCCTCCGCGTATGCCACCAACGTCAGCTTTACGGTCTACCGTTCCGACCCGGGCGACGTCTGGCCCGCGACGTTTACCACGAAGCTCCGTTTTGCGGGCGGGTCGGAAATCACGGTGGACACCGGAGCGGGATGGGGCGACTACCATACCCCGATCACGGGGAACCTGACGCTTTCGCCGGTTTCCACCAACACCTCCCTCGAGTATCTTTTCTATGCCACCCAGAACGGGGAAAGCGTGGTCCGCGTTAACGGGATCGAGTCGATCTACCTGATCAGCGTTCCCGAGCCTACGGTCGTCGGGATGCTGGCGCTCCCGCTGGCCGGGTGGATCCTGGTTCGCCGGCGGCAGGCACGTTAGGCCGCGGCCGACGGCTACGCCTCGGCGGGGTCTCTTCCAACACCGGTCTGAGTTCGCCTATCGTGTGGGAGGCGCCGCTGGTGCCGAACGTGGAAAGCAGACCCGCCCCCTACTTCACGAGGCGGAAGCCGCCGAACTTGAAGGTCACGTCCACCTTGACCCCCGCCGGGAAGCGCGGCACCACGGCGACCGCACCGACGTCGACGAGGTCCCAGCGATAGCTTTCCCTGAACTTGTCGAGAGGAACCTCGACCTCCTGCCAGTTCTCGTCCATCACCATGTTGCTGAACCCGTGGATCGCGCCCTTCGAGCCGGCCGCCTGGTGGAGCTCGAACTGCAGGTTCGGCGACTTGTCTCCGCTCTTGACCATCACCTTGTAGGAGAAGGCGACGGAATGCCAGCCGCCCATGTCCGTGGGGCCGCCCAGCTTCCCCATGAACCCGAGACCGGAACCAAGTTTCAACCCCGTCCAAACAATCGTTGAATTGTGTGGAAAATTGAGCCACTTTTCCAGCGACAACATGAGGTTCAATAGGACGATGAACTCCGTCAATACAAAGACAGGAAAGAGTTGCCGGGAAATCCCGGTTCCCTCGGTTCCGTTCTGTGAACATCCTGTGTACCCCCAACTTTTCGTTCCTTCTGATTTTCGATCTTCTGTAATCCGTTGGGAATCAACGGTTTAAGAAGTTCCTGCCTCGTGGTGTAACGGTAGCACAACTGACTCTGGATTAGAAAACGCCCTCTACACACGGCGTTTCACCGCGATCCAAACCATCGCAAGTTGTTGTGGATCAAGGGCTTGTGGACCAAACGGTCTCTCATGGCGTTTCACCCGATTTCACACAAAAACAACCTCCGGGTTAGAAAACGGGTTAGAAAAAAAGCCGTGCGCGTTTGGGGCTGAAATTCGCGAAGCCGGGCCTGCGACGGAGGTGTTCGCATGAACACCCTTCGGCAGGACCGCAGCGAGTTCAACTGCATCTTCGTCCACTCGGAGCTGGACGACCTCGGCCTCGACGCCCAGGAGTTCCGCATCTACGCGCACCTGGCGCGACGGGCCAATGGCCGAACGAAGGCATGGCCCGGGCTCAGCTCGATGACGAAGGCGTGTCGGATGAACCGCCACACAGTTATCCGTGCGATCCGCGGCCTCGAGGAACGCAACCTCATCGCGGTCCGTCGAAAGACCGGCGGCCTCAGCGAGTACGTCCTCACGGCCCCCTCCAAGTGGAAAAGGACCTCGCCAACCGGTGCCTTCCCAGGCACCGGTGAGGCCGGCGGAACCGGTGCTCAGGGAGGCACCGGTGCCTACGCGAGCACCGGTGCCCGGATGGGCACGGGGGTAGTGTCAAAAGAGGCACGGGTACCGGTGCCTAGGGAGGCACTGAAAGGTAATCCAAGGGAAGGTAATCCAGAGAAGGTACTTAACACGGTGGGCGGGGGTTCGCGGGGTCCAACCGCTTCCCGGCCACAGCGCGTTGGGGACGGCGGACGGCCCGCAAGCGGACCGTCCGCGATGAACGGCCAAGCCCGGTCTCCGTCCACCCCGAGGCAGGAGAGCCGAAAGACCGCCCGCTCGCAGACCAGCCTTCGCCGCAAAGCCTTCGCGGTCGCCTCTCGGCTCGAGTCGCTCCACTGGGACAACTGCAAGGTGGCCTACGCCCTCCATGCGGCCC
>JADZFN010000011.1 GCA_020849895.1 Verrucomicrobiia bacterium | reverse complement strand
GAACTCTTTGGAACGCAAGGGTTTATCTCGATCAACCTTCTGATCGCATGACAGACGGTTAAGCGTTTGCTCGGAGAACGGAGGAAGCGGGGCGGAGGGGCGGCTGCCGCTTACTTCCGATGCAGGGCGGAAGAGACCTTCAAGCGCAGGGCGTTGAGCCGGATGAAGCCGGTCGCGTCGCCCTGATCGTAGGATTTTGTCGGATCCTCTTCCATCGTCGCAATCTGTGGATGGTAGAGGCTCACGGGACTCTTCCGCCCTGCAGTGATGAGGTTGCCCTTGTAGAGCTTGAGACGGACGGTCCCCGTCACGTTCTTCTGGCTTTCCGTCACGAGCGCCTGAAGCGCCTCCCGCTCGGGCGAAAACCAGAAGCCGTAGTAGACGAGCTCGCTGTATTTTGGGACGAGCGAGTCGCGGAGCCGCATGACCTCCCGGTCCATCGTCAGCGACTCGATTTGCCGGTGCGCAAAATGGAGGATCGCGCCGCCCGGCGTTTCGTAGACGCCGCGACTTTTCATCCCGACAAAGCGGTTCTCGACGAGGTCCACCCGTCCCACTCCGTGTTTCCCGCCGAGGCGGTTGAGCGCGCGCATGACGTTCGCGGGCGAGAGCTTCCGCCCGTTCACCGCCACGCAGTTTCCCTTCACGAAATCGAGGGTGACGTACTCCGGCGCGTCCGGCGCCTCCTCAGGGGAAACCGAGAGCGTGTACATCGACCGGTGCGCCTGGGTGGAGACGTCCCTCCACGGGTCCTCGAGGATGCCCGCCTCGAAACTGATGTGGAGCAGGTTTCGATCCATCGAATACGGTTTCTTCGCCGTCGCCTGCACGGGGATTCCGTGCTTCCTGCAGTAGGCGATCATGGAGGCGCGCCCGGGGAATTCCTTCCGAAACACGGCGTCCCTCCACGGAGCGATCACCCGGAGCTCGGGCGCCAGCGCGGCGGCGGTGAGTTCGAAGCGCACCTGATCGTTCCCTTTCCCCGTTGCGCCGTGGGCGATGGCGTCGGCCTTTTCCTTTTTTGCGATCTCGACCATTCGTTTCGCGATGAGCGGCCGCGCGATCGAGGTGCCGAGGAAATACTGTCCTTCGTAGATCGCACCCGCCTGGATCATCGGAAAGATGAAGTCGCGCGCGAACTCTTCGCAAAGGTCGTCCACATAGAGCTTCGAGGCGCCCGTCTTGAGCGCCTTCGCCCGCAGGCCGCGGAGTTCCTCCTCCTGGCCGATGTCGGCGCAAAAGGCGATCATCGTCGCCCCGTAGGTTTCCTTGATCCAGGCGAGCAGCACGGAGGTGTCGAGCCCTCCCGAGTAAGCGAGCACGATCTTCATCGGCGACGATTCAACGTCCCGCGGGCGCGGAGTTCAAGCCATTCCGGGGAGGAACCGTTCCGGGGTGCGGACAAAAGCGGAATCAGAGGGCCCGCGTCCCCGCGTGGCTGCCTCTGCTCGTTTTTAGCCGTTCCCGAGCGGGGACTGACAGGCCACCGGCCCCTCGGAGAGGAGGCGCCCTTTCGGGGATTCGTTCCCCCTTTTCCGTCTTAATCTTTCCGCTTCCGGCTTCTCCCAAGGGCGAGGAGGAACAGCCCGGCGCCGAGCGCCAGGAAAACCGACGGTTCGGGGATCGCCAACGGAATCAGCGCCCCGTTCCATTCGGCGTAATCATAGATCAATCCATCGAGATACTCGTTTCCGATCGCGTTCGGATCGTAGTAAAGGTTTACGTCGAGGTCCAGGACGTCTCTCAAATCGTTTGTTCCGAGGCCGTTCAAGTCGAGCATGCCGATGTAGAAGGCGTTGGCAGCGCCGCCGGTGATTTGGAGGGAGTTCCCCGAACTCAGCGTCAGACGGCCAACCGCGAAGTTCGTGGCGAGTTGCGCCACGGAAATCCAGTTCGAGCCCAGGTCCGTCGCGCCGCCGCCGGTCAGGTTGAGCACGTGGTTCGTCGCACTGCCGCTCGAGAACTGGATCGCCGCGGTCGAGAGATCGAATTGCGTCGTGTTGGTGCTCTGCAGGATCAGATCTCGCTGGAAGACGAACCGGTCGCCGGCGCCCCCCTGGAGATAACCGCTCGACGTTACCGTCAGATTGCTCAGAAAGGTGTTCGTCGAGGGGTCGCTGAGGTAACCGCCACCAAGGACGACGGGAGAGCTGTAGGTCACATGCGCGTTGACGGCACGGATCGTGCCCGCGTTGGTGAGCGTGGCGTTCACGCCGGCTGTTGCATTCGAGATGCGGAGCTCGCCGCCGGCGCCGATGAGGAGGGAGGGTCCTTGCCAGCTCGGATTAACGCCCGCCAGTTCGAGCACGGCGAACCGTCCGCCGTTGGTGAAGGCGTAGGCGATCGCGGCGTTCGTCGCCGAGTTCAGCCGAAGCGTGTTCTGCCCTTGATGCGCGAAATTGACGACGGCGTTTTCATTGAGCGCTGCGGCATCCACGCCCTGGAACTCGAGGGTCGAATCGCTCATGAACGCGTTGGCGGAGGTATAGCTCGTGTCCGGCGCATTGGTGGTGAAGCGGATCGTGCCTCCGTGGAGGTTGCTGATCGCGCCGGTGCCTCCGCCGATTCCGAGTTTGAGGTAGTTGTTTCTCTTTAACTCCAGAGTTCCCCCCTCCGAGACGAGGAGAAGCCCGGTTCCGGGAAATCCGACTGCGACAAGATCGCTCACGAACCGGCCGCCGTTGGAAATGACCATTGTGCCCATGCCGCCGCTGCCGGACCCGATCTTGGCATAGTCAACTCCAGCAGGAAGCACGGCCATATTGGTCACCGTGAGCGTTCCGCCCGCGATCAACACCAATCCCGTACTGTCGGTGTGTCCGACATAAAGCGCCTCGGAAAGGTCCACCGAACCGCCGTAGATGAGCATCTGTCCGGAACCCGGAGAAAACTGCCGTCCTCCCACGAACAGTTTTCCGGCATCGCTGGTTCGCTCGGTGCGGACCACGCCGCCGCTGACGATGAGCGAGCCGAAGCCTCCTCCTTCGCCGAAGACGGTGGAAGACGAGGTGAAAAGCCCCGAACGGTTCGTCAGGTAGAGCGCGCCGCCTTCCGCGACGATCACGGTTCCCGTGACACCCGCGCCGCTGCCGACGAAGAACGTGCTGTTCGAGCTGTAAGCCAGACTTCCGCCCTGAATCAACAGGGCGGCGTCGCCGCCGAGGGTGTTGCCGATCACGACGGCCGGCGCCCCGAGGATTTTCGTGGATCCTCCCTCGAGACGCAGATCGCCCGACTGCAGCTTCAGGCCGCCGAGGGCGTTGACACCCGAGAGCGCAAGCGCGCCCGGGCCCGCTTTGGTCAGCTCGACAACGCCAGTGAAGGAGTTGGCGACGGCGACTCGCGCGTTGGAGATCGTGAGCGTGCGTGCCGACGCGCCGAGGTCGGCGTAGGCGCCCTGGAAGGTCAGGTCGCCGCTGCCGGCCGCACCGAGGACCGAGTTCGCCGCGAAGCTCACGTTATTGCTCAGCG
>JADZFN010000010.1 GCA_020849895.1 Verrucomicrobiia bacterium | reverse complement strand
TCGTGCAGGTTCAAGTCCTGTCCCGGGCACCATTTTTCGATCGAGGCGCGTCATGGCTTTTCTGACTCGATTGCGCGAGGCGCGGGAGCGTTGGCTTTCGCCGAAAGCGACCGACCGCCAAAAGCGGGGCGCTGCTGGCGAAGCGGTTGCGGAAGCCTTTCTCCGCCGCGCGGGCTTCAAGATCCTCGTGCGCCGATATGCGTGCCGCTATGGTGAGGTGGACCTTGTCGCACGCGACAACGACACCCTCGTCTTCATCGAGGTGAAAGCCCGGCGATCCGCCGCGTTTGGCGATCCCGCCCAGGCGGTGGCGTCCGAGAAGCAGCGCCACATCAGCCGGACAGCCCTGCACTACCTTCGCGAGATCGGCCATCCGCAGGTCCCCGTGCGCTTCGATATCGTCGAGGTGCTGGATGCGCCTCCCGCGCCCTCCTGCCGGCATTACGTGAACGCGTTTGCGCTGGCGGAGCCGTATGTGTACTGAAAGTCCGTCCGGCAGTTTTTCGAGCGCTTGCTGCCGCGCCGAGGCCGCGGCATCCTGCGTTCCGAGGGATTGCCCCTCTTTGCGATGACGCCTCCCCGAATTGAACCGCCAACCGAACCGCGACGGACGCTGCCGCCGCTGCCGTCGTTGCCCCGGGTCTTGGCGGTCCCGCCCGCCGTGCGGCGTGTCGAGACGGAATACTTTCGCCGCCTTTTTATTTCCGTCGGCCTTTCGATTCTGCTGAATCTCCTGCTGCTCGCGCTCGTTTCTTCGACCGGGCTTTCGCAACTCCTGAGATTGAGCGAACGCCCGAAGCCGAAGGGGCAGAGAGAAGCGCCGAAGCTCGTGCTCGTCCCCAAGCCGCCGCCGACACCTCCGGCGCCCGAAATGCCGAAGCCGAAAACCTTTCTCGAGACCGACGCGAGCCAGGCGTCATCTGAAAAACCGAAGAACGCCGAGTTCTATTCGGAACACAACACGGTGGCGACGCAGGTCGCACCGTCGCCGATCAGGCCGGGGGATGTCCCGAAGGCCGACGGACCGGGCATCAAGAGCTTGGCGACCGAAAGCGTTCATCCCGGGCCGAGGAGCCCGCCGCCTTCTCCGCCGACACATCCGACGCCGTCGCCCGTGTCGAAGGCGTCGGCCGCGTCGCCCACGCCGGTCCCGCCGTCGCCTCCTCCGCTGCCCACGCCACCGCCGCTCCGTTCTCCGCCGTCGAAAGAAGGCGATCTCGCCCTGCTTCGCCGCGAACCTCCACCGAAACCTCCTACGAAGGCGGATGCCGTCGCAAAGTCTCCGGAGGAACCATCAAGCCCGCCTTCTGTGGCGCGAGTTCCGCCCGCGCCGGCAGCCCCCGCACTCCCCTCTTCGGAACGGGAAGTCCTTGCGGTGAAGAGCAAGCTCGACGGCGGGGTGGGGCGCACGGGGCGGGCGCTCGCCTTCGGTTCGACGGAATCTCCTTTCGCCAGCTACGACAAACGCGCCATCGCAAAGATCGGCGCCAACTGGAACTTCCTTCTCGAAAGCCGCTTCTACGGAGAGACGGTGGGACAGGTGATTATCTCCTTCAAGTTGCTCGCAAGCGGACGAGTGGGCGAGGTCCGCGTGGAGCACAACACGGCGAACGCCGTCCTCGCCAATTACTGCGTCCAGGCGATCGAGAAGTCTGCGCCGTTCGCTCCGTTTCCGGACGCCTTGAAAGCGCTCGTCGGCGATTCGCGCGACGCAACGATCACGTTCAACTACTGAGTTAGAGCGCCAAACCCTTCGTCGCGCGTGGGAGGCGCGGAACGCGTCGGAGGATTTTCCGGCAGGTCCGTCGAAACGCCGCGGAGAAACGGCCGGCCGATCCGAAGCCGGACTGCATGGCGGCCTCTAGAAAAAAGAAAACCCCGCCCTGCCGTAGGAGGACGAGGACTTTGAACCCTGGGTTACAGGGTGGGTAGCCGCCCCATCGCGTTCGACGACCTGAAAAGGCATGTCGGCGGCGGAGGGAGAAAGGCCCCCTTGTGTGAACTATCGGCTCAAAGAGTATCCGTCCGATTCACGAACAGGGCAGGGAAATCACAAAGAACACCGGCCGCGCTCACTCCCGAAGCTCCGCTCCGAGTTCGGCCTTCAAATCCGCTGTAAGTTTAGCATGGATTTGATGAACTTCAAGATCTTTCAGCGTGCGTTCCGGGCTTCGGTAGGCCATCGAGTAGGCGAGCGATTTTTTTCCTGCACCGAGTTTTTCCGAAGCGAACACGTCGAAGAGGGTGAGGTCTTCGAGGGCGATTCCCTTCGGGTTCGCATGGCGTCGGGCGATATCGAGGATTTTGGCCGCGACGGTCGCGTGGCGTATCGCCGCAGGGACGATGAGCGCAAGGTCGCGTCGCACGGCGGGAAAGGCGGGCCATGCGCGATAGCGCGGCGGATGGGTGGTTTCTCCGTGCGGCGGAGCGATCTCGATTTCAGCGAAGAAAACAGGCGGAGAAATCTTCAGCGTCGTAAGTGCGCGGGCGGCGACGCGTCCGAAACCCCCTCGAGAAGCGCCGTCGGCAGACTTCAATGCGGCGCCGAGTTCGAGGTGCGCGGGGAGCGGAGCGTCCATGTCCGTGCAGAAGCCGCCGGGGATCCGGAGAACGGCCGCCAGCTCCTCGACGATTCCCCGAAGGTCATGGTCGTCCCACGCGCGCGGTTTGCCGCCCTCTTCCCAAGTGGCGGGGGCGGGGCGCGTTCCCGCGAGCAGGAGGCCGAGCGCCGCGCGTTCGGCGGCCTTGCCGCCGGCTTCCTCAAAGACCTGCCCGATCTCGAAGATCGCGAGGCCCGGAGCGCCTCCTGCGAAGTTTCGCGCCGCGGTCTCGAGCAGGCCGTGGAGCAGGCTCGGACGCAGGCAGTCCATCTCGGCGGAAAGGGGATTCGCGAGCGTCAGCGTGTCGAGGATGCGGTCGGGATGAAGCTCTCGGGCGCGTACCGTCGCCATCACGGTGGTGGTGATCGCCTCGTCGAGGCCGAGTGCGATCAGCGCGTCGCGGATCTTTCCCGCGAAAGCGAACTCGACGCTTTCGCGCGCGGAAGAGAGCGGCACGGGCGCGAGGCGTCCGGAGATGTTCCCGATTCCGTGGAGGCGAATCGTTTCTTCGATGAGGTCGGCCTCGCGTTCGAGATCGGGACGCCAGGAGGGCGGCGTCACCCGGCAGGCGGTCGCATCGTTTTCGGCGATCTGACAGCCCAGGCGTTGCAGCGCGGAGACGGTTTCCTCGGCGGGGATCGGTTTGCCCGCCACGCGCGCCACGCGCGCGTGGCGACACGGAATTCTCGCGCGGGCCGGCGCCGGGGCGCGCGCGTCCACGAGCGGCCCTTCGGCCCTTCCGCCGCAAAAGTCGAGGATCAACGCCGCGGCGCGAAGACTCGCCCAACCGGCCAATTCGGGGTCCACGCCGCGTTCGAAGCGGTAGGAGGAATCGGTGGAAACACCGAGGGCCTTCGATGTGCGGCGGATCGAGGCGGGTTGAAAGGCCGCCGACTCGAGAAGGAGGTTCACCGTACGCTCCCCGACGGCCGTCTCGCTGCCGCCGATGACGCCGGCGAGCGCCACGGGACGTTCGCGGTCGGCGATCACAAGCATGTCGGGCTTCAGCGCGCTTTCGAAGCCGTCGAGGCGGAGGATCTTCTCCCCCTCGCGCGCCCCGCGCACCACAATTTCCGGACCGCGCAGCAGATCGAGATCGAAGGCGTGGAGCGGCTGACCGATTTCGAGGAGTACATAGTTCGTGATATCCACCACGTTCGAGATCGCGCGCTGACCGAGCCTTTCGAGGCGGCGGCGGAGTCCTTCGGGGCTTGGGCCGATCCGGACCCCGCGGAGGACGCGCGCGGTGTAGCGCGGACAACGGACGACGTCTTCGACGCGGACGGAGAAGGCTGTTTTCGAGGAGCCAGGATCGAGGAGCGCGCGCTCTCGATCCGCCGACAGAAGGCGCCGCGGATCGGGAGGCGGGATCCCCGCGACCGCGGCAAGTTCGCGCGCCATACCCCAATGGCTGAGCAGATCGGGGCGGTTCGGCGTGATCTCGAGCTCGAGGAGGGTGTCGTTCAGCCCCAGATATTCCGCGAAAGGCTTTCCGACGGGCGCGTCGGGAGGCAGGATCATCAGGCCCTGCGCGTCCTCGGCGAGGCCGAGTTCCTTCGGCGAACACAGCATTCCCGCGGATTCCACCCCGCGGAGCTTCGTACGGGCGATCTCCAAGCCGTTGGGGAGCCTCGCACCGGGCTGGGCGAGCGGGACCTTGTCGCCAACCTGGTAGTTCTTTGCGCCGCAAACGATTTGGGCTTTACCGGCGCCGGTCTCGACTTCGCAGACGGAAAGGCGGTCCGCGTTGGGATGCTTCTCCGATTTCAGAATTTGGGCGACAGTCACCCGATCGAAGTCTTGGCCTTGAGGGTAGATCCCCTCGACTTCGATGCCGCTCATCGTGAGGCGTTCGCCGACCTCGGCGGCCGTCCACGGCACGGAGACGAATTCTTTCAGCCAGTTCAGGGAAAATCTCATCGTCGAGCCGGGGCAGGCTAAGGGAAAACTCCCCGCGAGGTCAACGGCGGCCCTTTTTGCTTGTCGAAGGTGCGAGAAGGTCTAACGCTCTCTTCGGTTCTTATGAAACGAAACACGAAGCCTGAAGGACATGCCGCCCACACCCAATCCTCCGAGCGGATCGGTCTTCCGGGCGCCTTGAGCCGTCCGATCCATCTGACGATGCTCGGAGCGGGCAGCGGTTTCACCCCGAGGCTTGTCAACGACGTGCTCCGCATCCCCGGCGAACGCGGCGGAACGATCGCCCTCGTGGACCTTGACCTCGGGCGATTGCGTACGATGCACCGGCTCATCGAAAAATTGATCGCCAAACTCGGCAAGACGAACTGGAAGGTGATTTCCTCGGCGGACCGACGCCAAGTGATGCGAGGCTCGGACTATCTCGTCAACTGCATCGAAGTGAACGGCGTGGAATGCGTCCGGTATGACAACGATATCCCCGCGCGTTACGGGGTGGATCAGTGCATCGGAGACACCATAGGTCCCGGAGGATTGTTCAAGGGGCTGCGCACGATTCCCGTCTGGCTGGAGGTCCTGGAGGACGCCGAGCGGTTCTGTCCGAGGGCGCTGGTGTTCAACTACACCAATCCGATGAACATGCTCTGCCTCGCGGCGGGACGGACGAGCGCGATGCAGATCGTCGGGCTCTGCCACTCCGTGCAGGGGACGAGCCAGCTTCTCGCGAAGCGAGCGGAGGCGCCTCTCGCGGAAGTGGCGTGGGAATGTGCGGGCATCAACCACCTCGCGTGGTTCACGAAGTTCGAACACCGGCGGCGCGACCTCTATCCGAAGCTGATGCAGAAGGCGCGCGAGGACCTCGCAGGGCGGCCTTCGGATCCGGAGGACGCCGGAGATCTGATTCGCAAGGACATGATGCTCCAATTCGGCGCGTTCATCACCGAGTCGAGCGGTCATCTTTCGGAATACCTGCCCTACTACCGCAAGCGAAAGGACCTCCTGAAAAAGTACGCGCGCCCGAACTACCACGGAGGCTCCCGCTTTTACGCGAGCCACTGGCCGTTGTGGCGGAAACGGAACGATCGCCTTCGGCTCGCGATGCTGGTCGGACGCGAGCCGATCGAATGGGACCGGAGCTACGAATATGCGAGCTGGATCATCGAGGCGCGCGAGAAGGATGTCCCCTTCCGCATCCACGGCAACGTGATGAATTCACGCGGCGGCGGCGATGCCCTGATCTCCAATCTGCCCGCCGACGGCTGCGTTGAAGTCGCCTGCATGGTGGACGCCGGAGGGATCCATCCGACACGATACGGCCGCCTGCCGTCTCAGATGGCGGCGGTCTGCGCCTCGAACATGAGGATGTTCGATCTTGCGGCGACGGCGGCGATCGAACGCTCGAAGGAAGCCGCGATCCATGCCCTGATGCTCGACCCGCTCACCGCCGCGGTCTGCAGCCTCAAGGAAATTCGCGAAATGACGCTGAAGCTTTTTGCCGCGGAGAAACGCTTTCTCCCGGGGTATCGCTGACGCGCCTGCGCGAGGTTCCGAGCGCTTCCGATCGGACGAGGAAACGCCGCCTTGCGGTTTCAGCCTCCGCCGAGGAGCTTCTCCGCGAGAGCCAAGGCGTCGTCCATCCTCGAAACGTCCTTGCCGCCCGCTTGAGCGAAATCGGATTTTCCTCCACCCGAGCCGCCGACGACCGCCGCCGCTTTTTTGACGAGGTCCCCCGCTTTCAGCGTTTCGGTGAACTCCGACGTGATCAGGCAGACGAATGCGCAGCGCCCCTCCCGGACGCCACCGAGGAAGATCGCCCCCTTGAAGCCCTTCGCGCGTGCGGCGTCGCCGATCCGGCGGAGGAGATCGCCGTCCGCATCGGGAAGGCGGATGACGATGCTCGGGATCCCTCTGCGCGGACGGACTTCGGAGGCGAGGAGTTGCGCGGCGAGTTCGCCGGCGCGCCGGTCTGCAATGGCGGCACGACGTTTATCCTCCTCGATTTTCGCGGCGCGCAGGGCTTCGCGTTCGCTCGCTTCGGCCTGTTCCTTCTCGTGCGCGGCGAGCCAAGCCTCGGCGGCGGGCCCGGCCACCGCCTCGATGCGGCGGATGCCGGCGGCGACCGACATCTCCCTCTTGATCTTGAAGATGCCGATTTCTCCCGTCGTGCGGCAGTGAGTGCCTCCGCAAAGTTCCTTTGAAAAATCGCCGATCCGGACGATGCGGACGACTTCGCCATATTTCTCCCCGAAGAACTGCTGGATGGAGGAATCCTTTTGGACTTCGGCGTAGGCGCGTTCGACCCAGGCGACGGAGGCGTTCTCGGCGATGCGCGCGTTCACCAGCTTCTCGATCTCGGCGATCTGTGCGGGCGCGAGCGCGTGGGCGAGGTTGAAATCAAAGCGGAAATATTCGGGCCCGACGAACGACCCGCGCTGGCGCGCCTCGCGGTCTGCGATCTCGTGGAGCGCCCAGTGGAAGAGGTGGGTCGCCGTATGATGCCGCTGAATCGCCGCGCGGCGCTCCGCATCCACCGCCGCGCACACTTCAACGCCCACAGCGGGGGCGTCTTCGCCCTCGAGGAGATGGTAATGCACTTGGTCACGCGGACGGGTGTCCGTTACTCGCCAGCGCGATCCACCACCCGAAATCAGGCCGGTGTCGCCCACCTGACCGCCCATCTCCGCGTAGAACGGAGTGGCCTCGAGAACGGCCGCGCGGCGGCCCTTGGTTTCGACGACGTCCACGACCCTCGCGGACGCTTCGAGCGCCTCGTAGCCGACGAAGCGGGTCGGCGCGCGTGCGCCCTCGGCCGCGACGACCTCGATCGCTTCTTTCCTCTGTGCGGCGCGCGCGCGGGCGCGCTGTTCCTCCATGAGTTTTTCGAAGCCTTCCGCGTCCACCGTCAGCCCGCGTTCGCGCGCCATGAGCTGAGTGAGGTCGAGGGGGAATCCGTAGGTGTCGTGGAGCAGAAATGCAGCCTTAGCCGGAAGCCTCCGAGGAACGTCCGCCGCGGGCGCCCTCAATTTACCGACTTCCTCCTCGAAGATCGTCAAGCCTCGATCGAGGGTTTCGTTGAAGCTCTTCTCCTCGGAGAGGAGGACCTCGCGGATGCGCGGGAGCTTCTTCCGAACCTCGGGAAAGACGCCGCCGAAGTTTTCCGCCACCGCGTCGGCGAGTTCGTGGAAGAACGGCCGGTGAAAACCGAGCGTCCGCCCGAAGCGCACCGCGCGGCGCAGGATGCGGCGCAGGACGAAGCCTCGCCCCTCGTTCGACGGGGCGATCCCGTCGGCGATTGCGAAGGAGAGCGTGCGGATGTGGTCGGCGATCACGCGAAAGGCGACGTCCACCTGTTCTTGGGAATCGCGTTTTTCCGTGGGGAGGGTGGAGGCATAGCTCCTGCCGCTCATCGTCTCGAGGCGCTCGAAGATCGGGCGGAAGATGTCGCTCTCGTAGTTCGAGATGACGCTGCCGAAGTCCTGAAAGCCTTTCGTGCCCTGAAGGATGCCGCACACCCGCTCAAACCCCATCCCCGTATCCACATGTTTCGCGGGGAGGTCCGTGAACGCGCCGTCGTCCTCCGCGTTGAATTGGATGAAGACGAGGTTCCAGATTTCCATGCATGCAGCGACGCCCGCGTTGACGAGCTTTCCGTCCGTGTCCCCTTTCGGGGTAAGGTCCATGTGGATTTCCGAGCAGGGGCCGCACGGGCCGGTGTCGCCCATCATCCAAAAGTTGTCTTTCTTGCCGCCGGTGCGAATGTGCTTTTGAGGGTTGAGCCCATTTTTCCGGAAGACCTCCGCCCACGCGTCGTGGGCCTCTCGGTCGAAGGCCGAAGGTTCACCAGGTCCGGGACGGTAGACGGTCGCATAGAGGCGTTCCTTCGGAAATTTCCAGACCTCCACGAGCAACTCCCACGCCCACGCAATCGCCTCTTTTTTGAAGTAGTCGCCGAACGACCAGTTCCCCAGCATCTCGAAGAAGGTGTGGTGGTAGGTGTCGAGACCGACATCCTCGAGGTCGTTGTGCTTCCCTCCCGCGCGGATGCACTTCTGCGTGTCGGCGGCGCGCCCCGGCCGCCAGGGGCACGGTTGCTGGCCGAGGAAGATCGGCACGAACTGGTTCATCCCCGCGTTCGTGAAGAGCAGGTTCGGCGCGTCGGGCAACAGGGAGGACGACGGCACGATCGCGTGCTGCTTCGTCCGGAAGAAATCGAGAAACGACCGTCGGATGTCGGAGGAAGTCACAGGGAGAGAAGTTCGAAGCACGAAGTTCGCAGTTTGAAGAAGGATGCGGGAGGAAAAACGGGTGGGCGACCGCAGGCGGTCCGGCGGCCGCGAGGCGCCGAGGTTAGAGGCGTGCCCGTCGAACCTCGGACGTCGAACATCCCGCGTCTCCCGTTCCTACTTCTTCGCCTTTTCGGCGGCTTGGGCGGCGGTGGCGCCTTCGGGGGCTTCGCGCTTGGCGTGGACGGCGGCCACGACCTTCGCGAGCACGGCGGGGTTTTCCTTGAGGAAGATGCGGGCGGCGTCGCGCCCCTGGCCGAGCATTTCGCCGGCGAAGGTGAGCCACGCGCCCTTCTTCTCGACGACCTCGGCTTCGGTGGCGTAATCGAGCACGGAGCCTTCGTAGGAAATTCCCTCGTTGTAGAGGATGTCGAACTCGGCTTCGGTGAAGGGCGGGGCGACCTTGTTCTTCACGACCTTGACCTTCACGTGGTTGCCGACGACGGTGCCCACGGCGTCCTTGATCGGCTCCTTTCGACGGATGTCCAGGCGGACGGAGGCGTAAAACTTCAGCGCGCGTCCGCCGGGCTGGGTCTCGGGATTGCCGAACATCACACCGATCTTTTCGCGGATCTGGTTGGTGAAGAGCATGCAGGTGCGCGCCTTGTGAAGCGCGCCGGTGAGCTTGCGCATTGCCTGCGACATGAGGCGCGCCTGGGCGCCGACGGTGGCGTCGCCCATCTGGCCCTCGAGTTCCGAGCGCGGGGTGAGCGCGGCGACGGAATCCACGACGATCACATCGAGCGCGTTGGAGCGGATGAGCGTCTCAGCGATCGTGAGCGCCTCCTCGCCGGAGCCGGGCTGGGAGAGGAGCAGGTCCTTCATGCTTACGCCGATGCGGCGCGCGTAGGCCGGGTCGAGCGCGTGCTCGGCGTCAATGAACGCGGCGAGACCGCCGTTGCGCTGTGCGTTGCGGATGATGTGGAGCATCAGCGTGGTTTTGCCCGAGCTTTCCGGGCCGTAGATTTCGACGATGCGCCCGCGCGGGACGCCGCCCACGCCGAGGGCGAGATCGAGCGAGAAGGCGCCCGTGGGGATGACCTCGATGGGGACCTTGGCGTGTTCGTCGCCGTAGCGCATGATCGCGCCGTCGCCGAACTGTTTGGTGATTGTGTGGATGGCGGATTCGAGCTCCTTCGCGCGCGCGGCGGCGAGTTTCGAGGAGTCGTCCGGCTTGTCGGCAGAAGCTTTGGGCGGCATGGCGGAATCCTAGATTCGGGTTCGAGCTATTTGGCCCCCGCAAGCCCGATCCGTCAAACGCAATCGGAAGACGACCGCCTCCGTCGCGGGCGCACGATGCCTCCCAGGCAGCGTGCGCCTTCGGGCGTCTCGCCCTACTTCACGACCTCGATGAGTTTGACGTCGTCGACCCAGACGTTTCCGGTGCCTACGAAATACAGGTAGAGAGAGGCGGTTCCCTCGTAGCGTTTGCCGTTGGTGTCCGTTCCCGATTCCTTGGTGCCCTCGAGGCGGATGGTCTTGCGATATTCCCCCCAGCTTTTGCCGGGAGACACGGTGTCGAAATAGACGTGCCAAGGTTCGAGCGGGGGTTTTCCCGGGACAGGAATTTTTTCCACGTAGTCAACGATCCAGACGATCTTCATCGCTTCTCCGCGGTGCTGGAAGGAGAGCTCGTGGTCCTTGCCCAGAACGAAGGGCAGAAGGATATTTTTGAGGGAATAGGCGCCTTCGATGTAATCCGTACTGAACGCGCGAAGCGCCGAGCCGTGATGATGACGCGGATGCGAGATGAACCCCCAAAACTTCTCGAACCAGGATACGTGGAGAGAGCGGTTGCCCTCCTTGATGTCCGCGTTGGGATCGGTTTCCTTGCTCACCACTTCCGGCAGCGGCGCCTGCATGGACATGGCCCACCCGGAATTCACCGCACCGGTGAGGTTGAGGTCCTCCCAACTGCTGGGTTGCTTGAAGTCCTTGGCCGCATCCACGCCCTTGACGACGATCGCGGAATCGAGCTCGGGGTCTTCGCGTTTCCCCTTGCCAAGGGCGACCATGATCATGCCGCTGGTCGTGCCATACATGAGGTCGGGGATGCCGTCGTCGTTCCAATCGCAGACGGAGATGCTGATGAGGTAGCCGATGCGCTCGCGTCCGCCCACGGTGAGAAACTTGGTGAAGTCCACGGGCTTGATGTTCTTCGAGTCCTTGATCGCCTCTGCGGTCCCCAGATAAAGGGCCACGCGCCCTTCGCGGTCGCCGACAAGCAGGTCGGGGATGCCGTCGTTGTTCCAATCCATGACCGCGGGGGTGAGCTGTTCGCGCCCCTCCCCGTAGGCGATGAAGAAGCAGGCGTCCTTTCGAAAAATCGGACGGGTTTTGCTGCCTTGATTGATCCAGACGCGCATGCTGTTCGCCGAATACGATCCTTCGCCGACGACGAGATCGGGGATCCCGTCCTTGTTCCAGTCGGCCCAGCACGGCGCGGAGTAGTTTCCCACGTCAATGGGGCCTTTGTCGTCGTTGAGGGTCTCCACCATGTAGCCCTTTTGATACGGAGGTGCGCCGGCACCGGGCGGAGGCATCCATCGCGGTTTCGCCATGGAGTCGGTCCACCTCGGATCGGTGACGGAACCGCGGTTGGACAGGACGAAGATGAGGCCTTCGATATTCCCAAAGACGACGTCCTCTTTGCCGTCGCCGTTGACGTCGGCGACGCAAGCGCGCGATCCCGTCCCGAGGTAGGTGTGTGCGAGGTGGCCGCGGTCGAAGGTCGGCGCGCCTTTCTTCCCGCTGTTGGGGAACCAGTAGAGGCTGCCCAAGGGGCTGGAGCAGACGATGTCCGGAAGCTTGTCTCCGTTGACGTCCACGAAACAGGGCGCTGCGGCAAAAGGGATGGGCGTCATGGTGGCGCCCTCGAGATACACGGGGCCGCTGGCGCGTGGGACGCGGAGGGTGCCGTTCGCGTCCACGCCGTCATAAAGATTCTGAAACGTGATCACGCGCTCGAAGTTTCCGTTGGGGACGAGGTTCCTCGGCGGCGCCGCCTGGGCGAAGATCGCCGGAACCGATCCGGCCGTCGCGAGGAGCGCGGCGGAAGCGGCGAGGCCGCGCGCAGCGCCGCGGAGACGGCTGCGGAGGGTGGGAGAGGGAGCGGAGGGGAGTTTCATGGAGGAGACACCGCGCGGGAGCGGCGGACGACGGCGTGCGAAAAAGCGCGGTATGCGTCGAGGCGCGCGAGGGCGGCGCCGCTCCCGAGAATTTCGGCGCCCTGCCGCATGCCGTCGGAAAGGTCGCGCGCCTTTCCCGAGAGCACGAATCCGGCGGCGGCATTGTAGAGGAGCAGATCGCGTCGCGGGCCATCGTCGTCTCCCGAGAGCAGGTTGCGGATGATGCGGGCGTTGAGCGCGGCGTCGCCGCCCTGCAGGTCTTTCAGGTTGGGGCGGGGGATGCCGAGCGACGAGGCCTCCATCTCGAAGGTCTCGACGTTTCCGTTGGAGTGAAGCTGGGAGATCTTCGTTTTGCCGAGCGTGCTCAACTCGTCGAGACCGGTCTTGCCCATGCCATCGTAGCCGTGGACGACGAGCGCGCGCTTGAGTTTCATGAGGTAGAGCACATGCACGTAGAGATCGGTGAGCGCGGGGTCGTACACGCCGATGAGCTGGACGTTCGGGCGCGCGGGGTTCACCAGCGGCCCGAGGAGATTGAAGATGGTGCGCTTGCCGTGCCGCGCGAGATACTGGCGGACGGGGTGCAGCACCTTGAAGGTCTTGTGGTAAAACGGGGCGTAAAGGAAACCGAACTTTAGGCGCTCGATGCCCTCGCGCGCGGCGGAAGGCGGCATCTCGATATTGATGCCGAGCGCCTCGACCACGTCGGCGCTGCCGCATTTCGAACTGATCGCGCGGTTGCCGTGTTTCGCGATCGGGATGTCGGCGGCGGCGAGGAGGAATGCCGCCGCCGTGGAGACGTTAAAGGTGGCCGTGTTGTCCGAACCGGTGCCGCACGTGTCCATGAGTAGACCGCCCACCAGACCGAGGTCCACACGCGGATCGAGCGCGAGGTCCCGGAGCAGGATCGCGAAATCGGCGATTTCGCGGGGGGACTCCCCCTTGCGCGCGAGGCAGAGCAGGAACTCGGCCTTTTCCTCGACCGCCACGCCGGGTTCGAGCAGGTCGTGGATCGCCTGCTCGATTTCGGCGGCCGAAAGGTCCTGCCCTTCGGCTGCATGCTGGCTCAGGAGCCGGAGTTGGGATTCAGCCGTCAGCACAAACGCAAACTGAAGCGGATTCGACGCGCCGGGACAAGCAAAAGGCGCGTCGAGACCCGTCGTTGCGTGCGGGCTTGGGGGAGGTCAGGCGGCCTTCTGTTTTTCGAACGCGAGCGCGCGAGGAAAAAGAACGCTGTTTTCCTTGTGGACGTGCTGGTGGAGGTCGTTTTCGAAGCGCGTCAGCGCGTCGAGCATCGCCCGGTAGGTGTTGCACGCCCAGTCGGGAGGCGTGAAACCGTCGGTCAACTCCCGCACCTTGAGCAGCGCCGCTCCGGCGTCGTCGTGCTCCGTCTCCATGGCGTGGATCGGATCGGCCAGGGATCCGTGCGCCGCCGAACCGGCCTCCAGCTTGCGGATCATCGGGAAAAGGATCTGTTCTTCTTTCATCGTATGATGGGCCAATTCTTCCGCCATGCCTTGGTACACTTGGCTGACCTGTCGCAACCGGGGATCGTGCTCACCGTGCACCGCGGCGACTTTCTTCGTCATGGCTTCCAAGCGTGGCAACTCCGTCTTCAGATAGGCATGGTGCGTCGTCTCGATGTGGTCCGCCAGCGCCGTCAGCGTCATCTCGGCGGGCTTGATTCCGCCTTGGTCGGCGCTTGCCGCGGCGGCTTCGAGCGAGACGAGGAACTGCTGCAGATCGAGTCCCTTTTTCCGGCAGGCTTCTTCCAGGGGGATTTTTCCTCCGCAACAGTAATCAATGTCGGCGTGTTCGAAAACTCGGGACAAAGAGGGTTGTCGGGCGACGATGGCGCCGACCGTATCGGTCGCCTGGAATCTATAGGGGGAGTTTTTCATAAATTTTCCGAAGCGTCGAAAGGCGGTTCACAGTTGCGGTTCGACGTGTTCCACGCGCACGACCAGCACCGCGCGCGCCCAGGGGAACAAGGCTTTCGCCGCTGCAAAGTCCGTGCCCTCGGCACGCATTTCGGCGCGGCCGCGGATCGCGCAGCCTTTGCCGGGGCCGCGAGTGCCTTGGACCTGGCGCGAGCCGAACAACAACTCGACGCGCGCATCGCGCTGGAGATTGGCTTCAGTCTTGCGCATTCCGCCCACCGGAATCCGCAAGGGGTCGGCGATCCCGAGCCGGCGCAAGTAATCGCCCCACGTGGCCACGACGTGCGGACCGTCCGCTCCGGCGGTGGCAATCGCCACCCATTCGCTTTTCTCGATCACTTCCCGGCAAATGCCCTCCAGAGCGTTCATGGTTTTTGCGTGAGACGCGCCTCCGCATGTCGCGGGTCTGACGTCTCGTTTCGGAGTTGGTTCGTAAGGTTCTTGCGCCGGCGACGCCTGCGGGCGTCGTCCTTTGCGCTGCGTTGGCACGCGGGGGGAATGTAAACGACGCGAGCGGTTTTTCAAATTAACAGACCTCAACGGGCAAGGACGGCTGCGACCGCTTCGGTTGGTTCATGCCGCCTTCTTGACTCGACGCCGATCCCGAATAGGTTTCCATCAGACTCATGGTCCGTGGAGCGATATGCGGAATCCTTCCCGCTGCGGTGGCGCTGGCGGTCGCCCGGGCGGATCCGGACGCGGGGATCCGCTCTCCCTCGCATACAAAAACTTCTTTTGCGAAAACCGAACAGGCCTTTTTTGAGAAATCTCCCTCCTCCATGCCTGCTTCTCGAGTCATCGTATGCTGGGCCGGGCCCGACGGACGCCCTGCGTCCCCGACCCCTGCTGAGAAACTTGTTCTCGACGACCGGACGTGGCGTCGTCGCCTCAGCCCCGAAGCCTATCGCGTGACGCGCGGGCGGGAAACCGAACGTCCGTTCTGCGGCGGAGGACTCGATCAGAAGGAGGCGGGGCTTTACCACTGCGTGGGTTGCGATCTGCCGCTCTTTGCGTCCGACGCCAAATTCAATTCGGGCACGGGTTGGCCGAGTTTCTTTCGCCCTTTCGCCGAGGAAAATCTCGTCGAACGCACGGATGAGAGTCACGGAATGCTGCGCGTCGAAATCCTTTGCGTCCGTTGCGACGCCCATCTCGGACATGTCTTCGACGACGGTCCGCCTCCGACCGGTCGCCGCTATTGCCTCAACTCCGTCGCGCTCGTTTTTCGTCTCAAAAAGTGAAGGGAAGGAGGTCCTCCCGCGAGCGGCTCATCGCGCGGCGAGGCGGGCGAGCGATTTCAGCAGGTTGCGATTGAGCCGTCGCGCGGCGAGCGGAAGGAGGCGGTGGCGAAGCCAGTTGCGCGGATGGGCGAGAACGCGGTTCGAGGCGTCTTCGAGGAACGGGATGCGCTGGCGGCGAACGTAGGCGGCGATTTCTCCGGGTGGCGCGGCGAGGAGGGGGCGGACCAGACGGAGTCCGCCTCCGCGCGGGCGGAGGCCTCCCGGCCATGCGAGAGGCGGGAGCGGGCGGGAAGCCCGCATGCCGAACGCCCCCGGGTGCGCGGTGCCGAGCAGGACGCGCAGAAGCACCGTTTCCGCCTGGTCGCCGAGATGATGCGCCGTGGCGACGGTTCGGAGCCGCCGGCGCACCGCGGCCGAATGCAGGAAACGATAGCGGGCAATGCGCGCGGCTTCTTCCAGGCCGAGGCGGTGTTTCCGGGCGAGGGAGGGAACGTCCGCGGTTCCTCGCGCGAGCGGTACGTGCCACGCGCGGCAAAGGCCGCGCACCCAGCGCGCATCGGCCTCGGCGGCGCGTCCACGCAGGCGATGGTTGAAGTGGGCGGCGACGGGGCGGTGTCCGGAAACGAGGAGGAGATGGAGCAGCGCCATCGAGTCGCGCCCGCCGGAGAGGGCGAGCAGGAGGCGTTCTCCGGAGCGCCGCCAGCCGAGCGCGACGGTCGCCGCGCGGAATCGCTCGTACAACCCTCGTTTGGCGACTCGCGGCGTCGGCTTTCGGATCGTCGCCCGAAAACGGGCGCGCGGAGTCGCGCCTCGCGGGTCCCGCGCGGAATCAGGCTTGGGGCGTCGTGTTTTCAACCTCGACGAACGCTTGGATCACGTCGTCGGGCCCTTCGGCCGACAGCAATCGCGCGCGGAGGGCGTCGTGTTTCACCTGACGGGCAAGGATGCCGACGAGGCGCAGGTATTCGGCGACCATCCGTTTCGGGATTCCGATGAGGAAGAGGAGACGAACGCTTTCTTCGGCATGAGGCTCGAACTTGACGCCCGTGCGGAGCCGGCCCATGACGAGGAAGATGTCCTTTGCCTGTTCGGTGCGGGCGTGCGGGATGGCGACGCCGTGACCGATTTCAGTGCTGCCGGTGGCTTCGCGTTCGTACAGGGCGCGGCAGAACGACGGAAAATCGCCGAGGTTGGGATGTCCTTTCGCGTGTTGGGCGAGCTGATGGATGGCGTCTTCTTTCGTGGCGGCGTCGAGGTCCAGGTGGACGAACTCTCGCCGAAGGATTTCCGAAATCTTCATGCGCGCGCCGAAGCTAGCTCGTCCCTCTCACACCCGGCGAGCGAAAAATCCATCGTCGTACGGCTGTTTTGCGCGCCGCTGTTCGTGTTGCGCAAGGGAGTTTTTCGACCGGAATTTGTGATCTCATGCGAAAAGAAGAAGCGGTCAAGCGGCAGAGCGGAAGGAGGGAAGAGGGAGACGACGA
>JADZFN010000009.1 GCA_020849895.1 Verrucomicrobiia bacterium | reverse complement strand
GGAGCGCCAGATTTGCTTGCCCGCCTTCTTGAGCACGGCATAATAGACGCCGTGGTGGACGTAGAGATTCTGCGCCACTCGCTTAAATTTTGTGTTCTTGGACATGCCGGGTTAGAAAAACGGGTTAGAAAAGCTTTTGCAAGCATGAAGTTCTGGGAGGGGTTTTCCCCTCTGAAAACTGCCTCGTGGTGTAACGGTAGCACAACTGACTCTGGATCAGTTTGTCATGGTTCGAATCCATGCGAGGCAGCCATTTTTTTCGCCATGCACGAGCTGTCCTGAGGCGAGGGATCGCGGAGAAATCTAAGAGGGTGTTTGAAAATTGGCCTGCCTTCAGTCGAATTTTCAAACACCCTCTAACAAATCCTCGGCAGTTGTTCGCCGCTGAGCCGATCGAGGATCCGTCGGGCGCCAATCGCGCCGCGCGCCGTGACCCGCCCCCGCGTCGCACCGCCGTTCACCCGTCCAATCCGACACGCACTACGGCTCGCGTCATGCCGTCGAAGGATCGCGAGCGCGCGTTCGGCGTCGGCCTCCGCCACGAGGGCTGTGAATCGCCCTTCGTTCGCCACGTAGAGCGGATCGAGCCCGAGCATCTCGCAGGCGGCCCGCACCGGGGCGATCACGGGGACGGCCGTCTCTTCCACGGCGAACTCGCGCTTTGCGCCTTCGGAGAGTTCCACCAGCGCCGTCGCCAGCCCTCCGCGCGTGAGGTCCCGCAACGCCCGCACAGCGACGCCCGCGTCGAGGAGTTCCATCACGGGCGCGACCAGCGGTGCGCAGTCGCTTTCCAACGTCGTCTCGAAAGCGAACCCTTCGCGCGCCGACATGATCGCCATGCCGTGGCGTCCCACGTCGCCGCTCAACAGGATCGCATCGCCCTCGCGAACCTCGGCGGGGCCCATCGGCGCGCGGGCGACGACTTCTCCCACGCCGCTCGTCGCGAGATACACTCCATCTCCTTTCCCCGCGTCCACGACCTTGGTGTCTCCGGTGACGATCCGCACGCCGGCGGCGGCGGCCGCGCGCCGCATGGATTCCGCGACGCGCTTCAGATCGGCGAACGGGAACCCCTCCTCGAGGATGAACGCCGCGCTCATCCACGCGGGACGGGCGCCGCACATGGCGAGGTCGTTGACCGTGCCGTTGACGGCGAGTGTCCCGATGTCGCCTCCCGGAAAAAAGAGCGGCCGCACGACGTAGGAATCGGCGGTGAACGCGAGCCGCGTTCCGCCGAGCTCTCCCACCGCGCCGTCGAGGCGCGCCGCGAGGAGCGGGTTGTTGAACGCAGGCAGGAAAATCTCGTCGAGGAGGCGCTGCGCCATCCGCCCGCCGCCTCCGTGCGCCATCAGGACCGCGTCCGGCCTTTCGTCCGGCATCGGGCAGGCGAGAGCCGAGGGATTTCCGTTTGAAGCGTGCAAGGGGGGAGGCGGGAAGTCTGCCGTATTTGCGGAGGCGATGGCCAGCCGGGAGAAGTTTCCTGGAAAACCGGAGCAACGGTCCGACCGACGCAAATCGCCTCTTCGTCGCCGCCGGACGGGAAGGCAAGGTCCCGCTGGGCGGTCGGGCTCCCCTCGCGCCGTGGCGGCAGGGTTACGCCTGATGGGCGCGGTAGCGGTAGTAAGCGGCGCAGGCGCCTTCGCCGGAAACCATCGTGGCGCCGAGGGGATGCTCCGGCGTGCAGCGCGTTCCGAACGCCGGACAATCCGCCGGTTTCTTCACTCCTTGCAGGACCAGCCCGCTGATGCACTCGGAAGCATCTTCGGCCGTCATCGCCGCCGCGCCGAAACGCCGTTCCGCATCGAATGCCGCGTAGGCGCCGCGCAGCGCCAAGCCGCTCCCCGGGATCTCGCCGATGCCGCGCCATTTGCGCGGGGAAACTTCGAACACCTCCCGGACCATTTCCTGGGCGGGGCGATTCCCCTCGCGCTTCACGGCGCGCGCGTAGGCGTTCTCCACCTCGGCCCGCCCTTCCTCGAGTTGCCTCACGCACAGGAGGACGCCTTGCAGGATGTCGGCCGGCTCGAACCCCGTGACCACGATCGGCACACGATGTTTCGCAGCGAGCGGCGCGTATTCTTCCCAGCCCATCACCGCGCAGACGTGGCCTGCGGCGAGGAATCCCTGGACCCGGTTCTCGGGCGACGACAGGATCGTCTCGATCGCAGGCGGCACGAGCACGTGCGAGACGAGAATCGAGAAATTCTTCAATCCGAGGTCGCGCGCCTGGCGCACGGCCATCGCGTTTGCCGGCGCCGTCGTCTCGAAACCCACCGCGAAGAAAACCACCTCGCGCCCGGGATGGGCCTGCGCCAGCTTGACCGCGTCCAGAGGGGAATACACGGCGCGCACGTCGCCTCCCGCCGCCCGGGCGCGCTGCAGGTCGCTCCGCGACCCCGGCACGCGAAGCATGTCGCCGAACGAACAGAAGATGACGTCCGGTTTCTCCGCGATCTCGACCGCCTTGTCCACCAGTTCGATCGGCGTGACGCACACGGGACATCCCGGGCCGTGGACCAAGGCGACGTTTTTCGGGAGAAGCTCGTCGAGGCCGAAGCGGACGATCGCGTGGGTCTGCCCTCCGCATACCTCCATGAGAGTCCAGGAGTGAATCGCCTCCTTCGCAATGGCTTCCGCAAGGGCGCGTGCCGCCGAGGCATCGCGATATTCGTCCATGAAGCGCATCGCGGGGAGGAGGAGTGTTTGAGGTTCGAACCCTGAAGACAGAAAGACGGAAGGCGGGGTCAACCTCCGGAGGAATTTTCAACGATGCCGAGTTCCTCTTCGATTTCGCCGAGCTCCTTGAAATAGGCGAGTGTCCGCGCCGCTTCTGCTTCGTCCACCACGCTGAGCGCAAAGCCCACGTGGACGATCACGTAATCTCCGGGTTTTGCCTCGGGCACGTAAGCCAGCGACACCTCGCGCGCAACGCCGCCGAAATCCACGCGGCCGACGCGCGTGAGCGGCGCCTCGCCGCGAACATCAAGGACTTTTCCGGGAACGGCGAGGCACATGGGAAGGGAGGGGATCGAGAAGGGAGGGGAAGGATGCGGCGGGAAGTTGAAGGAAGATACCTCATTCGGGCGGGGTCGCCACGTCCTTTTGCGTTCCGGATAAGGCGATCGGTTTCCCGCCGCGCTTCCGGAGGAGGGGCTTCTCCTTCGCTTCAGGATTCGGATTCCGGATTTCGCGCTTTTCCGCCATGCCTCGCGCCGTGGCGACGACTTGTCCGTAGGCGATGCCTCCGTCGTTCGGCGGCAGACGCTGGTGGACGAGCACACAGAATCCTTCCGCCGCCAACGTCCTCGCGCAGAGGGAGAGCAGGAACCCGTTTTGGAAACAGCCGCCCGTCAGCGCGACGCGGCGTTCGCCTGCCGCGCGGGCGACGGCGAGGATCCCCGCCGCCAATGCCGCGTGAAAGGCCGCGGCGATCTCGGCGACGGAACGCCGTTTCGCGAAATCGTCGAGCGCCGCTTCGATCGTCGGCTGCCAATCGAGAATGCGCAGCTTTCCGTTCCGCTCGCGGCGCTCGGGCGCGGCGAGCCGGATCGGATACGCCTTCGCTCCGGCGCCCTCTTCCGCCGCCCACTCCAGCTCTATCGCCGCCTGGGCTTCGTAGGCGTGGCGTTGGCGGAGATCGAGAATCGCGGCGACGGCGTCGAAGAGACGCCCCGCGCTCGTCGTCCACGGGGCGTTGACGCCGCGCTCCAGCATCGTGGCGATCACGCGGCGTTCTTCTTCCGAGAACGCCCGTTCCACCGCCTCGGATTTCGCGCCGATTTCCGCGAGGAGGCCGAGCGCGCTCCGCCGCGGCTCGCGCGCCGCGGCGTCGCCCCCCGGAAGCCGAAACCGTCTCAGGCGCGCCACGCGCTCCCACACCGCGCCTTCCACGCGGAGAAATTCGCCGCCCCAGACAGTCCCGTCGGTTCCATACCCCGTGCCGTCCCAGACCACGGCGAGCGCCGGCCCCTCGACCTCGTTCTCGGCGAGGCAGGCGAGTGCGTGGGCGAGATGGTGTTGCACACCGGTGACGGGCAAGCCGAACGATTTCGCGAACGCCGTGGTTGCGTAATCGGGATGGAGATCGCAGGCAACCTGTTTTGCGGGCGTCTGATGGAGCCGCTGGACATCCCGTACGGCGCGTTCGAAAGCGGCGCGCGATTCCGGCGTGTCCATGTCTCCGAGATGTTGGCTGACGATCGCCTCGGTCCCTCGCGCGAGGCAGATCGCGTTTTTCAGATGCGCGCCAACTCCCAGGACGATCGGGGCGGGAGGAGGCGAGGAGAGGCGGTCTCCCCCGGGATTCAGCGGCAGCGGCATGGGGGCGTAGCCCCGCGCCCGGCGCAGCATCATCTCGCGTCCCTCCACGACTCGAAGGAGGGAATCGTCGGCGTGGCGGACAATGGAGCGATTGTGGACGAGGAACGCATCGGCGATTCCCCGGAGGCGGTCGAACGCCTCGTGTTCGTCGGCGCAAATCGGTTCGTCCGAGAGGTTTCCGCTCGTCGCCACGAGAGGGAATCCGAGTTCGCGGCAGAGCAGATGATGGAGCGGTGAGGATGGAAGCATGAGGCCCAGCCGGGGATTGCGCGGCGCCACGGCGTCGCAAAGCCCCCAGGCCCCATGCCCGGCGCTCCCGGAACGTTCTTCCGTCGCGAGCCCTTGGTCCTTCGGGATCGAGCTTTTCCTGCGGAGCAGGACGATGGGCGCTTCCGGAGAGGCGAGCAGGCGGGCTTCCTCCGCGGACACCTCGACGAGCGCGCGGATCGCTGCGAGGTCGGTGACCATGACGGCGAATGGTTTCTCCTCGCGGCGCTTTCGTTTCCGAAGGCGGCGCACGGCCTCGTCGTTTCGCGCGTCGCAGACCAGATGGAATCCGCCGACGCCCTTGACGGCCACGATCCGCCCTTCGCGCACGGCGGCGGCGGCGGCGCGGAGCGCGACGTCGCGCGCGACGGTCACCCGCTTTTTGCGATCCCACAGCGCCAATTGCGGGCCGCAGGCCGGACAGGCGTTGGGCTGAGCGTGGAAACGGCGGTCGCTGGGGTTTTCGTATTCGGCACGACAGGCCGGACACATGGCAAACTTTCGCATGGTCGTCTTCGCCCGGTCATAGGGAAGCTCCTCGATGATCGTGAAACGCGGGCCGCAGTTCGTGCAGTTCGTGAACGGATAGCGATGGCGCCGGTTTTCGGGATCGAAAATTTCCCTCAAACAATCCGCGCACGGGGCGATGTCGGGGAGGACGAACGGGCTTCGTTCTCCTGCCTCTTCGCTGGCCTCGATCACGAAGCCTTGGGCGCCGCGCGGTGCCAGCACCCACATCTCGGATCCCTGAATCCGTGCGCGAGGCGGCGGGTCTTTCGTCAGCGTTTCGCGGAAGCTCGCGACAGCCTCCGCCGTCCCCTCCACTTCGAGAAGCACGCCGCGCGGCGTATTGCGGACAAAACCGGCGAGGTCGCGCGCGGTGGCCTGGCGGAAAACGAACGGCCGAAACCCCACACCCTGGACCGCGCCGCGAATCGCGAGACGGAGGCGGACCGCCACGGAGCTGGACCGCTCACGCCTCATCCGAAAGCGCCTCGGAAAATCTTCGCAGCGCGTGGATTGACGAAGCGGATCATCGCGAACGCATGCGCCTTCCTTATCCGGAGGAAGACACCGACGTCCTGCCCGAACGATGCGGATGTTGGTGGGGTTCGACGCCGGGCACGCCATGACTGTGTGGATGCGCGTGCGCGTGCGGAGGGACGTGGAGGTCGCCTTCGGCGGCGTGTTCGATCCAGTGCAGCCACTCGGCCATCCCTTCGCCCGTGCGCGCCGAGACTTTCAGGACCGGCGCTCGCGCGTTGATCTTGCGGAAATCGGTCAGGAAGGCGGCCATCTCGAAGTCCACATGCGGCAGGAGGTCCGTCTTGGTCAGCACCAACGCCGCCGCCTCGTGGAACAGGAGCGGGTATTTCGACGGCTTGTCGTGTCCCTCGGCCACGCTCAGCACGGCGACCTTGGCGGTCTCGCCGAGATCGAACTCGGCGGGGCAAGCGATGTTTCCCACGTTTTCGATGAAGATCAGATCGGTCTTCGCGAGATCGAGCTCGCCGAGCCCGCGCTCCACGAGAGCCGCTTCGAGGTGGCAGGCTCCGCCCGTGTTGAGCTGGATCGCGGGGACTCCGAGGCGCGCGATGCGTTCGGCGTCGCGCGCGCCCGCAATGTCTCCCTCGATGACCGCGACGCGCCGCCCCGAGAGCGCGGGAATCGTCTTTTCGAGCAGCGTGGTCTTTCCCGATCCGGCGCCGCCGATCAGGTTGAGCGCCGCGATCTTTCTCTCGGCGAGGCGCGCGCGAATCTTCGCGGCGATCGCGTCGTTCGTTTCCAGGACATTTCGCAGGATTTTGACGTTCATCTCTCAGGAGGCGTCGGCGAGGCGGAAGAACCGTTTCTTGCCTATCTTGAGCACTGCGCCGGCGCGCGGTTTTACGGAGGCCTTCGGGTCCGCGAGTCTTGCGCCGTCGAGCACGAGCCCGCCCTGTTCTGCGAGGCGATAGGCTTCGCTTCGGCTGGAAACGGAGCCGCTGGCGAGCGCGAGGTCGGGCCCGCTCCAGGCGTGCGAGAGGTCGAGGCGCAACACCGGCAGGTCGGTATCCGCGGCGTTTCGCGCGGAGAACTTCTTTTCGAAATCTCGGCGCGCCGCTCGTGCCGCTTCCGCGCCGGAGAACCGCGCCGCAAGCGCCTCCGCGAGATCCTTCTTCGCCTCCATCGGATGACCCGCCTTCAGCGCGGCGATCTCCGGCGCCGACTTCGCGAGGAGCAAGGCGTACCACCTCCACATGAGCTCGTCCGAGATGGACATCGTTTTCCCGAAGATTTCTCCCGCCGGTTCCGAAATCCCGATGTAGTTCCCCTTGCTCTTCGACATCTTCTCGACGCCGTCGAGACCTTCGAGGATCGGCAGGATCATCACCACCTGAGGCTCCTGCCCGTCGTCCTTCTGGAGTTCCCGCCCCACGAGGTTGTTGAAGGTCTGGTCCGTCCCGCCCAGCTCGATGTCGGCGCGAACGGCCACGGAGTCGCGTCCTTGCATCAGGGGATAGAGAAACTCGTGGACGCCGATCGGCTCCCCCGTCCGGTGGCGCTTCTCGAAAGTGTCGCGTTCGAGCATTTGCGCAACCGTCATCTGGCTCGCAAGGCGGATGACGTCGGCGAAGCTCATCTTCACGAGCCACTCGCTGTTGCGCCGGATCTCCAATTTTTCCGGGGAGGTTTCGAGAACCTTTCCGGCCTGTTCGAAATAGGTGCGCGCGTTGCGCTCGATCTGTTCGGCGTCGAGCATCGGGCGAGTCGCGTTCTGTCCGGTGGGATCGCCGATTCGCGCCGTGTAATCGCCGATGATGAGCACCGCCTTGTGCCCAAGATCCTGAAACTGGCGCAGTTTTTCGAGGACGACGCCGTGGCCGAGGTGCAGGTCGGGGGCGGTCGGATCGGCGCCGAGCTTCACCCGCAACGCGCGGCCCGCCGCAAGCTTCCTGCGGAGCTCTTCCTCGGAAAAAACCTTCTCCACACCGCGGAGGAGAAGACTCAATTGTTCGGCGGTGGGCTTCATGTCGCAAGCGCTTCTTCCTCCGCGCTCCGCTCGATCGCGCGGATCACGGCGCAGTGGTCGGACAGATCGCGCAACGCGAGGTCCGCCTCCATGAGGCTTTCCACCGGATGACTGCCGGTCGCCACGGCGAGCGCCTTGCAACCGAGGGCGCGCGCGCAAGCGATGTCGCGCGGGGTGTCTCCGATCACCCAGGTGCGTTCGAGTGCAAAATCCTTTTTCAACCGTGCGCGGGCGCGGTCGAGCGCCACCGGGCCGAGCCGATTGCGGTCCGAGGAATCGTCTCCGAAGGCGCCGAACTCGAAGAAGCGGTCAAGATCAAACCGCTTGAGCTTGAGATACGCCCCCCGTTCGATGTTGCCGGTCAGCAGGGCGTTGTGGACCTCGGGATGCTCATGCGACCAATTGAGGATTTCCCGTACTCCGGGGAAGACGATCCCCTCTCGCGACGGGAGCATGGCCTCCAACTCCACGAGATAGTTTTCCAGGAGTTCCCAAGGGTCAATCCCGTGGCCGGGATGACGGGCCGCGATTTCTTCGGCGATCGCCGTGTCGGGGCGTCCGGCGAGGTCCATGCGAGAGAGGTCATCCAGCACTCCGAACCCATTGAGCAGGGCGCGTTGCAGGGAGGCCACTCCCGTCCGGCAGGAGAGGAGCGTGCCGTCAATGTCCCATAGCATGAGGATCGGTCGCATGAAACCCAACGCTAGCAGGCCCGCCGCGGCGCATCAAACGCAAGACGCTCATCCTTCGCGTTGCCATGCCCCGGAAGGGCTGCTACAGTCTCCGCTTTGTGAAAGCCAAGCCCCAGGGCAGGGAGTCCTCGTTCGAGGACGCCATGGCCCGACTCGAAAAACTTGTGGAAGAGATGGAGTCCGGCGATCTGCCGCTCGAAGAAATCCTCCAAAAGTATGAAGAGGGCAACCGCCTCGTGAAGCTCTGCGCCGCTCGCCTCAACGAAGCGGAAAAACGCATCGAAGTCCTCATGAAAGAGAAGGATGGCGCCCTCACCCTCAAGCCGCTCGACGCCGCGGAGGAGGACGAGCCCGCGGATCCGCCTCCCGTCAAGGGACGCACCGGCGCGAAGGTCGCCGAAGGAGAAGATCTTTTCTAAGAACGCAGGATGCGGAACGCCCTTGTGCGGCCGCGCCACCCGTCCCGCCCCATGCCCACCCCGATCCTCGATTCCCTCCAGCACGTTTCCGACGTCAAGAAACTCGTCCTTCCGCAGATGGAGCAGCTCGCGGAGGAAATCCGCGAGGAACTCGTCGAGGTGCTGTCGAAAACCGGCGGCCACCTCGGCCCGAACCTCGGCGTCGTCGAGCTCACGATTGCGTTGCATCACGTCTTCGATTGCCCGAAGGATTTCTTCACGTGGGACGTCAGCCATCAGGGCTACGTGCACAAGATGCTCACTGGCCGTCGGGCGCTCGTTCGTCGGATGCGCCAGTTCGAGGGGGCGTGCGGCTTTCTGATGCGGGCGGAGAGCGCCTACGATCACTTCGGCGCCGGGCACGCCGGCACCGCGCTCTCCGCAGCGCTCGGCATGGCCACGGGGCGCGACCTGAAGGGGAGCGACGAAAACGTGATCGCCGTGATCGGCGATGCGGCGCTCACCTGCGGCGTCACCTACGAGGCGCTGAACAACATCGCCCACCACACCAAGAGGCTGATCGTCGTCATCAACGATAACAAGTGGTCCATCGCCAAGAACGTCGGCGCCATCGCCAGCTACCTGAACCGGATCGTGACCAGTCCGCGCTTCACCCGGTGGCATAAAAAGACCGAGGACCTGCTCCATCGCTGGAACTGGAAGGAGTTCGCGCGTCTCGAGCGCAAGGCCGAGGGGATCGCCAAAGGTCTGCTCGTCCACGCCGCTGCGCCCGGCGACGTGGGGACGCCCGCCGTCCTTTTCGAGGAGATGGGGCTGCATTACTACGGTCCCGTGAATGGCCACAACCTCGCCGAACTCATCAACATGCTTTCCTTCGCGAAGGCGGCGGACAAACCCGTGGTCCTCCATGTCCTCACTGAGAAAGGGCGCGGATTCAAGCCGGCGCTCGACAGCCCCGAGCCGTTCCACGGCTGCGGCCGGTTCGATCCGGACTCGGGCGACTTCGCCAAGAGCGACGATCCGCCCGCGTGGAACCAGGTCTTCGGCAGCGTGATGACCAAGTTCGCCGACATGGATCCGCAGCTTTGCTGCATCACGGGGGCGATGCCCTCCGGCACGGGGTTGAACCCCTACGCGAAGGCGCACCCCGGACGCTTCTTCGACGTCGGGATCGCCGAGGAGCATGCCGTTCTGTTCGCCGCGGGATTGGCGACGCAGGGTTGGCGCCCGGTTTGTGCGATTTACTCGACCTTCCTCCAGCGCGCCTACGACATGCTCATCCACGACGTCGCGCTCCAGAATCTGCCCGTGATGTTCTGCATGGACCGCGCCGGTGTCGTCGAGGACGGTCCTACGCACCACGGGATGTACGACATCGCCTATCTGCGTCCCGTCCCGCGAATCCTGCACATGCAGCCGAAGGACGAAGACGAGTTTCAGGACATGCTTTGGACGATGCTGCGGCATCCCGGGCCGAGCGCGATCCGCTATCCGCGCGGCGCGGCGGCGGGAATCCCGCGCAAGGAACAGCCGCGCACGCTCGAAATCGGCAAGGCCGAGGTCGTCCGTCAAGGGGACGTCTCGGAATCGCGCAAGGGGCGTCGCGCCGTTCTCTGGGGTCTCGGCAATATGCTGCGCATGGCTGAACAGGCTGCGGACCTCCTGGAAAAGGAGGGAATTTCCTGCACCGTGGTGAATCCGCGCTTCATCAAGCCGCTCGACGCGGCGCTTCTCGAAGCGCAATCTCGCGCCGCGGACGTCTTCGTCACATTCGAAGATCACGCGGTGGTCGGCGGATTCGGCAGCATGGTGGGCGAGACGCTCGACGCGATCGGATGCGCCCTGCCGGTTGTGAAGATCGGATGGCCCGACCAGTTTGTCGAGCACGGCGCCATTGACCTGCTCCGAAAAAAGCACGGGCTCACTCCGGAAGTCGCCGCGGCCCGAACGCTTTCGGCGCTCCGAAAAACCTGAACGCTCGTCCGCGGGGCGTGCGGCCCATGACTTTTTCGCTGCGCCTTCTGGCCTTTGCGCTGTCGGCGCTCCTGGCCGGTTTTGCGGGAAGCGGCCGGTGCGCCGAGACGGTGGTTTGCGAGCGGCCGGTCGAGGCGTTCGATCCGGCCGATTCGTCGCGCAGGATCGGGAGGTTTGATCCGGCGACGACGCTCGAAATCGAGGGGAGCACCGAGGAAAGGCGCATGCTCCGCGTGCTTTGGCGCGCGCCGGACGGACGCCAGGTGCGCGCGCTCTGCCGCGCCGCGGACCTCATGATCGAAGGAGAGATGCCCGAAAAAGCGCGGGAGGCCGCGCCCTCGGGCGGCCGGGGCCCCGACGAGGCGCCGGCGCTGAAGGCGCTCCGCGAATTCGATCCTGCGATCTGGGAAACGACTTCCACCGACTTCAAAAAGGCGCATTCCGAATACGGCTTTCAGGCGGAGGCTTCGGAAGACTCCCATACGATGCGTTCCGTGTGGCCGTTGATTTTTATGAAGCATCGGGTAATGGAGACGATCGCCCGGTTTCAGAACGACCGATTGCGGGAGGCGAGCCTCCTCTTCTTCGGGCGTGGCGATGCGGGGCGCGAGATGGAAGAAAAGGAGTTTCAAGACACTCTCCGCGAACTCGAAGAGGCTCTCGACCGCTGGGTGGGCGCGCGCGGATTTGACGCCTGGGTGCCCGTGAGCGCGACCGACACGAAACGAAAATCATGGTTCAAGGCGCCGCTTCGCCTCGACCTTGAATGGTGCGTCACCCGCGGGGCGCGCGAAGCGCGCGTGTATCTTGAAACCCGCAGAATCCCTTTTCGCACGGAATTCATCCGCCTCGTCGCCCGTCCATTCGACGGGAAAGGGGACCCCGCACAGCTCGTGAAGCCGAACTGGCAGGGGCGCGGCGTCACCGCGGCGCGCCGTGGCGAGATCAAGGATCGAGTGAAACGCGCCGAGGGTGGCGACGTCCTTCTCGAGGGCATTCCGATGGTGGACCAGGGGCAGAAAGGTTACTGCGTGTGCGCGACGGCTGAGCGCGTGATGCGTTACTACGGGATCGAGGTGGACCAGAACGAACTGGCGAAGGCCGCCGGCGCCCTGACGGCGGGCGGCACGGATCCGGCCGCCATGGCCAAGGCGCTCCGCCGTCTCGGAGATCGTTTTTCCCTTGGTGTGACCGAGTTGATCTCGTTCGATTTTCGCAAATTTCAGAATGAGGTGCGGGCCTACAACCTCGCTGCGCGCAAGAACAAGCTCCCCGAAATTCGCCTCGAAGGGCGGGTGATCGTCATCCAGCAGGTGTATGAGGAAATGGATCCAGCGACCTTGCTTGACGTCCGTCTGAAAAAGATGAATGACCGAACCCAGTTCCTCAATCACGTGCGGACGCATGTGAACCAAGGCGCGCCTCTGCTCTGGAGCGTGCAGCTCGGGCTTGTGCCGGAAAAGCCCACACTTCCCCAAGCCTCGGGAGGTCATATGCGGCTCATCCTCGGATACAACGATCAGACGGGAGAGATCCTTTACTCCGATTCCTGGGGAGTGGGCCATGAATTCAAGCGGATGTCGTTCGATCAGGCTTTCGGGATCACGTCTGGCCTCTGCGCCGCGCTGCCGGGATCGTGAAAGGGCCGGTCGGCCAGGGGCAAACCTCCAACGCTTGACGCCTTGGGAGGAATCGCCTAGCGTGAGCGATCCATGGGCTCTCTTAAAAAGCGTCGTAAGGCGAAGATCAACCGTCACAAGCGTCGCAAGCGGATGAGGGCGGATCGGCACAAAAACAGATAGCGCCGATCGCGCCGTGAAGACGCTTGCTCACAGGCCGCTTCTCCGCTGGGCGGCCGCGGGGGTGTTTTGTTTTTTCGTAGGCTGCCGTACGCCGGAGGCCCGGGGGCCGGAGCCCGCTTCAACGCGCTTGGGGCCGCCCGAGGCGGCGACCGCGGAACAGCTCGGGGCGCTCTCGAAAGAATCCGAGGATTTTTCGGAGGCGCTGGCCCATTACGTCACGGGCCTGCTCCATCTCTCGAAAGGAGAAGCCAACGAGGCGCTCGAGGAGTGGCGTCAAGTGGTGGCGCTTGATCCCGGCCGTTCGGACCTTCGGGAGCGCGTGGTCCAGGAATACTTCCGCCGCGGAGAGTTCGCCCAAGCGGTGGAAATCCTGCGTGCCGCCGTGCAAAAGCTGCCGGAGTCGGCACCCGAGTGGATGCTGCTTGCCGTGGCGCTGCGCGCCGACAAGCAGTGGGATGCGGCCACGGAGGCCGCCGCGCGCGCCCTCCGCCTCGCGCCGGACAAGTTTCCGCCTTACGAAGTGCTCTTCGATGCGGAGGTGGAGCGCAACGATCTCGCCGGCGCGAAACGCGTGCTCGATCGCGCGGCGAAACATCCCTCGAACGATTATCGTTATTGGATTCGTCTCGCCGAACTTTGCGCGGCGCTCGGGGCGCGCGATCCTGCTTTTCAAACCGATCCGGAACAGATCATGCGCTTTTACGATCGCACGGCGGAACTCCAGCCTTCCGATCCGATGACGCTCGCGCGCGTCGCCGACTATTATGTGGCGAACCAGCACACCGAGAAGGCGATCACCCTGTATCAGAAGGTGCTCGATCAGGATCCTGGGGCGGACGGCGTGCGACTGAAGCTGGCGCTCAGCTTCGTCGCGCGAGGCAACAAGGCCGGTGCGATCGCGATCCTCGAGGAATGGGTGAAGCTGGAGCCGCTCCGCTGGCAGATCCTCAACGTGATCGGCGAGATCTACGAGGATACCCGCGATTTTGAAAACGCCCTAAAAAACTACCGACTCTCCCTGCAGGCCAATCCGAACCAGCTTCCGCCCTGCCTCCGCAGCGTGCTCATCCTGATGCGCACGCACCGCCTCGACGAGGCCCTGTCGCTGCTCGATGCGGCCAAGGATCGGTTTCCGGAGACGCCGCAGATCACCTATTTCTACGGCCTGGTCTACAGCGACCGGAAAGATTTCGTGAATGCGGCGAAGTTCCTCGAAGAGACCGAGCGCCTGGCTGCGGTTTCGACTCCCGGGCTCCTCGACGCGGTGTTTCATTTCTACTACGGCGCGGCGCTGGAGCGGAACGGGAAGTACGACTTGGCCGTGGCGCAATTCCGCAAGGCCATCGAGCAGAACCCCGATTACGCCGACGCCTGCAACTACCTCGGATACCTCTTTGCCGAGCGCGGTGCGAACCTCGAGGAAGCTGAGCAACTCGTCCAACGCGCGCTCGCCCTCGAGCCGAACAACGGCGCCTTCCTCGATAGCCTGGGTTGGGTCTACTATCGCCAACGCCGCTTCCCTGAGGCGCTCGCACAGCTCCAGCGCGCCGCGGCGTTGATCGCCCACGATCCGGTGATTCACGAGCACCTCGGCGAAGTCTATCGCGCCCTCGGCGCCCCCGCCCAAGCCCTCCTCCATTTCGACAAGGCCGCCGAGCTCGATCCGAAGAACGCCGAAATGGCCGAGAAAATTGAAGGTCTCAAACGCGAAATCTCCGCGCGTCCCGCTCCGACGGCCGCGCCATAACCCATTCGCTCTTGAGATGCCTTCCCGCGTCCGGTCACACTCCTCGACCATGCCCCCCCGCGTTCAGTGGAAGGCTGCGCTGAGCCGCTTCTCGAAGCTGCGCGTGTTCGTCGTCGGCGACGTGATGCTCGATCAATACGTGTTCGGGCGCGTTTCCCGCATCTCGCCGGAGGCGCCGGTGCCGGTGGTGGACGTGTTGGAGGACCGGTTCTTTCCCGGCGGCGCCTCGAACGTGGCGCGCAACCTCCGTTCCCTCGGCGCAAAGGTTGCCGTGCTCGGGATCCTCGGGAACGATGCGGCGGGGCGCACGCTTTCCCGCACCCTTCGCGCCCAGGGGGTGGACGTTTCCGGATTGCTCGTGGACGATGCGCGTCCCACGACGCTCAAGACGCGCGTGATCGCCCAGCACCAGCAGGTGGTGCGTTTCGACCGAGAGAGCCGGCGCGCAATTTCTCCGAAGCTTGCCGCTCAAACCCTGGCATTCGCCCGACGCGCGATTCCGCGCATGGACGCCGTGGTTTTCGAAGATTACGGCAAGGGGCTCATCAGCCAGGAGTTTCTCGACATCTGCGCGGCGGAGGCGAAGCGCGCGCGTGTGCCGGTCTTCGCAGATCCGAACATGCACCACCGTCTCGATTATGACGGTCTCACCGGGATTACGCCCAACCGCATGGAGGCTTTTTGGCTGGCAGGCGAAGCCGCGACGGATCCGGCCGCCGACCCGCTCCGCGACCGGCCGCTTCTCGCAGTGGGAGAAAAACTCCTCGCCTCGACGCGCGTTGAAAACGTCCTCATCACCCTCGGTGAGCACGGGATGTGCCTCTTCCGCGCGGGGCGCCGACCGCATCACATCCCGACGGCCGCTCAAGAGGTCTTCGACGTGAGCGGGGCGGGAGACACGGCGATCAGCGCATTCGCCCTTGGCATGGGAGCGGGGCTTGATTCCGCCGCCGCCGCCTTCCTCGCGAACCAGGCCGCGGGCATCGTGGTCGGCAAGGCGGGTACCGCGACCGCCTCGCCGACCGAGATCCTCGCCCGTCTCTCCGTCCGGACGCGATGAACACGGCCTGCGGAAAGCGGCGCGCCGTTTTCCTCGACCGCGACGGCGTGCTCAACGAAGACCTGGGTTACGTCGGCCAGCCCGAGAGGTTCCGCATCTATCCTTTTACGGGCGAAGCGCTCGGCCTCCTCGTGCGCAAGGGGTTCCTCCTTTTCATCGTCACCAATCAGAGCGGGATCGAACGCGGCTACTTCACCTTGGAGGACACGCATCGTCTGCACGCCCTCCTTGCTGAAGCGGTTCGCCCGCACGGCGCGGAGTTCGAGGAGATCTTCATCGCCCCCTACAAGGAGGACACGCCGAACGACGTGCGCAAGCCGTCGCCGAAGTTCGTGCTCGACGCCGCAAAGAGGCATGGGATTGACCTCGCCATCTCTTACGTGATGGGCGACCGGACGACCGATCTCGAGATGGGGCGGCGCGCCGGATGCCGGACCGTCCTCCTGCGCACGGGCGCGGGCGGAGAGACGGAGAAAGCGTCCGGAGTCCGATTCGATTTTGTTTTCGATGACCTCCTCGAAGCCGCGCGGATGTTGGTTTAACCTCGTCCTTCGTCAGAGAGGGGTGCTGCCTTCGAGCGGCAGCCGCATCTGGACCGCGCATAGGATTAATATTGACTTTTCGCCGTTTGTGCAACCGGATGCCTTGGTGAATGCAGAGGATTTTCGGCTTCAGCGCCTCATCGAGGCGCTGCTCGTGCGGAACTACGTCGAAACACGGAAGCTTGATGTGCAGGTGATCAGCGGGAACGTCTATCTCGACGGTTTCTTCGAGGTCGCAAGCAACAAGACGGTCTCCCGCGGCGATGAACCACAGGAGCTCATCGAGAGCCATCACGAAGCCCGCCGCACGCTTCTCCACGTGGAGCAACAAATTCGCGCGATGGGCGAGGTCAACGGGCTTTATTTCAACCTGAAGAACTGGGCCAGGACCGGTGGAGGCTGGGTGCCTTCCAAGGCGTATTGATCGCCTTCGACCTGCGTCGCGTCGCCATGCGTGAACGAAAAAGGAGGCCGTGAAACTTTCCAGAACGAGGTTGGTCGTCGCGCTTCTCGCCGCCGGGGTCGCGGTCGCGCACGCGGAACCGAAAGTCGTTCGCGGCGATCCGTCGCAGCTTCCGCGACCGGACCTGACCCGGCAGATCGAGCGAAAATCGGTCGAAGATCTCCAGAAGAGTTTTGAGACGAAGTCCATCTCCGTCGGCGCTGTGGAAATGAAAGCGTGGGGCGGCGCCGCGCCTTCGCTCCCGAGGAAATCCTGGAACAATTCGCGAGGCGACTATTATGCGCGTTCGCTCCAGATCGGCGCCTTCGAGGCCCGGGAGGCTTCGGATGGCGTTTTGACGCGCAAAGAGCCGCCTTTCGCCCGCGCCGAGTGGAAGGTTTCGCCGAGCGCTTTCGAGGGGCGCGCGTCGGAAATCCATCCGAAGGCAGTGCCCGCGGAGGCGGTGGAACTCCCGGAGGACCTTGCGCCGGAAGACGTGCGCGCCCGGTTTCGGACCACGCCGGTGATTCAAACGGGTGTGTCCGGCGGAAAACACCCTCGGGGGCGGGCGACGGAGGCGCGCGAGACGGCGCCGGTCCGCGTGGGCGTTCAGCCGGTCGAACAGCTCAGGGCCCGACCTGAAAATCCCGCGCCGCGGACACCGTCTGCTTCGCCGTGACCGAGCCGATGAGGGTGTAGGCGCCCGGCGAGAGATGGACCGGCGCGCCGTTGGTTCCGCCGAAGAGTTCCTCCTCGAAGACAAGCTTCTCGCCCCGGTTGATCACCGTGGCGCTCTTCACCTGCGTGAATTCCTTGTCCTGCGACGCCTTGTAGAGGTCCTTCCCCGTTTTATCTCGAATGACGAACTCGTAACGCTGGGCGGTTTCGAAATCGAGGATGTACTTGCTCTTGCCCTGGTTGTGAACCGTCATGCGCACGCGCAAAGGCGTGTTGGTCGAAGGCGTGTATTGCTGGGGCTCGATGGAGAGGTCCACCTTGAAGTTGGGCGGCGCCTCCACCCGCTTCATCGCGCTGCTCGTCGGCGAGCCGAACATCCATTTGAATGGATTGGGGAAGAGCGAGGGCGCGTTGCTCGTCCGGTAAGGGGCGTTGGTGGCGCCTCCCTGATACTTCGAGGCGCTGATGTCCACCGCGAGACAGCGCCCAGCCAGGAAAAGCGTGGCGAGACCGCATGCGGACGCGAAAGTCCGCAAGCTCAAACGGGAGGAATCCGGCATAGTCCTTGGTTGCATTGTCCGAGAAGGTTCGTCAAGCATTTCGTCGCATGATCCTGATGCCAGGTTCGCGACAAAACGGTTCGCCCCGGCGACCGGAACGTCGCGAGTCTCCTCCCCCTTGTCGCCGAATTTTTGAAGGTGGAAAATTGTCTTGGAAAACGAGGATTGCGCCAGCCCTCATCCTCATCCTCCTCTTGCCGCTCTCGGCGAGAAGCGCCTCGAAGGATGCGAAGCCGCCACCGCCTAAGGGAAAGGCCGCGCCGGTCAGGACGACTCAATCCGCACCTTCACCCGCGAAGTCGGTCGCTGAGAAAAAGGCGGCACCCGCCACGGCGGCGAGGCGGTCTTCGCCGCCGAAGAAAACACCGTCGAAAACGGCGAAGAAGAGGTCTGCATCGTCCGCGCTTAAGGCGACGCTGGTTCGCAAGCCCCCCAAGGCGAAGTCAAAGCCGAAGGCGAAACCGAAATCGTCGTTATCGCCCGAGAAGACGAGCCGGGTGAATCCTTCAAAACCGGTCCTGCCGCCTCCGCCGCCTCCTTCCGACGACGACGAAGGCGCGATCCTGCCGGCGTCTCCGGCGTTCGTGGGGCTGGATCTCCCCACGGAAAATCAGGCGCTTTTCAGCCGGAACCGGACCGCCGATTTTTATCAGCCGACGACGAGCGGGCGACTCCTTTCCGCGGGGTTCGGTTGCGTGCGCAATCCGAACTTCTGGGGGACGTTCCAGCGTTTCCACGAGGGCGTGGACATCCGCTCGATCCTTCGGGACGAACGAAACGAGCCGCGCGATCCCGTGCTGGCCATAGGGGAGGGGCGCGTCGCCTGCGTAAACCGCGACGCCGCCGCGTCGAACTACGGGAGGTACGTCGTGGTTGAGCACGACCTTTTCGGGACGCGCTTCTACTCGCTTTACGCGCACCTTGCCGCGGTGGACGACCGCCTCGAGGAAGGCCGCCGCGTCCCGCGTGGGGCGCGCCTTGGCATCATGGGGCGCAGCTCGAACGAGTTCCACATTGATCGCGAGCACGCGCACCTCCACTTCGAGGTGGACCTGATGACGAACGACCGCTACGCGCGCTGGTCGAAGAAGAAGGGGGACGGAGAACCGAATCACGGCCTCTTCAACGGCGCCAACCTCGTCGGAGTGGACCCCGTGCGCTTTCTGAAATTCCTCCAGGAGAATCCCGGGCGCGGGATCGGCGACTTCGTCAAAAGGGAGACGGTCGCGTTCCGCGTGCTTGCGCCGCGGCGGGGGGATTTCTCGTGGGTCCGCCGCTATCCCTATGTCCTGACGCGCCCGCTGGCGGAAGCAGATCAGGCGTGGGAGATTTCGATGACGTATTATGGGCTGCCGGTCCGTGTGACGCCGCGGCGGCGCGAAGAAATCCATGAACGCGCCTGGAAAACGCTTAAGGCGGGGATCTGGCCCTTGACCTATGCGAATGCGCCGCATCTCCGCGCGAACTTCGCCGCCGGCCTTCTTGTCCGAAAAGGCGACCGCTGGAGTCTCTCTGAAAAAGGTCGTGAGCAGATGTCGCTCCTGATGTTTTGATCCGCGGAGGAGCTCGAGGGAGGGCGCGAGTTCCTCCGAAGCTGGAGCTCGCGTGGCGTGGCGTTTCCGGAGGGAAAAGATCGGATGCGAAACACTTTGTCACACTTTTAATATTGTGAGATTTTTCTTGAGAAACCCGTCTTGAAGGGGCAGCATGAATTTTACGACGTTTTGCAATTGGCCGATTTTAGGAGGCGCTCCATGAACTCGCGTGTTTTGTTCCTCTTCGTTCTCCTCGCGTGCGCGCGCGGCGCGGACGCGCAGACCGAAAGCTATTTCAACGGCGACGCCAGCGGCGTCTACGCGTTCACCAACGCAACGCGCTGGAGCGACGGCGTGCCCGGCGCGGACGCCACCGCGTGGTACACGAACTCCAAGTCCTATACCGTCACCAATGCGGCCGGCCTTTCGGCGACCAACGCCAACGCGTATTTCGATGCCACGGCGCAGGCCGTTGCTCTGGACTTCCGCGCGGGCGGGCCGTACTGGGTGACGAACGTCTTCGGGATCGGTCATTCCTCATTTTCCACGGCGGGGGTCAATTGGGCGGGGGGAATCCTCCTCGTCACCAACGCGGCGCATACGGCGACGCTCTACGTCGGCGAAGGGAGAAAAGGCAGCCTGACTCTCGGCGGAGGAACGATCGTCGCGGACCGCCTCATCGCCACCAACGGATTGAACGGCGCGGACGCGACGCTCGCCTTCAACGGCGGCAGTCTCCAGACCCGCGAAGCCGAGATCCGACAGCCCTCGTTGGGTAATTGGAGTGGAGGGAGTTGGACTGCGTCCGGCGGCACGAACCGTTTTTTGACCGGAGGAGTGTTTTGGCGTTTTCGCGGCGCGGGCGAAAACAGCGCGCGGTTGGTCGTGACGGGAAACGGCACGGTTTGGACCAATGATGCGACTTTGCTGCTGGGCGACGCGGTGAATGACTCCTCGCGTTTCATCGTGAGTAACGGAGCGAAGGCGTACTCGAGCGGCGGCGTCACCATCGGGAACCTCAATAACACCGTTCTCACGCAGAGTCTGATTTTGGTTTCCGGCACAGGCGCGTTCTGGAGCAGCTCGGGAGATTTTAAAATCAGCGCTGCAGCGGGAGGCGACAACCGGTTGACCGTGAACGAAGGTGGCGCCGCCAGTTTCAGCGGCGGGAATGGCAGCTTCATCGGGTCGGGCGTCGGTTCGACCGGTCGTGTGGACATCACCGGCGCGGGAAGCCTCGTCGTCTTCAATCATGGCCTTTACGTCGGTTCGAATTCGGGCTCGTCTTACTCCAAAGGCGTGGGAACGATCCTTGTGGAAAACGGCGGCACGTTGGAGATGGGAGGCGCCCTCTATGCCGGCGAAGGAGGGAGCGGGCTGATCACCAACCATGGCGGTGTGTATCAGTGGACCCTCCGCAATCCCGCAATCACCACCAACTCTCCCAATTCGATCATCCTCAGTGACGGAACCGTTTCTTTTCGCGGGATGACCAACGCGAATGTGCTCGTGGACCTCAAGATCACCTTTCTCGGCGCGAATGCGTTTCGCTTGAACAACGCGTCGAACTGGCTGGCCGCGGGAAATCCCGGTTCTCAAGACTATACGTTCGACAGCACGCTGGGCGCGGCAAACTATGCCCGGCTCGAGATGATCAACGAGGGCACGGCGTGGTGGAGCAAGCGGCTGTCCATCGGCGGCGGCGGCTCGCTGCTCGTGTCGAACTCCTCGGCTTCGATCCGCGCAGAGGCGATCACGAACCTCGGCGCGGTCACCGTGGTCAATAGCCGCGTGCGCTGGCAGGGGAACACCGTGCTCGGCGGCGCGTATGTGAGTGATCCCTCGACGAACACCTTCGAGTCGAATCTGACGGTGACGGCCTCGGGCGCGCTTTCGGGAGGCAGCGGGGATCAGTTCGTTTTCTATCGCGATCTTGTGAATGGGAGCACGAACCGGAGTCAATTTAATCTCGCCTTCGCTTCGGTGCTCTTCACGAACGGCGCGGACGCCACAAACCACGTCCTCAACCTCGCTGGCAGTGGCGCGTTGGACCTGGGCTCCAACTGGATCAGCGTCATCCAGCTCGCGACCAACTTCGCGTTCGGCACGCTCTCTCTGGCGGCGGGCAACGCTCTGAGTCTCACCGGCGGCGTGGCGAACGCGCTCTATGTGGGAACGCTCGATCTGCAGGGGCTGGCGGACACCAACGATCTTGCGTCGCGTCTCTGGCTGGGCATCAACCTCTACTACGACCCTTCGCAGCCGGGAAACACCTATCTGAACGGTTTGTCCTACGACCTCCCCGGCGCGGGTTGGTTGATCCCGATTCCCGAGCCTTCGGCCTTCCTCGCGGTCGGCGCCGGCCTCGCCCTGCTCGCCTTCCTTCGCCGCCGAAGGTAGGGACGTCATGCCGCGAATCCCGAGCCGTCGTCCGCGCCGCGGTCTCGCGGCGAGGCCGTTTTCTCGTTCTTCGCTTCCGCCTCCTTGCGCTTCTCGCTTTGCTTTTACCCTCATCGAACTTCTGGTTGTCGTCGCGATCATCGCCATTCTCGCCGCACTGCTCATGCCCGCGCTGAAGTCGGCGCGCGAGAAGGGGCGCGCCGTCTCCTGCATGAACAACCTCAAGCAGATCGGAGTGGCGCTGTTTCTCTTCGCCAACGAGAATGAGGATGCGATCTGTCCCTATCGCATCCCCTATTATCCTATGGGCTTGGCGCCTTATCTGCCCATCCCTCCCATGCCCAGCAATCCACCTGTGGCGGGGATGCCCGAGTATCTCGTCCGTCCGAATCCCTGGCTCTGTCCCTCGGTAAATTATGGGTTCTACCTTTCCCAGCCCGGAAGCTTCTGGGACTCCTCCGGGCAAGGCTCCTCCTCCTCCTATGGATGCAATCTCGAAAGCTCGGACGGTACTTACGGACTCTTTGCCGACACGACCCAGACCGGGCGCGATCGGGTGCGAAGGCTAGGCGGAATCCGCGCGCCGGAGGAGGTTTGGTTGTTCGCCGACTCGAAGCTGCAGTTTCTTTCCGGCGCGTTTCATTCGCGCTACTATCTCTCGGCCCTCGATACCGAAGCGGATCTCCGCCACAGCGGGCGCGCGCATTTTCTTTTCGCCGACGGGCACGTCGGCGCGCGCGTTGGCCCGTTCCCGAAGGATTCTTTGAGAGACCAGGCTTTTTATCGTTTCTATAACGGCACCGACGGACCCTACTGAATGAATCATGAATGCTCCGATCCAAACCTTTCCTCGTCAAACTCCGGCCGATGCCCGCTTCGGAAAAGGGAAGGCGTCGCTTCAGGGAGGGTGGCGACGCTTTTCCATGATGCGGCCTCGGAAGAGGGGTCTCGAACGTCCTCCCGCCTCCGAGCTGCGTTCCGCAGGAGGCGCACATTTTTCCTTCGCGCGGCGCCGCGCACGGTCTCCGACGGGGTTTCTGCTTCCGGTCCTGGCCCTCGTCTTCGCGTTGCCTTTCGCAAACGCCGTCGAACCGCTCGCTCGCTGGCGTTTTGATGATTCGCTCGAAGGCATGGGCGCGGCGGGAGAAATCAAACCGATCGAGGGACGAGGCGGCCTTGTGGCCCAGGGGCGCGAAGGGAAAGCCGTTGAACCCGGCCAAGACGGCTTGGTCTATGCGCTCCCCGAAGCTGCTGCGGCGGCGGGCGCGCTGTCCTTCTGGTATCGCGAACCGCCTCGGGAGAAGCCTCCAAAAAACGTCGCGTATCCTCCGCTGCCGATTGTGCGTCTTGGGAAATCCACGTTGTTTTTCGATCGCGAACGTTACATCTGGCGAGGCGAGAAGGAGGGCGATGAAGAGCCCCTCGAGCGGCTTCACGCCGTGCGAAGCGAGAATCAGAGCTGGCGCCTCCTCGAGCTTTCGTGGAACGCCACGGAGGCTCGCGTCTTCATGAACGGGCGGCTCGTTTCGATCTGCAGAAAGCCCGTCGCGGCCCCGGTAACGCCCCTGACCTTCGCGCTGCTCAACGGCGATTTCGACGAAATGGAACTCGGCAAGAAGGCCGCTGACGCAGGCGCCCGCTACGAGGGGGTGATTTATGCGGAGAATTTTGAGGGAGATGGCCCGCCGAAGGGATGGATCCGTTGTGCGCTTGGGGGAAAAGTGGAGGCCTCCGAAAAAGTGCCCGGCGCGATCGGTTCGAGGTGGGCTTTCGGAATGCTCAAACCGATGGTCAAGCCGAGTCTTTTCGTCAACCTGGTCGGAATCGTTCTGACCGAAGACACCGCCATTTGCGTTCTCCTTCGTTCCGCTTTGCCGAAGGCGTCCCTGGTCGTGACGACCGCGACGAATCATTGGCTTACTCGCCTGATCGAGCCCGAAACGTGGACGGCCGTCCGCGTATTCCCCAAGGATTTTCAGGCGAACCCAGGAGAAATCTTGAGCGGCTTTGCCTTCAACAATCCCTCCGAGGAGGAGATGGCTCTTGCGCTCGACAACTTCGCGGTGATCCGCGGCGAGAAATCCTCGCGGCCAACCGCCCCGGAGGGGCTGAAAGCGGAAGCGCAGAGCGGCGCGGTGAAGCTTTCATGGAGCGCCGCGACGGACGAAGGCGGTGTGGCGGGCTATCGCATCTATCGCGGCGACCGCGCCGATTTTCTCGCCGACGACAAGCACGAAATCGGACGGACGCTCGAGGCCGAGTTCGCGGACGACGGCGTCAAAGGAGGCGGCTCACGGCATTACAAAGTGTCCGCCGAGGACCACCTTGGCCAACTCGGCCCGGCGGCGTCGGCGGTTGTCTCGCCTTGATCGGAGGGTGGAGAGGCGGGTTGGAGAAGCCGGAGGCGCGAAGCGAGGAGAAGAGATCGAAGGTGAAAGGGAGGATGTGAAAAATCGGAGGTGGCCGTGGAGCGCCCCCATCCCAGCCTGGTTCACCACCTTCAGTTTCCCAAGGGGGGGTCACGATGTACCTGAAGGATCCCACGGCGTTTTCTTTTTCGCTTGCGCGGAAGATGCGTCCGGTGCAAAGTGCGCGTTCACTTTTTCGGAGAAAACCATGCGACGTTGTGATGTTACCGGCAAACGCCCCCTGACGGGCCATATCGTCAGGCGGCGCGGATTGCCCAAGAAGAGCGGAGGGGTGGGTATCAAAACCACCGCCATCAATCCTCGGAAATTTTATCCCAACCTTCAGGACCGCCGCCTCTACGTGCCGGAGCTCAAGCGCTTCATCCGCGTGCGGATCTCGGCGAACGGCCTGCGCACGGCCCGAAAGAACGGTCTTTATCGGACCCTCCGCAAGTCGGGCATCCTCTAATTTCATGGCTCGCAAACCACGCTTCTCCCGCCGACGCCGGACGCCCTCGGCGTCTTCGCGCAACCGTCCGGATATCAATCTCGGGGACCTCGATTTCCGCAACATCGAGGTGCTCAAGAAGTTCGTCACCGAACACGGGCGCGTTCTCAGTCGTCAGTACACAAACCTGCCCGCGCGCTTCCAACGCCGCCTCGCGCTCGCCATCAAACGCGCGCGCAACGCCCTGTTGATCAAGTAGGCGCCGCCACGGGTGCTAATTTTTAGGGCCGTCGTCGCACGATCTTGGGAATTTCGACTTCCCGTCATCTCAACCACGGCATCCAGCCGAGGCTCGTGCTGATCCAGAAGGGGATCGTCGCCAGCCCCGCTAGGCTCGTCCCGATCACCACGCGCAGGGCGGTCGTCACGTCTCCGCCGTAGTGCCGCGCCATGACGATGGGGAAGACGGCTGCGGGCATTGCCGCCTGAAGGACCAGGACGCGCTGGAGTTCGATCGAACAGGGAACCCAACGCGCCAGCGCGAGAAAAACGAACGGGAAAAGGCCGAGGCGCAGGACGCAGGCGGCGGCCACCGTCTGCGCGCTGCCGGCCGCGGCGCGCGCCTCGCCGATGAAATCGAGCGCGGTCGCTCCGATGAGGAGCAGGGCCAGCGGGATCGCGCACTGGCCGAGCATTTGCAGGCAGGCGATCCCCGCGGACGGGATCCGCGCCGTCCATCCGATCAGGTGGAGCGCGACGCCGAGCAACACCGCCACGAGCGGCACGTTGAAGAACTTGCGCCAATCGCGCGCCGACGCACCGCCCGTAAGGACGGCGAGTCCGATCGTCCAGATCCCGATTTCGACACCGAGGTTGTGCAGGAACAGCACGCCCACCGTTTCGCGGTTGAAGAGCGCAAGGGCGATCGGGAGGGGGACGTAGCCGTAGTTGTAGGTGCCCGAGTTGAACGCGAACGTCCGTCGCTGGAGCGGGCCGCCCGCCCAGCGCCCCACGACCCATCCCGCGCCGTAGCCGAGCACGAGGGTGAACAGACCCAGCGCCGGCGCGAGGACGAGGTTGCCCCAGTCGTCGAGGGCGCGGTTTCCGAGCAAGGACTCGAGGATCAGGCAGGGGAACAGCAGGTTGATCGTCACGCGCGAGAGACTCGCGTCCGCCTCGCTCGTCAGCCAGCCGAGGCGACGGATGAGCGCGCCGATGCCGATCACCGCGAAAACGGGGAGGACGGCGCCGAGGACCGTGAAAAATTCGCGCATGACGGGTCAGCCGTGCGGGTGACGATGGGAAAGGATGTGCGGGCGCTCCAGTCCGTGGGCCAGCATCAACGGCTCATCCGAGAGCAGGTCGAAGGTTGGGCGATTGGCGATCACCCGGCCTCGGTCGAGGAGCACGGCGCGCGGGCAGAGGTCCACCACCATCTCGAGGTCGTGCGTGGCGAGCAGGATCGTCACGGGAAGCGTGCGGAGCACCTCCCGAAGCTCTCGTTTTCCCCGCGGATCGAGGTCGGTCGTCGGCTCGTCGAGGAGAAGTAGGCGCGGCGAACAGGCGAGCACGGCGGCGAGACAGACGCGTCGTTTCTCCCCACGGCTGAGGTGGTGCGGTTCGCGCGGTCCGAAGTCCGGGATCCCGGCGCGCGCGAGCGCGTCCGCGACCGCCTCCTCGATGCGCGCTTCCTCCCATCCGAACTGTTCCGGGCCGAAACGCACTTCCTCGCGCACGGTTGGGCAAAGGAACTGGTCGTCCGGATCCTGGAACAGCAAGCCGACGGAGCGGCGGATTCCGTCGGCGGTCGTCTCGCCGAGCGGCGTGCCGAACACACGTACCGCCGCCTCGCGCGGGAGGCGCGCCGGCAGCAGGCCGTTGAGACATTGGAGGAGCGTGGACTTTCCGGCGCCGTTCGGTCCGATGAGCGCCACGCGCTCGCCTTCGGCGACCGACAGACTCACGCCATCGAGTGCCACGCGCCCGTCCGGATAGGCGTAGCACAGGTTCCGCACATCGAGGGACGGAGTCATGGACCAACCTTCGCCGCTTGGAGTTTCGTGTCCGACAAGGTTTGGAAAAACAAAAACCGGAATCCGAACTCCTGAAAGGCTTTTTTCATCGCCACCCCCGCGCCTGCATCGCCGCGTAGACGCGCCCCGATCGGTCCATGGATCGGAGGAACAGGCGGCCGAGCAGCGTGGCGCGCCAAGCGGCTTCCCGTCGTTTTGCGGGTGTGAAACAACGCGCCTTCCGCGCCACCTCCATCCGCCGCGCCTCCTCCGTGAGCACAAAGGAATAACGGTAGGCGAGCGCGAGGGTCGTGATCAGCAGCGAGGGCATCCGCAGCCGGCGGAGGAGGGCGAGCGTGGACGAGAAGGGAGTCGTTCCCGCATAAAGGAGCGCCGTGGTCAGGCAAAGAAGGCTTTTTCCCGCGAGGAGAACCCCCCATCTCCAGCCGCCTGGAGCGGTGAGCGAAAGGGTCGCAAGACTGAAGATCAACGGAGAAAGGACGAGCAGGCGGACCGCGAAAAAACGCCAGGACAACCGCGCGCGTGCGGCTGCGCCCACGAGGACGAGGGCCGTTCCCGCGAGAAAAGTTGGAGGCGGTTCACGCCATGCCGCGAGGGTGATCACGAGCGCCAGCGCCGCCAGCGCCTTCGGCGCGGGCGGCCAGCGAGGGGGCGGACACTCGGGGCAGCCGAGACGGGCCATGGTGTCGGGACGAATCATCGGGAGCGCGACGTCCGCGCGCCGAGGCGCCAGGCAAGAAAGACGCCGACGCCGAACAGGACGATGGTCCCGAGAGCGCCTGCGGCAGCGGTCGCCAGGCGTTCGGAGGAGATGCCGGGAAACAGGTAATCGGGAAAGGGAGAAACGGGGAGCGCTCCGGAAGCGCGAGATTCGAAGCCGAGGATTTCCGCGACTTTTTCGAGGCCGTCCGGCCACGGACAGGCGAACGGCGCCGCGAAAAGCGCGAGCGCGAGCGCCACGGCGAGGCCGAGCGCCGCGAGCGGCGCGACCGAGCGCCTCGATTCCGAGTCCGCGGCGCTCCCCACCAGTTCGGGACGCGCACGGGCGATGGCGGTCCAGACCATCGCGGCGATCGCCGCCTCGCCGAGGCCGATGACGGCGTGGATGCCCGCCATCGCCGGAAAAGCGATTCCCCAGCGAACGGTCCCCGATCCGGCGAGCTGTCCCGCGCAGGTGGTCGCACTGAGAACGACAGAGGTCCACGAGCCGACCGCCACACCGGCGAGGCGCCCCGCGCGTCCGGGAACGATTGCGGAAAAGGCGCGGAAAACCGCCCAACCTCCGAGCGTGCCGACCAGGGCCATGTTCACCACGTTGGCGCCGAGCGCCGTGACTCCGCCGTCTGCGAAAAGGAGGCACTGCAGCGTGAGCACGGCGGTGAGAACGATGACCGCCGCGCCGGGGCCGAGCAGCGCGGCGACGAGCACTCCGCCGAGGAGGTGGCCGGAAGTGCCTCCGGCGACGGGAAAGTTGATCATTTGCGCAGCGAAGACGAAGGCGGCGGCCAGCCCCACGAGCGGCACGCGTTCACGAGGCATCGCCGCCGAGGCGTGGCGGGCGGCAAAGGCGACGCCGCCCGCGCCGAGCGCCCAGGTGACCGCCGTGGTCTTTGCGTCGAGGAATCCGTCGGGGAGATGCATGACGTCAGACCGGCAGGTTGCGTCCTGATGTGGTGAGGGTGAGTTTGCCGTGCTTCACACCGCGCACCGTGGCCAGGCGGTCGGCGAGGCGGCGCAGGCGGGCGGCGCCGCCGCGCACAACGAGCACTTCCAGGCAGTTGTTGTGGTCGAGGTGGACATGCAGGCCGGAGATGATTTCCCGACCGTGCTCGTGCTGAATGTGCGTGAGGGTTTCCTGAAGGCGGGAACGATGGTGATCGTACACGAGAGTGATCGTGCCCACGGCTTCCCCTTGGCCGGCTTCGCTTTCATGTTCCACGAGGAGGGCGCGCACCATTCCGGCGAGGGCCTGCGAGCGGTTTTTCTGCCCGCACGATTCCGCCAAGGCGTCCATCTTGCGGAGGAGGCTGCGAGGCATCGTGATGCTGATGCGCGAGAGCGGCTCGCGAGGGGCATGAGGGTGGGTGTGCATGAACGGATGGTAGGTTTTCATACGGCGCGGTCAAGAAACGTCGCGCAACCCGCGCGCGTCATGCCCCTGATTCGGCCGTCCCTCCTCCCGTTCTCGACGATTGCGAGCGGCGGCCGACGATGGCGGGTCCGCGCCCGTAGACGAAAGGACGATCTTGCCGGGCGCCGAGTGACGGGCGCATGCTCATCCCATGACGGTTTCCGTTCCACCTTCGCGCAACGGAGAAGGTTCGAGGCCTCCGCGGCAGTCTGCGTCCATCGCCGAGTCCGAACGAAAGAAAAAGCATCGGATCGGGAAGGCCCTGTGGAGGACTGGATCATGAACGCTTTTCCTCGCTCGCCGGGAGTCCTGCTCGCCATCTACAGCGTTTTCGTGATCTTCGCTTCGCTGGCCGGGGGCTGGCTGCTGCTGGCCATGCGCCTCACTCACACGCGGTTGCAGGTTGCGGTGAGTTTCGTGGCCGGGCTGATGTTAAGCATGGCGCTGCTGCATTTCCTTCCTCACGCCCTTGAGCAAAACGGCTCCATCAAGGCGACGGTTTGGGGTGTCCTCCTGGGTTTCCTGGCGATGTTCTTCCTGCAGCGGTTTTTTCCCCATCATCATCATGATGTTCCGGAGAACGCGCCGGAATCGCGTGCCGGAGAGGAGGCTGCGCTCGCGGCGCCCACGCTCACGCAACAATCGGCCGGCATGTTGTCGTGGACGGCGACGGCGGTGGGGATGACCCTGCATTCGCTGATCGGAGGAATGGCGCTTGGCGCGGCGGTCGGCGCCGGCGCGCGTGGGGGCGGCATCTGGGTCGGGTTGGGGACCGCCCTCATCATCATCCTCCACAAACCGTTCGACGCCATGGCGGTGACGACCCTGATGACGGCAAGCGGGTGTTCGAGATTTTTCCGGCATTTGATCAACGGGCTCTTTTCGCTGGCGACGCCGCTGGGCGCGGGGTTGTTCTATGCGGGGATCGCGTGCGCGGCGGGCAATCATCCCGAGCTGCTCGGAGGCGCGCTTGCGTTTTGCGCGGGCACCTTCCTTTGCATTGCCGGTGCGGACCTGCTCCCCGAGCTGCAGTTCCACTCGCACGATCGCTTCAAGCTCTCGCTCGCGTTGCTCGCCGGAGTCGGCGCCGCGATCCTCATCGGAATCCTTGGCGCGGCGCAAGTTCACGGACATCCTCCCGCCGGAGGGCATCCTCCTCTTTCCTCGGAAGCGATCCCATGAGCAAGGACCACGTCATCCGCGGGCCGCGGACGAGTTCCGACGATCTTCCCAGCAGAGAAAGGAAGGAAGATGAATCTCTATCGCATTTTGATCATCGGCGGCGTGGCGACCGGCGCCAAGGCGACCGCCGATCGGAAGTTTTTCTACGTAAGAGGGTGTTTGAAAATTCGACTGCCCTCTGCGAGAGGCCATTTTGGCCAAAGCCAAGGCGCCGAGGCGTGAGAATCCCCGCAGTGGGCTTTGAGCGCCGAGGCAACGCTGGATTTGACCAAAATGGCCCGCGCCCAGAGGGTTGCGGCGGGAACGGGCTTTGGGCGGCGTTGTGTCGGCTGGCCAAGCCCACTGCGGGG
>JADZFN010000008.1 GCA_020849895.1 Verrucomicrobiia bacterium | reverse complement strand
GGCCTGCTATTTTTGGGCCGATTATACGCTCCTATGACGCATGGCCTTTGATTTTCACAGCGGAAAATCATTTGCGGGCGATATTTCGGGCCCTTAGCTCAGCGGTCAGAGCAGGGGACTCATAATCCCTTGGTCGCTGGTTCGAATCCAGCAGGGCCCATGCCCGGACCCGGGAAGGGAGCGGGCTGAGGAGTGAACGCCATGAAGTTTTGCGGACGAAGGATCCCGCGCAAGAAGCGCTCCCGGAGCGAAGACGTCTTCATCATGCCAGCGAGATGAGGAACTCTGCTCTGGAATCAGGGTCGCCCTCATCCCAGCTTGGTTCACCACCTTCAGTTTCCCCAAGGGGGGTCACGATGTACCTGAAGGATCCCAAAGGCTCCTTTCCTCCGATTTGACATTCGCCCGCTCGCCCGGGAAACTCCCGGCCCTTTATGGCCTACCCACTCTTCCCGCCCCCGTCCGGCGACACAGTCTGCATTCGCAACGGAAAACTCCAGGTTCCGGACCGACCCGTGCTCCCCTTCATCCGGGGCGATGGCACGGGGCCGGACATCTGGGCGGCGAGCGTGCGCGTCTTCGACGCCGCGGTCGAGAAGGCGTATGGAGGGAGGCGCAAGGTGGCCTGGTGGGAAGTGTTCGCAGGTGAGGCCGCCAAGAAGAGGTTTGACACCTGGCTTCCCGATGAAACCGTACGGGCTTTTCAGGAATATCTGGTCGGCATCAAAGGGCCCCTGACGACGCCGGTGGGAGGCGGAATCCGTTCGCTGAATGTGGCCTTGCGCCAGCTTCTCGACCTCTACGTCTGCCTCCGTCCCGTGCAGTATTTCGCCGGCGTGCCGAGTCCCGTGAAACATCCCGAGAAGGTGGATATGGTCATCTTCCGCGAGAACACGGAAGACATTTACGCCGGGATCGAGTGGAAGGCGGGAAGCGCGGAGGCGTCCAAGGCGCTAAACTTCATAGGTAGGGAGTTTCCCGGGGAGGCGGTCAAAGTTCGTTTCGGGAAGGAGGCTCCGGCCGAGGTGGGCGTGGGCATCAAGGTCGTGAGCCGGCCGGGGACCGAGCGGCTCGTGAGATCGGCCATCGAGTACGCCGTGCGCCAGAAGCGGAAGTCGGTGACGATCGTCCACAAGGGGAACATCATGAAGTTCACCGAGGGCGCCTTCCGCGACTGGGCTTATGCGTTGGCGAAGCGGGAGTTCGGCGGCGTCGAGATCGATGGCGGCCCGTGGGTGAGACTCCCGGAAGGGCTGATCATCAAGGACGCCATCGCCGATATTGCGCTTCAGCAGGTGCTCACGCGTCCCGAGGACTTCGACGTGATCGCCACGTTGAACCTGAACGGAGATTATCTGAGCGATGCGCTGGCGGCGCAGGTGGGCGGGATCGGGATCGCGCCGGGCGGGAACATCAACTATCTGACGGGCCACGCGATCTTCGAAGCGACGCACGGCACCGCCCCGAAATACGCGAACCAGGACCGGGTCAATCCGGGTTCCGTGGTGCTTTCGGGGGAGATGATGTTCCGTTATCTGGGCTGGACCGAGGCGGCGGATCTGATCCTCAAAGGGCTCTCCGGCGCCATTGCCTCGAAGAAAGTCACCTACGACTTCGCCCGTCTCATGCAGGGGGCGACCGAGGTGAAATGCTCAGAGTTCGGTTCCGGCCTCATCGCCGCGATGTAAGAGGGTGTTTGAAAATTCGACAGAGGGCAGGCCAATTTTCAAACACCCTCTAAGGGCGGATGCCGGCTGCCGCGTGTTTCGGGCACGGCACCGTTGAAGGCGGCGCGCGCTTGCGGCTTGAGGCGCCGCGTGAAACACGGAATGCTTGCGCCCATGTTGCGACGGAAGGATGTGCGCCTCTGGACGGTGGCGTGGACGCTGGCCAGCGATGCAGCGGCCATGTATCTGGCCTTCGCGTGCGCCTGGATCGGGCGCTTCAAACTGGGCGTGTTTTCGATCCAGGACGTTCCCGCGATCGGAAGCTATTTGGCGGCCGTGACGCTCTGGACGGTCGTGCTCCTCGCGGTCTTCCAGCGGCTCGGCCTCTACAACATCCGCGTGCCGCTCCCGTTTCTGGCGGAGGCGGCCAGAGTGGCCCAAGGCATGACGATTTCGCTCGCCGTGCTGTTCGCCTTGAGTTTTTTCCTGAGAGCGCAATACCGCTTCTCGCGGCTCACCGTGGGGATCATGGCCGTGCTGGGGATCGTTTGGCTGCTCCTCCTCCGCAACGCGCTACGCGCCTCCTGGGGACGTTTCCTACGGCGGCGGCGGCTCCTGCTCCGTTCCCTCATTGTCGGCTGGGGAGAACGCGGCGCCGAATTGATCCTCCACGTGCGTCAGGACGATAACTCGGGGCGCGAGGTGGTCGGCGTGCTTTCTGAAGAGGCGCCCACCGATCTGCCGGAAGGAACGCGCTGGCTCGGACGCTGCGAGACGCTGGAGTCGCAGCTCGACGAGTTGGATCTGGACGAGGTGATCCTGGCGACGCTCCATTTCCCTTCGCGGCAGATCAGCCTCTGGATCCTCGCGTGCGAGCAACGGCTCGTCGCGTTCCGTCTCATACCGGACCTATTCGAAGTGCTCGCTTCGCGCATGCATCTGGACTTCGTGAGTGGCGTGCCTTTGCTCGGGTTGGGCGATTTCCCGCTGGATCATCCCGTGAACCGAGTGCTCAAACGAAGCCTGGACGTGACCGGCGCGTTGGTCGGGCTCGCCTGCGGCGCGCCGCTCATGCTCGCGGCGGCTGCCGCGATCCGCCTCGAATCGCGCGGGCGGGTGTTTTACTCGCAGGAGCGCTGCGGACGGGAAGGGCGCCCGTTCCGAATGTACAAGCTCCGCACGATGCGCGCCGACGCGGAAAAGGAGTCTGGCCCCGTATGGGCGAAGGAAAACGATCCGCGGCGGACGCGCACGGGGGCGTTTCTTCGGCGATTCAATCTCGATGAGCTTCCCCAGTTCTGGAACGTTCTCAAGGGGGACATGAGCTTGGTGGGGCCGCGGCCGGAACGCCCCGTCTTCGTGGAGCAGTTCAAGGAGGAAATTCGCCATTACATGCCGCGGCATGCCTACAAGCCGGGAATGACAGGCTGGGCACAGGTGAACGGCCTGCGCGGAAACACTCCGATCGAAGAACGGGTGCGTTACGACCTCTTCTACTTCGAGAACTGGTCGCCGTGGTTCGATCTGCGCATCCTCGTGGCGACGATCTTCAGCTTCCGCAACGCCTACTAAAGCCCTCGCCGGGAAAGAGGCCATGAAACGGGTCCTTTTGGTGCGAAACGACAACGTGGGGGACCTCGTCTGCTCGATCCCCGCCATCTGCCTCGTACGAGAACGATTGCCGGAGGCCGAGATCCGTCTGGTGGTGAACAGCTACAACGCCGCGGTAGTCGAACCGTTGACGCCCCGCTGGGTGGACCGTTGCGTCATCTACACGAAAACGAAGCATTCGGGGCTCAACCCCGCCCAAGCGACGCGCCTCGTGCAGTTCTACGCCGGGCTCCTCGCGTGGCCATGCGACGCCGCCTTTCTCCTCGTCGGCGGCGAAAGTCGCCAAGCCCGCGCCTTCGCCCGCTGGGCGCGCGCGCGCCGAGTGTTCGGCTACGGCGCCGGAACGGAAGGGCCGGCGTGGCAAGAAGGATTGCATGAAGTGGAATACAGTTGGCGTCTCGTCGCTCAGGCCCTCGGCGTGAGCGCGCCGCCTCCGGCGGAGATCGGTTATCCGATTCGCGCCGCGGGAAATCGCGTCGCCCTTCAGATGACCAGCCGCAAGCCGGGGAATCGCTGGCCCGCGGCGCGCTTCGCCGAGCTCGCTCGTGGCATGGCCGATTCTCTCGGCGCGCGCGTTCTTCTGTTCTGGTCGCCGGGAGATGTCGCCACGCCCACGCATCCCGGCGACGACGCCAAAGCCGCCGAGATTGCGTCTTTGGCGGGCGACGCCGTGGAGCCCGCTCCGACCCGGACGCTGCGCGATCTAATCGCCCGGCTGGCGGAATGCTGCGCGATGGTGACTCCCGACGGAGGGGCGATGCACCTCGCGGCGGCGATGGGCGTGCGCGTGCTTGCGTTATTCGGCGCGTCGGCGCCGGCGCGCTGGCGCCCATGGACGACGAAAGCGGTCGTCCTGCAAAGCCCGACGCAGACCCTCGACGATCTTTCGGTGCGCGAAGTCCTGGCCGCTTGGAAAGCGCATTTTCCTTCTCAGGCTCCAAGGGCGCCAGATTTATTTCAGAGCAATCTCACTACCTAGGGAGTAAAGATCTTCGGGAACCTTCCCCTTTGCGGATCGCAATGAGGGCGGGATGCGTCTCCGACGCGCCACCTCCCGCCTTGCCTTGTGCGGACGCGCCCTCAATTTGGAGTTCTGCCCTCAACCCCCGCACGTCGCGACGTGCCGCGATCAGCGAACAAACGCAACGTTCGGCGCAGCCGCCTGACGCGCATGTTCTTCCGCAGAACAAGAGGCATTCGTAGGGGCAGAGGCAGGGGTCGCGTTACGGGAGATGTATCCGTTCCGCGCCAGCCACGTCTCGACTTCTTCCCCGCTGACATCCGCCAACATCCGGCCGTTCACTTCGACACATGGGGAAAGGGGCTGGCCGGATTTGCGCACCATCTCCTCATATTGGATGGGATTGTTGAGGATATCGCGATCCTCGAAAGGGAGTCGGTATTTGGCGAGGACGGCACGCACGCCGTTGCTCCAGCCGCAGGTCGGCTTCAGATAGGCCACAATTTTGGGGGGAACGGGTGAATTCATGAGCGAGGCACTATACGCCTGAAGTCCCTCCTCGCAACCGGAAAAATTCCGCCGAGGGACATTTCTCCGAGAAATCGTCGTGCGCTCCGTCGTCCTCCTTCAGCCCGAAGAGGCTTTTGTGGAAGCCGTCGGATGGCGCTTTGCGTGCTTGTCCCGAGAAGAAGTCCGCTCCCCGGTGAGGCGGACCAAAGGCGGTTCGTCCTCTTCGATCGCGGGGAAACGGCCAATCTTTGGGTCGGTAAAGAAGTTGTCGTGGAGATCGTCGTTCTTGGTCGAGACTTCGCCGAGGATCGCCTCCTCGCCGAGCGCCCAGAAAGCGTGATACACGCCGGGTTCGAGGGTCACTCGCTCGCCGGCGATGAGATGGAACACCGCGCCGGAAGCGATCGTTTTCTTTTTGTTGTTGATTTGAAGCACGCCCCCGCGGTCCCACTTCTTTGGATCGCCGAACCAAACCTGGATCGAAAATGCGCCGAAGCGGGCGATGACGTCTTCCTTTTTCTTGCGGTGGCCGTGGCAGGGAATCGTCTGGCGGCAGGTCAAGTAGATGAGTTTCTCGCTGTATTCTTTCTCGAGGGTGAGATTTACAAGCACGGCGCCGCATCGAGAGAAATCCCCGAGGCCGAAGTCGGTGACGTCCCACTGTGGGCTGGGAGGGAGCGCCCAGCCGTGCGTCTGAAAGCAGGCGAGTGCGCGAGCAATGACGCGGTTGATTTCGGAACGTTTCATGCGGCGCGGGCTTCCCGTCGAGCCTCGACGGGGACCGCCTCGCGGACGGCTTCGGCGGCCAGGGATTGCACCGCCGGATGGCGGGCGTGGTCGCGGTGGAGATCGGCCCACGCGTTGAGCGCCGAGAGCGGGAAGTAGGCGCGGTAGAGGTGGTAGCGCAGATAGAACACCTTCGGGAAGCCGGTGCCCGTCCATTCCTTCTCTACCCATGAGCCATCGGCGGTTTGGCGTGCAACGAGCCAGGCGATGCCTCGCTCGACGGCGCGACTGTTGAATTCGCGGGCGGCGAGGAGGCCAAGGATGGCCCAGGCGGTTTGCGAGGCCGTGGAAGGCCCTTTGCCCTTGAGGGAGGGATCGTTGTAGGAGGCGAGCGTTTCGCCCCAGCCGCCGTCCTCGTTCTGGGCGCACTCAAGCCAGCGCACCGCGCGCCGCACCATGGGGGAGGAAAGATCCGCCCCGATCCGCGCGAGGCCGACGAGGACCTGCCACGTGCCGTAGAGGTAGTTGCTGCCCCAGCGGCCGAACCACGATCCATCCGGACACTGATCTTTTTCGATGAAGCGGATCGCGCGGCGGCACGCGGGCGAGGCGGCCGTATACCCGAAATCGGCGAGGCACTCGAGGACCCGCCCCGTGATATCGGAGGTGGGCGGATCGATCATTGCGTTGTGGTCGGCGAACGGCACCTCGGTATAGAGGCGGCGGGTGTTGTCCTTGTCGAAAGCCGCCCAGCCGCCGTTTCGGCACTGCATCCCGAGCGTCCAACGCAGCCCGCGCTCCATCGCACGTTCCTTGGCGACGCGGTTCGGAAGGTCCACGAGCTTCAATGCGCGCAGGACCACGATCGTGTCGTCCACATCGGGATACCATTCGTTGCGGAACTCGAAATACCAACCCGCCGGTTCGGGCTGCGGGTTTTTGATCGCCCAATCCCCGACGATGGTCGTCTCTTTCGAGAGCAGCCATTCGGCGGCACGGACCAGGGCGGGATGATTGGGCGGAAGTCCGGACTCGCGCAGGATGACCGTGCTCCAGGCGGTGTCCCAAACGGGGGACAAACACGGCTGCAGCCGCATCGTGTCGCCCTCCTCGATCACAAAGCGTTCGAGCTGCTTCTTCTCCCGCTGGAGGAGCGAATGATCGGGTGGATAGCCCAACGCCGTGAGCGCGAAGATCGAGTTGATCATGGCCGGGAAAATCGTTCCCAGTCCGTCGGAGTACTCCAGCCGTTCGAGGAGCCAGCGGTGGCAGCGTTTCAGGGCGATCCCTCGGAAGGGATGGACCGGTGTTTTCTGCCATCCTTTAATGATGTGGTTCCAAGCGAGGAAGAAGTTGTGCCAGGTGATCCACCGTTCGCTCCATGGGAGATGAATGTTCGCCTTCTCGCGTCCGTCCACGTAAAGCTCATCCGCCGCGAAGGGGAACGGGCGTGTCCGTTTAAAATGCTCGACGATGGCGAGCGGCACGATCATCGTGCGCGACCACGCGCTCATCGAGTAGATGCTGTAGTAAAAGTTCTTCGGAAACAGGATCAGTTCCGGCGGGATGGCGGGCACCCCTTCCCACGGAAACACACCCACCAGCGCCAGGAAGATTTTGGTGAAGCTGTTGACCTTGACGATTCCGCCCTTACTGAGGATCAGGGCGCGCACGCTGCGCATCAGCTCCTCGTCGGAGGCGTGGCCGGCGAGGCGAAGCAGGAGGTAACACTTCACCGTAGCGCTGATGTCGGTCGGCCCTTCGGGGAAGATCGCCCATCCGCCCTCGGCGTTGCGATGGTTCAGGACGTAATTGGCGAGGCGGCGGTAGGTGGCCGCGTCGCCCCAGCCCATATAATGCAGATAAAGCGCGTACTCCGATTCGAGAATCGTATCGCCTTCCAGTTCTCCGACCCAATATCCCTCGGGATGTTGGCGGGCCAGCAGCCACTCACGCGACCGCTCCTGCCCCGACAGGACGTCTTTCATGTGACGGAAGGGTTCTCGCCGCGAGAAAGGAAGTCAAACCAAATGGTTTTTCCTTCCTGACGCGGCGTCGGGAGGCTTGCCGCCGCCTCCGGGCTGAAGGCGTTCCGCGCTCGATGTTCGTCGCGCGCCTTTCCGAAGCCGGTGAACGAGGTCAGCGACGGGGGACGACCCTGGGCGCGACGCCATATTCGATGGCGACCGGGAGGCCGTCCGCGAGGATGGAGAGGCGGGCGGCCTCGACAACGAGTTCGTTGATCGCGCTGTTCGCCGGCGTGGCGATGATCCCGCGGCGGTCCGCTTCGCGGAGGAGCTCGCGACGGCGCGCGAGGGCGGCCGACGGCTCGAGCCCGGAGGTCTCCGCCTCGATGCGTTGCGCCATGCCGAGGATCGCGGCAACGGAATCGGGACCGTAGCCCACAGGTTTGTAGCCCGGCCCCTCCCACGGTACGAAACGGAAGAAGTCGGGATTGATGAAGTGATGGTGCTTGCCGCCTCGATCTTCCACGTAGGCGTGCGTCACGCCACGGAACTGATCGTCGTGCTTGATGATTCCCCCGCAGTCGCCTCCTTCGCAAAACATCGTAAGGCACTGCTCGTTGCCGCCGCTGCCCTGGTCGGGATAGCCGAGCCCGTTCGTCACCGAGAGGATCGCGCCGTTCTCAAAGCGCACCCGTCCGCTGGACCAGAGGTACCCTTCCTTGCCGTTCGGAAACCGTCCCTTGACGCCGGACACGGACACCTCCACCGGCTTCAGCCCCGTGATGAAGAAGACGAGGTCCACGTAATGGCAACCGATATAGACAAACGGATCGGTGCGGTCGCAGGTGAACCAGTTTTGGAAGTTCGAGTGGCGATAATACCACGGCTCGATGAGCTTCGCCTCGCCCATCACGAACTTTCCGAAGTGCCCGAGCTCGTAATGGCGTCGTGCGATGAGCGAACGGCGGTCGAAACGCTTGTGATACTCGACGCCGACGAACAGCCCTCTCTCGAACGCCAGATGCTCCACCTCGACGGCCTGCGCGTGCTTCAGGACGAGCGGCTTCACGCAAAGCACATGCTGGTCCCGCCGGAGCGCTTCCATCACCACCTCGTAATGCAGGTTGTCCGGCATGGCGACCACGACGGCCTGGCGTGGCGGCATCTTCGCCAGCACCTCCTTGTAGCGCGAAGGGAAGACCTGATCGGCGGACGCGGAGAGCGCCGGCTCGGGAAGGAAATCCTGCCCGGGAAACGCCTGCTTCAACTCGGCGTTCTCTTTGAGGGCTTTGAGGGGAGGGGTGTTCAGCGCGCACACGGTGACGGCGCCGACCACGCCTGTGCGTTGGAGATGCCAGACGGCGGGCAGGAGGAGATCGTTCGTGATCATCCCGCCGCCGACGATGGTCACATCGAGAGGTTTTGCCATGGAACCGATGTTGACCCAATCTCCGCGCAGCAGGCAACCCTCAAAGGCGCGGTCCCGGCCCGTTTCGACTTGTCTGCGGAGGGGGGGTGGAGCGAGATTCTCCTCCATGAAAAAACTCTTACTGCCAGCCCTGCTGCTTTTCGGCGCCGCCGTCGCGCGAGCAGAGGAGGATCTCCCCTCCGTGTTCGTCGCCCCGCTGGACGGGGATCTCTCCCAGATCCAGGGATGGCAGCCCGCCCTTGGCGAGGGACTGGCGGAGATGCTCATCACCGAGCTCGGCAAGCTGAACAAGTTCACGATGCTCGAATCCACCGCGCTCGAATCCCTCAAGGACGAGATTCGTCTCGGCGAGGAGGGCTACGTCGGCAAAGGCGAGAAGGTGGAGAAAGGCGGCTTCGCCGGCGCCGATTTCATGTTTCGCGGCAAGGCGACTCGCTTCGGCAGCAAAGCGCAGAACTTCGGCTTGGGAGGCTTCATCCCCGGAAGCGGAGGCAATCTCGGGATCAAAACCACTGCGTCGGACGTGCGGATCGACTGGCGATTCACCGACGTCGCCTCGCGCAAGGTCATCAAGACGGGACAGGCCGTCGGTACGGAAAATGGCATGGGTTTCGACGTCGGAGTCGGGGTCGGAGGCCATGGCGGGAACATCGGCTTCGGCAACTCCGAGTTCATGAACAGCGCCCTCGGCAAGGCCACGGTGAAGGCCCTCAACACCATCGTCGAAGAGGTCTCGGCGCTCGACCTTCCGAAATCCGGACGGAAGAAGGCGAAAGCGGCCGCCGCCGAGAGGGCCGCCCATGCGGCCGCGGCCGCCGCCGCGACGCTTCGCGCCGCCCCCGGCAAGGTGCTCGCCGTCCCCGCCAAGGGGATTCTCATCGTTTCCGTCGGCAGCAAACAGGGCTTCAAGAGCGGCGACAAGCTCAAGCTCTATCAGTCCGTGGACACGAAGGACGCGCAGGGAAACGTGGTCTTTACCGACGAGAAGCTGGCGGGAGAGATCACGATCGACACGGTGCAGGAGGAGCGCAGCAAGGCTGCCTGTTCGCCCGAGCTCGAACCCAAGGAGGGATGGATCGTCCGCGCGCCCTGACGCGCGCGCCACGGTCAACGGGGTTGTGCCGGGCCGGGAGCCGTCGTAGCATGAGAGGATGCCGACCTTCGCGATCTACCCCGGCAGCTTCGATCCGCTGACGAACGGACATCTCGACGTGCTTCGCCGCGCCTCGCGTCTTTTCGACAAGGTCATCCTAGCCATCGCCCACGAGACCGAGAAACGTCCGCTCTTCACCGTTCAGGAACGCGTCGAGCTGGCGCGCGAAGCCGTCTGCGGGCTCGAAAACGTGCGCGTCGAGGAGTTCAAGCAGCTCCTCGTAGATTACGTGCAGGAGAAAGGCGCGTGCGTGATCGTCCGCGGTCTGCGCGCGGTCTCCGACTTTGAAGTGGAGTTCCAAATGGCGCTGATGAACCGAAACCTCGCCCCGACGGTGGAAACCATCTTCCTGATGCCGCGCGATTCCTACAGCTACCTGAGCTCGCGGATGACGAAGCAAATCGCGCAGCTTGGAGGCGACATCAGCCCCTTTGTGATGCCGCATATCGAGAAGGCCCTACGTCGAAAATACGGGTTTTCAACCTGACGCTTTGCGCCCTCCCATCCTGCCATGAAGGTGAAGCTCCGCCTGCTGCCGGAAGAAGGTCTGCATCTGGAAGGCGAAGACCCGCCCTCGATCCTGGACTGTCCCGGAGAGTTTTACCGCTTCGAACAGCCCGTGCGTTACGCGCTCGATCTTATGGAGACTGCCCCGAACCGCATCTTGGCCCGGGGGCGCCTCTCCACGGTCGTCCGCGCCCGCTGCGTGCGCACCCTCGAATGGTTCGATCTCCCGGTGGAAGTCGAAGATTTTGTCGGCGAAACGGAGACGCGCAGAGACGAGGTGGACTTGACTCCCCTGATGCGCGAAGATATTTTGCTCGCCCTTCCCAGCCATCCTGCCGCCCCCGGCACGCAACCGTTGGCGGCACAGCCGCCGGGCGCAGGCGGTCCGGGGAGTGGTCGGTGGAACAAACTCGATCAATTGAACATCGCAATAAAAGAGCCCGGCGCGCCGCCGAGGCCGAAAAAGAACGGCCGTTTCCGCGTGCCGCCAAGGAGTTGATAATTCTATGGGAGTTCCCAAACGCAAGGTTTCCAAGGCCCGATATCGCACCCGCCGTATGGCCAACCGTCTCCACGCGCCCCAGACCGGCCGCTGCGCCAACTGCGGAGAGGCTTGTCCTCCTCATCGCGTCTGCCCCCACTGCGGGTGGTACAAGGGACGGCAGATCCTGACCGTTGAGATCAAGAAATAGGCGATGAAGATCGCGGTGGATGCCATGGGGGGCGACCACGCTCCCGCCGCCATTGTCGAGGGCGCCGTTCTGGCCCTTCGCGATTACGCCGACATCGAAGAGCTGATTCTCGTCGGCGACGAGGCCCGCGTCCGCGCCGAGTTTGCCCGCCACAGGCGCGAGGACGATCGCGTCGTTTTTCACCATGCCTCCCAAGTGGTGGACATGGCCGACGCCGCTTCGGAAGCCGTCCGCCGCAAGAGAGACTCTTCGATCTCCCGCTGCGCTGAACTCGCGAAAGAGGGGCGCGTCCAGGCCATCGTCAGCGCCGGCCACACGGGCGCAGCCGTGGCGGCCTGCACCCTCCGCCTTCGCACCCTTGAGGGCATCGAACGCCCGGGCATCGCCTGCGTGCTGCCCACCGAACAAAGCTCCTTCGTCCTCATCGACGCCGGCGCGAACACCGCGACGAGCGCGACCCATCTCCTGCACTACGCCATCATGGGGAGCCTCTACTCGCGCGATGTCCTCGGCTATGCAAATCCGCGCGTGGGACTGATGAGCGTCGGCGAGGAGGACCAGAAGGGGAACGCCCTCACCAAGGAGGCGTTCAAGCTTCTCGAACGCTCAAACCTCAATTTTTCCGGCAACGTCGAAGGGCACGATGTCTTCGCCGGCAACGTCGAGGTGATCGTCTGCGACGGGTTCACCGGCAACGTGGTGCTCAAGACTGCCGAGAGCCTCGCCTCCGCCCTGTTCCACTGGGCCAAGACCGAGATCAAACGCAACCCTCTCCGGATCGCAGGCGCCCTGCTCGCCCAAGGGGCTTTCAAGGCCATCCGCCGCAAGACGGATTATGCCGAATACGGGGGCGCCCCTCTTTTGGGCATCAACGGCACCTGCATCATTGGCCACGGGGTGAGCAGCCCGCGGGCCGTCCGCAACTGCATCCGTGTTGCCCGTGAGGCCATCAACCAGCACCTTTCCACTCACATCGTCGAAGAAGTCCGCCGCAACCATGAGCGTATCGCCTCTGCCTGACCGCGCCCTCCTGCGCTGCCAGGTCGCCGGTACGGGCGCGTGGCTGCCTGAGCGCGTCCTCACCAACGCCGACCTCGAAAAGATGGTCGAGACGAACGACGAGTGGATCGTCTCCCGCACCGGCATCCGCGAACGTCGCCTCGCCGCCAAGGAAGAACATACCTCGACCATGGGCGCCCGCGCCGCCGCGGCCGCCCTCGAAGCCGCCGGCGTGGCCGCGTCCGAGGTGGAGATGATTCTCTGCGCCACGATCACGCCGGACATGCCTTTCCCCTGCACCGCCTGCCTCATTCAGAAAGAAATCGGCGCCTCGCGCGCTTTCTGCTTCGACCTCGAGGCCGCCTGCACCGGCTACATCTACGGCCTCGAAGTCGGACGCCGCTTTATCGAATCGGGCGCCTACAAGACCGTTCTCGTCGTCGCCTCCGACAAGCTTTCCTCCATCACCGACTGGAAAGATCGCAACACCTGCGTGCTCTTTGGAGATGGAGCGAGCGCGGCCCTTCTTCGTCCATCGACCGGCGCGCGCGAGATCCTCTCCGCCTCGCTCGGCGCCAGCGGCGAACAGGCCGGCCTGCTCTACATGCCCGGCGGCGGCGCCCAGCACCCCGCCAGCGCGAAGACCGTCGAGCAGGGACTCCATTTCCTCAAGATGAACGGACGCGAAGTCTACAAGCACGCCGTCGTCAATATGGCTCGCGCATCCGAGGAAGCCATCGCCCGCGCCGGGTTCAAGCCCACCGACATCGCCTGGATCATCCCCCATCAGGCCAACCTGCGCATCATTCAAGGGCTTGCCGAACGGCTCGAACTCGGCATGGAGCGTTGCGTCGTCAACCTTGACCGTTACGGCAACATCTCCGCCGCCTCCGCCGGGATCGCCCTGCACGAAGCCGTCTGCGACGGGCGCCTCAAGAAAGGGGACCTCCTCCTGCTCGTCGCCTTCGGCGCCGGCCTGACCTGGGGCGCCGCCGTCCTCCGCTGGTAGAGGCACGGCGCCGCGGACGTCACTCCGACGGCGCCTCCGCCTTCGCGGTCTGCCCCGCCTCCGCCTCGTCGAGGTTGCGGTGCCCCACCACCGTGCCGTCGTCGTGCGCCTTGCGCGTCACGTTCCTCAGGTCCGTGAAGAGAAGCCGCAGGTCGCGGATGCCGCCCCAGAAAAACCAGATCGTTGTCGGGATCGCCAGAATGAAGGGGATATACACCGAATTCACCCGCCAGTAGGTGGACCACCAGGACAGCGGCCAACGGTCAACGAAGTTCCACAGGGTAATGATCGCCCCCACCGCCAACCAGAACATCTTCCAGGAGAAAAGACTGTAAGTGATCACCTTATCCCCCTTCGTATATTGGGCGTCCACTCCCAGAAACTTTTTGATCGTCCAACGCGTACGCACCGTCGTCGTCATCTTCGCTCCATGCTCGTCCAACGCGTATTTCCCGCGGTGGAGCATGCGGTCCATGTTGAAATCCTCCCGGCAAGTCAACAGCGAGACGATCACGTAGAGGCTTGCCGCGGTCGCCATCGCGATGAAATACATCCACTGTCCGTGGATCGGGAACTTCGGCGGCAGGTGTTGCGCGAAATTTCTTAGGGCTTCGAGGCCACCGAGGAAAGGCACGTGTGCGATCGCCCAGTTCAGCAGCACGTGGATCTTTCCCCAAATCGCCGGCTGCTGGATGAGGACTCCGAAGACCGCGAGCGACGATCCCGACAGCATGGCCGTCCAAGCCCCCGCGTTGGTCCCTTTCCTCCAGTAGAACCCGCCGATGATCACCGAACCCGCGCCGCCCAGATAGATCGCTCCCGTGATCGCGAAGAACATCAGGATGTAGTCCGTCTGCCGGTAAAGCAGGCTGAAGAGGAAGCCGAATACGCCTACCCCGACGATCGAGAGCCGGAGCAGGAAGAGGTGCTGTTTCGTGGAAAACGGTTTCTTCCTCAGCGGCACGAGCAAATCCTGAACGAAGATGGTCCCCCAAGAGTGGATATAGGAGGTTTCGCAGGCGATCAGCCCCAGCAGGAAGAGCGCGCAAACCACCCCTTTCACCCCGATCGGCAGGAGCAGACCCAACGCCACCGGCATCCGCATCTGGTTCGCGATCTGTGGATTGTCTATTTTCGCGAGGATGTCACCCGCCGCCGCCGCCTGCTGCGCGAAGTCGGGATGCACCAGAAACGTATAGGCCGCGATGCCCAGCAGCGTGGTGAACAGCCCTTTTCCGAATCCGCGCCAGTTTCCCAGGATCGCCGCCATTTTCGACTCGTGTGGCGTTTTCGCGGCGCTGTTGTAGGCGTGCCCTCCCTGCCACGCCATGTGGTTGTAGACGGCTCCGAAAACCCCGATCAGCACGAACCAGAGGTTGAAATCCGAAATCTGCTTCGTATCGAACGGATCCATTCTCGAAAGGCCCGGCGGCGCCATCGCCAGCGCCTCGTGCACTTCCCGCCACGAGAACATCAGCAGCAATGCCACGATCACCACGAAGTAGAGCAGCAGCGACAGCAATCCCTCGAGGCAGTCGGTCACCATGATCGTGATCTGACCTCCCGTGATCACCACGAACAGGGTCGCGCTCAGATAAAGAAACATGATGATCGCGAACGTCGGCACGGCCATCCCCCCCAGAACGACGCTCTGAGGCAACCCGCAAAAATAAACGAAAAACCGCGCCGATACCGCGGGGAAGATGCCGTAGTTCACGATCCCCGAGACGAAGGCCATGAACCCGGCCAGCAGCCGAAAACCCCGGCTGTATCGAATCTCGAAAAACTGCGCGATCGTCATCACCCGCGTCTCCCGATAGCGGTAGTTCACGAACCCTGTAAGCGTCATGAGCATCCCGACCGGGATCGCAATGAATCCCCACCATCCCATCGTCCAACCCGCGCGATAGAAGACCTCGAGCCCCGCGACGAAGCTTACGACGGCCATGCCGGTCTCGCCCCGCGCGTTGGCGATCACGTAGCGCCCCGCCACGCGGCTTGCCGAACAGAAGTCCGCCACGCTCAACATGTAGCGCTGCGTGACCACCGCCACCCATGCCACGAGTCCCACGGGAATCAAGACGATCAGCCAGTCGAGGTGAGTCATTGCGCGAACGAGTGAATTGCGAAGGAACGTTTTCTTTTCGCGCAAAGCAAGCCCCGTTTTGCCTCCCGCTCGAGGCGCAGGCGCGCGGACAATTTGCGGAGGTGATGAATCACCGTCGCTTTGCCGCCATCAGACCCACCCACCACGAATCCAACACCAGTTGCGTCACGTGGTAGAGCAGGCACACGACCAGCGCCAGGCCGTGCGATGCGAAATAAGTCGCTTGCAGCCAGATCGCCTGAGGCAGCGTTTTCTGGATCCCCATGAAAAACACGCTTTCGCGGCGGCCCGCACCCCATCCGAGCGCGCGCAACGTTCTCCAAAGCAATCCCGCGAGCACGAGATGAAGCACGAGCGTCAGGGCGAAGGCCTCGGCCACCTGCGCGCCGCCGCCGAGGATGCTCGCGCGCCCTTCGCACAGACCCGTGAGGATGATCCCGTGGATCATCAGCCGCGACACCACGCTCGGCTTAAAGGGGAAAGGCGCACGCCGATCCGCGTTCATGGGACGGCTGCCGGCGGAAAGGCCGCCGCTCCGCGCCTCGCCCCGCATCCCGCGGATCAGCATTCCCGCCGCCAACGGCAGCAGGATCAACGCGGCCAGCTTCACCATCATCTCCGCCAGAGGAAGGCGGAGGTCCGGCGCGGTCCCCGCCAGCATCCAGGAGAGCTGAAACGGAATGGTGAACACGCAAAGCGCGTTCGAGAGCACGCTGATGAGCAGCGCGTGCGCCGAGCGCCCGCCCGCCGCGCCCGCCATCACGATCCCGCTCGCCTGCGTCGTCGAGACCACGCCGAGGATCATCATCCCGAGCGCGAGGTCGCGCGACGACGCGGCGAGAGACAGTCCCCACGCCAGCAGCGGGGCGACGACGAACGTGAACGCCATGGAGAGCGCCGTCCCGCGCCCGTCCCGCAGCGCTTCGCGGAGGTGTTCGAAGTCCATCTCGAGTCCCGACATTACGAAAATGATGGCGAGGCAGACCTCGTTCGCCCGCGCTGCCGTTAACGCGCGCCCCAACGGGCCAATGATCCCGCCGGGGTCCGCGAGCGCGAAAATGAACACGGCCGCCACACCGATGAGAAACCACTGGTCGCGGAGGAGGCGGAACTTCATGGGATCGGAATCGACGAAAGAAATCAAAAGGAGACTTTGCGGATTTTCTCGACTCCCGCGTTTTTCCGCAACGAAAACCTGAAACGCCTTCCCGCACGGAGGGGCAGCAAGAAAAGCGCGCGAAAAAGCATTCGGCGCGCGGAAGATTTAGGCTAGCGTTCGGCCTTTCATGAAGCATCCCCGCCCCGTGGCCCTCATCATCCGGGACGGTTGGGGAAGCAACCCCGATCCGTCGCAGGACAAGTTCAACGCAATCCAACAGGCGAAGCATCCGGTGGACGACCGTCTGATGCGGGAATATCCGCATGCGCTCATCAAGACCTGCGGGCTCGACGTCGGTCTCCCGAAGGGCGTGATGGGCAACAGCGAGGTGGGCCACCAGAACATCGGCGCGGGAAGGGTCGTAGACCAAGAAATCGTGCGCATTGACAAGGCGATCGCAAACGGGGATTTCTTCAAAAACCCGGCAGCGCTCGACGCCGTGGAGTTCGTGAAACAGCGCGGCGGAAAGCTCCACGTGATGGGGCTCATCTCCGACGCAGGCGTTCACGCGACGATCGGCCACCTGCTGGGCTGCGTGGAGCTCGCGAAGCGCGCGGGGCTCAAGGAGGTCTTCATCCACGCGTTCACCGACGGACGCGACACAGCGCCGACTTCGGGGTTGGGTTTCGTCCGCCGGATCGAGGCGCGCTGCAGGGAAATGGAGCTCGGACGAATCGCGAGCGTCTGCGGACGGTACTACGCAATGGACCGCGACCAACGCTGGGAGCGCGTCCGAAAAGCCTATGACGCCCTCGTGGAAGGGAAAGCGGCGCTCGCGAAAAGCGCATCCGAGGCGCTCGAGGCGTACTACGCGAATCCGAGCCAGCCCACCATGCATGGCGACGAATTCGTGCCTGCCACCTGCATCGCAGGCGAGGACGGCCGACCGCTCGCCACAGTGCGCGACGGCGATGCGGTCCTCTTCTTTAACTTCCGCGGCGACCGCCCGCGCGAGCTGACACGGGCGTTCGTGCAGCCCGACTTCGCGGGCTTCCCGAGGGCCAGGCGGCTCGATGTCCGGTTCGTGACCATGACCCAGTACGAACCTGGGTTGGACGTCCACCCGCTCTTCCTCAAACCGCCAAAGATGGAGAACATCCTCGGGATGCACGCGAGCCGCCTCGGACTCAAGCAGTTCCGCGGCGCGGAGACGGAAAAGTATCCGCACGTCACCTTCTTCTTTAACGATTACCGCGACGATCCGTTCGACGGCGAAGATCGCGCGATCGTTCCTTCGCCGAAAGTGGCGACCTACGACCTGCAGCCGGAGATGTCGGCGCCGGGGGTCTGCGACGAGGCGGTGCGGCGTCTCGAGTCGGGGAAATACGACCTGCTGGTGGTGAACTTCGCGAACCCGGACATGGTGGGCCACACGGGATCGCTCCCTGCGGCGATCCGCGCGGTGGAAATGGTGGATGCCTGCGTCGGAAAGGTCCTCGACGCAGTGCGGAAAGCGGGCGGCGGGGCGCTGGTGACGGCCGACCACGGCAATTGCGAGCAGATGTGGGATCCCGTGAACCGCTGCCCCCACACGAGCCATACGCTCAACGACGTGGAGGCGATCGTGGTGGACGACCGGTTTCGAGGGGCGACGCTGCGTCCCGACGGACGCCTCGCCGATCTGGCGCCAACGCTCCTTCAGATGATGGGCCAACCGCAACCGCAGGTGATGACGGGCCTGAGTCTGCTGAAGCGGTAGCCGAAGCCTCCGCTTTGCGAATCGGCGCCACGCAAAGGCCGTGAGGTGAACGCCTGCGGCGCCTGATCTTGGGCGCAGGCTGAATCCGTCCTTCGCGCGCGCCTTCGAGGGCTATGCGGCGCCGCTGACGGGTTTTCTGCGGACGATAGGGGCGGCGCCTTTTTCGATCACGGCGCGGTTGAGGATCACACCGGTAATGTCCTTGCGGGAGGGGAGGTCATACATCAAATCGAGCATGAGGCGTTCGAGAAGGGAGCGAAGCGCACGGGCGCCGGTCCCGCGCTTGAGCGCTTCGCGTGCGAGCGCCTGAAGGGCGCTCGGGGTGATCTCGAAGCGGACACCGTCCATGCCGAGGAGTTTCTGGTATTGCTTCACCATCGCGTTGCGCGTACCGGCGAGGACCTGGACCAGCTCGGCTTCGCCGAGCTGGCGGAGGACGGATACCACGGGGAGGCGGCCGACGAATTCGGGGATCATCCCGAACGCGAGGAGGTCTTCGGGCTCGACCAAGGCGAGGAGGTCGTCGCGCTCCGGCGGTGCCCCGTCTCCCGAGGCCATCGCGCCGAAGCCGAGCCCCTTGGTGCCGAGGCGGCGGCGGATCATCTTCTCGAGGCCGACGAAGGCGCCGCCGCAGATGAAGAGAATGTTCGTCGTGTTGACCTGGATGTATTCCTGCTGCGGATGCTTGCGGCCGCCCTGAGGGGGGACGTTGCAAACGGTGCCCTCGAGAATCTTGAGGAGGGCCTGCTGAACGCCTTCGCCGGAAACGTCGCGGGTGATGGACACGTTCTCGGTGCGGCGGGCGATCTTGTCGATCTCGTCAATGTAAATGATCCCGATCTCAGCGCGTTTCGCGTCGTAGTCGGCGTTTTGGAGGAGGCGGAGGACGATGTTTTCGACGTCCTCGCCGACGTAGCCGGCTTCAGTGAGGGTGGTCGCATCCGCGATGCAGAACGGGACGTCGAGCGTGCGAGCGAGGGTGCGAGCGAGGAGGGTCTTGCCGGAGCCGGTGGGGCCGAGGAGAAGGATGTTGCTCTTTTCGATCTCGACGCCGTCGTCGGAAGCCCCCGTTTCGTGGGCGGGCGCGAAGATGCGCTTGTAATGGTTGTGGACGGCGACCGCGAGGGTCTTCTTGGCGTTCTCCTGGCCGACGACGTGGCGGTCGAGCGCAGCCTTGATCTCGGCGGGTTTGGGGAGCGCGAGGCGCGTGGCGGTCGCGAGGACCTTTTCCCGGTTTTTTTTATCGAGGATCCCCTGGCAGGCGAGGACGCAAGCGTCGCAGATGAAAACTCCGGGCCCGGCGATGATCTCCTTCACCTCCTGGCGGGGCTTTCCGCAAAAACTGCACAAGGTGGAGTGAGGAGCCTTGGCCATGCGGAAAAGGGGTTGGGGAAGGACGGCCTAGGGATTGGGCGGCGGAGGCGAGAGAATCTCCTTGCGGCTTTTCACCACGGCGTCCACGAGACCGTAGGCCTTGGCCTCCTCGGCGGACATGAAAAAGTCGCGGTCGCTGTCGCGTTCGATGGTGGCGATGGGCTGGCCGGTGTGATGAGCGAGAATGGCGTTGAGGCGCTCCTTGAGACGGAGGATTTCCTTTGCCTGGATCGTGATGTCCGAGGCCTGTCCCTGCGTCCCGCCGCTGGGCTGATGGATCATCACACGGGAGTTCGGGAGCGCGAAGCGCTTGCCCTTGGCGCCTGCGGCGAGGAGAAGCGCCCCCATGCTTGCGGCCTGGCCGACGCAATACGTGACCACATCGCAACTCAGGAACTGCATCGTGTCGTAGATGGCCAGTCCGGCGGAAACGAGGCCGCCGGGGGAGTTCACGTAGAGGCTGATGTCCTTCTTCGGATCCTCCATCTGGAGGAAGAGGAGCTGGGCGATCACGATGTTGGAGACGTGATCGTCTACGGCGGTGCCGAGGAAGATGATGCGATCGCGCAGGAGGCGGGAATAGATGTCCATCCCGCGCTCGCCGCGTCCGGTCTGTTCGATCACGTAGGGAATCAGCATCTGGTTGCGTTCCATGGAGAGGCGTCCTCGAATTCTTCGTGAGGAGGGAGTCGGATCAGGCGGTCAGCGGCACCGAGAGTTCAATGACACGGTCGAGGGCGCGCCCGATGCGCATGCGTTCACGGAGCCTCTCGATCGCGCCGTTCTCCGCCAGTTCTTCGCGGAATTTCGCGAGGGGGCGGCCCGCTTGGCGGGCGAGATGCTCGATCGCGTGCGCCACCTCCTCGTCCTTGACCTCGAGTTTTTCGACTTCGGCGATGCGGGAGAGGACGAAGTCGAGCTTCACTTTTTCCGCGGCGTTTTTGTGGGCGAAGTCGTGGATCTCCCTGCCCTTTTCCCGGAGGGAATCGGTGCTGATGCCGCGGGCGGCGTTTTCGCGGACGATATTGAACATGGCCTCTTGCGCTTCGGCATGAACAATGCTCTCGGGAAGGTCGAAGGTTGCGGCTTTCAGCAGTTGCTCGATGACCTGATCGCGCACCTCGTTGGCGACGCCGCGTTCCGCCTCGTCCTGAAGGTTTTTGCGGACGTATTCCCTGAGTTTTTCGAGGTTCTCCTGCTGGTAGACCTTGGCCAGAGCGTCGTCCACGGGGGGGAGTTTGCGCTCCTTGAGGCCGGCGATCTCCACGAAATAAGTGGCCTTCTTTCCGCCGAGCTCCTTAATGCGAAAGTCCGCGGGAAAATCCACGAGCACCTGGCGGCGGTCGCCTTTGGCGGCGCCGACGAGGGCTTCGCAGAAACCGGGCAGGAAGGTCTCCCTGTCCATGTGGAGCCAGAACTGCTTGTTCTCGGAAAGCGCGCGGGCGTTCGGCGCGGTCTCGACGAGAGGCTTTCCGTCGCAGACCGAGGTGAAGGAAATCACGGCGTAGTCCCCGAGGGCGAGCGGTCGCCCTTCGAGGTCGGCGAAAGTGGCCTGCTGCTCGGCGAGGGCGTCAAGGGCTTGCTGGACCTGCGCGTCGGTCACGGTCGGAGTGCGGCGGTTCACCTTCAGTTCCTTATAGGACGGCAGATCGAATTCGGGAGCGATGTCCACCGTGACTTCGAACGCGAGCGGGGCGCCCTTGGCGAGCGTGACTCGGGTGATTTCCGGAGGGCCGACCACCTTGAGTTTCTCCTTGGCCACGGCCTCGCGGAAGAATTGCGGCAGGAGGCGGCGGCGGACCTCGTCCTCGATTTCCTTCGCGAAACGCCGTTCCAGCATCGGAAGAGGGACGCGACCGGGCCGGAAACCCGGCAGCGGAACGTGTTTCTGAAATTCCTTAAGGGCGTCGGCCCACTCGCGAGCGACTTCCTCGGCGGGCGCCTCGACGATCAATTTGCGGCGGCACGCCGCAATATTTTCCATGGTCACTTTCACGCGTCTTTTTCTTGGGAAAAGACCGCCAACCTAGACGAACTCGCGCGCGCGCGTCAAGCCATGCGGCGGATCCCTTGACCCAGAATCGCTTCGAGCGCCGTCCGGCTCGTGCGCAGCACGTTGCGGTGGAGGGAGTTTCCGTGCGCGTCCATGGTGACGACCGCCGGAAAGTTCACCACGCGAAACTCCCACATCGCCTCGGGCGCGCCGAACTCCTTAAGGAAGTGGACGTCCGTCACCTCCGTGATGCATTCGGCGAGCACCTGGGCGGCGCCGCCGACCGCGTGGAGATACACGCAGCCGCAGTCCTTGCAGGCGTCGAGCGTTTTCTCGCCCATGCCGCCTTTTCCGATCACGCCGCGCAAGCCGAACTTGCGGATCACTTCATGCTGGTAAGGTTCTTCGCGGATCGAAGTGGTCGGCCCCGCCGCGACCACGCGCCATTTCCCCTTCTCGCGGAGGACCACCGGACCGCAGTGATAGAGGATCCCGTCGCGGAGGCGGACGCCTCGAGGCAGCGCGCCGCCGTCATGGAGATGCTTGTGAAAGGCGTCGCGCCCCGTATGGATCACGCCGCTGATCTCGACCGCATCGCCGACCTTCAGCGCGCGCATCTTTTTCCCGGTGAATGGAGCTTCCAGTTTCATGCGCTGATTCAATCCTTGTCCATCCTCCGAGAAAAGCCCAAACCACAAGGAAAAGGTTTACGGAAAGCAAGGAAGTGTTCTAGTCTCCCAGTCCTCGATGCCCACGATTCGACGTCCGTTCCGCTTCGCCCTCATCGGGTGCGGCGCGATGGGGACGCACGCGCTGCAGAGCGCAAAAACGGATGCGCGCCTCGATCTCGTCGCCTGCGCGGACCGCGATCCGGCGCGCCGCCGCCAGGTGCAGGCGATCTACGGTTTCCCAATGGTCCGCCACTGGCGCGACCTGCTGGACCGGGAAGACGTAGACCTGTTCTATATCGCCACGCCGAACCGTACGCATCGCGAGATCGCCGTCGAGTTCCTGCGCCGCGGGCGCAACGTCCTCCTCGAGAAACCGATGGCTGCCACGCCGTCTGACTGCGCGGCGATCATGCGCGCGTGGCGCCGCCGACGGTCGTTCTTCCAGCTCGGGTTCGAATGCCGCTATTCCGTCGCCTATCGCCATCTCAAGGAATTCGTCGAGCGCGGCGTCCTCGGCGAGATCCGCCACTATCACCTTGTGTATTCGCCTGGCGTCTGGTTCCAGTGGCTCGAACAGAAGAACGGATGGAAATACAGCGCCCGCGAGTCGGGAGGGATGGTCGCCGAGAAGTTGAGCCATTATCTCGACCTCTTCTGCTGGTACACGGGGAGCCGGATCCGCGAGGTGAACACCTATTTCCCGGGCAACGTGATCCGCCACTTCGAGGTGATGGACAATTTCCATCTCAACTTCCGCGCGGACTCGGGCGCCGTCGGAGAGATCACCTTCTTCTTCTCCCGCGCGCCGCTCAATCGCATGGACGGCACAGTCCACGGACATGCCGCCTCCAAGGAGGGAGATGTGTTCCAGCTTAGCCTGATCGGGACGAAGGCGGCGGCTTACTTCGACCTTCATGAAATGACGATCGCGGTGACGGACTACGGCTACGGCCGGGGGCGAACCTTTCGGCCGCGGCGGCGCTTGTTCCGCGATTTCAAAAAGAAGAGGTTCGAGCGCCACACCGATTTCAATCACGCCTCACATCCGGAAATTCTTGACGCCTGTGCGCGCGCCGCAGCGGGACGACCGTCCGCCAACGATCCGGAAGATTCATTTCATATCATGAAGGCCTGCTTCGCCGCCGAACGTTCGGCGGTCCTCCGTCGCGCGGTCCGCGTGGAATGACGCGACGCGCGTTCGCCCCGCTTCCTCCCATGCCACCGGCCTCCGAGGCGAAACGTCCCCCTGCCTCTCTTGACGCCTCTTTCGAGGGGCCCGCCCCTCTGCGTGCCGGCTCGGAATGGACTGCCGACGCCCGTTTCTGGCTCGCTCAGGAGCCGTATGCGCTCTGGCACGCGCCGCATACGCGCGCGAAACGCCCGACCACGGTCCGTTTCCGCAGCGCGCTCTCGGAATGGCGCCTCGAATTTCACTGCGTCGCCGGACCGCCGGAACCGCCTGCGGCCGTGCGCGCCTATGGAGACCCCGACGTGTGGCAGAGCGAGCACGTCCAGGTCGTCATGCCGTGCGGAGCCCCGGGAGAATGTCTCCACCTGAGCGTCACCCGCGCGGGTCAAGCGATCAGCGAGCGGTTCGACAAACGGCTCGACCCGATCCCGGGCTGGCGAGGGCGGGCGTGGGAGGTCGAGGGAGGCTGGCGCGCCGAAATTGTGATCCCGCGGAGCGCGACGGGGTTTCCGAACACGTTTCGCCTCGCGCGGTGGACGCCGGATGAAGGGCTTACGCGCTGGCCGACCCCGTTCGGTTCATGGTGGCACGTGGCCCCACCCGATTTTCTGGAGATCGTCGAAGGGCGCGAGACGCCCCCGCCCTCGGAGGACGACATCGAGGACTTCATGAGGCGACGGGAACGGGATCTCCTCCTCTCGGCGGGCCTGTTCGAGCCGGAGGATCCGAAGGAGCGGCATGATCTCGCGAAACCACCGGCGAGGAAAGGAGAGTTCCTTGAGGCGTTTCAGGCGCGCGCCGCAGTCTGCCCATGGTCGGGATTCGACCAGTTGCCGCCGGCCAACATGGAGCATGCCCGGGACATGCTGGAGGACCGCTTCTGGTTTCACGACGTCTGCATCCCGATGAAGGCGCCCTTCGACTGGGACAGGAGCGGCGACGAACCCTTCACGATGGTCCACCTGGCGCGCTTCGATTTCCTCGCCGATCTCGTGGCCGCATGGAAAGCGACGGGCGACCTCGCGTTTGCCCGCAAGGCGATCGAATGCATCGAGACGTGGTTGGCGCGGCACGACCTCCGCCAGTCGCTCACGCCGGCGCGCTACCGCTGCCGCTGGAACTGGATCACAATTCCGCACCGGCTCGTCTGCATGATGCGCACGGTCGGATCGCTCGCCGGGACCGGCCTGCTTCGAGAAGAACTCCTCTTCGCTCTCTACCGGACGGTCGCCGGTGTGCTCTGTGTGCTCGACGGGAGCCTCATCACCCGTCATTACCCCAAAAATCACAGTCTCATCATGGCGAACCACGCAGTCGCGCTGTCGGTCCTGTGCGGAGAGCTTCGCTTCGCCGCCTCCTTGCGCGAGCGCTACTTCGGGCACTTTCGACGCGCGCTCGAGGTTCAGTTTCTTCCCGACGGCGTCCAGGCCGAGTTGTCCACGAGCTATCACATGATCTGCTACCAGCGACTGACCGAGGCGACGTCGCTTTGCGAGAAGGCGGGCGTTCCCGTCCCCCCCGACCTCACTGAATGGCGGAAGCGCATCCTCACGGTCGGGGCGCGTTATCTGACCCCGCACGGGAGGATCTTCGCCTTCAATGACGGAGGAATGCCGGGTCAAGTGGACGCGATCGGACGAGCCAGCGACACGTTTCCGAGTCTCATCCTCCGCGAGGGACCCGCGCTCGGCGCGAACGAGGCTCTTGCGCTCGCTTCGCACGGGCGGCAGGGCGCGCTCCTCCCCCCGTTCAGCCACGCGTTGCCCTGGGCGGGACATTTCATGATGCGGGATGGGCTGGGGCCCGAGGCCATCGGTCTGGCCCTCGACGCGGGACCGTTCGGGATGGGACACGCGCACGAGGACGCCCTGACCATCACGCTGACGGCCTTCGGCAAGACATTGCTCGCCGATCTCGGCTCGGGCGCCTACGACAGCACCGACCCGATGCGTCGTTACAGCATCTCGACGGCGGCGCATTCGACGATCTGCGTGGACGGATGCGGACAGGCGAGCGGATGGTTTCCCGCGTCCTGGAGACGGGACTCTCCGCTCGAAGGGCGCCACTGGTTCGGCCGCGCCGTCCAGTTCGCTGCGGGCGAATACGGGCTGGGCTACGGGAACCTCGGCGGAATCAAGGTGGAGCATCGGAGGGCCGTGCTGTTCGTGAACGGCGCCTGGATCCTGGTGTTCGACCGTCTGCTCGGGGAGGGGGAGCGCCTCGTGGAGTCGCGTTTCGTATTCGGCTCCCTGCCTTGGAAGGAGACGAAACGGGGTTTGCAGACGACCACCGGCACCGGTGATCTGGACGTGCAGGCGATCTGGCCCGGCGGCCTTGCCAGGGAGATCGCTTGCGGTCGCGAGGCGCCGTTCGCGGGATGGACCATCCGCAATCTCCATGGGAGAGTGCCTGCGCCGCGGCTGACCTTCTCGGAACGCGTCCGGCTCCCCGCGTTCTGGGTCACGCTCCTCGCGCCCTTTCGCGACCCCGTGGAGATTCCCGAGGCGATGGTCGAGAGGCGCGACGGCGAAATCCGGATCCGTCTCGTCACGCCCCGCTCGACCGACGAGGTCGCGTGCCGGGAGGCGCCGTTCGAGGTCTCCTTCGCGAACGAACGGGTGAAGTTTTCGGCGGCGGCCGGTGCGGACGGGAAGTTCCGGTTCCACGAGGAAGAACTCTGATCGCTTCCGGTGGCGGCAAGCCCCGCCTCCCGTGCGGTGCGGGCCGCCCTGCAACCGATCCCGCAAGGGCGCCAAGAAGCCCGCCGCCGCCACGTGAGGACAGATGCCTCGCTCGCGGAGCGCCCCGACGAAGGCCCGGGCGTGATAGCCCTTGTCGCCTCCCACGCTCTTGGGCTCGATCTGACAATCCAGCAGGTCCAGCGCGACCGCCGGCTCGGTCAGCCGCTTGATCCCTCGCAACGGGTGCTCGGGCGGCACCTTCTTCTCAAGGTTCACGAAACACATCTGTTCGGCTTGGGGATCGACAGGACCTCGCATACTATTCCGGACCCCTCCGCGTTCAAAAAAAGTCGGCGCTTGAGGCGATTTTCAGCAGCCTGCTAGGGCTTTCCCCGACAACCCGCAAGACGCATGCGCACGCCTCAAATCCCCGCGTAAGGAGGCGTTTCCAGAGCCAGAGCATTCTCACGGCTTCATCGATCATGCCATTCATCGAATGCGGTCTGGGGGGCGCGTGACGCGAGGATCAAGGACCACCGGAGCGGGTTGACCGGCCGGGATTCCCGCCTCCGCCCCACCCGGGGATCCGGCCGCCGCGCCTCGACATCATTATTGTATCGTAAGCGTATTGGCATGATTTGTATTGCTCTTGACGAGCCCGCCCCTCCGCGCATCATGTCGTCCCACATGCGGGTTTACGTTTGCACAGATATGGAGGGGCTGGCAGGGGTGGACCGATGGGCGCAGTGTCTGCCCCACCCCGACGGCAACCCCGATTACGCGGACGGGCTCGAGCACCTGACGGCGGAAACCAACGCCGCCGTCGCGGGCTGTTTCGACGCCGGGGCCACCGAGGTGCGCGTGCTGGACGGGCACGGATGGAACGAGAACCGGGGCCTTCTTCGCTCGAAACTCGACCCTCGCGATATCTACACGTGGCCCTCGACGAAGTGGGTCCCGGCCGGGCCCTGACCCAACCTCTCTATGAAAAGCACGACCCCCGCCCCGCCCCCGAAACTCGTCAAGCGCCCCCGTCCACCCCTCGGCCTCGGCCGCGTCCTCATCGGGAAGGAGGAGGAGGAACTCGTCCTCGACGTGATCCGCCGAAAGGAGCCGTTCCGCTACTACGGATGCGGCGCCACGATGCCCCCGATGGCCTCCACGCTGGAGAAGGAGTTCCGCGAGATGATGGGTGCGAAGCACGCCCTGGCGGTGACGAGCGGCACCGCCGCCCTCGAGGTCGCCCTCGGGGCGCTCGGGATCGGCCCGGGCGACGAGGTGATCGTCCCCGCCTGGAGCTGGGATTCGTGCTGGACCTCGGTGGTGCGCGTCGGCGCGCGCCCCGTCCTCGCCGAAATCGACCGCACGATCTGCCTGGATCCTTCCGAGATCGCGCGCCTGAAGACGCCGCGCACCCGGGCGGTGATGGTGATTCACTACCAGGGGGTGGCCGCCGACATGGACCCGATCTGTGCCGAGGCGCGTAAGGCGGGCCTGAAGGTGATCGAGGACTGCGCCGAGAGCCCCGGGGCGATCTACCGCGGCAAACGCGTCGGCTCCATCGGGGACATCGGCACCTACAGCTTCCAGCACTCGAAGTCCATGACCAGCGGGGAGGGCGGCATGGTCGTCACGAACGACCCGCGGTTCTACGAGCGCGCCGTGCGCATGCACGACCTCGGGCTGTTCCGCCCCTACCACGAGGGTCTCTTGAAACCGTCCGAGCCGCGCTTCAGCGGCAGCCAGTTCCGCATGTCCGAGCTGACCGCCGCCCTAGCGCTTGCGCAGTTGCGCAAGCTCGACGGTCTCCGCGCCCGCTGCCGCGCCGCGCAGGATCGCATCATGGCGAAGATCCGGGGCCTCGCAGGCCTGGAGTTCCGCCGCATCCCGGACCCCTCGGGGGACTCGGCCATCGAGATCTACTTCTGGTTGAAGTCGCCCGACATGGCCACCCGGATGGTGAAGGCGCTCGCGGAATGGAACGTGCCGGCGGTCAAGACCACCGGCACCAACTTTCATTTCCTCCTCGATCACTGCAAGACCGGGCGGGCCCACGCGCCGGGGGCCTCCCCCTTCGCGGACTTCAAGGAATGGCCCGCCGCGGGGTACCGTCCGGGAGACTTTCCGCGCAGCGAGGACCTGATGGGACGCTACGTGGGCGTGCAGGTGGGAGTCCTCTACTCCGAGGAGGACGCCGACTACCTCGGGGACGCCATCCGCTTCGTCCACGACGAACTGAAGCTGGGGGCGTAGGAGGGCGATCCGGGAAAGGGATGTCCCACGAAGACGAGTTCCTTCGCCGACCTGCGGGGACGGCACCGCCTTTCGCTTGCGGGGGCCGTCGAGAAAACGGCGGGCCTCGGCTCCCAGGGCATCGAGATCAATGAACAAGCGCCCTCCTCCCTCTCCCCTCGACGGGTCGCTCGCAGACTGCTGCCGCCTGCGCGCGAGATTGGGGAGGCAGGGGATCAGGGGCTCGGCCGTCACCAGCTACACCAATGAGTGCACCCAACCGAATCGTTGACAGCCACCAGCACACCTTCTGGTACGGGAAGGACCACCACGCCCTGGTGCGCGACATGGACGCCCACGGGATCGAGTACGCATGGTTGCTCACCTGGGAGATCGCGCCGTGGGAGGACGATCCCGCCTTTCACCGTCTCCTGAATCCGCTGAACCTCCGCCTCGACGGCACCCACGCGGGGATTTCTCTGCGGGACCTGCTGCGGGCTCGCGAGCATTATCCTGACCGCTTCGTCGTGGGCTACTGCCCCCACCCGCTCCTTGGGGACGCCCCCTCACTGCTGCGGGCGGCGGTGGCGATCCACGGGGTCAAGGTGTGCGGCGAGTGGAAGTTCCGAATCCCCTTCGACGACCCGCGCTGCATCGAGGTCTTCCGCGTCGCGGGCGAACTCAAACTTCCCGTGGTGCTCCACCTCGATGTGCCGTTCGGCCCTGGCCAGGATGGGAAACCGAGGTACGACCCGACCTGGTACGGGGGCACGGTCGCCCACCTCGAACGCGCGATACAGGCCTGCCCCAACACGGTCTTCGTCGGCCACGCGCCCGGCTTCTGGCGCGAGATCAGCGGCGACGCCGACGCCACGCCCGAACGCTACCCCCGCACGCCCGTGACGCCGGGAGGACGCCTGTACGCGTTGTTCGACCGCTATCCCAATCTCCACGCGGACCTCTCCGCATCCGGCCTGATGGCGCTCGACCGCGACCCCGCACACGCGAAGCGCTTCCTCGACCGCCATCAGGAACGCCTGCTCTTCGGCCGCGACTTCCCGGACCAGAACCTCCACAACTTTCTCCAGACGCTCGACCTCTCCCGCGAGATCACCGAGAAGATCTATCACCGAAACGCCGAGAGACTTGTCACCCGATGACGCGCCCCTTGAAACATTCCCCCATGCCCCTGTTTTCTCCGAACCCGCGGCGCCGGCCGCTCCTCCCCCCGGAATACACCCACCCTCATGAACAAGCGCCAAACCGTTGATCTGCAGGAAAGGCCCGACCCCCTCCTTTCCTGGCCGCTGGCCGCCAACGCCAGATCCGCCGCGGCAGACGGCCCTCACGGTCGGAACAGAGGCGCGGTCTTCGCTACGGTCGACGGGCGCGCCACCGCGACTTTCCCGGGCAGGGGGGAATCGGTGACGATTTCGGACACCCCCGCCCTCCGACTTGGAAAGGGCGATTTCACGATCTCCGTGCGGGTCCACACCCGACTCGCCGACCTGCAGGTGCACCGCAGGGCCCTCTCCGACGGCGAGATCGCCGGGTTGGCGGCCGAGCCTTCCCCCGAAAGCCGCCGCCCACACCGACCGCCTTCCCCATGACCACGAACTACCTCGCCCCCTTCCGCGCAGACGTCACCCCGCCCCTCGGCCACCCGCTCTGCGCGGGGTGGTACGATCATGCCCTCGCGATCTCCGACCCGTTGCACGCGCTCGGGGTCGTCCTCCTCGGGGACGGCGCGCCGATCGTGCTCTGCGCCCTCGACTGGGCGGAGATGAGCAACCTCAGCCATATCGCCTGGCGCGAGCGCCTCGCCGCGGCCGCGGGCACGACCGCCGAGCGCGTCGCCGTCCAGTGCGGCCACCCGCACTGCACCCCGTGGCCCGACGAGGAGGCGGACCGCCTCGTGAGCGCCTTCCCCGAGATCCCGCGCGTGATGGACCCCGCCTGGTGCGCGGCCGCCCTCGATCGCGTCGCCGCCGCCCTCGGCGAGGCGGTGCGCCGCCCCCACCGCCTTACCCACCTCGGCCTCGGGCGGGCGAAGGTGGAGAAGGTCGCCTCGAACCGCCGCGTCATGGGGTCGGACGGCAGGGTCAGGGCGGTCCGCTGGACCCAGACCAAGGACCCCGCGGTGCGCGCCGAACCCGAGGGGCTCATCGACCCGTGGCTCAAGACGATCAGCTTCTGGGACGGCGGCGCGAAGATCGCCGCGCTGCACTATTACGCGGTCCATCCCACAAGCTACGACACCGACCATACCGTCACCCCCGACTTCATGGGCCTCGCGCGCGAGCGGCGCGCCGCGGAGGAGCCGGGCGTGCTTCACGCCTTCTTCACCGAATGCGCGGGCAACATCACCGCGGGCAAGTACAACGACGGCGCAAAGGAAAACCGCCCCGTCTTCACGGAACGCATCTACCGCGCGCTCGTGGAATCCGAGCGGGAGGTCGCGCGCGTCCCCGTGGAACCCGCAGAATGGCGCGTCGCGAACGTGGTGCTGCCCCCGCGCGACGACGAGACCATGGAAACGCTCCTCGCGCGCTTGAACGACGCGGCCTGCCCGCCCAAACGGCGCTCGCAGGCGGCGCTGCAGGTCGCCTACCGGCGGCGGCTGGACCGACCGATCCCGATCACCGCGCTTTCGTTCGGGAAGGCGGCCCACGTCCTGCACCTGCCCGGAGAGTCGTTCATCGAGTACCAGGTCTTCGCGCAACATCTCCGCCCAAAGGCATGGGTCGCCGTGGCCAGCTACGGCGACTGCGGCCCCGGCTACATCTGCATGGAGAACTCCGCCGCCGAGGGGGGCTACGAGCCGATCGACTCCTTCGTCTCCGGCAAGTGCGAGGCGATCATGAAGGGCGCCATCCGCCGCGTGTTGGCGGCCTGAGCCGTTCCCATGCGGTCAAGGCGTTGCCCCAAAGGATTCGCCTTCGGGACCGTCCCAAAGCGCATGCCCCCAGCGGGTCGGCGCCTTCTCTGGAGGGCGGGCCCTCTGCCTGCCATCCGCGCCCGGGATGGCCAGCAGAGTGCTTGCCCTGCTCTGGAGTCGGGATGCCCGCCATCGGCGGGCAAGCCCGCGCCCCGCCCACGCGACGAGGGCGTCGCGACTCCAAGGCCCGCAGCCGCGGGAGCTCGCCCGAGGGACGTTCCTTACGCGGGGATCAAGGGAGTTCCCCCGTGGTTGACTCGCGACGGGGGCGGAGTCACCGTCGGGATCCACCCCCGGTCCGCATGAAGTCACGCTCCGCTTCCCCTCACCTCCACGCGTCCCCCTCCCCGCCGGACACGGACCTCAGCCCCCACCCGCGTCCCTCGGAACGGGCGCTCGCCTATCTCCGAACGCAGATCGCCCGCGCGCGCCTCCCCGACGGTTCCCGCCTGCCCACCGTGCGCGACCTCGCGCGACGGCTCAATGTGAGCCCTTCGGCCGTGCAGGCCGCCTTCCGTCAGCTTCGCGAGGAAGGCGTCATCCGCACGCGCGTGGGAAGCGGCGCCTTCGCCGTCGGCCGCGCGACAGCCGCCCCGCTCCGCGTCGCGCTCAACGTCACCCTGCCCACGAACAACTCGCCGCCGCAGTGGGGAACCCGGGTGGTGGCGGCGATCCTCCAGGCCGCCGGCCACGCGCCGAGACGCCTCGATTTCCGCCCCCTGAACGCGAACCCGTCGGCAGGCGCGTATCCCATCGACTTCCTCTTGAGGGAGGTCCGCGACGTGGACGCCCTCATCCTGCTCCCGAGCCCCAACGGCCTCACCATCGCCGAGGCGTTTGAGCGTGCGGGCAAGCCGGTGGTCCACGTCAACCCGCCGTCGGCCAGCGCCACCGTGAACTTCGTGTCCGCCGACTTCCACGGGGCCAGTCTCCGAGCGGGGCG
>JADZFN010000007.1 GCA_020849895.1 Verrucomicrobiia bacterium | reverse complement strand
GTTCAGGTGAACTTTGTCATCAGGTTTGATCCACGCGAAATCAGGCGGAACATCAAAGGGTTACGCAAGAAAACGCCTGCCGAGACCATTTTGATCCAAAAACCCCGAAACAGGCCGTTGGACAAAGGTTTGATCCGGTTTTTTGAGGCAGCAGCAGTTTGAGGACAGAAACGGTGACTCGTGAAGGTGCATGGACCCTAGGGACACCGGCCGTGGTCACGTCGTGTGAAGTTCGGCACAATGCGCCGACATGATCCGCGCACAAACACCCCATTTGCTGATCGCTCCATGAGCCTGGTGAAGTCCAAACAACGGATCGCCGATCACGGGGAGGTCTTCACCCCCGTCTGGATGGTCGAGGCGATGCTCGACCTCGTGAAGGGCGAAACCGAGCGCATGGACTCGCGCTTCCTGGAACCGGCGTGCGGGAACGGGAACTTCCTCGTGCAAATCCTGCGGCGCAAGCTCGTCGCCGTGGAACTCAAATACGGCCAGTCCGAGTTCGAGCGGCGGCACTACGCGCTGCTTGGGTTGATGTGCATCTACGGCGTTGAACTGCTGCCGGACAACATCGCCGATTGCCGCGCCAACCTGCTCGAGATCTTCGCCGAGGATTTGCGCCTCGATCCGTCCGACGACCTGTACCGCGCCGCGTCCTTCGTGCTCTCGCAAAACCTCGTCCACGGCGATGCCATGAAAATGCGTGCCGCCGATGGCTCGGCGATCCTCTTTGCGGAATGGGGCTATCTCGGCAAAGGCAGTTTCCAGCGGCGCGACTTCCGCTTCGACAGTCTCACGCTTTCCTCGACCTTCCGCGCCGAAGACTCGCTCTTTGCCAGATCCGGGAAGCACGAGATCTTCACACCCGCCAAGACCTACCCGCCGATGACGGTGCGTGAGCTGGCGGGCCTTGCTCCGAAGGAGGCCGCCGCATGAGCACCAAGAATCAGAAAATGATGGTCAAAGGCCAGCCTATCGAATCCGATGGGATTAGAAAGCAGGCCACCTGTGAATAACACTCACGCGGAGGCGCGGAAATCGCGGAGGAAGAAGCACCTGTGAATAACACTCACGCGGAGGCGCGGAGATCGCGGAGGAAGAAGCACCTGTGAATAACACTCACGCGGAGGCGCGGAGATCGCGGAGGAAGAAGCAATGAAAGAACTGGATGACATCACCGGCGCGACTGTGGATGCGGCGCTCAAGATTCACATGGAGCTTGGGCCGGGATTGCTGGAATCGGTCTATGAAGCGGTGCTGGCGAGGACACTGGAGCGGCGGGGCTTTCATGCCGAGCGGCAAAAGGTTATCCGGTTTGAATACGACGGGATGGTTTTTGAGGAAGGTTTCCGCGTTGATCTGCTTGTGGAAGGCCGCGTGGTCGTGGAACTCAAGTCGGTGGAAAAACTCGCGCCCGTCCACGGCAAGCAACTGCTCACCTACCTGCGCCTGATGAACCTTCCGGTTGGCCTACTGATCAATTTTGGTGCTGCAACCCTCAAGGAAGGTCTGCACCGAATCGTAAACCACCTGGATGCCTCCGCGTCTCCGCTTCTCCGCGTGAACCAATCCCGCCCATCTTCCGCGCCTCGTCCACCTCCATGCCTCCGTAGACCCGCTTCCAGCGGGAGTACGTTGGCTCGCTGACGTTGTGACGGGCGCACATCTTCCGGTCGTGAGAAGAGAGCGCGAGGCTTCATCGCTGCGGGACCGTCCAGCCGTCCGCAACGGAGGAGGGCTGCCCCTCCTTGGGAAGCCGGCGGCAAGCAGTTGAAAATTCCGCGAGACGTGCCACGTTTCGGAAGCGCGCGCCGTCGGACCATGGGCAAGCTCACCCTCACGCTTCAAGAACGCTGCGTCATCGCCGAAAACACGATGAGTTTCCGGTTTGATCTCGGCGGTCAAGCGTGGGCGTTTCGGCCGGGACAGTTCGTCCGGATCACCCTGATCAATCCTCCCTTTCAGGACGAGAAAGGCGCCGCACGATCGCTTTCGATCGCGTCGTCGCCGCAGGAGCCAGGCCTACTGGTCGCCACGCGCATGACCGGCAGCGCGTTCAAGCGCGTCCTGGGGGAGCTCCCGCTCGGCGCACCCGTGCAGGTCGCCGGACCGTTCGGCGCGTTCGTGCTCGACAACGAATCTTCCGCGCCGGCCGTCTTTCTGGCGGGCGGCATCGGGATCACACCGTTTCGCGCGATGATCCGGGACGCATTGGACCGCGGCTCGTCGCGGGCGATGACGTTGTTCTACGCCAACCGCACTCCCGAAGACGCGGCGTTTCTGGATGAGTTTGAGGCTTGGAAACATCAGTCCGCCGGCTTCCGGCTGGTGGCGATCATGTCTCAGGCGGAAAAATCCCGCCGAGGCTGGACGGGACGCACGGGCCTTCTCGATGCCGCGCTGCTGCGCGAAACGCTCGGTGACGCGAGCCGCCCGGCGTATTACGCCGCCGGGCCGCCGCGCTTCATGGCGGGCGTCCAGGCCGCGCTGACGCAAGCCGGCGTGCGGCAAGAGCAGATTCACGAAGACGAATTCATGGGCTATCCTTGAGCTTTGCAAAAGCAATGGAGGCGCCCTTCTCCTCTGGAAATCCGGCTCCATTGTTTCTGCACGATCCCAATCCCCTCAACCTTCACCGGAGAAAACCCTCATGGCACGCATCATCAAACACATCCAGACCGGTCCCAAGGAAATCGAAGGAGCGGACGGCGAACCGATCTACATCTGCATGTGCGGTTTGTCGAAAAAGCCGCCCTTCTGCGACGGGCATCACAAGCTGACGCGCGACGAAGAGCCGGGCAAGCTCTACCGCTACGATCAGGACGGCAAACGCCAGGAACTCGCGGACTCCTTCGGCGACCTCGCGACGTACTGACCCCTCCCGCGTTTCGTCGCCGAAAGCCCGCGGGTTGAAGTTTCTCTCCAGCGGAGGCGCTTTCCTTGGCTGCAAAGGAAGCGCGGACCAAGCCTGTTCCCATCTCGTCCGGAGTCGGGAGGAGGCGCCCGCGCGAGGGATGGCGCCCTATCCGCCGAGCCGCTCGGTGTAGATCTGCTCCAGGTGATTGATCATCTGGGTCAGGGAATAGTGCTCCAACACGCGCTCCCGCCCGCGTTCCGCAAGAGAGCGAGCCAAGGGCGGATCGGTCAGGACGCGCAGGATGTTCTCCGCGAGCGCATCGGGTTCGTTCGGTCCGCAGAGCAGGCCGTGCACTCCCGAAGCAATCACCTCCGGGATTCCTCCGACGGCCGTCGCGACCACCGGCCGCCGCATCGCGAGGGCCTGCAGCAGGGCTTGGGGCACGCCTTCGTTCGCGTAGGAGGGCAACACGAACACGTCGAGGTCACACAACACCTGAGGCACCTCGTCGCGGTGCCCGATGAGGAAGACGTAATCCTCCAGTCCCATCCGCAGCAGGTCCTCTTCGACATGCGCACGGCGCGGCCCTTCTCCCACGATGACGAAATACGCGGATGGCGCCTGCGCCTTCACCGCCCGCGCGGCCTTCAAAAAGTCCGGATGCCCTTTCCAACTCCGCAGTACGGAGACCATGCCCACCAGCAGCGCCTTGGGAGGCAGGCCCAGCTCTTCGCGGAGACGGCGGCCGCCGCCGCTGCAATCGAACCTTCCGAGGTCCACCCCCGTCGGCACCGCCACGATGCGTCGCGGGTCGAAGCCGTTGAAGCGCGCCATATCCCGCGCAATCCCCTCGCTTGTTGTGATGATGAAATCGTGGAGCTTCTGGTACGCGAGGCGCGTCAGCCAGCCGCGAGAGATCGGCGCCGAGATGTGGCGCGTCTTGATCACCAGCGGCGTCCCCGCGCGCCGCGCCGCGCATCCCGCCAGCCAACTGTCGCGCGAGCTGTGCGTGTTCACCACATGCACCTTTTCCGAGCGCAGAAATCCGCTCAGCCATTTCAGGTTCGCGAAAAAATCCTGCCGCCGCATCGAGAGCGGCAGCGTCTCGATCTGCGCGTCCAGGCCGCGGCGGAAGATGTCGCTCGACGGCGGCGCGATCAAGATCGTGCGGTGGCCGCGTTTTGCCATTTCGGTGAGCTCCACCATCACGCGGATTTCCTGTCCGCCCCAGCCTTCCGAGGCTTCGGTATGCGCGATCGTCAGTTTGGAGGACGGAGAAGCCACGGAGGAAAAAGGTTCGCGGGGGAAGGGGTGCGTTTGATAGAAGGAGGCGTTCAGCATAGCCTCAACGAAGCGCAAACAACATCGAATAGATCGGCTGTTTCCTCTTGAACCCTCCGGCCTCATCCCGCGCTTTCACAGCGGCCTGTCCGCAATGAAATCCTTCCGCGAATCCCTCCTCGAACTGATCCGCCGCGCGTCGGCCGAAATCCCGGACGATGTCCACCGCGCCATCCTCCGCGCCCTGCGCGCCGAGGCGAAGCAGACCATCGCCGAACAGGCGCTCGAAATCATCCGCCGCAACATCGCCCTCGCAAGGAACAAGTCTCAACCCATCTGCCAGGACACCGGCTCGGTCCTCTTCTTCGTCCACGCCCCGCGCGGCTTTGACCAATCGGACTTCCGGCGCGCCGCGTGCGACGCGGTCCGCGCCGCCACCCGCAAGGGGTATCTGCGGCAGAACTCCGTGGATTCTCTCACCGGAAAGAACGACGGCACCAACGTCGGCCCCGGCGCCCCTGCGTTCCATTTCGACCAGGCGCCCGGCGCGGGCGCCGAGGTCCGCCTCATCCTCAAGGGAGGCGGCTGCGAAAATGTCGGCGCCCAGTATTCGCTTCCCCACGAAAAGATCGGCGCGAACCGCGACCTCGACGGCTGCCGGCGCGCGATCCTCGATGCCGTCCTCCAGGCGCAGGGCAAAGGCTGCGGCCCCGGCGTCCTCGGCGTCTGCATCGGCGGCGATCGCGCCACCGGCTACCTCCATTCCAAGGAGCAGCTCCTCCGCAAGCTCGACGACAAGAACCCCGTGCCCGCGCTTGCGCGCCTGGAAAAGGACGTCGTCGAAACCTCCAACCGCCTTGGCATCGGCCCGATGGGTTTCGGAGGGAAAACCACCCTCCTCGGCTGCAAGATCGGTGCGCTCAACCGCCTCCCCGCCAGCTTTTTCGTCAGCGTCAGCTACATGTGTTGGGCCTATCGCCGCCAGGGCGTCGCGCTCGATCAAACGGGACGGATCCGGCGTTGGCTCTATTGAACCGCGACGGCCAGCCCGCCGAACCGCGCCCTCGATGCGTCGCCCATGTTCGTTGACCGCGTCAAGATTCATGCGAAAGCCGGCGACGGCGGGAGCGGCTGCGTTTCCTTTCGTCGAGAGAAGTTCGTGCCGCGCGGCGGTCCCGATGGCGGCAACGGCGGTGACGGCGGCGATGTCGTCCTCCATGTGGACCCGCACACCAGCCATCTCGCCGACCTCCTTTACCAGCCGCGTCTGATCGCCGGGCGCGGCGGCCACGGGCGGGGAAAAAAGCAGCATGGACGTTCCGCCGCGCGCCTCACCGTCAAGGTGCCTCCTGGAACCGAGGTTCGCCGCCTCCCCGACGGCGATCCTGTAGCCGACCTCGTCGAAGCCGGGACCGAGTTCGTCCTTTGCAAAGGCGGACGCGGCGGACGGGGCAACGCCGTCTTCCGCAGCTCGACCCACCAGGCCCCGCGCGAGTTCGACCTGGGCGCACCGGGCGAGGAAGGAGACTTCGAGCTCGAGCTCAAGACCGTAGCGGACCTCGGCCTCGTCGGCTTCCCGAATGCGGGAAAATCCACGTTGCTCTCCCGGATTTCGCGTGCGCATCCGAAGGTCGGGTCGTACCCCTTCACCACGCTTCATCCCGTCGTGGGCGCGATCGAGTTCGACGACTGGGGCAAACTCACTGTCGCCGACATCCCCGGACTCGTCGCGGGCGCGCACCGCAACGTCGGCCTCGGGCACGGGTTTCTCCGCCATATCGAGCGCTGCCGTGGCCTCGCGCTCCTCCTCGACATGGGGGGCACCGAGGGGCGCGATCCGCGCACTGATTACGCGACGCTCCTCGAGGAGCTGGAACTCTACAACCCGGTCCTCCTCCGCAAGCCGCGGCTCGTCGTCGCCAACAAGATGGACGCCCCCGGAGCCGCCGAACATCTTCGCCGCTTCCGTCGGAAGTTTCGTCTTAAGCCGATCCCCATTTCCGCCGAGAAAGGGGAAGGGCTCGATGTGTTGAAACAGGCCTTTCGCGACGCCGCCGGCGGTGCCCCCCCTCCGGGCTTCGCGGCGCAACCCGAAGCCCGCCACCCTTCCTGAGCCTTGCTGCGGACGGGTTGCGGCACAGCTGCGGCGCGAAACGGGTTCCCGGTTGTCCCGATCAGGAAGACGCGAGCCCGCGAAGCCAATCGGTGAGGAGACGGACGCCGAAGGCCGTAGCGCCTTTCGGGCGATGCGGTTCTTCCTTCGAGGTCCAGGCCATGCCGGCGATGTCGAGATGCGCCCAAGGAACGTCTTCCTCGACGAACGCGCCGATGAAGCACGCGCCGGTGATCGTGGCGCCTTCGCGCCCCGCGATGTTTTTCACATAGGCAATCTCGCTCTTCATCATCTCCTTGAACTCGGGCCACATCGGGAGCCGCCAGAGGCGTTGGCCAGTCCGCTCCGCCGAGTCGAGCAGTTGAACGGCGAGACGATCGTCGTTGCCCAGAAGCGCCGCGGCCTCGTGCGCGAGGCAGATCAGGCAGGCGCCGGTGAGTGTCGCGAGGTCCACGATCGCGCGCGGCTTGAGGCGCTGGGCGTAGGTCACGGCGTCCGCGAGGACCATCCGCCCCTCGGCGTCGGTGTTGAGCACCTCGATGTAGCGGCCCGAAAGCGTCTTCACGAGGTCGCCGGGGCGATAGGCGGTGGCGGACGGCATATTCTCGGCGGCGGCGATGAGGGCCGTCACGTTGAGAGGCAGGCGAAGCGCGGCCACGGCGTCCATGACGCCCAGCGCCGCGATGCCGCCGCATTTATCGAACTTCATCTCGTCCATTCGTTCGCCCGGTTTGAGACTGAGCCCCCCGGTGTCGAACGTAATCGCCTTGCCGACGATCACGGCGGGCGGCGCGCCCCGGCGGCCGCCGCGATAATCGAGGCGGATGAAGCGCGGCGGGTTCGCGCTGCCGCCGCCGACCGCGAGGAGCGCGCCGAATCCTTCGCGGCGCAGGCGGCGTTCATCCCAGATTTCGCAGCGCAGGCGGCGCCGGGCGGCGAGGCGGCGCGCCTCGGCGGCAAGCGTCGCCGGATTCAGAACGTTGGGCGGTTGATTCGCCAGCGCGCGCGCGGCGCGGACCGCGGCGGCCACGGCGTTCGCGGCGGCCGCCTCGCGCGGCCGTGCGGAGGGATCGAAGAGCAATATCTCGGAAGACGGCGCGGCGAGCGTCTCGGCGTCGCGCGGTCGGTATTCCGTGAAATCGTAAGTCGCCTCCTCGGCGGCGGCGGCGACGAGGGCGGGAGAGAGAAGGCCCGGAGGGGCGGCGATGCCGATCCGCCGGCAATGCCGCTTGGCGAGCGTGCGGAGCGCGCGCCCCAGCGCGCGCCCCCGGGGAAGCGCATCAACACGGGCGCCGAGGCCGGCGACGGCGAGCCAACGCGCCCCTCGCGCCTCGAGGGCAGGGGCGACGACGAGATCGCCCTCTTTGCCGCGGAACTCGGCGGCGGGCGCCACGCGTTCGCATTCGCGCGCGAGCGCGGCGGGAAGGAAGGCCCAGGGCGAAGCGCCTTGCGCGCGCGGAGGGACCGCGACGAGGAGGGCGTCCATTTTCGCCTTGGACGGCAATTCTCCGCGGATGATAAGGGAGAAGGAGGGAGGGGTCATCATGAGGTTCGCTCCTTGAACCGAGCCGGAGGATCGGTGTCAAACCCGGATTCAGCTTTGGCGCTTGAATGGAACGCGGTTACAGGGCATGCTTCAGGGCCTCGGCCCCTCCTTTCCGTGAGCCCTCTCGGAATTCTGACCTATTCGTTCGGCGCAGAGATAAACCAAATTTATGGTGCGTCCCTGATGCAGTTCCAATACTTCCTGGACCTGTATTTTCCGCCGGAGTGGTTGAAGGCCGCGCTCGTGCTGGCGCTGCTCAGCACCTGGGTGCTCGTGGGGCTCTACGCCTATCTGAACCGCTACACGCGGCGCCCCTACTTCGCGCTGTGGACGGCGGGCTGGCTGTTTTACGCCCTGTGGCTGACTTCGAGCATCTCGTTCCTCGAAGTGAACAACCCGCCCCAGTGGGAATGGGTGAAGCTCGCCTGCATCGGGATCTGCGCCATCTTCCTCTTCTGGGGCGCCTTGAACTTCCGGGGAAGCCATCGCGGCCAGCGCGAGATGGCCCTCACCGTGCTGATGATGCTGCTCTGGAGCTACGTCGCGCGCCACAGCGTCGAGAGCCGGTTCTGGCTCTCGATGCCGCTCTTCACGATCCTGAGCCTGTCGAGCTTCCTCACGGCAGGGTGCTTCTTCTCCCAACGACTGATCCACCGCTACCTCGGCGCCAGCCTGCTGGGGTTGGGTTTCATCATCTGGGGGATCCAGATGGCCTTCCAACCCTTCTTCGAAGCGGACGACGCGATGCGACCGACCGGCTTCGTGATCATCTCCATCACGCAGCTCCTGATCGCTGTGGGGATGATCATCCTGATGCTCGAAGAGGTGCGCGGCGAGGCGATCAGCCTGCGCGACCAGATCAAGGCCGATGCGCGCCTCACTCGCCACCTTCAGAAGGAGATCGAGCTGACCGAAAACAAGTATGAACACCTCTTCCAGAACACGAGCGACGGCATTTTCGTCGTGGATCCGCGCAGCCTGCAGATCCTGGAGGTGAACCGGGCCGCTCAGGCCCTCAGCGGCTACTCGCGCGACGAACTGCTTCAGCTCCGGTTCGTGAATCTCTGCCCCATCCTGCGCGAGAAAGAGCGCGAGATCGGGGAGCATCCCGAGGCGCTTTCCCGGATCTTTGCCTCATACGGAAACATCCCGCTGACCCGCAAGGACCACAACATGCTCCTGACCGAGGGATCCGCCTCGGTGATGGCGGCGCCCAAGGGCGCGGCCGTACAGGTCCATCTGCGCGAGGTGACCGAACGCCGCCGCCTCGAACAGCAGATGCGGCAGGTCGAAAAGCTTTCCGCCCTCGGCCAGCTCATCAGCGGCGTCGCCCACGAACTCAACAACCCGCTTGCGGTCATCAGCGGTTATGCCCAGCTCCTCAGCATGCGACCCACCGCGGACGAAAAAATCCGCGGCGACCTGGCCAAGATCCAGCGCGAGAGCGAGCGCGCCAGCAAGATCGTCCAGAACTTCCTTACCTTCGCGCGCAAGCATCCGATGGAGAAGTCGAACGTCAACCTCAATGAGTTGGTGGACGTCACCCTCGAGCTGCTCGATTACGACCTGCGCGCGTCGGGGGTGAAGCTCGTGAGGGAACTCCAGACGCCCCTTCCTCCGGTATTCGGGGACCCGAACCAGCTCGAACAGGTGCTCCTCAACCTCATCAACAACGCGATGCACGCCATGGAGGGCAGCCCTCGCGAGAAATTTATCCGGATCAAGACCGAGGCGTCCGGCGCCCTCGTGCGCCTCATCGTGCTCGACCACGGCCACGGAATCCCGCCGGCGATCCTCGAAAAAGTCTTCGATCCGTTCTTCACCACCAAGGAAACCGGCGCAGGCACAGGGCTCGGCCTGAGCATCTCCCACGGCATCATCAAGGAGCACTCGGGCAACATCACGGCCGCCAACCACGACGAAGACGGCGCGGTCTTCACCCTCGAATTCCCGGTGTCCCACGTGAAGCCGGAGGACCGCAAGGCCGCCTCGTCGCCGATGCGCAAGTCGGGCGTCATCCCGCCCACGCGCGTGTTCGAGGTGCTGGTGGTGGACGACGAAGTCGCCATCCTCGACGTCTTTTCCGAGCTCCTCGCGGACAAGTCCTGCCGCGTCCATGGCGCGACGAACGGCCTGCAGGCCCAGAAAATGATCGAGCGGCAGGACTTCGATCTGATCGTCTCCGACCTCAAGATGCCGGGGATGGACGGACGCGGGCTTTACGAGTGGGTCAAGGAGACGAAGCCGGACCTCGTCGCGCGCTTCATCTTCGTCACGGGCGACACGAACTCCCCGCGCACGCTCGAGTTTCTCCAGCAGAGCGGCAACCGGTGGATGACCAAGCCGTTCAACTTCCGCGAGGTGGAATCTATCTTCAAAGAGCATTTCCGCCGTTTTGCGATGGAACAGGGGCGCGCGGACGCCCCCGCTGCGCCCTCGCCCCGTTGAAGCTCGCCGTCTTCGGAGGGACGTTCAACCCCGTCCACGCGGGCCACCTCCAGGTGGCGGAGAACGTGCTGCGCGCGGGGCTCGCGGCGCGCGTCCGTTTCGTGCCGGCCCACCAGCCTCCGCACAAGGGCGGCGTCGGCCTGGCGCTTGGCGCCGATCGCCTCGAGATGTTACGCCGGGCGGTCGAGGGGCGCGCCGCATGCGAGGTCTCGGCCATCGAGATCGAGAGGGCGGGGCCTTCCTACACCGCGGACACCCTGGCCGCGATCTCGGCGGAAAACGGCGGCGCGCGCCTCGGGTTCATCCTCGGCTCGGACAATTTCATCCAGGTCGGATCCTGGGCGCGATTCGAGGCGCTCCTCGACCTCTGCGAATTTCTGGTCGTCGAACGGCCGGGTTATCCGACGGTCTTTCCGCCTCCGAACGTGCCATCCGGATTGAGGGCGCGGCTGCGCCATCGTCCGATCCCCGGGCCGACGCTGGACGTCGCTTCCTCGGACCTGCGCCGGAGGCTCCGCGAAGGACGCGACGTTTCGCGCTGGCTTCCGGCGCCCGTGCTCGCCTATATCCGCGCGCACCAACTCTACGCGACCCCGAATGACGCCTGAAGAACTCGCCCGGCTTTGCGCGCGCAGCGCCGACCGCCGCAAAGGAGAAGACATCGTGATCCTGGATGTCCGGGAGAAGTCCGGCATCACCGATTTCTTCATGATCGCCAGCGGGACTTCCGAACCGCACCTCAAAGCCCTGCGTGACGAGATCGAGGAACGCGCGCGGGAGAAGGGTGTTCGCGCCCGAGGAGTGGACGGTTTTCCGATGAGCCAGTGGGTGGTCCTCGATTTCGTGGACGCGGTCGTGCACCTCTTTTCGCGGGAGTGCCGCGAGTTCTACGCCCTCGAACGCCTCTGGGGCGACGCGCCGCGCGTGGACTGGACGACATTCGACTGACGCGATTTTTCGGTTATCTTTTGCTTGTCGAACTGGAAAGAGACCGATACCTTCACGCGCCCGCCTCCGGGTCTTCCGACCCGCAAAACCCTTCAATCCCCATCCTTCCTCCCTATGGATCACGCCGACTTCGGCAAGTGTCGCTCGACCAACTCCACCTTGAACCAATGGGTCGCCGACCAGGCTGCCCTTCTGCAGCCCGATCGCGTCTTCTGGTGCGACGGGTCGCCGGCTGAGAAGGACTTTCTCACGGAGGACGCCGTCCGGCAGGGGGTCCTGATCCGCCTGGACCAGAAGAAGCTTCCGGGATGCTACTACCATCGCTCGAATCCGAACGATGTGGCCCGGGTCGAGCATTGCACGTTTATCTGCACGCCGCGGGCCGAGGAGGCCGGACCGACAAACAACTGGGCGGCGCCGGCCGAGATGTACGAGAAGCTCAAGGGATTGTGCCGCGGGGCGATGAAGGGGCGCACGATGTACGTGGTGCCCTATCTCATGGGCCCTCCGGGTTCACCGCTTGCCAAAGTGGGCGTGGAGCTGACCGACTCGATCTACGTCGCGCTCAGCATGCGGGTGATGACGCGCATGGGCGAACTGGCGCTCCGCCACCTCGGCGACGGAAAGGACTTCAACCGCGGCCTCCACACGATGCTCGACGTGAATCCCGAGCGGCGGTTCATCTGCCATTTTCCCCAGGACAACACGATCATTTCCGTCGGATCGGCCTACGGCGGAAACGTCTTGCTCGGGAAGAAGTGTCTCGCCCTGCGCATCGGCTCGTGGCTCGCCCGCGAAGAGGGCTGGCTTGCCGAACACATGCTCATCCTGGGCGTGGAATCGCCCCAGGGCGAGAAGACCTGGATCGCCGCCGCGTTCCCGAGCGCCTGCGGGAAGACGAACTTCGCGATGATGGTGCCGCCCGCGCACTACAAGGGCTGGAAAATCTGGACCGTGGGCGACGACATCGCATGGATGAAGCCTGGCAAAGACGGGCGCCTCCGCGCGATCAATCCCGAGGCGGGTTATTTCGGTGTCGTGCCCGGCACGAGCCTGAAATCGAACCCCAACGCGGTCGCCACGATCCAACGGGACACGATCTACACCAACGTGGCGCTGACGCCCGATCTGGACGTCTGGTGGGAAGGGAAAGACGGACCGCCGCCCGCCGAGGCGCTTGACTGGCAGGGGAGAAAATGGACTCCTGCGTCCCCGTCGAAGGCGGCCCACCCGAACAGTCGTTTCGCCGCGCCGATGACGAACAATCCCTGTCTCGCCCCCGAGGCCGACGATCCCGAAGGGGTTCCGATCAGCGCGATCATCTTCGGCGGGCGGCGCTCGACGACCGTTCCCCTCATCAGCCAGGCCTTCAACTGGACGCACGGCGTCTATCTCGGGGCGACGATGGGCTCCGAGATGACCGCGGCCGCCGTGGGCGGCGCGGGCCAGGTCCGTCGCGACCCGATGGCGATGCTCCCCTTCTGCGGCTACCACATGGGCGATTACTTCGCCCACTGGCTGAACATGCGGTCAAAGATCGAGCGCCTGCCGCGCATCTTCTACGTGAACTGGTTCCGGAAGAACGCGAAGGACGAATTCCTCTGGCCGGGCTTCGGCGAGAACATGCGCATCCTCAAGTGGATCGTGGACCGCTGCCACGGGCGCGCGGAGGCCGACGAAACCGCGCTTGGCTGGATGCCCCGCCTCGGGGAGATTGATCTCGAAGGCCTTCCCGACTCGACGCGGGAACGGCTCCGCGAGGCGTTGGCCATCAAGGCCGAGGAATGGCGTCAGGAGGTCCATGCCCAGGACGACCTCTTCATCAAGCTGCGTTCCCGTTTGCCCAAACAGCTCACCGAGAACAGGGACCTCCTCATCTCCCGCTTGTAAAACCGCCATGAACGACGTCTCGCCCCTCCGCGCGCCCGTGATCGCCGCGCTGGACGTGGACGCACGGGCGGAAGCCGCCGCGGTGATGGACCGCCTCGGCGGGCTGGTGGGTTTTTTCAAGGTCGGCCTCCAACTCTACACCCACGAGGGCTGGCCCGCCGTCGAGGACGTCCTCGAACGGGGGCACGGCGCCTTCGTGGACCTCAAGCTCCACGACATTCCGAACACCGTCCGACGCGCCGTCGCGAACCTCGCCGTCCCCGGAGTTCGTTTCCTCACGGCGCACGCTTCGGGCGGCGTCGAAATGATCGCTGTCGCCGCCGCCGCCATCCGGGAGGCGCGCGCGAAGGACCCACGCGTGCAGACGAAACTCCTCGCCGTCACCATCCTGACGAGCCTGGACGACGCCGACCTGCGCGAGATCGGCGTGGACCACACCATGGCGGGGCAGGTGCTCAACCTCGCCCGCCTCGCGTTGCGTGCGGGCGCCGACGGTCTGGTCGCCTCGCCTCAGGAGGTCGCGCTGCTGCGCCGGGAGCTTGGAAAAGAACCGGTGATCGTCACCCCGGGCGTGCGACTCGAAGGAACGGCCGCGCACGATCAGAAACGCGTGATGACTCCCGCGAAGGCGATCCGGGAAGGAAGCGATTTCCTGGTGATGGGGCGTTCGCTCTTCGAGGCAGCCGACCCGGGCGCCGTGCTGCGCGCCCTCGCCGAAGAAGTCGCCGCCACCGGCTGACCTTCAGCGCGCGTCGTCGAGGATCGCCCCCACGGTTTGTTGAGCCGACAGCAGGACGAACGGAATTCCGCCGCCGGGGCGGACGCAGCCGCCGACGAAATACAAGCCGCGGACGCCGGGACAACGGGCGCGGGGACGCCTCCACACGCTGCCGAAGGAGTGAAAGGCGGAACCGTGAATCGCGCCGCGGAAGGCGTGGACGCGCGCCGCGAAGTCGGCAGGGGTGATGATCTTTTCGCAGACGATGTTGCGACGGAGCGCATCGAGTCCCATCTTTTCGAGGCGGGCCAGGATGAGGTCGCGGTAGGCGTCGCGGTCCCGATCCCAATGATGATCGGGTTCGAGTGGGGGCACGTGAGCCATCACGAAGTAGTTGTCCTGTCCCGGCGGCGCCTGGGTCGGGTCGGTGCGCGAGGAAACGCCCACGTAGAGGGTGGGCTCCTGAGCCGCGCGCCGGCGCGCGACGAGCTCGTGGGACTCCGCGCGAAGGTCGGAGGAGAAAAAGACATTGTGATGCGCGAGGCGCGGGTCCCGGTGCTTGACGCCCCAGAGGATGAGAAAGGGCGCGAGCGAAAATGGACGCTTCGCGAGGCGGCGGAACGCGCGCGAGGCGCCGGGGAGGCCCTGCAGCAGGCGCGTCCACGCGTGCGCGGGGTCGGTGTTGCAGACCACCGCGTCGGCTTCCATCCGGATGCGCGTGTTCACGAGCGCCCCGCGGGCACGCGGCGCGCCGAAACGCCCGCGGCGTTCCGTGAGAATGGACGTTACCTCCGCGTCGAACATGAACTCGACGCCGAGTTCCCGGGCGCACTTCTCGAGCGCCTCGACGAGACGGAAGACGCCGCCGCGCAGATGCCAGCTTCCCCCTTGGATTTCGATATAGGGAATGAGATTGAGCAGCGAAGGCGCGAGGAAGGGCGACGAGCCCGTATAAGCGGCATACCGCTCGAAGACCTGCCTCACCTGGAGGTTTTTGAAACGGCGTTCGACGACGTCCGCCAGCGTTCGCCGGCTCAGTAAAGCGGGCAGCCCGCGCAGGCGCTTCAGGAAATTCCCCCGAAGAAAACCGAATGGCGTCCGCGGAGGATGGTACAGCCACGCCTCGCCTCCGAGGTCGTGGAGCCTCCGCGCGTAGCGGAGGAATCCTTCGAGGGCCTGTCCCTGGTCCTGCTCGCGCCGGGCGATCTCGATCTGGAAGAGATGCGCTTTGGACCAGGTGTTCAGGACCTTCCCGTCGGGAAAAAAACTGCGGCAGATCGGGTCCACCGGCGTCAGTTCCAAATAATCTTCGAGGCGCTGCCCGGCGTGTTCGAAGAGCTCGGTCAACACCGGGGTGAGCGTCACCGCCGTCGGGCCAACGTCCCAAAGGAAACCCTCGGCGGCATGGCGGTCCAGCTTGCCGCCGACGCGCGTGTTCTTCTCGAGAACGGTGACCTTCCACCCCGCACGGCGCAGACGGATCGCAGAAGCCATGCCGCCGAGGCCGGCGCCGACGACGAGGGCGGTAGGGGATGCCATAAAGGGAAACTCTAGCAGGAGAAGGGGAAAGGCGTCATCTTCGAAGATCGCTTCGTCGGCTCGCGGGGCGCGAGCCTTCCCGCCTCGCATCTCGCCTCTCTTTTCCTCCTTCCCGCCTCAGGCTTCGAGCTTCCAACTTCTTGCCTCTCCATCGGCCGCGAAGAAGGTCCTTGGCTTTCAGCGGCGGGGCGTCCTGGGCAAGGCGAGGCATCCCCACCGGCGAAACGCTTTCAGCGGCGCGTGAGTCAACGCGTGCCAGGTCAGCTTGTCGAGCATCTCGCTCCGGGAAAGCGGGCGGGTGACGTTCCGGAGTTTTCCCTCGCGGATCGCGGCAAAGACCGATTCGCGCGTCGGTTCTGCGTCCACGAGGCAGTAGTGATGGTTCATCCACTTGAGCTGATGCGTGTCGGAACAGGCGACGAGCGGTTTGGCCAGTCGGCGTGCCGCTTCCGCCGCCTTGCGGTTCGGATTCCATCGCGCCGTATAGAAATGACACAGCTCGATCGCATCCAGCGTCTCCGCGTAGTCGTCGAGGCGGTTGCCGAGGCACTGGCCCAGCCCGTAGAAGGGATGCGGCGCGATCGTGAGCAGGTTGTTTCCTCGTCGTTTCTTCAACGCGCGAAGGTCTTCGAGGGTTCGCAGGAGCCGCGCCTCCTCCTCGGCGGCGCCCAGGAGAAGCACTTCCCGCCCGTCGAGATAAAGCTCGACGCCGGGAATCATCAAAATTCCCCGCGTCGCGGCATGCGCCGCGAGATCGTCGGGCAGGTGGACCCGCCCGTGCAGCGTCAGCGCAAGGACGCGATAGCCGCGGCGCGCCGCGTGATCCACGAGGTCGAAGGCGTCATGCTCCAGGACGTCGTGCGGGTCCTCGAGGCTGTGCAGATGGAGGTCGGTCTTGAGCACGGAGGAAGCCTGAAGGGCCGAAACTTCCGCGTCAAACGCCCCCGGGTCCGGGCCCGAAATCGGAGACGCGACGCTCAGCCCTTCCTTCCCAGGACTTGATCGAGGGCCTTGAGAAAGATTTTGTTTTCGGCAGGTCGGCCGACCGTGACGCGAATCCATTCGGGGAGGCGATACCCGTCCATCGGGCGAACGATCACCCCAAGGCGGAGGAGCGCCTCGAAGACCTTTTTCCCGTTGCCGACCCGGACGAGAACGAAATTCGCGCAGGAAGGAACGTGCCCCAGGTTTCGTTCGCGGAAGGCATCCTGCAGAAAGCGGCGTCCGGCCCGCACCGTCCGGATCGTGCGGCGGAGGTGGGTCTTGTCCCCGAGGGCGGCGAGCGCGGCGGTCTGGGCGAGGAGGTTCGCGTTGAACGGCTGGCGGACCTTCTGGAGCGCGACGGCGACCTCGGGGGCGGCGAGGCCGTAACCGATGCGCAGGCCCGCGAGCCCCTGGGCTTTCGAAAAGGTGCGCATCACGACCACATTCGGCTTTCGTGCGAGGAATCGCGGAGTGTCGAGAGGTCTCTCGAGGAACTCTTGATACGCTTCGTCCACGACCGCCAGAGCGGACTCGGGCATCGCGCGGAGAAAGCGTTCGAGGGCCTTCGCGCTCACCGCCGTGCCGGTGGGATTATTCGGATTGGCGACGAAAACGAGGCGCGTGCGCGGGGTGATCGCCGCGCGCATCGCGTCGAGATCGTGTCCGAACGCGCGGGCGGGGACCTCGACGACCTTTGCTCGGAAAAGGCGTGCGACGATTTCGTAGATCGCGAAGGCGTATTGGGAGATCACCATCTCGTCGCCCGGGGCAAGGAAGGCGTGCCCGAGGAACTCGATGATCTCATTCGATCCGTTGGCGAGGACCACCTGCCCCCTCGCAAGGCCATGCTTTTTTGCGAGCGCCTCGCGGAGGAGAAATCCGTTGCCGTCGGGATAGAAATGCACGCCCGAAGAAGCCTTTTCCAGCGCCGCCACCGCTTTCGGCGAGGGACCGAGCGGATTTTCGTTCGATGCGAGCTTGAGGATCCGCGCAGGATCGAGGCCGAGCTCGCGTGCGACCTCCTCGATGGGACGCCCGGGCTCATACACGGGCAGTCTTGCGAGATGCGAACCGGGCGAAATCATGGAGGAGATTGAACCTTTCCCGGCGTCTTTTGCCAATGGCCGATTGGCGAAAACCGAAACGGAGTGAAGGCGTCCATGAGGGACACCGCGACGATGGACACACAGTCCATCGAAACCAAAGGGGAAAAGGATCTCAAACCGCACCCGAGCCCGGCGAAAGGCGTCTCCTCCATGGAGTTTGACCCGCTCCCTGTCACGCTCCCGCGTGACAAGGCGGACCCTCCTGACAGGGCATCGTGGCTCCAGACTCCCTTCAGGACGTCTCGCGCCGGCGGCACAGGGCGAGCAGCGCGGCGACACTGAGGAGAGCGAGCGCGCGAGGCTCGGGGATCGGGATGACGCCGAGGGTGCCCGTAATGTAGAGGTCGCTGGTGTCCCAGACGAGGCCTCCGGACAGGGCTCCGAAGCTCGTCGTGGCGAACGTGCCGCTGATGAGCGACACATCGAAACCGAAGAGCTTGAAGGTGTCGCCCGCCTGCGGCGTGAAGCCGTCAATGAGCGAGACGTTGAGTGTGCCATCAACGGCGAACGCGCCGCCCACCGTGATCCGGTCGAAGAGGGCCGTATTGGTTCCCGCCAACTCCATGTTCAAAACGGAGGAGGAGAGCAGGGTGAGATTGCTGGTGAAGGTCAACAGGCCGGGAGAGTTGCCCGGCGCCAGCGTGCCTTGGTTCGTCACCATGTTGGCCTGAATCGTCCCGTTGCCGACGACGGCTCCGCCGGCGCCAATCTGGAGGTTCGCACTGCGCCAGAGCGAGCCGCTCCCTGCGAAGGCAAGGCGCTGGAAGTTCGAGGCCATTCCCGTATTGGCCACCGAGTCGAACGTGTAGCTGCCGAGACCCGCCGCGTTGGTCGCGGTGTCGAGGCGGAAGGCGTTGTTCCCAACAAAGGTGATATTCGTCAACTGCGTGCCGCCGAGGACCGGAGATCCGTTGGTGATTCCACGAAAACCGAGGGTCCCGTTATCCAGCACGATCGCGCCCGCGCTCCCCGCGGTGATCGTTGGAGTCCGCGTCGTGAATTGGAAGATGCCGCCCGCGTTGCTGATGGAGTTGCCGATGTTCGCCGCGGCCACCAGGCCGCTCGACTCCACGAGTCCCCCGTTGACCACGAGCATGAAGTTGTTGCTCGAGACGGAGGCGCCCACCGTGACCGTGCCCGCGACCCTCCATACGGAGTCGGTTCCGCTGACCGTCACCGAGTTGCCAAACGTGCTGGCGACTTCGCCGATCGTCGCGCTCCCGGAGAGCAGGGCGCCCCCGGCAGTCACACTCACGCGGTTGCTGGGCCCGGCGCTCGTGGAACCGAGCACGAGGGAGCTCCCCGCATTCCAGAGCGAGTTGGCGCCTTCCACGATCACCAGGTTGTCCCGCGAGTCACCGCTATTAAAGCCCAGCCGCCCACTCCCGCTCACCACCGTCCCGCCGCTGACGATCCGCAGCAGGTTGCTCCCGCCGGTGTAGCCGACGGTGAGGATGCCCGTATTCGTGAGCATCGAGCCTGTGCCCGTCACGAGGATCGTGCTGTTGCTCGATCCGGCTCCGTACCCGACGATGGCATTGCCTGCCCTCACTGTGCCCTCGTTGGAGATGACGAGGGAGTGGCCCCACCCACCCCCCAAGCTCAACAAGCTGCTTCCCATGAACCAAAGGGAGCCGGGATCCGTCACAAGAACCGAGCTGTTCGAAGCCGAGTTGTAACCGCTTCCGATCGTTCCGGCGGTGCTGGTCACCCTGCCCCCGTTGCGAATCTCCATGAGATCGCGAGAGGTTTTTCCGTTGCCGATGGTCAGGGTCGTGATGTTGCTCCAGAGGGAGCCCGCACCGGTGACCAACACGAAGTTCTCTGCTGAGTTGTAGGACGATAAGTCTCCGCCGGTTCTGCCGGATTGACTCAGGACCGTTCCTCCGTTGGAGATGATCAATCGCTGCGACGCGGCCTGAGCGCCAACCACGATCGCGCCGGCGCTCGCGTCCCAGACCGATCCCGTGCCGGTCACGAGCACCCAGTTGCCGAGGCTGGAGCTGTTGTTGACCCCCAATGAAGCTCCCGCACTGACCACTCTGCCGCTGTCGCTGATGGTGAGGCTGTTGCCGCTGCCATTGTTCCCGATGCGCATCACGCCCGCGATGTTGGTCCAGACCGATCCCGAGCCGGTGACCACCACCCGGTTGCTGGCGCTGGCTGTGCCCCCGATGGCATAGGCCCCGCTTGAAATGGCCGCCCCGCCGTTGGAGATGATCATCCAGTTGAAGCTGTCGTTGGCCTGGTTGCCGATCTGGAGGTAGCTCGTGCTCTGCCACATGGAGCCGGCACCGCTCACGAGCAGGCCGTTGTTCGTCCCGGCGTAGGGCCACGTCGGGCCGATGAGTCCCACCGCCACGTTGGTGAGCTGGGCGCCGTTGGTGATGAACAGGGTGTTATTGTAGCCGACCCCGAAGGTGTAGTTGGTGCCGGCGTTGTCCACGACGTTGGTGATCGTCCTGACCTCGTTGTCGGCGGCACGCGCCAAGGGGGCGAGGACGACGAACAGCAGAGCGACGGAGAGAGAAAATCGAGAGCGCGTGGACATAAAAATCTTCCTGGGAGAAAGCCGCCCCGTAAAGCTTATGAGGAAAAGATCGGAAGGAAAGGGAGGGATGTCAAGCTAATATGTCTCCAGGAAAGCTCGCGCGCGCGTCTTCTCCGCCGTCCGACGCAAGGCTCGCGGCTCCCGCATCGGATGCCCTCCCATCAACAGGCTCTCTTTCGTCGCCAGCAAGCTCCCCATCCCCATGGCCCCCTACACCGCCCAGCCCCTCCCCGCTACCCACTGAAAGTTATGAGGAGCCCAAAAAATTCACCCTCGAAGCGTTCGCAACGAGGGGGCGCTTGTAAAATATACGTGATTCTGTATATTTAATGGCCATGGAGCTCTACACCGCCACGGAAGCCGCGCGGGCCCTGGGACGGAGCCTCGAACTCATCGCCCGCTATTGCCGCGAGGGGCGCCTCGTTGGCAGCCGGCGGAAGGGGCGATGCTGGCTCATTCCCGTCGTCTCGCTTGAGCGTTTTCGGACCACGCTGGCGAGCCATCGCCGAGGGCGACCGCGGCGACCGGACCCCTCGGTTTTTTGGAGGGAAGCCGTCTTGCCGCCCGAAGAAGCGCGCGCCCGTCTCCTGGCGACTCGCGACCCGACCGCGATGCCGCAGTGGGTGTCCCGACAGGGCGCGGCGGCGTTCGCGCACGCCGGGCGGACGCGTCTGGAGCGGCGGGTTCGCAAGGCAATGGTCGAGGAACTTTATGCGCATCGCGCCTGATCTTCCGGACCGCCATGACATTGAGCGGCTCGCTCGCTGGGTGTTCCGCCACCCCTTGATTCGAGAGCACTATGCCCTGGGCGGTGGCGCGTGGCTCACCCTGAGGCATCCGCAGGCCGCCCGGGTGAGCCGCGACGTGGATGTGTTCTCCACGCGCGAGGAGGTTTCCAGCTACGCGGCGTTAATGGAGATTGTCCGCTCCTGCGAACGCCAAAAGATTCGTCACCGGATCGCGCGTCGTGGCGAACACTTTTGCGAGATCTTCATCGAGTATCCGACAACCCGCGAAATCAAGATCGAGATCGGCAAGATCTGGCGGCCGATCCAGTTGTTCTACGACTCAAACCTGCGCTGCCCGATTCTTTCGCCCGCCGACCTGGTACGCGAGAAGTTGCAGTGCGTGGTGGACCGGCGCGAGCCGACGGATCTGTTCGACCTGACTTGCTTGCATGAATTGTATCCCGCCGAGTTCCGGTCGGCGTTGGAAGGCCTGGCTGAACACCAAGAGGCGGGCGAACTCCTCGCTGCGATCCACCGCCTTCTTGAAACCACCGAGGGGGAAGGGACCAAAGAAAGCCTGACCGCGGCGCAGCGCCGCTGGCTTGAGCGGCGCGCGCCGGCGTTGATCACGTGGATCACCGCCGCGTGCCGGCGGGACCCCATTTCCCGTTCCCGGTTAGGCCCTCAACTGGCCGTGAGGACCGCGCGACGCAACGCAAAGATGGCGGGCCAACGTGTCTCCTCCTCCGTCAGAGGGCGGCGAGGGCGCGAGCGAGCGTGGCGATCGCCTCGTCGCACTCGTCGGCCGTCACGTTGAGCGGAGGGAGGAATCGGATCGTCTGCGCCCCGGCGGGCACGGCGAGCAGGCCCAAGGCGTGCAGTTTCGCGACGAAAAGGGCGGAGGGAAGCTTGCCTTCGCTTGTCAGCGCAGGGATGTCTTTCTTCAGTTCGACGCCGATCATGAGACCGAGGCCGCGCACGGCGGCCACGCGCGGCGAAGCGAGCGCCCGCAGTCCCGCAAGGAGGCGTTCGCCCATGCGGCGGGCGTGATCGGCAAGCCCTTCGCGTTCGATGGTGTCAAAGACGGCGAGCGCCGCGGCGCACGCGAGCGGAGCGCCACCGAATGTGGAGCCGTGCGAGCCGGGACCGAGGAGGGCGTCGTACGGGGCGCGCGCCCAGGCGAGGCCCATCGGCACGCCGCCGGCGATCCCCTTGGCCATCGAGAGGGCGTCGGGCAGGAAGGCCGCGGCGCGCGGGTCGCGCGATCCTTCGAGGAGGCGCTGCCAGCTTTGGAAACGCCCCGTGCGGAACATCCCATCCTGCACAGCGTCCAGCATCAGCAGAAGTCCCCGGCGATTGCAGAGATCGCGCAGGCCGAGGAGATCGTCTGCCGTGGCGGGATGGATGCCGCTCTCGCCCTGCACCCCTTCGAAGAGGATGGCGACGGTCTTGTCGGAGACGGCGGTTTCCACGGCCGCGAGATCGTGGAAAGGGACGTGGCGGAACCCCTCGACCATCGGCTCGAACCCCTTTTTAATCTTGTCCTGCCCCGTGGCGGAGATGCCGGCGAGGGTGCGTCCGTGGAAGGAGTTGACGGCGGTGAGGATCTCGTAGCGGCCGGTGGCATGGCCAAACTTCCGTGCAAGCTTGTAGAGCGCCTCGTTGGCCTCGGCGCCGCTGTTGGCAAAGAAGCAGCGGCCGCCGCCGAGCTGGGCGGCGACGCGTTCTGCAACGCGCGCCTGGGATTCGGTATGATACAGGTTGGAAACGTGAAGCAGCGTGGCGGCCTGGCGGGCGATCGCCTCAACGAGGGCCGGGTGCGCGTGACCGAGCGATCCGACGCCGATTCCCGCGGCGAAATCAAGATACTCGCGGCCTTCGGCGTCCCAGAGGCGTGCGCCGCGCCCGCGGACGAAAGCGAGGGGAAAACGTCCGTAGGTCGAGATGACGAAGCGCTCGTGCGCGGCGAGGATCTCGGGGGTGATCATGGCGAGGGAAAATGAAACCTTTCGAAAGGGCTGAAGTGAAAAAGCCGATCCGTACGCCGCCTTCCCCACACCGCGGGCCGAGGCGTCGCCCTACAGCACGATTTCGGTGCCCATCTTCGGTTCGAGGAAGAAGTCGGCCAGCAGACAATGAGCGACCTGCCCGTTGAGGAACTTGACGCGACGGACGCCCTTCTTCAGGGCCTCGATGGAGGCCGTGACCTTCGGAAGCATTCCGCCCGAGATGACCCCCGTGTTGCAGAGGCCGGTCAGATCGGTCTGCGAGACCTTGGCGAGCGTGGAATCGGGATGCTGCGGATCCTCGAGGATGCCATTGACGTCGCTGAGGAAGACGAGGTGGGTGGCGCGCAGGTCGGCGGCGATCCGCGCGGCCGCGAGGTCGGCATTGATGTTGAGCGAGACGCCACCAGGTCCGGCGGCGACGGGGGTGATCACGGGGACGACGCCCTTTTTGAGGAGCGCCTGGAGTTTGGGCGCGGCCACGCGGGTAATTTCCCCGACGAATCCGAGGTCTACCTTGCCCTTGCCGTCCGGGGAGGAGGCGGTCAGTTTCCGGGCGGTCAGCACCTTTTTGCCCGAGAGGCCGTCGGCCTTGACGCCCTTGGCGCGGAGGCCTTCGACGATCGGAGGATTGATCGCGTGGGCAAGCACGGACTCGACGATCGAGATCGTCTTCTTGTCGGTATAGCGCAGGCCGTTGACGAACTTCGGGGTGATCCCCTGTTCGCGCATCTTGTTGGAGATCGCCTTTCCGCCACCGTGAACGATGACGACGCTCATGCCGGCGTGGCGGAGAAAGGCCACATCGTGGAGGATGCTCTCCGCGTAGACGGCCTCCTCAATGACGCTGCCGCCGTATTTCAGGACGAAGAGGGTGTTTTCGACGGCGCGGAGGTGAGGGAGGATATCGGCGATGGTTTGCGCCTTGGCGTGGAGGGGGTCCATGAGAAGATGGGGGAAGAAGGGGATGGAGCGGGGATCTACTCGCCTTTGTTGAGTTCCACGTATTTTTCAGTCAAGTCCGTTGTGTAAAAAACCGCAGAAAAACGTCCGACGCCCAGGCCGCAGCGCACGGTGAACGCGGGCTTTTTGAGGACGGCGCACGCACGGCGCGCGTTCGCGGTGAGCCTGCGGCTGCGAAGGACGAGCGGAACGCCGTCGTAATGCACCGAAAGATTTTCAAGGTTCAGACGGGCGCCGGAATAGCCTGCCGCATCGAAGAGGCGACCCCAGTTCGGGTCCTCGCCGCACCAAGAGCATTTGACGAGGATGGAGTTCCCGATGGCGCGGACGGCGCGTTCCGCATCGGCCGCCGAGGCGGCGCCCTCCACGACGACGGTGACGACCTTCGAGATCCCCTCGCCATCCCGCACGATCCCTTGTGCGAGGCGGAGGGTCACGTCGTCGAGCGCGGCCTGAAAATCCGCGAGGGCGCGACTGCCGTCGCGAAGCGCCGGCGCGCCGGCGGCACCGTTGGCGAGAAGGAGCACCGTGTCGTTGGTGCTCATGTCGCCGTCCACGCTGATGCGGTTGAACGAGCGGGCGACCGCCCGTTCGAGGCAACGCTGGAGCGGCGCGGGGGCGATTGCGGCGTCGGTGGCAAGGAAGGCGAGCATCGTGGCGTGAAGCGCGGGACGGCGTCCGGTGCGGCTCATGCCGGGGCAGATCATGCCGGCGCCCTTGGCCATTCCGCCGATGCGCACGACGCGCCCCCCGACGCGAATTTCCGCCGCGGCGCGTTTCGGAAAGGTGTCGGTGGTCATGATCGCCCGCGCGGCGGCGAGGTCATCGCGAGAAAGACGCGCGGCGGCGGTGCGGAGGCCGGCGGCAACCTTCGCCATGGGGAGGAGGCCGCCAATCCGCCCCGTGGAGGCGATAAGGAACGGGATGGACGCGCTCCCGGCGGCTTCCCGGGCGAGGGCGTCCATGCGCACCGCGTCGCGAAGGCCCTGCGCGCCCGTACAGGCGTTGGCGTTGCCGCTGTTGGCGACGATCCCGCGTACGGAACGGGCGCGCGGCAGCGCGAGATCGAAAAGGACGGGGGCGGCCTTCACGGCGTTGGTCGTGAAGGTCCCTGCCCACGCGCAGGGGCGGTCGGAAACCACGAGGGAGAGGTCGAGTTTGCCGGTTTTCTTGATTCCGGCGGCGACGCCGGCGGCGCGAAATCCCGCCGCTGCGCAAACGCCTTCTTCGACTCTGCGAAACACGCGGCGGCTCACAGCAACCCTTCCGTTTCGGGAAGGCCGAACATGAGGTTCATGGACTGGACGGCCTGGCCGGCGGCGCCCTTGGTCAGATTGTCTTCGGCGGAGAAGATCAGCGCGCGCCCCGTGCGCGGGTCCACGCGGCAGGCGATTTCGACGAAGTTGGTGCCGACGACGTTCTTCGTGTCCGGAAGCGCGTCGGCGCCGAGGCGGCGGATGAAGGGGGATCGGGCGTAGGCGCGCGCCCAAGAGGCTTCGATGAGGGCGGCGGTCTTTGCCACGGGTTTTGCGGGCACGGCGACGATCGAGGTCAGGATGCCGCGGTTGACCGGTATGAGATGCGGAGTGAACTGGACGACCACCTTGCGGCGCGCGGCGAGCGTGAGCTCCTGCTCGATTTCGGAGAGATGGCGATGCTTCGGAACGCCATAGGCGCGCATCGACTCGTGGCACTCGCAAAAGAGGCCGGTTTCCTCGACTTTGCGGCCGGCGCCGGAGACGCCGCTGAGACTGGCGATCACGAGGCCGTCGGGTTTCAGAAGCCCCGCCCGCAGAAGCGGGACCAGCGGCACGAGGATGCTGGTGGGATAACAACCCGGGCTGGCGACGAGACGGGCGCGGCGCACCTCGGCGCCGCGCAGCTCGGGAAGCCCGTAGACGGCCTTCTCCAAGAGGGCGGGCGCGGGATGCTCGTGTCCGTAGAACTCCTTGTATGCGACGGCGGAGCGGAGGCGAAAATCGGCACTGAGGTCAATGACGCGCACGCCCGCTTCCACGAGAGGAACGGCCCATTCCGCGGCGACACCGTGAGGCAGGGCGAGAAAAACGACGGCGCGCTTCCGGTCCGCGCCGAGCGCGGCGAGAACGCCCCCGGGTTCGGATTGGAGGAAACGGATTCCACGCGCCGCGGCGAGGCCGGCGAACCGGGGAAAGACCCTGCTCAGGGCGAGACCGGCCTTTTGGCGGGAGGTGACGGCGACCAAGGCGACCTTCGGGTGGCCGAGGAGAAGGCGGACGAGTTCCTCGCCCGAGTAGCCGCTGGCGCCGATGATGGCTGCGCGGATCATGAAGCGTCGCGTCGGAAGAGCCCCGTGGCGCGGCGGGCGCGGGCGGCGCCGAGCGGACGGGGAAAAGGATCAACGCTTGCTGAACTGGAAGCGTCGCCTCGCGCCGGGCTGACCCGATTTCTTGCGCTCCTTCATGCGGGGGTCCCGCGTGAGAAAACCGGCCTTCTTCAGAACGGGCCGCAGGTCGGGTTCGGCGCGCAACAGGGCGCGAGCGATGCCGTGGCGGACGGCGCCGGCCTGGCTGTTGAGGCCGCCGCCCGTCGTGCGGATGTCGAGGTTGAACTGTTTCTGGCGGCTGACCGAGCGAAGCGATTCCAGCGCGTGATTTTGGAGGTCTTCGGTGGGGAAGTATTGTTCGAAGCGCCGGCCGTTGACTTTTGCTTCGCCGTTGCCGGGCAACAGGCGGACGCGCGCAACGGAAGTCTTGCGGCGGCCCGTGGCCTGGACCACACGGGAATCGGTGGAGGAGGAGATCGGTTTGGACGAGGCTTCGGACATGGCGGGGGATGCGGTTACGAGATCGAGAGGGCTTCGAGCAGCTGCGCCTGATGGGGATGCGTGGCATCGGCGTACACCTTGAGCTTGCGAAGTTGGGCGCGGCCCAGGCGGGTGTGCGGGACCATTCCCTTGACGGCTCGCTCGATCAAGAGCTCGGGATGGCGGGCGCGAACGCGTTCCACCGATTCGATTTTCTGGCCGCCAACATAGGTCGAGAAGGTCGTGTAGGTCTTCTGGGTCTCTTTTTTGCCGCTCAGGCGGACCTTGCGCGCGTTGATGACCACCACAAAGTCGCCGGTATCCGCGTGCGGAGTGAAATCGGGCTTGTTCTTGCCGCGAACGATGTCGGCAACGGTCGAGGCTAAACGGCCCAAGACAACGCCGTCGGCGTCCACAAGGAACCATCGCGGCTTGGCGTTCTCCCGGTTGGCAAACGAAGTCTTCATTGGAAAAGGGGCGGTGAACATAGTGCCGCCGCCGGCGGGCGTCAACGCCCATTTTCGACCCCCGCCCGCGTTTTTGCGAAATTCCCTCCGATCCTCCGCAGGCGGGCGGGCCTCGCGCACCAAACGACGCTCTCCGCCGCCCTTCGGAGATCAGGCTGTTTTCGGAGGCATCGGGGGCGGGGCGGAAGGTTTCATGCGGGTGCGCCACGCGCCGCCGGCGATGAATTGTTTCCAGCCCCAGATCAGCCAGCGGATGAGCGAGTGGGCAAGCCAGAGCGCCCAGAGCAGCATCAGGATCCGGTAGAACCAGACCGAGACCGAAAGCATTCCGGGCTGCGGCAACGCGCCCGACGCCTTCGCGGCATACCAGTTGAGCGCGTGCGGCGTGGAGCCGTTTCCGAGGATGAACATCTCGGGGTTTCCGAGGAGCCCCTGGCAAACGGTGGCGACCAGGATGATGAGCGCGCACGCCGTCGTCGCCGCGAGAAAGACCTGGAAAAGGTTGAAGCGCCACGCCGGCGCGCGCGCATCCGTCGGCGCGCCTCTTCGGGCGAGAAGGAAGAACCATCCGACCACAACAAGCGCGCCTGCGAGGTGGACCTGGGTGAGCCCCACCAGGAGCAGCGCCCATTGGAGGCGGGTGAGCGGCGAGTGCGGCAGCCGTCCGAGCGCCCATGCGGCGACCAGCGCCCCCGCGAGGACACTCCAGAAACGGACGGCCGGGCCGCGGAGCGGACCGTGCGTCCAGAGGATCCAGCGGTCGCCGGGTGGGGAAAGGATCGTGGCGACGTTTGCGCCCTCGATGGGAATCCCGATCCGCGTGGCGAAAGCCCACGCGCCGAGGGCTTTCGCCTCTTTCCAAGCCAGATCGAGCTCCTGCATGCCGGGCTGGACAGGCACGATGAGCTTCTCGCCTTCGCGACGCATGGGGATCTTCGTCCCGCCGCGCTGGATTGAGGTGATCTCGGCTGCGGGATCGAGCTGCAGGACGAGGTCTTCGCCAATGCTGCATTGAAGGGTGAGATGCAGCGAGGCGGTGCGGCTGCGGCGTCCGAGGTTCACCTCATGGCGGACGCGGTGGAGGGTCATCGTCGGACCGTGTACGGCTTCGGGACGGGCGATCGTGAGCGAGGCCGTTTCGCCCGGCCATGGATGCCAGACGGGAACGAGCCGCTCCTCCTGCGCTTCCATTACGGGGGCGAGTCCGGAGAAGGTCACGTTCCACACGGGCGAGGAGACGAGGCGCCAGCGTTCGACCCAGAGATCGGTCTTCGCGGCGGGGAGAGCGAGCGCGGCGGCAGGGACCAGCTCACTGTCCCAGGTGAACTCCCGCTGGTTCGCGGCGAGACGCACCTCGGCGGCATTGTCGCGAATCGAAAGGTTCGCGGTGAGGACTTGTTCGCCGGCAAGGAGCGGCACTTGGAACGCGACCGCTTTGCCCGGCGCAGCGAGACGCGTCACCCGGGTGCGAACCTTCCAGGTGAGGCCGATCTCGAGCGTGCGGTCCACGACGACGAGCGCATGAAACTCGCGGCGGTCGTAGGCGGCGTCCTGACGGTCGCCGCCGGCCTGTTTGCGCGAAAAGAACACTTGCGCCTCGGGAGCGCCGTCCTTGCGAAGCCCGGTGACGTTCCAGCCCGGCGCCTCGATCGTCAGGACGCGCGGTTTGAGGAGGAAGTTCCATTCCCAATCGCGCGCGCCGGAGAGCAGCCCCTCGACCTTCACGCGGTGGACGCCGGCAGGGACGACGATCCAGAGGTAGCCGTCCTGGCGGCGCACGGCGGTTTCGGGCTTGCCGTCCATTTCCACGCGGAGGGGCGACCACGCGGGGAAACGCCCCGGCAGGGGCAGCGCCGTCTGGATCGCGGCGTCCACGCGCGCCTCGTAAGTCAGACGATCGTCACTGACCGTGAGGCTGACCGAAGAAAGGTCGGCACAGTGCGGATAGCTGTCGGCCGGTTTGAGGAGGCGCTGTTTGAGGGTCTCGAGAGTTTGCGCGTCGGGAAACCCCTGCGCCGAAGCGTTCGCCGCGCCGAAAGCCAGCCCGAACGCGACGAGCCCTGCCGCCGCCGAAGAGCGCAGGGGGGCCTTAGGCCGCGGCATGCGGCGGAATTCCAGGAGCCGCGCGAGCAGCGCGAAGATCAGGCCGAGTCCGGCAAGGACCACGAGCCTGCGCGCGAAAGGCGGAAGAAGCACGGGAGTGATCTTTTGGCTCGCGGCGACCGGTCCGTTCCAGTGGCAGGAAATCGCGCGCCAATGCCAGTCGGGAATGCCGGGGCCCGTCTGGATTTTCGCCTGGGCTTCCTGTTTCAGATTGCCCGCCTCCGTGTCGCCGCGCGTGCGTTGATGCATGGGGGAAGCCGCGTACAGCGACGGGGCGGAACGCCGTTTGCTGAGGCGCTCGCGCGAAGAAGGCCCTGCTTCAGGGAGGGCGGCCGGGGCGACTTCGTCAGAGACAGACGCCCTTCCCGAACTCGCGGAACCCTCCTCCATCCCCATGGTGGCGACGCGTCCGCGTGCGAAGCCGGACAGGAGGCGACCGCCGCCGACGCTTTCGAGCTGGGGATAGATCACCGACTGGATCTGGCGGTAGGCAAAGGGGACGAGAACGAAAACGAACGCAACCAGCGCCAGGTATTTCCAGCCGACGAGAACCTTGCGCATTTTCCCCTCGGGAACGACGCGGAGCAGGGCAAGCGGCGCGAGGAGGAAAAGCCACGTGGAGCGCGGGCTGCCGGCCTCGTGATAGGTGAGACCGAAGGCGAGAAAGGCGAGGAGCCCGGCGCGGACCCCCCAGAGCCGGTAGACGGCGAGGCTGAAGACGAGCAGGAGGAAGAGGTCGAGCAGCGTCCACGAGGTGAGCCAGTCGCCCTCCACGTGTTCAGCGCCGAAAAGCGCGAGCAGCCGCCAGCCCGGCGGCAGGTTCAGTGTGAGCGCGAGCGTGTCCATGTCGGCGTTCCATCCGGTCGCGGGAATTTTCCGCACGGAATCGGAGACGCCCACCGCCTCGAGCTGGAGGTTGCGCGTGCGGACCTCGACCCCCGTGGTGCCGGTCTTCGGGTTGCGCGTGAGGAGCAGGCCCTCCCCGTCAGCCTTCACGCTGCCGAGATGGAGCGGCAGCGGCGCATCGAGCCGCCAGAGACTCTGCATCCGGCCGCTGAGGCGATCGCGATAGGTGTATCCACCGCCGCGTTCGTCGAGCCAGAGCTCGCGCGTATTGGCAAGGGATTTCGGGGATTGCAGCCCCGAGCCGCGCATCTTTTCCACAAGGGCGATCGGCGTCCTGAGGTCCCACTGGTAGACGGGGAACTGCCGCCACTCCCGCGGGAACGTCGTCTGGCTCGCGTCCACGGGAGGCGCGTTGCGGAGCTCGATCAAGCGGAACTCGGGGTCGGCCTTGAAAGCGACGAGCTCGCGATCCGCCGCGGGGCGCGCGCCGCTTTGGAGTTTCAGCTCCGCCGAAGGTTCCGTGCGAAAAGCCCGCAGGCGCACCAGCCACTGGCCTGCGCGCACCTGGGCCTTCGCGTTCCCCAGCTCGTCCACGGCGATGGGGATGGGGCTTTCGACGGAAGCGAGGCGCCAACCTTCGGGGAGCGGGTTGCCCAACTCGACTTCGCGACTCTTGCCCGACACGCTCAGCTCGAGAATCGTGTGCAGCCACATCGGGATGCCGTCTTCGAGGAGGCGATACACCTTCACGCCGAGAAAATCCCGGTTGCTCTCCTCGACGACCGCCCGCTTCAACCAGAGAAAACCTTCGCCATCCCAACTGGAGGAGACGACCGCTTTCCCCTCGACGGAAAGCGCGACGATCCCGCAATCGGCAGGGACGCGCACTTTCCGCGGCATTTCGGCCCAGCGATACTCGCCCGAAAGCCGATGCGCTCCCGGCTCGAGTTGGACGCTGGGCCGGCCGTTTTTTTCCACCACAGCGATGGGTTGGCCGTCGGATTTTACGTTGAGCGGCCAGAGGTCGGCGTCGCCCGGCAAGGCGAACCACGCGCGATGAAATGCGGTGGCCGCGAGGGCGAAACGCCCCCCCTTCGCGTCAACCTGGAGGGAGAGCTCCGACGGGCAGGCGCAGAACCATCGGTTCGGATCGTTGTAGGCGGTGGGACATCCGCGGTGCGGCGCGTCCCACGTCGCCCAATCTTCCCAGGGCTTGAGGGCGTCGGGAATTTTTTGTTGGGCGGACGCCATCGAAAGCGTGAACCCAAAGATCGCAACGAAGAAGGTTTTCATGGCGGGCCGGGGGAAAGGAAAGCACGATGGGTTCGCGGAAACAGAAGGCGCGAGATGACCAGGCGGATTTCGCCGCATGAGAGCCGCATTATGCCCACCGGCGAAGCGGATTGTCGAGCCTTGCCGACCGAGGAAGATTTGCACCGGTCTGGAAAAAGGACTAGCTTGGTCTGCTTTCAAGAAGGTTGCCTTATGAAATTGTCGCCGAAAGACCTCGTTTATCTCGACAACAACGCCACAACGGCGGTCGCGCCGGAGGTGTTCGAGGCGATGAAGCCTTTTCTCACCGAATTCTGGGGCAACCCCTCGAGCGCCTATCGTTTCGGCAGCCAGGTTCACGCGGGAGTCGAAGAAGCGCGCGAGAAAATCGCCGCGCTCCTTGGCGCCGACCCGAAAGAGATCATCTTCACCTCGTGCGGCACCGAAAGCAACAACGCCGCGATCAACTCCGCCCTGGAAGTCACCGGCAAGAAAAAGGTCGTGACCACCGCGGTCGAACATTCCGCGATCATCAATCCGTGTGAAAGGCTTCAAAAGAAGGGCATCGAGGTGGTTTTTCTTCCGGTTCGCAGCGATGGCACGCTCGACGTCGCCGAGGTGGCGAAGGCGGTGGACGACCGCACCGCCGTATGCAGCGTGATGTGGGCGAACAACGAGACCGGTGTCATCTTCCCCGTCGAGGAAATCGCCGCCCTCTGCAAACGCCGAGGGGTCCTTTTCCACACGGACGCCGTCCAGGCCATCAGCAAGATTCCCATCCATCTCAAAACGAACCAGGTGGATATGCTTTCCCTGGTCGGCCACAAGCTTCATGCTCCCAAGGGCGTCGGCGCGCTTTATCTGCGCCGCCGCACGCGTTTCGCGCCGACCCTCGTCGGCGGACATCAGGAACGCGGCAAGCGGGGCGGCACCGAAAACGTGGCGTCCATCGTCGGTTTTGGACGCGCCTGCGAACTCGCCGGCGCGCAAATGACCGAGAAAAACACCCGGGTTCGCGCGCTTCGCGATCGTCTCGAAAACGAGATCCTCGCTCGCATTCCGGACGTCTATGTCAACGGCCACCGCGACCTCCGCCTTCCCAACACCACGAATGTCGCCTTCGATTTCGTCGAAGCCGAAGCCGTGCTGCTCCTCCTCGACAAGGCCGACATTTGCGCCTCCAGTGGTTCGGCCTGCACCACGGGCTCGCTTGATCCCTCCCACGTCCTCAAAGCGATGGGACTGACGCCGGCGCGCGCGCGCGGCGCGGTGCGTTTCAGCTTGTCCGTGGACAATACGGACCGCGACGTGGATCGCGTGCTGGAAATCCTTCCGGGGATCATCCAACGCCTGCGCGAGATTTCGCCGCTGCACCACGGCCATCGCGACAACGAAAAGTACGATGTGGAAGCCGCCCGCGCCCGATTCGAGCAGGAACAGTCGCACGAATCCGAATCGGAAGTTGCGACCGCGTGATCCGCTCGCGGAACCGGACGCCGAATCCCTGCGGATCGCTTCCTCGCGCATCAAGGTCAAGGTGTTTTTATTGACAAAAAACAAAAAAACTCTAGCCTTCAATGAACTTCATGGAATCTCCTTCTTCACCTCCTCCCACGGCCGATCAGGACCCCTCGCCTGAAGCTTCCGTCCAATCCGCAACGCGCGCGCGGCGGACGCGTGTTTCCGCCAACGACGACTCGTCCAATTTTCAAATTGATCCCGAGCATCACGCGCGCCCCCTTTCTTCGCTGCCGTTTTCGACACGCGCGCGAAACATTCTGGTTGCCAATCTGGTGAAGACTCTGGGCGATCTGCACAACACACCCGTCTCCCGCATCCGGGACGCGCATAACTGCGGCTTCAAAAGCGCGTCGGAGATTTTCCGCGTGCTGTCGCCTTATTTCGCCAAAGACGCCATCCTCAAAACGTCACGGAGCGACGCCTCCGCCCACAAACCTCTTTCCGTGCCGGAGGCGGTGCGCGATTGGCCTCTGAAGCAGCTTCCGATTTCGTTGCGGCTCGACCATGTTCTCACGCGGTTGAAGATGGAAAAATTGGGCGATCTGCACGGCATGGATCTTTCGGTATTGCGCGCGACACCCGATTGCGGAGTGCGCACCGCCGCGGAAATCCGGGAGCTTCTCGGACGCATCCAGCGAGGAGAGTTCGGAAAATCCCGGGAGGCCGCCGGCATGAGTCCGTGCCTTTATCTCGTGACGCGCATTGACGACTATGTGGACCGCCTTTCCGAGCCTCGGCGGGAGATCCTCTGCCGCCGGCTCGGCGCCACCGATGCGCCCTGGACGCTCATGCGGATCGGGGAAAAAATAAAACTGACGCGCGAGCGGGTGCGCCAGATCGTGAATCTGTTGGCCGGCGAGGCGCTCCGGTTCGGCGGGCCGCCGATGGTCGCCACGCTCAACGAAATGGCCGACGAGCTGCTCGCCAAAGTCATGCCGCTGACGCCGGCGCTTTTGAAGGAACGCCTCGGTCCCGTCGCGGCCAAACGCCGCCATGGATTGGCGTTTTACGCGCGCCTGATCGAGATGATCAGTCCGCGCATGCCGGTTTGGGCCGAGGGGCCCGAGCCCGCCGCCCATCGCGCCCGGGAATCCGAGGCGATCTTGCAGACGCTCGCGCACTGGGTGCGCGTGCATCCCGCGCCCACCCCGTTCGCGGCGGTGCTGACGGGGCTTCGGGAGGAAAACGGTTTCGCCTGCACCTCCGCGGCTTTGCTTCAGGCCATCAAGCACGCGGTGGGATTCGAAACGGACTTTTCCGATCCCGAAAATCCGACGCTGACGGGCGGACGTCGCGCATGGCGGCGGTGGGGGAGCGGCCAGGAAAGCGACGATGAGGCGCCTCCTTTCCCGAAGAAGGATGTGTTCGCGTGAGTCCGCTCGATCTCCAGGCCGCGCCGGATCCGAACGGCATGGACGCGCGGTATCTCGCCTTTTTCGAAGAGTTCAATCAGGGGCGGTATTTTGAAGCCCACGAAGTCCTCGAATCGCTCTGGCTGCGGAGCACGGAGGAGATCGTGGGCTTCTACAAAGGGCTGATTCAGATCGCGGGGGCGTTCGTTCATCTTTCGAAGTCTCGAAGCGGCCCCGCGCTTCGCCTGCTGCGCCTCGCGGAAAAGCATCTCGCGCCGTATGCCCCCGAACGCGAAAGGCTGGACGTGACGGCCTTGTTGAGGCGTCTCGGGGACTGGGTCCGGCGGATCGAATCCGGCGAAGCGCCGTCGGAGATCTGCGTTTCGCCCGAGCGGCCGACGATCCGCCTTGCGCCTGCGGATGGCGGCGTTTTGCGGTACGACACCGATCAGCGGCTGCTGCGAAGCTGAAGGCGCATCGGCTGGAGGCCGGCGGCGTTCGGCGCGGCGGCGGCGGGGACCACCTCGAGCTCGCGATCGCGGGCGAAGGCGTCCACCGCGGCTTGGCGCTCGGTGGCGTCGAGCGCGCCGAGGTCCACGGGGTCCCCCCAGCGGCGCACCCGTTCGGCGAAGTCCTGGAGGCGTTCGCTGATCTGCGGAGGAGGCGGCGCCTCGGGCGCGACGACGTCCAGATAGAGGCGGGGCATCTCCTTGAACAGGCGTTGAAGGATGCGGCTCATGAGGAATTGCAGGTCGTTGATCATCGCTCCGCGTCGTCCGATGAGGCGGGCGGGCTCCTCGACGAGGAGGCGGAGGCGGATTTCGTTCGACCCGACGGACGCGGCGAGGCGCGCCTCGAAACCGAGGCGCGCGAGGAGCGCCGAGGCGATTTCCTCGGTGCGGGCGGCGATCGCGGAGAGGTCTGCGGGAGGTTCGCCGTTCCCCGACGACGGGGGAGGCGAGGAAGGAAGGGCTTCAGTCATGGGGGAAGGAGAGGCGTTCAGCCCCTCGGGTGATCCTGGCGGATAAACGAAAACCCGCGGCGCGGTTTCGCGCGCGTGGGCGGCGCCACGGGTTTATCCCGGGTGAGCCAGGTCTGAAGGATCGTGAGGAGGTTCTGGACCGTCCAATAGAGGGACAGCCCCGAGGAAAAGCTGTAACAGAAGAAAAGGAACATCGCCGGCATCATCCACATCATCATCTTCATGCTCGGGTCGGCGTTGGGCGTCTGGGGGGTCATCTTGGTCTGCCAGATCATCGTCACGGCCATGATGAGCGGCATGAGGTTGACCGGGAAATCGAGGCCGGGGAGATGGGCGATGGTGTCGGCCGCCGAAAGGTCGTGAATCCAGAGGAACGGCGCGCCGCGAAGCTCGATCGAGGCGCGGAGCAGGTTGTAGAAAGCGAAAAAGATCGGGATCTGGATGAGCATCGGGAGGCAGCCCGCCATCGGGTTCACCTTGTAGTCCCGATAGAGCTTCATCATCTCCTCGTTCATTTTCTTCGCGTCGTCTTTGTGCTTTTCCTTGAGCGCGCTGATTTTCGGCGCCAGCGCCTGCATCTGCTTCATGCTCCGCGTGCTGATTGCCGTGAGCGGCCAGAAAAGGATCTTGATGACGACGGTCACCCCGATGATCGCCACGCCCCAGTTGCGGAAGACGCCGTGGAAAATGTCCATGAGCCACAGGAGCGCTCGCGAGATGATCTCGAACATGCCCAGGTCCAGCACCTGATCCTGGCGTTGACCGAGCGCAGCGAGGCGGCGGTATTCCTTCGGCCCCGCATAAACACGGAAGGCGAGGTTCGTCGAGGCGCCCGCCGCGAGATCGAACGGCGCCGAAGCCATGGCCGCGAGGACGCCTTCCGCGGGTTTTTCGCCGGGAGGCGGAGGTTCCGCCAGCGCGTGCGGCTCGGCCGAGAAGGCGGCGAACGGCGCGGGTGGCGTCACGATCACCGCGAAATACTGGTTCCGCACCGCCCCCCATTCGATCGGCTGCGCCAGCTCCCACGGGCGATGCTGTTTCGCGACGAATTTTTGCAAGGCCGCAAGGACCTCGTGGCGCGCCTTGGCGCCGCTGAACGCCGTGGCGGCCACGTAGGGCAGGCCGGCCTTGACCGGCCCGGAGGAGGCGAGCCCGACGCCGATGCGCAGCGACTGCCCCTTGAGCGGAGTCTTCCCTTCGTTCGTCAGGGTGACCGCCGCATCGAAGAGGTAATCTTTCCCAAGACGGAACTCCTTCGCGATGCGCAGGCCGCTCGCAGAACGGAAAACGAAACTCGCGCCGTCGGCGACGGCGCGGGCCTCATACGCCGCGCGGAAGTCCGCATCGCCCACCGCCACGGAAAGCACCGGCAGCGGCGATTCCGCGTTGAGGATCACGCGCATGGGGTCTTCAGGGATGCCGCTTTGGGAAAACTTCTTGAGCGTGATGCGCCCGATGCCGCCGCCGTCGGAAAGCATTTCCGCGGAAAGGACCTCGTTTTCGACGAGGATCGTTTTCCTCGAAGGGGCGGCATTCGTGAAAGCGGGCGCGAGGCTCGCGGCGGCGGACGCGGGGGGCGCAAACGTTTCTCCCGAAGCGACCGACGCCGCCGCGGCAACCTGGTTGGTGGACGGTGGGGCGGGCCTCTCGGGCGAAGGGCCGAAGATCATGTTCAGAATCGGCTGCCAAAAGATGATCAGCGCGATGCAGAGAACGATGAGCGGAAGCGTCTTGCGGTCCATGGGATTTCAGGAGGCGGCCGAAGTCGCGGCAGGCCCTCGGTTCGGCGAGCCGGCGGCGTGCGGCGAAAAGGGATTCGCCGGCGGCGATGCGGGCGGCACGGGATCGTGCCCTCCCCGGCAAAACGGATGGCAGCGCGCCAGCCGGTAGACGGCCAGCCGCGCCCCGCGCCCAACGCCGTGAACCGCGAGGGCCTGGCGGGCATATTCGCTGCAGGAAGGCTCGAAACGGCACCAGCGCCCAAGATAGGGCGAGAGCGCAACCTGATAGAAGCGGATGAGAAAAAGAAGCGGCTTGCGGATCACGCGTCAGGCAGGAGACGCGCCGTCCGACACAGGCGAAAAAAGTCGGCCCGAAGGGCTTCGAAAGATGCCGTGGCGGTGGAAGGTCGTCCCATGAACAGGATTTGAGGAGAAGCTCGCAGGGCGGCGCGATGGGTGCGGAACAGCTCGCGCAGCCGCCGCCGGGCTCGGTTTCGCGCCGTCGCCGGGCCGAGGCGACGAGGGGATAAAAACCCCGCGCGCGTGGCGCCTCCGGCTTCGGGCGTGGTCAGGCAGATCAGGGTGAGGTGTGCTCCGGTGAATCGGCGGCCGTTCTTGAGGATCCGTCGGATTTCCGCGCCTTGGCGAATGCGCGAGGTGCGTGGCAGGCTTTGGCCATGACGCGCCATGTCCGCTTCCCTCTCCCGGCCGCCGGGGTTACATTTTGGGCGTCAAGCGCTTGCGCCCTTTGCGCCGGCGGCGGCTCAAGATGGCCCGCCCCGACTTGGTGCGCGTTCGATTCAAAAAACCGTGGCTGCGCCGCCTCACCCTCTTGGAGGGTTGGTAAGTGCGTTTCATGCAAACCAAACCCTAGCGCGCGCGCCGGCGTCCGTCAACGTCGGTCTCCGGAAAAATGAAGTCGCTTTTCTGACCGATTCTGCTAGCTTGAATTGGCGTGGAGTCCCGCCATGAAGACGCACGGTCCGATCTCGTTTGAATCCGGAATGACTCTGGTGGAGGTGGTGGTCTCCTCCGCCCTCATCGCCCTGACGACGGCCACGCTGCTCTTCGGTTTCGTCAAGGGGCAGGAGGCCGCGAAGTTCGAGTCGGCCTACCAGGTGGCGGTGAGCTATGCCGAACAGGCGGTCGAATACACCCTGTATACCCCGTATTCGGATTTCTCCGTGACGAACAGCACCGACCTTCCGTCGCGCTACGTGACGGCGCTCCCCACGGCGGGCGCCCCGGCCCTGTTCTATACGAGGTTTTACACCACGAATATTTACCAGACCACGCGCGGCGGAAATCCGCTTGCCATCACCAACATCAACCGCCTCGCGACCGAGACGAACCTTCCGCTCGACGATCTCGGCAGCTACGTGACCGACCGCTACGTCCTCATCGGCGCACCCACCGGCGCCGACACGAACCTCGACTACGTGGTCATCATGGTGAGCAACCGGTGGAATTTCCTAGGGCGCGTCCAGCCGCCGATCGTGCTGACGACGCTCCGCAACAACCCCACGATCCTCAAATGAAGGCGCCCCTCCGAGAGGCCCGCCGCGGCATGACGCTGATCGAAGTGATGGTCACCGTCGGGGTGTTCTCGATCGTCATGTTGGGCCTGCTTTCGATCTATCTCTATTGCACCCAGCTTTCCTCGGGAGGCATGAACCAGTTGAACGTGCAGCGCATCGCGCGGAGCGGAGTGGACCGCATCACGGACGAGCTGCGGCTCGGCAGCACCGCCGTCGTCTACAATAATTTCGGGGCGAACCCGACGATCAACTCGAACGGGATGGGCGCCTATTTCCGGATCCAGGCGCCTTCGAACGCGGTCGCGGGACAGATCTACCGCCATTTCTTCGTGAGCAACACCGCGAACGAATTCACGCGGGGGGTCTGGTTTTTCTCCGGCGCCTCCACCAACGCCGGGCCGGATGCGTCCCGGGGCGAGCCGCTGCTGATCGTGGACGGGCTGAGCAATACGAATGACATCTTCCAGCAGGTCGGCGGTTCGTTCGTGATCAACATACGCGTGGTGGACCCGAACGACCGCGACGGAAAACAGGTGATTTTTATCCGAACGAGCGTGGCCTTTCGCAATGCCGGGCTCTGGTGACGGAGGTTCCCATGAAAACATCCTTCCACAAACGGAACGGGCGAGGCAACGCCTCCGCCCTGATCACGACCATGATTTTTGTCGCGGTCCTTTCGGTCCTCCTTGCCTCGCTGCTCCAGTGGACGGGGACGGAAAGCGTCCAGGTGACGCGCCGATACCTGCGGATCAAATCCTTCTACGGAGCGGAGGGCGTGATGCGGCGAAGCATGGCCCAGGTCCAGCAGCTGATCATTCAGAATTACCCCTTGGACGGCTACGTATCCGTGCCGCCGGCGCCGACGCAGACGACGCTCAACGGGCTCCTGACCGCCAATCCTCCCTCCGCGGTGTCCGTATTCACAAACTTCACGTTCAGCAGCGTGACCATCGGTTATGTGACCAACGCGGGCTCCACGAACGTGTATGCGAACAGCCAGATTCCCCCCGAGAGCACCGATGCCCTCGCGGGGTTATACAGCACCCGCGCCACAATCCGCTGTTCGGCGACGGGTGAGAGCCCGGGCCGCTACAGCATCCCCAAAACCGTCCAGCAGGAATTCTACGTGGATTACGTCCCGATCTTTCAATACGCGGTTTTTTACAACATGGATTCGGAAGTCTTCAACGCCGAGGACATGACGATCAACGGCAAGGTCCACGTGAACGGCACGCTCTATTTCGCGCCGCTGGCGGACCTCGCCATCAACGGGAATCTCACCTGCGCGAACGAGATGTGGTACGGGCTTAAATTCTGGAACTCCAGTGGCAGCGGCAAATGGCAGTCGTACGCCCCCGGCTGGAACTCCTCCAAAGGCGATTTCGACGTCAAGAACCCGATTTCCGGGTCGTTCGTGAACGCGCGGAGCGGCTCGGGCAGCTCCTCGACCTACTACGACAGCAAGGCCTCCGACTGGAATACCGGGGCGATCAGCCGTTGGGGAGGCGGCATCAAAAACAGCGACATGGGGATCGGCTTGATCACTCCCCCCATCCCCGCCACGGTGCTCGCGAACAGCAACCCGAATCAACCGTATACGGGGTTCGACAATCCCTATCATGTGATGATCGAGGCGCCGGCGGTCACCTCCTCCGACAAGGTCTCCTGGAGCATCAACACCTCCTCCGACGATTCCGACAAGCAGAAGGCGAAGATGGCGTACTCCGCCTCTCTGGTGATTCATCGAAGCGGGACCAACGTCTATTTCAAGGTGCCCATCCGGAACAGCTCAGGGAACGTGACCTCTTTCAAGAGCATCAACCTGCTCAACCAGAACCAGATCGTCCCGAACGCGACGGCGACGGTTCGCGATCAGCGCGAGTATCTGATGGACAACAACAAGATCACGATGACGGAGTTGTATCTGGAAAAGCTCTATGCGGCGGTAAACTCGAGCGGACAGTTCCTCACCACCGCCGGTATGCCGGTCACTCAGGATACCGGCGGAAACCCCATCACGACGCCCACCTTCAACGGGATCGTCTATTTCTATGACGACAACTACAACGGCACGTCGTCGTCGGGGCGGCGTCCGGGGCTTCGAGTGGACGACAAGCCGGCCTCGGGGACCAGCGCGACGAAGGCCGCCTCGCAGATCAAGTCGTTCAGCCTGGTCTCGGAAAATCCCGTCTATGTGATCGGGCACTTCAACTCCGACGGGAGCCTGAACACCGCGCCGGAGGGGACCGCGAGTTCAGGCGGCAGCGCCGGCGCGCCCAGCCAGGAACTCTCGTACGATCCCTCCTCGGGCAGTAATCCCACCGGAGTGAAGCCGGCGATGATCGTCGCCGACGCGGTAAGTTTCATGTCGGCCTCGTGGAGTCGTTCTCAGGACGACGACAACAGTCGCATTTCAACGCTCTTCAGCAACCGGAGCGTTTCTCAAAGTACGGAAGTCAACGCGGCGGTGATCGCGGGCGCCTCCACGACGAGCAAGACGGCCACCTCGAGTTCGAGCAACGGCACGACGGGGGGAATCAACAACTTCCCGAGGTTCATGGAAAATTGGGGAAGCAGCAGCTTCAAGATTTCCGGCTCGATGGTCAGCCTGTTCTACAGCCAGCAGGCGAAGAGTTACTACAAGCAATCGGGAACCGGGAATTACGTGTTCGATCCTCCGGTCCGCTACTACGCGTTCAACACCCAATATCTCGATCCGAACAAGCTTCCGAAGGGGGCGCCCTTGGTGCGGCGCTTTGCCAGCGGTTTATGGACGAGGTACTGAAGCCGCGCCGCGGCGGGGCCCGGCGGCGTTGGATCGTCGGCGCGGCGGCGCTGCTGGCGGGCTGGGCGCCGGCGGCGGTCGCCGAGAGCGTGGGGGTTCAGGAAATATCCGTGGGCGAAGCGCGCGGGGAAGCCGGCCCGACCCTGATGTTGCAGTTCTCCTTCGCCGAGGCGCTCTACCGTTCGTTGAATACGCCGGACTGGAAATGGGTGTCGAACAGCATGGGCTACGACGCCGCAGCGTTCGGCGCCTCCACGGGAATGGCGGTGATCGGCGTGCGCGTGGAGAAGCTCGCGGACGGAAAGGGCGGCGTCCTCGAAAAGATGGGAGCGCCGGCGATCGCCGCGATCCGGAAGAAGTGGGCGGATGAGGAGGCCGGCGAACGCGTGAAGGTCCTGGCGTTCGAGGCCTCGCCCGAAAACGAAGAGGTCGCGGTGCGTTTCCGCCGCATGGAGAAGGGGCGGGAGCTCGAAGGGTTCGAGCGCAGCTTCTTCGGCGAAGGACGGCTCATCACGCTCGGCATGCTGGCGGACGCCCGCCATCTCGAGACGGCGTGGGCCATGTTCTCGCACGTCAACGGCTCGTTCGCGAAGGTCGAGCCGTGACCTTCATTCGTCCGGGGCGATCGTGGGCCGGCGGCGGGCCCGGGCGACGCCGCGCGAGGATTCCCGGAGGAAGCGGATCAGGCCTTCGACCTCGGCCGTCTGCGAGGCCCGCTCGATTTCTGCGATCGCCTGGGAAAGGTTGTGTTCCGAAAGAAAGAGGGTCGCATAAGCCTTCTTCAGGGCGGCGCGCTGTTCCAGCGTGAATCCCGTACGCTTCATGCCGACCGCGTTCAGCCCCACCAGTTCGTTGTTTTCGACCGCCATGCAGTAAGGGGGCACGTCCTTGCTGATACGCGCCAGACCACGGAGGATCGCCAGGGTGCCGATGCGGCAGAACTGATGGACGACGGCGCCGCCGCCGAGAAACGCCCGGTCCTGGATTTCCACGTAGCCGCCGAGGAGCACCCCGTTGGCGAGGATCGCGTGGCAACCGACGCGGGAGTTGTGACCCACGTGACAATGCGCCATGAAGGTGTTGTCGTCGCCGATTTCGGTGAACGTCCCCTCCTGAGTTCCGCGATGGACGGTCACATGTTCGCGAAACGTGTTGCCCCGGCCGATGCGCAGCCCCGTGGACGCTCCCCGGTACGCCAGATCCTGCGGCGCGTCGCCGAGCACCACGCCGGCATGAAGGCGGTTGTCCTCTCCGAGAACGGTGCCCTCGAGGAGGTGGCAGTGAGGACCGACCCGGCAGTTCGCTCCGAGCGCCACGCGCCCCTCGATCACGGCATACGGGCCGACGGCGGCCGTCTCGTGGATTTCGGCGCGCGGGTCCACGAGGGCGGTGGGGTGAAGGTTCGACATGCTCGGAAAAGCGAACCACAAGCCTCCGCCGCGCGAAAGCCCAAATGCAAAAGCCAAATGCCCTTGACTCGCGCCCTCCGACGCGACTATCAACAGTATTCAACTCTTCGCCATCCATCTCCGCCTCATGGGGTCGGTTTTGAAGGGATCGGCGACCCCCATTCCCTTATGTCCACTCAACTCATTCTGACCACGAACGTGAAGAACCTCGGCGCCGAAGGAGACGTGGTCTCCGTGGCCGACGGTTACGCCCGAAACTTTCTCCTCCCCCGGCAGATGGCCGTCGTGGCCACGACGGGCGCGATGCGCCGCGTCGAGTCGCTCAAGCTCCTGCGCACGGAACGCGAACGCAAGGAGCTCGAGGAAGCCCAGGAACTCGGCAAGAAGATCGACAAGCTCAGCAGCACCGTCGAGCTCCAGGCGGGCGAGGGAGGCAAGGTCTTCGGCTCGGTGAGCGGCGCCGACATTGCCGCCGCGCTGGCGGAACGCGGCTTTCAAGTGGACAAGCGATCCATCCAGCTCGACGAACCGATCAAGAAGGCCGGGAGCTTCGAGATCCCGATCCGCCTCCACGCCCAGGTGACGGCGACCTTCAAGCTGACCGTGGCGATCCCACACGCCCCGGCTGCCGAGGAAGCGCCCGCCGCCCGCGGCGCGAAGGCCAAGAGCGAGAAAGCCCGCCCCGTTCGGAAGAAAAAAGCCTGACGCTCGCGGCCCCTTCCCTTTATGGCCGACAGCGCGACGCCGGTGCGGGTCATGCCGCACAATTCGCTCGCTGAGGAAACCGTGCTCAGCGCGATCCTGGCCGATCCCGAGAACACGATCGATCGCTGCGTCGAAAGGCTGACGCCCGAGCACTTCTACGCGCGCGGGCATCGCCTCCTCTACGAGACCTGCGTCGCGATGCGCGACAAGGGCGAGGTGATCGAGCTCCCTTCAGTCGTCTCCCGCCTCGAGGACGCCGGTCATCTCAAGGACGTCGGCGGGGTCCATGAGGTCAGCCGGATCGCCTCCGCGTTCGTGACCGCCGCGAACGTGGACTATTACCTCGGCCTCCTCCGCGAAAAGCACCAATTGCGCCGCGTGATCGAGTCCGCAACGCGCTTCATCCAGATGGCTTACGAGCAGCAGGACGCCGTCGAGCAGGTGATGGACGAGGTGGAAAAGGACATGCTGGCGCTCTGTCAGGACGAAACGAAGCGGGAACGCGGCTTCTTCGAGATCACCGAGAAAATGATCGCGAAGGTGCAGGAGATGCACGCCTCCCGCGGCAAGCCAACGGGCCTCTCCTGGGGCTACCGCGACATGAACACCTTCACCTTCGGCCTCAAGCCCGGCGAGATGATCGTCATTGCCGCCCGCCCGGGCATCGGGAAGACGGCCCTGGCGCTCAATGTGACCGAACGCATTGCCGTGGACGACGGGAAACCCATCGGGTTCATGAGCCTCGAGATGTCCGCTGAGGCCCTCGCCCTGCGCATCGCCTGCTCGCGCTCGCGGGTCAACAGCCGCAGCTTCTACACCAACGAGCGAGTGCCGGACGAGACGCTCCGCGGGTTCATCCGCGCGGCGAAGAACATCGAGAGCGCCCCGATCCACATCATCGAGGCGCCGATGATCAGTATCAGCCAGCTCCGCTCCGCCGCGCGCCGCCTCCGCGCGCGACACAAAATCGAGGCGCTCTTCGTGGATTACCTCCAACTGGTGCAGCCCTCCGGGCTCGCCGGCCGCAACGACAGCCGCGAACGCGAGGTCGCCCAGGTTTCCGCCGGCTTGAAGTCCCTGGCTTTGGAACTCGAAATCCCTGTGGTCGTCCTTTCGCAGCTCAACCGGGAAGGAGGCAAGCGTGAAGGAGGACCGCAGCTCGTGGACCTGCGTGAATCCGGCGCCATCGAACAGGACGCCGACATCGTCTGCCTGCTTTCCCGCAAGGAGATGAAAGACGACCTGCGTCCCGGAGAGCCGGCAACCGCCGAGGTTTATGTCGCCAAAAACCGAAACGGCCCGGTCGGAGGTTTTAAGTTGACATTCTTTCCGGAATTCACACGATTCGAGGATTATCGCGACGTGGACGTCACTCCCGCTTAACCTTTTCTCCATGAGCCTCTTACGCATTCGGTTGTTTTTTATTTCCGGACTGGTCGTCGCGCTGGCAGCGGCGGAGATCGGGTACGCCCAGGACCTGCCTTCCACGAAAGCCCCAAGAGTGGAGTCGGCCGAGAAAACGGAGGAAGGCAAACAGGTGGTGACCACTCCGGAACAGGAAGCCAAACCCAAGGAGATCGGGCGGATCGTCAAGGAGATCGAGGTCCGCTTCAGCGGGGCCCGGACGGTCAGCGATAGCGTGGTGTTGGCCAACATGCGGACTAAAGTGGGCGAACCGTTCACCCGGACGAACTCGGAGGACGACGTGCGCGCGCTTTACGCAACGGGGCTTTTCGCCAACGTGCGCCTCATCGAGGAGCCTTTGGGCGACGGCGTCAAAATCGTGGCTTTCGTGCAGGGCAAACCGAAGCTCAAGGACGTCCTTTTCGAAGGAAATACGAAATACAAGACCGAGCGCCTCAAGAAGGAGATCAAGTGCAAGGTGGACGAAGTGGTGAGCGAGCGGCAGGTCGCCGAGGACGCCAACGCCCTCGTCGAGTTTTACCAGAAGGCGGGCTATCACAACGTCAAGGTGGGCTTCGAAATCATGCCCGACGAGATGACGGGGCAGAGCATCGCCAAGTTCACGATCACGGAAGGCGAACGGGTCAAGATCGCCCGCGTGAACTTCGAGGGGAACAAGGCCTTCACGGCCAAGATCCTGCGCCGCAAGACTGAAACAAAAAACCACAACTGGATTTCCTGGATCACCAAGAAGGGCTTTCTCAAAGAGACGGTGGTCGAGGAGGACAAGGATCGCCTCGCGGAGTTTTACCGTTCCGAAGGCTACATTGACGCCGAGGTCAAGGACGTGAAGTACGACAAACCCGACGCGAAAAGCATCGTCGTCACCTTCTTTCTGTACGAGGGCAACCAATACAAGGTGGGCAGCTTCGCCCTGGAGGGCAACCAGCTCTTTCCGACGGAGGAGATCCGCAAGAAGCTCGCGATGAAGGAGGGCGACCTCTTCACTCCGGGCGGCCTGCAGAAGGACGTCAAGGCGATCCAGGACCTCTACGGCGCCCGCGGCTACATTGACTGCACCGTCCGCCCGACGCGCGCGGCGAACGTGACGACGAGCACCATGGACGTGAAGCTCGACATCCGCGAGGGGGACATGGCCTATCTCGACCTGATCGAGATCCGCGGGAACGCCAAGACGAAGGACAAAGTGATCCGCCGCGAGATTGCCGTCGTGCCGGGCGAAATCTACAACTCGGTGAAAGTGGACGCCTCGAAGCAGCGACTTGAAAACCTGGGCTATTTCTCGCACGTCAGCGCGACCGCCGAGGAGACAGACATCCCGAACCGCAAGAACCTCGTGCTCGCGGTGGAAGAGCAGCGCACGGGCTCGCTGAGCTTCGGCGCGGGCTTCAGCTCGGTGGATTCGATCCTGGGCTTCGCCGAGGTGAGCCAGGGCAACTTCGACATCGCCAACCCGCCTTATTTCACCGGCGCGGGGCAGAAGGCACGTGTGCGCGCCCAGTTCGGCGCGCGGCGTCAGGACTACATCATCTCCTTCACCGAGCCGTGGTTCCTGAACAAGCGCCTGGCGGCGGGCTTCGACCTCTTCTACAACGACGCGAACTACATCAGTGCGATCTACAACCAGCGCAACTACGGCGGCGATGTGCGCCTCGGCACGGGGCTCGGAGAGTTCAACCGCGCCGACCTCACCTACAAGTTCGAACAGATCGAAATCTACAACGTGGCCTCGGGCGCCAGCACGGCCATCAGCAGCGAGGCCGGAACGCGTTCGAAAAGCTCGGTGGGTCTGAACCTCAACCGCGACACGCGCGACAACCTCACCCTCCCGACCAAGGGGTACAAGGTGGAGCTCTGGAGTGAGGTGGCGGGCGGACCCGCCCTCAAGGGGCAGACCCACACCTACAAGGCGGGCGTCAGCGGCCAGGCCTACTTCCTCATGCCGTGGTGGGAGCAGAACATCCTCTCCTTCAACGGCTCCAGCGGCATCGTCGAAACCTGGGACGAAGGCACGCGCGTGCCTCTCTTCGACCGCTGGTTCCTCGGCGGGCCTTATTCGGTGCGCGGCTTCAAGTTTCGCGATATCGGGCCGAAAGACGGGCCCGGCGGCGAGCCGGTCGGCGGCAAGACGATGGCCTTTCTGCAGACGGAATACTCGATCCCCATCATCGAGCGGGTGCGTTTCGCGACCTTTGTGGACGCGGGACAGGTCTGGGGCAAGGCTTACGACTGGAGCAGCTCGTCGCCGGTCGTCGGTGCGGGCGTCGGCCTTCGGCTGAACCTCCCGATCGGGCCGATCAACCTCGATTACGGCTGGCCGATCCGCAAGGACCAGAACATCACCAGCGACAATGGCCAGTTCAGCTTCAACGTCGGCACCAAGTTCTAAAAGCTGCGGTTCGCGCGTTGACAGCGCCCGACACTTCCCTTAAGGATACGTCTTCCCTCCAAAACATGATGAATCCCCTCGTTCTCTCTCTCGTCCTTGCGCTCGCGTTTCCCGTCTTCGCGTCCGCCCAACAGATCAAGATCGGCGCTGTGGACATGAGCAAGATCTTCGCCGAGTACTACAAGACCAAGAAGGCCGAGGGCGAGCTCAAGGAGCGCGCCGCCGGCTACGAAAAGGAGCTCAAGGAGCGCGCCGCCGAGCTGCAAAAGCTCCAGGAGGACGGACGCAAACTCGAAGAGGACGCTGAGAATCCCGCGTTCAACGACGAGAAGCGTTCCGAAAAACGCAAGCTCCGCGACGCCAAGCTCACCGAGTTCCGCCTGCTCGCGCAGACGCTCAACGAGATGAAGAACAACCGCGAGCGCGAGCTCCGCGAGCAGCAGGGCCGCGTCCGCGGCGCCATCGTGGATGAGATCATCAAAGTCGTCCAGGACATCGCCAAACGCGACGGCTACAACCTCGTCGTGGACAAGACCGGCAATACTCTCAGCGGCGTCTCCGCCTTCCTCTACGTGCAGGACACGCTCGATATCACCGCTTCCGTGGTCAAGGAATTGAACAAGTCCGCGCCCCCAGGCGGCGCCGCGGCGCCCGCCGCCGACAAGAAGAAGTGATCTTTTCCCGGGGACGGTTTGCCGGTGTGGGCGGAGCGCCCGCGCCGACGATTTTTTGCGGCGATCCACCGCGCGCGATCCCGATATGGCAGCCTCCGAACCGCGTTCCATGACCGCCCGCGAGGTCGCCGACCTCGTCGGCGGCCGACTCGAAGGCGATCCCACCGTCGTTCTGACCGGCATCGCGGGGCTCCGCGATGCCGTGGCGGGCCGGATCAGCTACCTCGAAGACCCGCGTTATGCGCCGTTGCTTGCGACGACGCGCGCGTCCCTGGTGATTCTCGGCGCAGAGGCCTCCGTCCCCGCCGACCTCCGCCTCAACCTCCTGCGAGTCGAAAAACCGGGCGCCGCCTTCATGCGCGTCGTTGAGACTTTCGCGCCGCCGCCGCCGCCGCGAAGCGCCCCCGGCATCCATCCCTGCGCCGTCGTGGATCCCGCCGCGAAGGTGCATCCGACCGTGTCCATCCAGCCCTTCGTCGTCGTCGAGGCCGACGTCGAAATCGGCGAAGGCACCGTGATCGGCGCCGGCGGTTATCTCGGCCACGGAGCGCGCGTGGGCCGCGAGTGCTTCTTCTATCCGCAGGTGACCGTCCGCGAACGCTGCCTCGTGGGCGACCGCGTGATCCTCCATCCGGGCGTCGTCATTGGCTCCGATGGCTTCGGCTACGAGTTCGTGGACGGGCGCTACGTCAAGGTGCCTCAGGTCGGCATCGTACAGGTGGACGACGACGTCGAGATCGGCGCGAACAGCACCGTGGACCGCGGGCGCTTCGGGCGCACCTGGATCCAGCGAGGCGTGAAGGTGGACAACCTCGTGCAGATCGCCCACAACGTGACCGTCGGGGAAGATACGGCGATCGTCGCGCAGGCGGGAATTTCGGGCAGCACCCAGATCGGTCGCTGCGTCCGCATCGCGGGGCAGGTGGGCACCGTCGGCCACATCGCCATCGGCGACGGCGCCACGCTGCTCGCGCAGAGCGGCGTGACTCGCGATGTGAAAAAGGGCGAAACCGTTTTCGGCTACCCCGCCCAGGAGCAGCGCGAGGCGCTGCGGATGCACGCGGCGCTCCGCCGCCTCCCCCAGATGATCGAACGCCTCCGCAAGGTCGAAAAACAGATGGCGGAGCGGCGCCCGGAGACGAAGCCCTAGCGGAACGAGCAGCGGCGTGGCAGAGTGGCGAAGGCCCGAGGGCCGATCGAGACGCAAAGCGGGTTGTGACGCGGATCGCGGAGTTGCTCCTCCTGAATCTCGGGGCGGGTCCGGCGTACTGCGCTTAGGCTCCAGGCGAAGCGGCGGAGATCGTCCTGGACGCTCGTTCGGGCGGACTCGCGATCCTCCATTCGCATCACCCCCGCGCGAATCAACCGGCAACCGCGGAATCGCGCCCGTCACCGGCCCCGTCGCCGCCGTTCACTCCCTCTCTGCGATAAGGGAGGGCCGGGATCGCGGACCGGCGCAATCCACTGTCGGAGGACGGTAGCCGAGATCGCCTCCGGCAGCCTGCCAGCGACGGTAGAGGCGGATGAGACAGAGCAGTGAGCCGGTGACGCACGGAATCGTCCACATCGGGATGAAACGGTAGCCGAAATTGCTTCCGCCGCAGGCCCATCTCGTGAAATCGAGGAACATCCCCGCGAGCAGACCGCCGACCACGACGGTCGCCGCGCGGAGGAGCGCATTGGCCGAGCAGAACTGCCCGAACCGCTCCTTCGGGAAGAGCCGCATCTGGGTGGGCAGGCTCGTCGCCTCCGTGAGGACGTTGAAGGGCAGCAGGAGCATCGAGAAACTCAGCGAGATCGCGAAGACGGTGTCCGGATGGAAATCGAAGAAGAGCCAGATCAGGCCGAACGGGGTCAGCGTGACCACGACGACCTTGACCCAGAGCAGGACGCGGAGCGGATGGTATCGGTCCACGAGAATGCCGGCAGGATAGGTCAGACACATCGAGATCACGGTCGCCACGCCAGCGATCTGGCCGATCTTCGCGAGGTCGAGGCCGACGTCCTTCTGCAGAAAGATCGAGAAGGTACTGATGCACGTGGATAGCGACCAGAGCATGCAGAAAAGGTAGTAGTCCCAGTAGAACCGAAGGCTGTAGCACTCCACGGCGAAGGTTCGGATTTGCGCGAAAAAACCGGGCCGCTTTCCGAGGTCGGGCGGCGGCGGATACTCGCCCTCCCTGACCATGAGGCACATCGTCCCGAAGCCGAAGAAGTAGAGGAGCGCGACGCCGGTGAAGATCTCCGGCATGTGGCTTTCCGCGTACTTGAAGATCAGGAAGTTGTAGAGCGCGCTCTTGATTCCGGCGACGAGACGGAAGAGGCCCAGGAAACGCCCCATGAACTGCACCGGCACGACGTCGTTGAACAGGTACCAAAAGACCGAATTCACGAACATGTTGAAGAACTGAAATCCGACCATGAAGATTCCAATGAGCAGGAGGATGAGCGTCGTCGGCGGAAATCCGCCCTCCGAGAACCACCGGCGGTGGATCCACGCGCCAAGGTGCTCCGACCATCCCAGCAGGAGCAGGAAGAGCGTCAGAAAAGGCAGCGTGGAGATGATGAAGGGGATGCGTCGCCCCCATCGGCCCCGGTGGCGGTCGCTCTTGAAGCTCACCCATGGGCAAATGGTCGTGTTCAGCACGCCCGGCAGCGTCGTCATGATCATCGCGATGAGCCAGTTTGGCGTCTCCAACGCCCGCAGCTTCAGCGGCAGGATGGAGGGCACGATCGTCTCCATGAGCGTGAAGCAGAAATCGCCCCACAACAGCCACGCGAACAGCAGGGTCAGCCCCTTGCGCGTGTAGATCAGCGAGCCGCAACGGTACAGCCCGTCGGCCACGGCGGCCGCCTCGTCCGCCGTGGCGCTCGACGCGGGACGGGAGGGCGCGCTCACTTTGACGCGGAATGCTCCTGGATGAGACGGCCGAGGGAGACGGACAGAGTCCTGCCATCCCGCAGGCCGATCTTCATCCCATCCTCGTTCTCGCGGAGCACGGAAACGACGCGGGCGGGAGCCCCGCCGACGCGCGGTTCGAGAACGGTGAGAAAGGTCGTCGCCTTCGCGCGGACCCGGTGGATGAGGCTCGGCGCCTCGTCGGGGGTGATCTTTAAGTCGGCGTTGTTCAGACCGGTCGAGGCCGTGTAGACGTCTCCCCCCTCGACGGTCATCTGCCAGAGATCGAGGCTGACGGCCGGGAGCCTCGGAGGAGGCTTCGCCGGTTTGACGACCGTGAAGGCGCCGGCTTCCTCAAGATCCCATCGCAATCGCACGGGCCCGCCCCCTTCGAGACGGAGGAGGTTGACCAGCGCGTCGTAGTCGGCCTCGACACCCAGTGGAGCGTTGGCCGGCGTGGAAGTCCAGCCATCGCCGGGCGTGAGCTTTCCGAAATTGTGCCAGACGAAATCGTAGGTGTGTTCGGCGTGGCTCTCGACGCGGTCGAACACGAGGAGCAACCCTTCCGTGAGGACAATCCCGCGCGTGTGACCGACTCCCGGCGCGATGCCATCCACGCGGGCCACGACCGCTTGAAAGTCGGGGCGGTCGCTCCACGCGAGGAGTCGCCCGATGCAGGGGAGCTGGTTCTTCGCGTCCACGAGGATCACGTTGCTCGCGAGCGAGGTGCTGTGGTCGGTAAATCGCGCGAGACGCGCGTCGAGATGCTTCGTCGTGCCGCTGCCCACGTTGTAAGAGGAGCCCGGTCCGTGGGTCAGAGCGCGCCCGAAGGCCCAGAGCGTGACCTGGGAGCGGTCCGGCTTCCCATGGGCAATACTCGCCCCGTAGTCGAGCGTGGCCATCACCTGCGCCTCCGGCGACTCGCCCGTTCGCAGGATCGCGAAACCGGCCCGTCGGAACAGACGCGGGGCCGTCTCGAGCCGCTTCTTCCAGCCCTCGGGGGCGGGCCTGCGCCCCAGATCGAGGGCGCGGAGCCGCGCGTCCACCGTGCTCATGCGCCCGAGGTCGAAGAGCCACTCCTCCGAAGGGAACAGGGGAAGGAGCTGGTCCGCGTGAAACGAGGACGCCACGCGCACCCCTCGACCGCAGTCGCCGGCGTTCGGGACGCTGCCGGACAGAGTGGCACGCAGGTACGGCATCTTCACCGCGGCGAGGAGACGGTCCTTCGGGAGGTCCACCGCGAGGCCTGAGCGGATAAGGTAGCCGAACGACGGCAGGATTTCGGCGAGACCTGCGTCGTGGTAGTTGATGGCGCGGGACTCGGAGCCGAACCCGTCGGCGTCGTAATCCGCGACGCGGTTTAGGAGTCCCGAAGGACGCCGCAACGACTGGCGGACGAGGCCCGCGTCGCGGAAGGCCAGACCGAGGAGCAGGAGGTTGTGGTTCGTGATGTCCGACATGTTGTTCAGGCCGCCGTGGAACTTGAGCATCTCGGTGACGTAGGGGACGACGAATCCCTCGTAGACGAGCCGGCGCTCATCGTCCGTCCACGCGTCCGCCACGGCCGAGAGGAGGCGACAGTGCCATCGGAAATACATGTTGCCGCCGTAACCCACGCTCGTGGCGTTGCGCGCAGCGGACAGGAGGGGCGGTCCCGCGTTCCACGAGGGTTCGTAGAGCGAGCTCCACGGAAGCGCCGTGTACTGGCGGGCGTAAAGGCGGAAAAAATCGAACGCCTTGCGCGCGTAACGCTCGTCGCCTGTGAACAGCCATGCGTTCGCCAGCGCTTCGCACGCGCCGCCCGTGTTGAGCCAGTTCAGCCACGCGCGCGAGGCCGTCTCCCCGCCGAACTCTTTTTCTCCCGTCTTCGCGTTCAGCGCCTCGGGCATCGTGTCGGTAGGCCTCCAGTCCCCAGAGGGCGACCCCGGCCAGTTGTGGCCGCCGGGGATCTGGACCAGCTTCTTCTCGAGGAACTCGTCCGCCAGCTTGCGCGTGGCCGCCCAACCCAGCGCGTTTGCGAGAGCAGCATCCCCCTCGGCGAGCCCCCTTCGGATCCGCGCCATCTGCTCCTCCGTAAGGAGGACCTGACGACGGACCTCCCTCGACAGCGGACGCACCAAGTCGCCGCTCCACACGACCTCGCCCCCCGGGTCGTCCTCCGGCGCGAAACTCAGGCGCACCGTCTCGGCGTAGAGCTCCGGCGAGGCGGCGAGATCCTTCGCCGACATCGTCGCCGTCACCGTGAACGCAGCGCGCGCCGCGTGGGCCGCGGCCACCTTCGCGCTCGCGCCGGCGGGCGACGCGTTTGTCGGGACGGATTCTCCACCCGGACCGATCTTCACTGAGAAACGCTCGTGGCGGGAGAGCAGACGCCCGACGACCTGGACGGGCCGCCCCGAGATGTTCTGCAGGGCGACGGGAAAGCTCCACGCGGCGTTCCCGTCTTCGTCCATCTTCGGGATCGGCCAGGTGAACGGAGGCTCGAAATCGGGCTTCAGAGCGAGCGCGTCTCGGTGGAGGCGCAGACCGCGGAACTCGACCACGGCGCCCGAGGGAAGCGCGAGCCCCTCGAAGCGGAAGAACGCGGAGGCCTCGACACCGTCCGGATTGTCCCAGGGCAGCCAGTCCGGCCGCGCCAGCTCGAGACGTTGCTCCCTCCATTCGCCAACGGGAGCCGACTGGAGCGCGACCTGCCAGCTGTGGACCTTGAAGCGGCGCGCGCCCGAGACGTGTCCGAGGGCAAGCAGGTTCACGTCGAAGATGCCGCCCGAGGCGAGGCGAAACTCGAACGTGATCCGGTCCCGCTGGAGCAGACGCGCCATGACGGGATGGTCCGTCTTGAATGCGAGCTTCGAGGATTGGCCGGGTTCGATCTTCCAGCGCAGGATCCGCTGCGCATCCGAACCGACAACCTCGAACGCGCCCCCCTCGACCGTGAAGAGGCGCTCGGGTTCTTCGGCCAGGAGATCCTCTGAAACCGTCCGAATCGGGGCCGCGAACCCGACGACGTCCGCCGGCGGCGCAAACATCACGATGAACGGCAGAACGCGAACCAAGAGGGACGTTTTCACGCGCGGGAAATCATTCGAGCCTGGAAACAACCTGCGATTTGTCGAAGGCGAACCGTCGCGGCAACACGGCGTCGGCTCCTTTTGCATGATGCCGCGCGAGGGAGAAATGTCTCGAAAAACGCCGGACTCCCTCGCGGACTACGGCGCGGGAAGGATCCGGTAGGTCATCTCTGTCGAGGGGAATGGAGTCTCTCCATCCTTGCCCAACAGGTCGAGGTAGAGGTTGCGCACTTCGAAAGGCCGTGTGGTTTCCCAGAGCCCCTCGACCGAGGTGGCGGCCTTTACCCGGCGCGGACGGTCGAGTTCGATCTCCGCGCCCCCTTTCGCGCGACGGATCCGGATGCGCTCGACGCCCTCCGTCCATGCATCCGCCACGGTCTTCCACTCGCCCCCGGCGAGAACCTCGATCGTGGCGGGTTCCAGATCCTTCTGTCGCCGCGCGTCGCGGAGGAATACGGGGAGCACCTCGAAGAGCTCGATCACCCGGTCGTCGCCATCCGACTTGAAGAGCACGTTCATCTCGACGCCCCGCGGCCGAAGCGTCACCGTCCGCTCGAAGTAGTTTTCCCCCTTGAGGTTTCCCTTGCTCCCGAGCTCGCAAACCCGCCCCCCGTCGAGCGAGGCGTTGAGGCTTCCTCCATAGACGGCGCCCGCCTCCTCTCCCTGCTTCCAGTAGAGAACCTTGCAAATCTCGCGGCGCAACCGAGCGGTCGAGAAGCCGTCCCCCCGCGCGGTCGCCCCCGCGACCATGTTGCACGGCCAGAGGCGGAAGGTTTTCCACTGGTTGCCTTCGTAGCCATTGGAGCGCCCGAGGAGGATCGGGCCGCCCTCCGGCGTCCAGAACGCCGATAACCCGCCCCCGCCGAAGTTGAGGAACGAATGCCAGCCCAGCCTCCCGGAGAACACCATCGCGTAAAACGACGGCCGCCGGTAGAGGAGGAAGGTGTTTCGATCGGCCTCCGAAAAGATCCGGTCCTCGGTCGGCAGGAGTTCGGTGAACGAGGATGTCCGAGTCACGGGGGGGACGAGCAGCTCGCTCTTCTTCGCCTCGAACTCCTTGAGTTTCCGGTAGATGCCGGGGCGATAGTTCTGCGAAGCATAGGGGATCATCGGCCCCCAGTGACCACTGATGCCGCCCTCGTGCCAGAGCGGGAACGGTGCGACCGCTCCGGACGGTGTCTCCCTATTCTGCGCCTCCACGAACGCGCGCAAGGCGGCCTGCATCTTCTCGAGCGGAGGCAGCTCGGCGAGGCCGGGCCGCGGATCGAGCGACCTCGATCCGGGAAGGCGGCGGTAGCTTACGGGGAGATAGAGCGCGCCGTCGTCGAGCATCGCGAGACCGACGTCGCGCCCGCTCGCATTCCACTGGTCGTTCGGGGAATCGCCTGCGCCCACGCGCGAGTTGAAATGGTTCGGCCCGAACCAGTAGCCACCGTCCGGCTCGGGAAGCGTGAGCTTCCCCTTGAAAGCCGTCAGTTCCCGCGCCGACTCGCGCAGGATCGGCCAGTCGGTCGCGAGCGCCGCCCAAACGAGATCATAGAGCAGAATCCCGTTGTAGGAGGTCTCGATCCCGCCAGCGTCGCGCACCACGCCGACAGGATGCACGATGCCGACCTGCTTCGTGGAGAGCATCCTCTCCGCGTAGGCCTCGCATCGCCGCGCGAGCGCGGGATCCGCCACGGCCTTTGTCAGATAGGCGATGCCCACGAGGCTCTTTCCGTTGATGTTCTCGTTGATCCCGTCGGGCCCCTTCGCCTCGAGGCGCGCGAACATCTTGATCATTCCCTCCTCGTAGGCCTTGCGAACGGGCTCCGGTAGAAGTTCCTTCGCACAGAAGTAGGTGTAGGCCTCCGCAAGGAGATGCCCTCCGATGCAGGAGGTGCGGCCCGCGATGGCCTTTTCCGCCTCCGGCGACTCGAGAAAGCGGTCGTAGACCACCATATCCGCGATGGCCATGACGAGCGCGCGCCGCAAAAGCGCCTTATCGCCAAGGTAAGGGTTGCCCGGATACTTCCACGTGGCCCACCACGCCGGGTAGGTCGGATGAGGGAGATCGCGCCCCCGCCCGATCTTCATCCGGAGTCCCTCGGGCGACTCGATCGTCTTGAGGAGATAATGCTCCGCAGGAGCCCGAAAATCCGGACGCTCCCAACAGGGACGCGACAGGTCCGAGAGCGCCAGCCACGCCTCGAACGCGCGCTCTTCATCCTTCAGAAACTCCTCGTCAACCGTGAACTTCTTGCGCTCAACGGCGAGGTCCGCCTCGGTGAACGCGGCGAGATGCTCCCGAAGGACTTTCTGATACGGATGATCCTGAGGGAGCGTGACCGCCCGGGCCATCCCAGTAGCCAGGCACAAAAAGAGCATGGCGCGGACAAACGGACGCGGACGACTGGATTTCCGCCCGACGTGACACCTCGCATCGAGACCTCTCTCCGTCACGCGCGGGACGTGGCGCCTTCCGGCGTGCGGGATGAAGGACCCGTCCTCCCGCGTCCTGAACGGAAGGATACGCCGCGTTGCCGCAGTGCGGCGCCCGAGATCGAATCCGCGCAACCGGTCGGCTATTTGCATCACGGCGGCATCATACCTCTTCCTCTCCACGCGAGGAAAGCCCTTTCGTCGCGCATCCTCCGGACCATTCACAAAAGGAATATTCGCCTTGTGACCGATACCCGTAACGGATATGTCAGGCATCCCGCGAAGGAAACGCATACCGTCCCCTTCGGGGAACGATTAAATTGATCGCTACGTGAAGAACCGAACCCTTGTATCGCCCGGCTTTTGCCAGCGTCTGAGCCGCCTGTTCGGGGGCGATCCGCGACACCGCCTGCGGGGCGTCGGGGACATGGCGATCGGCTGGGGTCTGGAGACTCGCGCGCGAGAAGAACGCTACGCTCAGGATGGGCTGAAACGAAACGTCTCCCGGAACCATCCCATTCTCATCTTCAAGTATACCCTCGAAGGCCTCGGGGCCTTCGCGTTCGGAGAAAAACACTGGAGGCTGCACCCAGGCCAGGCCTTCCTGGCGATGACGCCCTCGCCCTACCGCTATTGGCTGCCCAAGCGCTCTCCCTTCTGGAGGTTCCTCTGGCTGAGCATCCACCACCGCTACATTGTCGAGCGGGTGTGGCCCTCGCTGCTCAAGACGCCGCCGGTGTTCAATCTGCCGGAGGATTCCCCCCTCATGCGCGCCTCGCTGGCCCTGCTCGACGGCGTGCTGCTCGGGCGCTTTCCCGACATGCACGCGCGGGAGGAATCCCTCTTCCGCTGGCTTTGCGTGTACGAACGGACGCGGGACCAGCAACGCCACCCCGCCGGCCGCCGCGAGGAGCTCCTCGAAGCCGTAAGGCGGACGGTGATGCGGCGGCTCTCCCGCCCCATTGACGTGAGCGTTCTCGCCGCTTCGCACGGCCTGTCGCGCACCCACTTCAGCCACCACTTCCGCCGGACAACGGGCCGCACCCCCGCCGCCTGGGTGACCCAGTTGCGCGCGAGCGAGGCGGAGCGACGCCTCCGCGAGACGGCGGAAAGCGCCCGGAGCATCGCCGCGCGCTGCGGCTTCGGGAGCCCCACCCAGTTTGGCCGGGTCTTCCGTCGGCTCTACCACATGACCCCCGCCGCCTACCGCGCCGTTGCGGGCGCCAGCGCGAAACGCGGAACGAACAAGGCCGCGGCAGCTTCGAAGATCGCGACCTGAACGGAAACCCACGCCTCTCTTCCAAACCCTTCCTTGGCTCACCTCATTTCCTTTCGTCCAAGCTCATCCGCTTCGCCTCCGGAAACCGCCTTCCCCTTCCACCTCCTCCCCTGATGACCCGCATCGCATTCCTCGGCGCCGGCTCGGTCGTTTTCGCCAGAAACATCCTCGCCGACATCCTCTGGCACGAGGCCCTCGCCGGCTCCGAGGTCCGTCTGATGGACATTGATCCGGAGCGGCTCGAAACGGGGCAGGCACTGGCGGAATCGCTCAACGCCTCGCTCCGGACCCGCGCGAGGATTCTCGCCACGCGCTCGCTTCCTCGGGCGTTGGATGGCGCCGACTTCGTGATCAGCGCGATCGGCGTCGGAGGGTTCCCCGCCACGCGCGATGATCTGCTCATCCCGCTGCGCTCCGGCCTGAAGCAGACGATCGGCGACACTCTCGGCATGGGAGGCATTTTCCGCGCCGCCCGGAGCATCCCCGTCCTGCTGGGAATCTGCCGCGAGATGAAGCGGCGCTGCCCGAAGGCGTGGCTGCTCAACTACTCCAATCCGATGGCGATGCACTGCCTCGCCGTAGAACGGACGACTGAAATCCGTCACGTCGGACTCTGCCACGGCGTCTCGAACACGGCGCGTTTCATCCGCGCCTGCCTCGAGATCGCGAAGCTCCCGCCCTCCGTGGTCTGGAACCATTTCCTCGGCTCCGCGTCCCGGCGCGCGCGCGAATGGGCCGAGTGGATGTCCTGGGGCGACGACCCCGCGCTCAACTTCACATGCGCCGGCATCAATCACATGGCCTTCTTCCTGCGCTTCGAGAGCGGCGGGCGCGATCTCTACCCCGCCCTGCGGCGCCTCCTCGCCCTGCCGTGGATCCGCCGCCTCGACCCCGTCCGCCTCGCGCTCTTCGAGCGCCTCGGCTGGTACATGACCGAGACGAGCGATCACATGGCCGAATATGTCCCCTGGTTCCTCAAGGATCCCGAGGAAATCCGCCGCCACCACCTCCGGGTCGCCGGATATCTGGACACCTGCCGCGCGCAGGAGAAGCGCTACCGCGCCCTGCGCCGCGACCTGCGTCGCGGGAAGCCCGCGATTTCGATCCCTTATCGCCCGAGCAACGAGTATGCGAGCCGCATCCTCAACGCCATCGTCACGGGCCGCCCGTATGTCTTCAACGGCAACATCCACAACCGCGGCGGCGCGCTCATCGCCAACCTCCCCGGCGATTGCTGCGTCGAGACGCCGTGCATCGCCGACCGCTCGGGAATCCGCCCCACCTTCGTGGGCAAACTCCCTCCTCAATGCGCGGCGCTCATCCGCACGAACGTCAACGTCCAGGATCTCGCTGTGCGCGGCATCCTCGCGCGCGATCGCCGTCTCATCCTCCAGGCCGCCATGCTCGATCCGAACACCGCCAGCCAACTTTCCGCGGATCGCATCGCGAGCGTCTGCGACGCCCTCTTCCGCGCGCACGCGAAACGATTGCCCTCCTACCGCGGATGAGCCGCCGGCACGCGCCCCGCGCGATCATGCCGCCCGACGGTTCCTTCGCGGGCAAGAGCCGCGTCTCCTTTCAACGGGATCGCCCCGAGAGGCGAGCGGGACGGGATGGAGCGAGGAATCGGACCACGCTCGGACGGCGAGACAGCCGCCACGCGAGCCGCGCGCGGAGCGGCCCTCCGAGCGAATCCTGACGATAGGGGTTCCAAAGCGCGATCGGCCAGAGGAGCCGCGCGCCGGCGGGCGCGAGGATCGCAACCCCGCGCGCGAGAAGCGGCCCCGTCCGCGGCTCAAGAGCCAGCTCGATGCATTCAGCGGCGCGCGCGCGGAGAACCCGTCCATCGGCCGTTCGGAGGCAGTCGCCTTCTCGGAGCGCAAGGATCACGGCCGCCTCCAGCGGGAGGCGCCCCTGCGCCACCCGCCACGTGAGCGAGGCCTCCCGCCCGCGGACATGGAGGCGAACCCGGACCGCCGCGCCCCGGAAGCGGTATTCGGCCTCCACGGCGCGCGCTCCGCGGCGGACGATCCTCGCGCGCGAGGGGAGGAAGGCGCGCGATCCGCCGACCTCCCGAACCGAGGAGAGGAGCGGGGCGTGCTTGCTGTTTCCTCCGCCCGCGAGCAGGCCGCAGCGCGGCCCCCAGAGATCCACGAAATTCTGGTTGTCGAGACACCAGCGGCTGGCCGTCTCGGAGTTGAGTTGCGCGGAAAGAAGCGCGCACCAATGCGGGCTCTCCACCCGCGCAACCTTCGCGAGCCTCGGGCGCGGGAGCGGGAGCGCCCTGCCCGACGCCGCGCCGCGGAGAGCCTCCACGAAGACGCCGAAGAACGCGGCCCCCTGCGCACCGTTGTCTCGCGGCGGTTCGCGTCGCAGCCAGCGCTCTCCCGCGCGGACGCTGTCGAGGCAGAAGGCGGTGCCTCCCTCGAACGCCAGGAATTCCGGAGCCAGCAAGAGCACGGGGCGATCATGGTAGGTCATCCTGCAATCGGCCACGCAGGAGACGCTCATGTCGGGGAAGACGAAGCGGCGGTAGCCGGCGAGGAACTTCCCGAGGGCCCTCCGCGCCGCCGCGTCCCCCGACGCGCCCGCGTAAACGGAGAGCGCCTGGGCCGTCACCATTCCGTAGACTCCCACCATCCCACCCCCCTCGGGCCAGAAGCCGTCGGCGTCCTGGAAGGGAAGCACCCACGAATGGAAGAAGCGTTCCCCGAAGAGGCGCCACTCCTCCCGCCGCCAGACCCTTCCCGCCTCGTGGAACAGCGCGGCCCACCACGCCGCGTGATTGCCAGGAAAACTCCGCGCGCCCTCCGCGATCCGAGGTTCGAAGCGCGCGCGAAAATCGCGGAACGCTGCGTCCACCGACCCCTCGACCACCCGGGCCAATCCGTCGCGGAAGGCCGGGGAGCCCAGACGGCGTTCCTCCACGATCCTCCACGACCGCTGAAGGAAGAAGATCATCCAGTCGCTGTGGACGCGGCCCCAGCTCCGCCCGCGCGACCAGAGCGGCTGCTTGAAATCCCGCCCGGTGATCCGCAGCGCGTAACGCAGGTTCCGCAGCGCGAGGCGCCGGTACATCGTCCTTCGCAGCGGCGCGACGGGATTCGACACGATCCCCTCCGAGAGCAGGAGCAGCGGGTAGTGCGCGAACTGGTTCATGTGCGAAGGCCCCTCCGCGTCCGGATAGAGCCGCAGGTCGAGGTCCATGCTCCCTGACGGGCCGTAGTGCGGCGCAAGCAGGCCCATCCAGCGGGCAAGCAGACCCGTGGCCGCCCGCCGCACTCTCTGCAGTGAGGCCGTCTCGATCATGGCAACGCGGCCACCGCCGTGCCGATGCCGGTCTTCCCGTAGCCGTTTCCGCAGTAGTAAAGGCGTCGCCCTCCCGGCTCGTCCACGAGCGCGGGATACTCGACCATCTGCTCCTCCCAGCTCCCCTTCGCGCCGGGGGCGAGGCTGAGATTCGCGTTCTTCTTTCCGCGCTCCCATACGTATCCATCCCGGCTCCACGCCTCGGAAATCGAGTAAAAACCCCAGCGCGTCCCGATCCCGCAGTAGAGCATCCGGTACCAGCCTCCGTCGCGCCACACCCACGGCGCGGCCACGGCGATGTCCTCGCTCGCCACATCCCTCCGCGGACTCATAATGAGACGGTGGTCCTCCCAGTGGATTCCGTCCCGGCTGTGGCAGACCGCGCAATGCTTTTCCTGGTCCACGCGCACGTCCCGGTTTTTCGTCCCGACGGCGACCGTGTAGTAGAGGCGGTAACTCACGGATCCGTCCGGCTTACGATCCTCGAGGATCGTCCCTCCGCCCGCGATCCCCCGGTTGTTGGGAAACTCGCGGCAGTGGTCGCCCGTGATAATCGGTTCGTCCGACCCGCGCTCGAAACGCAAACCGTCCGCGCTCGTTGCCAACCCGATTCCCCGAAACGACTGGAGCCCTCGCTCGGTCCCGTCGTTGCCGGTGTAATACAGGTGCCAGCGGTCCCCGAAACGTCGCACGAGCGGGAGCACACACCAATTCGCGTCAAAGGCGCCTGCTTTCCCCAGATCGAGCACCACTCCGAGCCTCCGGAAATCGGACGGCCGCTCCGCCTTCGCGACGGCGAGACAGATGCGCTGCCGTCCCGCCTCGTCTCCGCCCGAGTAATAGAGCCGGTATTCACCGCCGAACCGGACCACCCACGGGTTCATGCAGCGGGTGCTGTCGCAGGATGAACCGGGACGGGGCGGAAGGATCGGGTTCGAGGGGTCGCGGACCCATCGGAGACGGAGCGGGATTTCGGGATCGGACATGGAACGTTTCGCGCTAGGGGTCATCGTCTGGGATCCCGGGCGAGGGAATTCCTCCGCCTTTCGGGAGATGGACGGCTACGCAGAGACGCGGGCGCGCTCCGCCCCTCCGAGGCCCGGATCAAGCCCGGGTTCGCGACCGTGTCGGCGCGGATCATAAAAACGATGTTCGAAGCGGACCGAATGCTCGTGTTGGCGGCGACCGGCAACGATGCGGGGTGCTTCATCTCGGAGTGAAGACCCCCATCGGGCCTATCGCGGGATTTAAGGTTCTGTAGTCGTCGGGCCAGCGGTGCCACGCCGCGTGTCCGTCGAGGTAGATAGCCGTTCCGCCTCCCCCTTTCTTGTGCGCGGCGAAACGGAAGTAATCGCTTCCGCCAGGGTCATACATCGGGCAGGCGAGCACGACGCGAAGCGGGGGATTCACCGCGGGATCCCCGAGCCGCACCGGCTTGTTCGGGTGCCCGAAGCGCACCCCGCTTCGGTCGGACCAGTTCGTACCCGCCCCCACATGGATCATATAGCCCAAATCGAGGTCTCCGAGCTTCACCGTCCTCGGATAGTGCTTGGGTTCGCTCGACGCACAGATGAAAGCGAGTACGTTGGGAACATAGTTGGTGAGCGCGAGCCAGTGGCTGCCGGGGCCCGTGTCGTTCTCTCCCCAGTTGTTGTTGCTGATGTACTTCCAGGAGTTGTAGTTGCCCGGGCTGCTAAACCATCCACACGGCAGGTAGCCGTCCAACTCCTCCGAGCCCAGCATCTGCACTCCGAGGAAGAGCTGGCGGAGATTGTTCGAGCACTGCACCGCACGCGCGCGCTCACGAGTGCGCTCGAGCGCGGGAAGGAGCAGTGCGGCGAGAATCGCGATGATCGCAATCACCACCAGAAGCTCGATCAAGGTGAAGGCGCAGGGAGAAATCGGAACGCACTGCCCCCCGCGGACGCGAAGACGCCGGAGCCGGGTTGTCGCGAAGAGGACCGTCATCTTGCCGCAAGCTATCCTTCGTTCAGAGCCATGTCCAGCCAAAAATCATGTCACAAAGACTCGATGATGTCCGATCCTCCGAAGGAGCCGCGAAAGGGATTTTCCCCGAGAGACGGAGGCCTTCGCCTAAGGATCGTGAAACTCTTCTCCAAGCCACAAAAACTCCCCTGCGCGCCGGTCGTCCTCGCGGAGAGAGGTGCCGCCGCGCGAGGCGAGAAGGGCGTCCGGAGGATCGGTGGGTCCATCATGTTCACGACGACACGCACTGGTTCCGTCCCGCGGGAGGGCAAGGGAGGCGGACTCGCGCCCCTCCATTTGCATCGCTCCCACGCGAATCAACCGGCAAACGCGAAATCGCAGCTCAGACCTTCCAGATCCTCGTTTCCTGACGTGACCCCGATTTTTTGAATCAGAGGAGGTGCTCGTCTGGGGGAGAGGAGACCCCCAGACCATGAAAGGCAAACGAGACTCGACGGAAGAGAAGATCCGTATCTTGCGGGAGGCCGACCACGAGAAGTCGCTCATGGAGATGTGCCGGGAGAGGAGGATCTCGGAGACGACGCTCCCTCGCTGGAAGCAGTCGTTCGGGCAGATGGACAGCTTCAGGTCCACAACAAGCTCGGCTCTCTGAGCCCGACCCTCTTTATAGGGCAACGGATCCCATCCTCGCCTGTGGTCGGGCTACGCCCTCTCTCCGACAGGGATGGACAAACCCAGAACTCCAACCCATCATTAATCCCAACCCCAGACGAGCTTTCCACCTGGCTCGAAAAGGTGGCTCCGCTCACTAGCGGAACGAACGGCGGCGTGGCAGAGTGGCGAAGGCCCGAGGGCCGATCGAGACGCAAAGCGGGTTGCGCCGTGGGCCGCGCGACGGAACGTCGGCGCCCTTTGCCGCTGGTTCCTTCGGCTCCAACCTTTTTCCCCATGAAACTCGGCCTCATGCTCGCCAGCGCGCCCGACCGACCCGAACTCAGCAAGGTCCATCAGCTCGCGGGCGACGCCTTCGCCCGAGGGGACGCCGTGTTCCTTTACCTCATTGATGACGGTGTTCGCTGTCTCGACCGGCCCGAAATGGCCGATCTGCGCGCGAAAGGCATCCGCATCTTCGCCTGCGCCTACGGCGCGAAAAAACGCGACATCGCCTGGGACCCCGAGAAAGCGGCTTTCAGCGGGCTGACCGTGCTTGTGGACGTGATCACGGGTTGCGACCGCTTTCGGGCGTTCACACCGCTGGGATGTTCGCCCGAGGAAGCGCCGCCCGCGCCACCCGACGGAAGCCTCCCGCGAACGCTGGTCACGGTGACGGAAGACCCCGCGGCGAGCCATCGCCCTGCCGAAGCCGTTCGGATCGCCGCCGGCATCGGCGGCTGGAAAAAAACCGAGGTGGACCTGCTCCTCGCGGGCCCGGCGTCCCGTGTGCTCTCTCCGTGGGCGGACGAGTTCGTGGACGGCGAGAACTACACCCATTATCTCCCGATCCTGCGCGAATGGCAGCGGCCCGCGCACCTGGCGCCGGACGCGGTGTCGTTCGAGGATATGGACGCGGCGACGCTGCCCACGCATCGCCTGGACGCGGCCGGCGTCGCCGCGTTGCGCGCCCGCGCGACCCATCACCTTCCGTTCTAGTCCGGATTTCTCCGCCGGAAACGGGTCTTGGCCAGGATCCGCAATGTCACGAACATGCGCACTTCCGAACTCGATTACGAACTGCCGCCGGAGCTGATCGCGGAGCGTCCGTGCGAACCGCGAGACGCCGGCCGTCTGCTCCATTTGGCGCGCGACGGCGGCGCCCTCCGCCACGCGCGTTTTGCCGAGCTCGCCGCCTTCCTGCGGCGGGGCGATCTGCTCGTCCTGAACTCGGCACGGGTTCTGCCCGCGCGGGTGCTCGCCCGCCTGGAGCCCGGGGCGTGGCCTGCAGAGTTGCTCCTCCTGGATCCCGGGACGGGCCCGACGTGCCGCGCTTTGGCCCAGGCGAAGCGGCGGCTGGCGCCTGGTGCACGGCTCGTCACTGAGGGAGGCGCCGTCGTTCGCCTCGGCGGACGGGGTGCCTCCGGCGAATGGACGGCGCAGCTCGAAGACGCCCACGAAGGATGGACCGGCATCGCGGCCCGCGAAGGACATGTGCCGCTGCCGCCCTACATCCTCAGGAAGCGCGCGACGCGCGGCGATCTCCCCCAGGATCGCGAATGGTATCAGACCGTTTTCGCCGACCGCGACGGAGCGGTCGCCGCGCCGACGGCGGGATTGCATTTCACCGCGCGCGCTTTCGAGACCTTGGCCGAACGCGGGATCGGCGTCGTCCGGATCTTTCTGCGCGTGGGGCCGGGCACCTTCCTGCCGGTGCGCGCGGAATGCCTCGAGGAACATCGCCTCCTGCCCGAAGAGTTCGAGATCGGCGCCGAAAGTGCGGAACGGATTCGCCGCGCGCGCAGCGAGGGCGGGCGAGTGATCGCCGTGGGAACCACGGTGGTGCGGGCGCTGGAGCACGGCGCGAGAGGGCGTGGCGAAGGAGCCGCGGCGTCGGGAAGCACCGACCTGTTCATCCGCCCGCCGTTCGAATTTCGCGCTGTGGATGGGCTCCTCACAAACTTCCATCTGCCCCGGAGCACCCTGCTCGCCCTCGTGTATGCCTTCGGGGGCACGGAACAGGTCCGCGCGGCCTATGCCGCGGCGGTGCGCGAACGCTACCGGTTCTACAGCTACGGCGACGCGATGCTGATTCTTTGAATGAAAGCCGTGGCTGTGGCACGCTATCGTCAACCCGCTTCGCCATGCGCCACCGCTTCCTTTCCGTGCTGCTCCTGTTTGCGGCCGCCGTCGCGCGCGCGCCGGGTGCGGGTTCGTCCACGCTGCAGTCGCTCAGTGACGAGTTCGCCCGAATCGCCGAGCGCGTGAAACCTTCGGTGGTGAGCGTGAGCACCGCGAACGAGGCGATCCTCGTCAATCCCTATGATCTTTATCGCGGCCGCCCCTCGCGCTACGAGCGCCGCGAAGTGCCGCGCGGCATGGGCTCCGGCATCGTGATCGAAGGCGGCTACATCCTGACCAACCACCATGTGATCGAGGGGGCAGACACGATCACCGTGAAACTGTCCGACGGAAAGAAACTGCTCGCGAAGGTGGTGGGATCGGACCTTCAGGTGGACCTCGCGGTCCTCAAGATCGAAACGAAAGAACCCCTCGTGCCCGCGGCCTTGGGTGATTCGGATCGGACGCGGGTCGGAGACTGGGTGGTCGCCGTGGGGAATCCCTTCGGGCTCGAACAAAGCGTGACGGCGGGAATCATCAGCGCGAAAGGGCGTTCGGAAGTCGGGATCGCGGATTACGCGGACTTCATCCAGACCGATGCGGCGATCAATCCCGGCAACAGCGGCGGCCCGCTCGTGGACCTCGAAGGACGGGTGATCGGCGTGAACACGGCGATCCTGAGCCGCTCGGGTGGCTACCAGGGCATCGGCTTCGCGATCCCGATCAACATGGCGCGCGCGATCGTGCGGGACCTGCTTTCGAGCGGAAAGATCCGGCGGGGCTATCTCGGACTGCAGATGCAGGAGCTGACGCCCGAAATCGCGGCCCTCCTCGGGGCAACACCGGGAAAAGGGGTGCTCGTCGCCCACGTGGAGGAGGGATCGCCGGCCGCCCAGGCGGGCCTCCGCGCCCGCGACGTGATTCTCCGCTACAACGGAGATGAGGTGAACGACGCCCGCCGGCTCGCCAGTCTCGTCAAGACCACTCCGGTGGGGCAGGAGATCGAGTTGGCCGTGCTGCGGGAGCGTCAGGAGCGCGTCTTCCGCGCGAAGCTGGTCGCGGCGCCTCCACGGGCGCAGGCGGAAGAAGCCATGGGGATGCAGGTCGCCAGCCTCGATCCTGCAACCGCGCGGTCGCTCGGTCTGCCTGCGGGTTTCCAAGGGGCCGTCGTCGTGCAGGTCGCCCCGTCGGGGCGGGCCGCGCGCGCCGGCCTTCAGGCGGGCGACGTGATCGTGGGAGTCAACCGCCAGGCCGTGCGCAGCGCCAAGGCATATGAGGACGCAATCGCGGGGTTGTCCGCCGGCGCCAAGGCGCTGCTCCATGTGATTCGCGATGGGCAACGCCTCTTCGCCGTGCTGGATCTGAAGTGATCGTCAGGGGTTCGCGGTGTGGGCGATCCCGGGTTCATCGAGGTGGACGAATCCCTGACGATGGACCCGCGCGACCTCAAACGGAAAATCACACTGTTTCGGTGTAGAGCCAGGAACCGCGGTCTTTGAGGCTCTGCATCCACCGGGTTTCATCGCAGGGCTTCCACAGGATTTTTCCGGGATCGAGGAGTGAGGCGACGGGGTCGTCGTGCAAGCTCTTCTTGCTGCGGACAACTCCATTCGGAATACTCCGCACTTCTCCCGAGCGTGAATCCTCTCCACCACTCGCCGAGCACAGGTGCCCCAGAGGCGCGGAACCGCCTCGCGGCGTGGCTTCTCGCGCTGGCCCTCGGCTTCGGCGGAGTCGTCTTCCTCTCGTTTCTCATCCCGTGGTTCGAGACCGTGATTTTTCGCCAAGTGGTGCCTTCCCAGCTCGTCGGCAACGCCCTGGTCCCCGGGACGCTTTTCCTCTTCTTCCTCCTGGTCGCTCTGCTCAACCCGGCCCTGAGGCGGTTCCTGCCGTCGTGCGCCCTCGACCGCCGCCATCTCCTGGCTGTGCTCGCCCTCTGGGTGCTCGCGGGCCTCGTGGCTCTGAACACGCTCGGTCCGATCCTGCACGCGTCGGGCGTCTCCTTCGCCCCTCCAAAGGAAACCGCCGAGATGAAGCGCCTCCAGGTGCTGAAAAATCTGAACCCCGCCCTCCACCTCCCGGCGGACGCCTCCCGCGCCTACTACTTCGGCCTCGAGGACGGCATGTCGCGCGTCGCCCTCTCCAAGGTCCCGTGGCGGGCGTGGATGGGCCCCCTCGCTTTCGCGGTCCTGCTGTCGGTCGCGATGGTCGTCATGGCCGCGGCGCTCGTCCGCGTCGTGCATCGGCAATGGTCGCGTCACGAGCTTCTCACCTATCCTCTGGCCGATTTCCTGAGTGGTCTCTTGACGACCGAACCGGGGCGCGCGTTTCCTCCGTTACTGCGCGACCGGTTCTTCTGGGGCGGCTTCGTGCTGATCGCGTTCGTCCTGGCCGTGAACGGCCTGCGCCTCTGGTTCCCCCAGATGGTGGAGATCCCGCTCGGTTTTTCCCAGATCCACCTGCTCAAGGAGTTCCCGTTCCTTAGCAAGTACTGCGGCTCCGAGGGCTACTCCTTGCTTCGCGGTTTCGCGTTCCCCTTCATGGTGAGCATCGCGGTGCTGTTGCCGACGGAGGTCTCCCTCACCTGCTGGGTGAGTTGGGTGCTCTTCGTCCTCGGCACGGGCGGCTGGTTCCTCGCCACGGGAGAGCCGCTCCAGCTCGTGCCGCTGCAGAACGGCCTTGCCGTCGCCATGGGCGCCATCCTCGTCTTCATCGGCCGCCACGAATACCGGGCCATCCTTCGCCACGCCGTGCGCCTCGCCCCGCCCGACGACCCTGGACTGCGGGGCGCGGTCACCGCCTGCCGCATCTTCGTCCTCGCCGCCATCCTCCTGTGGACGCTGTTCGTGCGCGCGGGGCTCGACTGGCCCTTAGCCGGGCTGTGCGTGGGGAGCCTTTCCCTCGGCCTGCTGCTCTGCGCGCGCATCACGGCAGAGATCGGCATCCCCTTCCTGCCGGGCTTCACCGGCACGGTCGCCACGATCCCCCTGAAGCTCCTCGGCCCAGCCGTTTTCGGCCCGCAGGGCCTCGTGGTGGTGAACTCTCTCAACTTCTCCTGCAATTCCGAGCAGGGGAACAGCGTCGCCGCCCAGGAAACCTCCCGACGGAAACTTGAGGAGCCTGAGGGCGCAGGGTGGGTCGGCCGCCTCAACGGGATCCTCACCGCCGGGCTCGCCCTCTCTCTCGCCGCGACCACCTTCTTCATCCTCTGGAACAACTACAGCTTCGGTGCCCGGCAGGAAACCCGCTTCCTCAACGGCCTCTTTTCCGCAGAGAAGGGCGCGAGCCTCGCGCTCGTTGGCGCCGAGATCGGTCGCCTCCGCGTCGAGTCGTCCGGCGCCCTCGACAGTGCCGCCGGCGGATTCCAGCGTCTGTGGCGCGCCAAGCCGGAGAAACAGTACTGGCGGTTCTTTTCTCTCGGCGTGGTCCTCGTGGGCGGCTGCGCGCTCCTCCGCCTGCGCTTCTCCGGATGGCCGTTCCATCCTCTCCCCCTGCTGCTGCTCGGGAGCTACATCCTCTCCCGCCTCTACTTCGCCTTTCTCCTCGGCTGGCTCATCAAGGTTGCGCTCCTCCGCATCGCCGGCGGGCGCGTCTTCGCACGGTCCAAGCCGTTCTTCTTCGGTGTCATCGCGGGTTCGGTGGCGATGAGCGGCTTCTGGCTCGTTGTTGGAATTCTCTACTACCTCTCGCAAGACATCATCCCGCCGGTCGTCAACTTTTTCATCTGATGCTCGAGGTCCGCGAACAGGTCCGTCTCTCGCTCCGAAGGATGCTCTCCATCTGCATGGACAGTCTCTCCCACCGCCTCCTGCGCTCGGTCGTCACCGTCGGCATCATCGTGCTCGCCATCGCCTTCCTGGGTCAGATCCTCTTCGACGGCTACTTCGGCCGCGCGGTGCGCGACGAGGTGAACGTCGAGGTCGTGCGGGCCACGGCCTACACCCGCTTCCTCCGAAAGGCGGGCGTCATCGAGGCCCCCGAGCAACTCGTGCGCGCGGCCTCCCTGCTCCATCCAGGGACCGCCGACTTCCGGAACCTCGGGCGACGCGCCGGTTTCTCCCCCGAGGAGACGCAGGCCTTCGTCGAGGACTGTCGCCGCGTGGACGCCTTCGTCCGCTTCTTCGACTCCCTCCCCGGAGGACGCAGAGCGCTCCTCGCGGGCGAGGCGACGGCCTTCGAGGTGCTCGATCGCCTGCAGCGCGAGGGGGACCGCCGGAACTTCTTCGATCGCCTGACTCATATGAAGTCACTCGACCTTCCGGGCGGCACCGCGGGGATCGAAGCGCTCTCCCGGGACTGGCCAGTGTTCCGCGCGCGCCTCGCGCGCGTCGAGGAAGGCACCCGGAAGTCGGTCAAGGCCATCGCCGCGCTCTGCGGCGCAAACGGGCTGCGCGGCGCCCTCGGGGCCGCCGTACGCGACGGGCGCGACGCGGTGTTCTTCCGCGAGCTCGAGAAGGCCGGCCTCGAGGTCGCGCTGGAGGAAGCCCGACGCATCGTCGTGGGCTGGCGCCACGAGGACGAGCTCGCCTGGGCCACGGCCTTCCTCAAGGACTCTCGACTCCGCGCCGCCTGGTACCTGAAGTACCAGCGGAGCCTCAACCCCTCCGAGACGCTGGCGGAGTGCGCCCGATCCCCCTCGCGTCTCGACTGGCTGGAGAAGCAGGTCGCGCGCCGCGGGAACGCCGCGTTTGATGCGGCGCGCTTCCACCGGGTGGCCTGCGATTACCGGGCCCGGACGGAGTTGCTCGACGCCCGGGAGCGCCTCGCCAACCGCTACGGCGACTCGGACCGCTTCAGCGAGAAGACGCTCTGGCTCATCGTCGTCTCCCTCCTCGTCTGCATCGTCGGCATCACCAACGCCATGCTCATGAGCGTCCTCGAGCGCTTCAAGGAGATCGCCACGATGAAGTGCCTCGGCGCGCGCAACCAGACCATCGCCTTCATCTTTGTCATCGAGTCCGCCGCCATGGGCGTCGCCGGCGGAATCCTCGGCATGCTCATCGGCGCCGCCATCGCGTTCGGACGGCAGCTCCTCGCCTCCGGCGGCCGCCTCCTGTCGCATTTCCCGCTCGCCGACGCCCTCACTGCCGCCGGAATCTGCCTCGCCTGCAGCGTCTTTCTCGCCGCGATCGCCGCCATCTACCCGGCCGGCATCGCCTCCCGCATGGCGCCGATGGAGGCCATGCGCGTGGACTGACCCCGATGAACGCCCGTGCCCCAGCCCAGCCCGCCCGCCGCATCAGCAGCGTCATCGTCCGCACGCGGGACGTCTGCAAGGAGTACCGCAAGGGCGCCGTCGTCACCCGCGCCCTCCGCGGCGTCACCTGCGAGATCCGCCGCGGGGAGTTCGTCTCCATCATGGGCCCCTCGGGCAGCGGCAAGTCCACCTTCTTCAACATCGTCGGCGCCCTCTCCACTCCCACCTCCGGACGCGTGCTCATTGACGAGGTGGACGTCGCCCAGCTTAGCAACGACGAGCTCGCCTACGTCCGCTGCAAGAAAATTGGTTACATCTTCCAGTCCTACAACCTCGTTCAGGCGATGACCGCCCTCGAGAACGTGATGACCTCCATGCTCTTCGCCGGGATCATCGCCGACGACGCGCGCAGGCGCGGCATGCGCCTCCTCGACCGCGTGGGCATCAGGGACAAGTGGTTCCATCTCCCCAAGCAGCTCTCGGGAGGCCAGCAGCAGCGCGTCGCCATCGCCCGCGCCCTCGCCAACGAGCCGCGCATCCTGCTCTGCGACGAGCTGACCGCCAACCTCGATCTCGCCACGGGCCAGCAGATCATCGACATCCTCGTCCGCCTCAACAAGGAGGACGGCGTCACGATCATTTGCGCCACGCACGATTACCGCATGCTCGACAAGTCGGACCGCATCTTCTGGATCCGCGACGGCCTGATCGAGCGCATCCAGAACCGCGCCGACGTCAACATCCAGCTCGGGAAGATCGGGGGCCGGGCATGAGGGCCTGTCTCTCCGCCCTCGCCCTCCTCGCGGCCTTCGCGATGGCCGCTCGCGCCGCCGAGGGCCTGGACCCGTCGCGCTTCGCAGGAAACGTCGCCACGCTCACCCGCGCGCCCCATCGCCTCGCCGGGACCCCGGAGGGGCGCGCCGCGGGCGACTTCATCGAGCGCGAGCTTCGAAAAATGAAGGGAGAAGTCTTCGTCCAGCGCTTCACCTTCCCCCAGCAGCAGCTTCGCGAGTGCTTCGTGGAGTTCGACGGCAAGAGACTCCCCCTGCTCCCTCTCTCCGCCAACGGCCTGCAGGCGAGCGTGACTCCCGCCGCGGGCATCGAAGGCCCGCTCGTCGACATCGGCGACGGCAGCGACGAGGCGCTGGAGGGACGCGATCTTCGGGGCACCATCGCCCTCGCTCGTTTCGCCTCGCGGGGCGCCCTCCGTCGCGCATTCGGCCTCGGCGCACGCGCCATCGTCTTCCTCGGCGATGTGGGGGATGACCGCTTCTCCCTGCAGGACAAGCGCAGCTACGTCAGCGTCGATCTCCCGAGGTTCTACATGCCGCTCGACACCGCGCGACGCGAGGGGCTCCTTGCTGCCCCGCGCGGCCGCGTCGTCTCCCGCGTAGAATGGACGAAGAGCTCGGGTCGCAACTTCTTCCTCTGGATCCCCGGCGTCGCCCCCGCGTTTCGCGAGGGCAAGACCGAGTATATGATCCTCTCGGCGCCCTACGACAGCGAGGGGATCGTCCCGTGGCAATCCCCCTCCCCGGGACCCGCCGCCAACGCCGCCGCGCTGCTCGAGGTGGCCCGCCGATACGCCGCCGCGCCCCCACGGCGCTCGGTCCTTGTGGCCTTCTTCGACAACCACGCCAACTTCCTCGAGGGCGGCCGTCAGTTCTACGCGGCCTTCCGCCGCAGCTTCCCGATCCTCATTAAGGACCCCCTTCCCGTGCGCAAGCGCTTCGTGGCCGAGGAGCGCGAGACTCTCCGCGAGCTGGGAGCGCAGCTGCGAGCGCCCGACCCGTTCCGCAAGGAGGGGCGATATTCGGACCGTGGCTTCCAGTTGCTCCGCGACGCGGCCCGAAGCCGCTACGGCGACTGCCAACTCGCTCTCGTCAACCTTCGGCTCGAACAGGAACGCAACCGGAAGGAGGGCCGCCCTCCCGACCCATCGCTCGACCGGCAGATCGCCTCGCTCCTCGCTGAGCACCAGGAGTTCCTCGTCGCGAGGGAGGTCGTGCGCGACCGGCGCCTGCCGCTCGAATCCGCGCGCGCCGGCTTTGAGCGCGTTCGCAAGGAGGTGCTGGAGCGCCTGCAGTCGCGCCTGGCCGAACTCGACGAGCTGGATGCTTTCCTCGACGACGCCCTTGCCTTGACGGGTCGCCTCGCCGGGAAGCACCCGGTCATGCATGCCTCCTTCCGCTTCACCGGTGGAAACACCATGTGGCTCGCCGTACCGCCACAGAGCCACAGCCACGAGAAGCTGTTTGCCGACCTTGCCGCCGCCGGGACAAGGGCGGTCGCGGCCTCCGGTGTGATCTGGCCCACGGAGAAGCAGGAGCGCAACTGGTGGAACTGGCCCACGGTCGAGGAGAGCGATCTCGCCACGGCCTTCGAGATTCCGTGCATGATCCTCGCCACCGCCTCCGACCGCGCCGAGCAGGCCTACATGCCCCGTCCCGCCGTGGACGCCGCGTGGCTCGACGCGGTCCGCCAGCAGGCCGCCGACTCCCTGACGGTCCTCGACCTGCTCGCGAACCAGGAATGGGCCTCGGTGCCCAACCGCATCGCCACCGTCACCCACCGCCTCATCCTGCTCGACGACTACCAGTGGGACGCCCATGTCGCGGAGCCCGAGGGCCACATGGTGAAGGGTTACACCTTCGGCCAGAACGCTCCAAACCGCCCGGAGCCCCACGTTCTCGTCCACATCGTTCCCAACGACATCCGCGCGCTCCAGAGCCAGGTCATCGCCGGACCCGAGACCTACGAAGCCATCGCCCAGAAGAAGGACTTCTACGTCTGGACCGACGCCAACGGCTGTTTTCCCTGGATCGGCGTCCATTCCGCGTTCGGGACACGAGGCCTGCTCGAGGCCGCGCGCTTCGACGAGGACGGGCGGATCGAGAGCATGACCACCGCCAACCCGAAGGGCGGTTCCGGAACACTCAACACCGGCTGGGAGAAGGCGAGCTTTCACAACTCCCATGCGCAAACCGACAGCTACGTGATCCTGCCGATGTTCCACAGCCAGTCGGGGCGCTTCCTCGGCAAGACGCTTCCCTTCGGAGAGGGCTTTCGCCCGTCGGGCTTCAGCCTGCTCAACGGCCTCACCGACTCGGCCTACAGGCGCTTTCACCTCCGCTACGACCCGTTCTGCGGCGTCGGCGCGTTCTACGTCGAGAAGCCGATGGGGATCAAAATCCTCTACCAGGACCAGCTCAACCGCGAGAACGTGGCGATGCTCATTAACTGTCCCCCGGGCGCCTCGAAGGGGATCGGCTTCGAGCCCGGCAACGGACAGCCTCCCGGGCCGCGCCCTCCGACGCGCAACCTGCGCGACGACGCAGCCTCCGATTTCGTCAACCTCGACGAGACACGCCTCAACCGCCTCCGCCAGCGCAACATCATCCTCAACAGCCTCGAGAGCCTCCACGCCCGCGCGACGGGGGCCCTCGGCCAGGCGCGCCTCGCCGCCTCTGCGTTCCGCCACGCCATGGCGGAAGGCGGCTTCTCGCTGGCCGTAGCGCTCGAACGGCACGTCTACCACCCCGTGATCACCACGACGAACGACATGGTGGTGGCCGTCACGTTCCTGCTCGTGCTGGCCATCCCGTTCTCGCTCGGGGTGCAAAGCCTCCTCTTCGCTACCTACAGCGTCTATCGGAAGATCGCTGCCTTCGCCCTCGTCTTCGCCGCGACCTTCGTCGTCCTCTACTTCGTCCACCCGGCGTTCGCCTTCGCCGCCACGCCGATGATCATCATCCTCGCATTCGTCGTGATGGTGATGAGCGGCGGCGTGATCTGGCTCATCGGCAACAAGTTCGTCTACGAGGTCAACAAGATGCAGGGACTCGCCACCGCCGCGCACGCCCTGCGCCGCGGCGCCGTCGGCAACCTGGGCGCCGCCCTCTCGCTCGCCATCTCGACGATGCGGCGGCGCCCCGTCCGCACGCTCCTCACCACCGCGACCGTCCTCCTGCTGACCTTCACCATCCTCTCCTTCGTCTCGGTGCAGACCGAGGACGGCATCAGCCGCCACCCAATCGGCGTCGGGGACGCCGCCACCCGCCTGCTCGTCCACCGCAAGGTCTGGCGCTCCATGGACCGTAACGTCCTCGCGGAGATGCGTCGCCTCGTCGGCCCGAGGGGCGACGTCAGGGGCCGTTTCTGGCTGACCGAGGAGATTGACCTCGACGTGAGCGTGAAGGGGCAGTCCTCCAACCTGCGCCTCGCCATCCCTCTACTCGGTCCGGACGGCACCCGGGCCCAGGCAAGCGCACTGCTCACGCTCGACTCGCGGGAACTCGAACTCCTCCCCGCGCTCCGCGAAGGTCTCTCGGGGCGCGTCGCGGAGTTCGCCGAGGGCAAGGGCATCTATCTTTCCCCCGCCGTCGCCCGACAGCTCTCCGTGCGCGAGGGCGATCCCGTCCGCCTCCGCGGCCTGCGCTTCACCGTGCTCGGCACCTTCGACCCATCGAAGATCGCCGCCCTGCGCGATCTGGACGGGGCGCGGCTCCTGCCGGTCAACTTCGTCGCCACCCAGCAGGCCATGCGCTTCTCGAACAAAGGCAGTGCCGGCGGAGGCATCGAGGCCAGCACCGACCAGCAGAGCGATCTCGAGGACGCCCTCGCCCACCTCGAGCCACAGGCGCTCGAAGCCGTGGACCCCGAGAACGTCGTCCTCGTGCCGACGCAGAGCGAGTCCGCGCTCGGGATGTCCTTAAAGTGCCTCACCGTCTACCCCGCGGCCGGCACGGACCTCGAGAAGCTGGCCACCGACCTCGCCCTCGTCAACGAGACCGGCGCGTATCTCAACCAGGGCGGCGAGACGACGCTGTTCTTCTACGGGAAGAAGTATGGAGTCTCAGGCACCGCGGACGTCCTCATCCCTCTGCTGCTCGGTGGCCTCATCATCTTCTCCACGATGCTCGGTTCGGTCATTGACCGCGAAAAGGAAATCTACACCTTCTCCGCCCTCGGCCTCGCCCCGAAGACGATCGCCGCCCTCTTCTTTGTCGAGGCCGGCGTCTACGCAGTGATCGGCGGCTTCGGCGGCTACCTCCTCAGCCAGGTTGTCACCCGCCTCCTCGAGGTCCTCGCCGCCTGGGGCCTCTTCCGGGCGCCGGAAATGAACTACTCCTCCTCGACGGCCATCTATACCATCCTCCTCGTGATGGCCACGGTGATGGTCTCGACGATCTATCCTGCGCTCCAGGCCGCGCGAAAGGCCACCGCCGACACCCGCCGCGCCTGGCGCCCCCCACGCCCCGAGGACGACACCTGCCGCTTCGAGTTTCCCTTCACGATCTCCCGCCACGACATCGGCGGCATCGTCTGCTTCATCCGCGAGCATTTCGCCACGCACGCGGACCGCACGGTCGGCAGGTTCGCCGTGGACGCCCCGCGCATCTTCCTCGAATCGAGGCACGGGATGCCGGGGCTTTCCGCCGCCATCTGGCTCCAGCCGTTTGACCAAGGCATCAGCCAGGGGTTCGAGCTCACCGCCCGCCCCTCCGAGATCGAGGAGGTCTGCGAGATCCACGTCGAGCTCACGCGCCGCTCTGGACCGCCCACCGCCTGGGAGCGCGCCTATCGCGTCTTCCTCGGCGACATGCGCCTCCAGTTCCTTCTCTGGCGCACGCTTCCGGATGACGTGCGCAACCACTACCTCGCCGAGGCCGACTCCCTCGAGGCCACCTTACGCACCTGACCCCGTGTTGAACAACAACGTCAACGGTGATTCCGAAACCCGCGCCGGCGGGCCGAGGAATCTCTTTATCTCTCCAGCGCCAGTTGTGGAGATTCCTCGCTTCACTCGAAATGACAATCCTTCGTCACCCCGATCCTCCAGTCGCGGGGGAAGGGGTCTCTTCCCGTCGGCCCTGCGGACGCGCGAGAATTCTGGCTGCTTCCCGCTTCCCGCTTACGGTTCACTGCGATGATCAAGACCGACAAGGAACTGGAGAGCTACCGGCAAATCATGCTCCCGCCGGGCACCTACGAGGAGGGCTTCTCGTGGGCCTCGGTGATCGGCGCGATCTTTATCGGCATCCTCATGGTGCCAGGCTCGATCTACATGCACCTGCTCGCCGGCCTCGGGGTCGGCCCCGCCGCGAAGTGGGTCACCGTCATCTTGTTCATGGAGGTCGCCAAACGCGCCCATCAGGACCTCCGCAAGGCGCAGATCTTCACCCTTTTCTACATGGCCGGCGCCGTCATGGCCTCCCCGTTCGAGGGTCTCCTCTACAACCAGTTCTTCGTCCAGAGCGACGCCGTGGTCGGCCAGGGCATGGCGGACATGATCCCCGCATGGTACGCCCCGCACGACTCGCGCGTTCTCGGCGAACGCAACTTCTTCCAGACCGCCTGGCTCCCCGTCATCGGCCTCGTCGTCTTCAAGGAGATCATTTCTCGCCTCGACAACACGATCCTCAGTTTCGGCCTTTTCCGCCTCGCCTCGGATATCGAGAAGCTCCCCTTCCCGATGGCCCCCGTCAGCGCGCAGGGAATCACCGCCCTCGCCGAGGACCTCGACGAGCGCGACTCGGGCAAATCGTGGCGGTGGCGCGTCTTCTCGATCGGCGGCGCCATCGGCATGCTCTTCGGTCTTCTCTATATGGGCTTGCCCACCCTCAGTTCCGCCATCTTCCACACGACGATCACGATGTTCCCTATCCCGTTCGCCGACTGGACGGGCAAGACGCAGGGCGTCCTGCCCGCCGTCGCCACCGGGCTCTCCTTCGACCTCGGGGCGCTCATGGTCGGTATGGTCATGCCCTTCTGGGCCGTGATCGGCGCTTTCGCGGGCCTCATGATTACCTGGGTCCTCAACCCCATCCTCTATCACCACCACGTCCTCGTCTCCTGGTCTCCCGGCGACAGCACCATCGAGACCCTGTTCAAAAACACCCTCGACTTCTACTTCAGCTTCGGCCTCGGCATCTCCCTCGCCATCGCGCTCATCGGCCTCACCTCGATCGTCAGCGGGTTCCGCGCCCTCCGGAAGTTCCGCGCCCAGGGCGCCACCGAGGTCACCGCCCCCCCAAGGGGCCGCGGCAACATCCCCTTCGTCTTCGTCGCGCTCATGTATATGACGAGCGTCACGCTCTATCTGATCGTCTGCGGCACGCTCATCGGCTGGCATCGCGGCGTGATGACCGTCCTCGTCATCTACGCCCTCTTCTACACCCCGACGATCAGCTACGTCACCGCCCGCCTCGAGGGTCTCGTCGGGCAGTCCCTGACCATCCCCTTCGTCCGCGAGGCCGGCATGATCCTCTCGGGCTACCAGGGCGTCGCCTGCTGGTTTCTCCCCTTTCCGATCCACAACTACGGCGTCCACACCGTCTTTTACCGCGAGGCCGAGCTCACGGGTACAAAGTTCACCTCGATCTGGAAGACCGAGGTCATCCTTGTCCCGTTCATCATCCTCTGCTCGATTGTGTTCGCGCAGGTGATCTGGTCCATGGCTCCGATCCCGTCGTCGAACTACCCCTACACCGAGACGATCTGGGAGTTGACCGCCAAGAATCAGACGCTTCTCTACTCCTCGACCACGGGCGGCTATTCGCAGTTCCGTGAGGCCTTCAAGCCGTGGCTCATTGCCGTCGGCCTCGGCACGGGCATCGGACTGTTCAGCGTCCTCAAGCTTCTTTCCGCCCCGACGATGCTCCTCTACGGACTCGCCGCCGGCCTCAACCAGGCCATGCCCCACACGATCTATCCTCAGGTCGCCGGCGCCCTTCTTGGCCGCTTCTACATCGGAAAGAAGATCGGCAAGGAATGGCGTCGCTACGCTCCCGTCCTCACGGCCGGCTTCTTCTGCGGCTCGGGCCTCATCACCATCTTCTGCATTGGCGTGATGTTCCTCTCCAAGTCTGTCTTCCGCATGCCCTACTGACATGAGCTTCCCCTCCCTCGCCTCCTGCAACGGTTGGAACGAATACGATGAGCCTCGATCCCTCGGCCAGGGGACGGGGCACGTGTTCGACCCTTCTGCCGTCCCTTGTTCCGCCTTTACGCTCTTGGCGCGAACATTCCGCTCCACAGTCCCTCCTCGTCTGCCCTCGTGTCTTTGTGGTTAGCCTCCGCCTCTGCCCTGCACATCCATGAACCCGCTTCTGATCCAGCTTCGCGGTGTCGCCAAGGTCTACGGCTCGGAAACCTACCGCGTCTACGCCCTGCAGGGCGTGGACCTCGACATCTTCCGCGGCGAGTACCTCTCGATCATGGGCCCCTCCGGCTCGGGCAAGAGCACCCTCTTCAACATGATCGGCGGGCTCGACCGCGCCTCGGAGGGTTCCGTCGAGATCGATGGGGTCAACCTCAACCAGCTCACCGAGGGCCAACTCGCCTTTTTCCGCGGCCGCCACATCGGCTACATCTTCCAGTCCTACAACCTCATCCTCTCGCTCACCGCGCTCAAGAATGTCTCTCTTCCCGCCATCTTCGCCGGCGTCTCCCCCGAGGACGCCGAGCACCGCGCGAAGGAGGTCCTCGAGCGCGTCGGCCTCGGCCACCGCCTCACCCACCGCCCTGACGAGCTCTCCGGCGGCCAGCAGCAGCGCGTCGCCATCGCTCGTGCCCTCGTCAACCAGCCCACGATCATCCTCGCCGACGAACCCACCGCCAACCTTGACCTCAAGACCGGCGAGGAGATCATCGAGCTGCTCCAGCACCTCTGCCGCGACCTCAAAGTCACCATCGTCACCGCCACCCACGATCACAAAATGCTCAAGGCCTCCGACCGGATCGTCTGGATCAAGGACGGCCGCGTCGAGCGCCTCGAGCACGCCAAGGACCTCAAGATCGAGACCGGTACCATCGCCGACCATTGATTCCGTAGGGCACCGCGCCGTCGCCGCTGCGCGTATTCGGCTGCCGGCCTGTTCCCCCCCTTTGCGCCTTTGCCTGAGAATCCTCCGCTTCCTCCGTGCCTTCTGTCCACGCTTCCGCATCTCGGCTCCAATCCGTGTCCATCCGTGGCTGATCGCCTTCTCACCGCCCCGCTCGCGTGGCACCACTTCCGCTTCGCCTTCCCCGCGGCATGGGAGGTCGTCGGCTACGGCCTTAAGCCCACCGAGGGTCGCCTCGCTCTCGCCGACCGCGACGGCGAGGTGATGCAGGTCTTCTGGAAGAAGACCGATGCTCCCCCGAACCTCGAACGTCGCCTCGACGACCTGTTCCGCGCGAATCTCCCCCAGGATGCGGCCCTGAAATCCACGGACCGACGGTTCGATGAGTTCCACGGCTGGCGCACCGTCCTCTCATGCGATCGCGCCCTTCCCTTCTACGCCGCACGGCATCTCCCCGAAAGCGGGGTCATCCTCGGCGTAGTATTCGCTCCGCACCCGCGCCGCTGCGAGGACGTCGTCCGCGGCGTCCTCTCCTCGTGGGCGCGCAACGACGGGGAGAGCCGTCGTTGGGCCGCCTTCGGTCTCGACCTCACTCTCCCTTCCGCGCTCGAACTCGACACGGTGACCTCCCTCCCCGCGCTCCAGCGGATGGAGTTCGCCACGCGAAAGGGCGACCGCGTGATCCTCCACCGCTTCGGCATGCTCTCGGCGATCCTCGAGGGAACCGATCCTGCAGGCTATTTCGTTCGGGTGAAGGGGAGAGGAACGCAGGTTTGGAAACTGCCGCCTTCCGCGGAACCATTGCGCGCGGGCGTCACCGAGCTGGCGCTCCGGCGACGCCCGATCGGTTGGTGGTCGGCCCCACGGCGTCTCCCCAAGGAGGGCAAAGCCTGGCTCTGGACGCGCCCCGAGACCGAACGGCTCTGGGCGATCGAGGTCTGGTCCCACCGCGATCTCGCCCTCCTCGCCTGGCCTCCCTCCCTCGTCCGCGAGCCATGAACACCCCCAAAGACACGAAGAGGAAGCAGACTTCTCGCGCAGAGTCCGCAAAGGGCGCAACGGCGGAACCGGATGAGAAAGCCGAATACGTACCCCGATCCCGCATCCGCGGGACGGAGCTCACCGTATTCGGTCTGCTCGCCGGGAGCGGGGAAAAATCCAAGGTTCTCCGCGAGAGCGGAGCTGAATACGGGAGGCCCGATGAAGATCGGGTCGCGCATTCAGTCCCTCTGTCCTCTCCTTTGCATGCTTGGCGTTCTTCGCACGAGACTTCCACTCCTCTCTTCGTTTCCTTCATCACCTTTTATTCAATCTCTCCTCGGCTTCGTCTCTTTGGGGTTCTACCTCTCTCCATCTCTCCATGAGCGCGCCGTCCCCACTCCCTCGCGTCGGTGCCGCCGAACTCCTGCGGATGGTCCCTGTGCCAAACGCCGCCGCGGAGCGGACGCCGCTCCCCGACGGCGGCCTGCGCCTCGCCGCACCGCTCAACCGGCCGAGTTGGGTGACCCTCCTCGCGTGGTGGCTTCCGGTCTCCAAGCAGCGACGCGTCGAACTCGACCGCACCGGCGTCGCGGCCTTCGCCCTTCTGGACGGGCGGCGCACGCTCGGCGAGGTCGTCGAGCTTCACCAGCAGCGCTGGAAGCTTAGCTTCTTCGAGGCGCGCGGGATGATCTTCGACTTCCTCCGCCCCCTCGTCCGCGCCGGTCTCCTCGCCCTCGTCGCGCCAAAAGATTGACCCCGACACCTTCCCGAAAAAGCTGCGCGGTTCCAAGGCGAGTTCGCCTCAGGCTGACGCGGTCATCAAGCGGCTCTGCCTCAATGTGAAAAACTTCACCCATCGCTGGACCAAACGTCAGGGTTGGTCGAGACCTGCATGCTGCCCAAGAAGGAGCGTCCCGCGATCCGGAGGCGGTCCTTCAGGGAACCCAGGTAACGGGAGCGCATGCCGTCACGTTCACAGGCCTCGGCAAGGCGGGGAATGGCAGAGAGAAAGGTCGGCACGAGCTTCTTCTTGATCAGGATTCCCGAGGCGCGGAGGCCGCGCTGGACCCTTTCGAGCTCCTGCTTGGCGACCAGACGGTCGTTGGTCTTGAGCGACCGCCAAACCTGCTTGCCATGGGCTCGGATCACGGCATAGTAGCCTCCGCAGCGAAGGCGGAGGTTCTCGCCCACTCGCTGGGCGGACTGTTCTTTGGACGCGCCGGCTGGCCTTTATGCGACCAGATGAGCAGAAGGCAACCCAAGATTTTCAAAACACACCGTTGATCTTTCTGCGGACAGGTGGCAGAGCCCGGTTGAATGCGCCTGACTCGAAATCAGGTAGGCCCGCAAGGGTCTCGGGGGTTCGAATCCCTCCCTGTCCGCCATTTTCATTTTTCAGAGGGGAAATGGGTTTTTCGGCAGGCTCGGAGGCGCCAGTGGACACACTTTTGGACACACTGTTTTTGGGTTCTTCGGGGGCTTTTGCGGGCGGGGGCCAGACCCAGACCCACTTGACGCGACCGAGCCGGCCGGTTGGCAGGGGCAGGAGCCGGTCCAGACGCGGCGGTCGTCGGGCCAACCGGCGAGGCGGAGGGCATGGGGCCATCCATCAATGCCGGCGAAGAAGTGGCATTGGAGAAACCCGGCAAGGTCGGCTGGCTGAACTTCGGTGATCGAGCGGGTATCGACTTCACCTGCGGGGAGGTGACCGCGGCGGATGAGCTCGCGGAGCCAGGCGGCGGCTTTGGGGTCGTGCTCATTGTAGTAGGCGGGCATGGGTCATTGCCGATTGCTGGTTGGCGACTTGGGATTGAGCAGCGAGAGGTAGGCCCAGAGGTCGGAAAGCTGTTCGTCTGTGAGGGTGAGCAGCGTTTGGTTCATCGCGTGGAGGGTCATGGGCCGATCGAATGTCGTAAGCACGGGCCGAGGAGCCGTCTCGGGGCGCGCTGTGGACTCGACGCCATGGCGTATCCTCATATGAGCAACGTGGTGGCGATACCATCCATGCCAAGCGCCGCAGTGCGGGCAGGTATTCCCCCGGCGTCGGTGAGCCCTGCCTGTGAAGCGTTCAAAGGGCATGGGGGTTACCAGCGGATGAGGATGCCGAAGAAGGGGAAGCCGCCGTGGGTTTCGGCGAAGAAGGCGCGGAAGTCCTCGGGGCCGGAGAAGCCGTCCTTCGTGGCCAGTGATACGGCTTCAGCGGAGTCCCATGCGAAGACCTGGTTGCCGAGGACGATCCGGTCGGGGTGGAGAGCGACGGGAAGGACCTCCCGGCAAGTCTGGGGGTCGAGGAGGGTGCGCTGTTTGGACCGGTAGGGCAGGCCGGTCCAGGCGCGGAGGGAGAGGGCATCGCCCGGCACGGGCGGGCGACGCCGCCGGGGGCGGATGGTCTGGCGCTTGATCCCCTGCTCCACGAGAGGGGCGAAGCGGGGCTTGAAGAGGAGGACGGTCATGGGAAGGTGGCGGTGGCCGCGCGACGGGTCGGACGTTCGCGCGACCAGAGGATCAGGACGCGGGCTGGGGCGCCGGTTTGAACTGCTCGCAACCCCCCCCCGTGACGTGGGCGTAGTCCAGCGCCGGGGTTGCGGGCCGCGAGGTGTCCGGGATGGTGGCGGCCAACACGTCGTCCGCGTGCAGGCACTCCTTCAGGTCCGCGACCGGGTCGCTGGGCGTCGGTGTGGCGATGCGGCCGTTGCAGTCGTTGCCGCCGTCCGCTCGCGCGTCGTACAGGATGCCGGCCACGGGAGGTCCGTAGCTGGACACCTTCACGATGCGGTCGCCGTTCTTCGCTTCTCTGCCGTTCTTGTAGTGCATGGTTCCTTTCGGGTTGTGGTTGACTGACGAAATCAGGCGGGACGGCGGGCTTCGGGGTCCACGAGGGTGTCGGGATCGTCCAACTGCAGGGCGCTCATGGAAGCCCGGATGTACCGGGCAAGCTCGCCGCGCTGGCCCTGGTTCCATAGCCAGAGTAGGTAGCTGGCGGGAACGTCCTCCAGGCGCACGCCGCGGTACTTGCCGAAGGGCATGGGGTCGAGGTCGGTCATGGGAGGGCGGGGAGTTGGCGGACGCGGAGGTCCTCGGGCCATTCGGCGGGGTCGCCGCCTTTGGGGTGACGGAGGCGAACGCGCACCGGCGCCCCTTGGTAGCCGCGGTCCTCGGTCTCTTGCGTGG
>JADZFN010000006.1 GCA_020849895.1 Verrucomicrobiia bacterium | reverse complement strand
GCGGGGATTGGCCAGCCTCCACGCCTTGCCCACAAGCCCGCCCCGCCAGCAACAGAGGGCAGGCCAATTTTCAAACACCCTCTTAAGCTTCCGCGTGTCGTTTCTGATGATGGACGCGCCACCCTGAATTCATGAAGACGCTTTGGCAACTGGTACGTTCCTCCCTCGGACGCAAGTATCTGATGGCGGCGACCGGTTTTCTGCTCTTCAGCTTCGTCGTGATTCACTTGGCCGGGAATCTCAAGGTCTTCCTCGGCGCCGACGATCTGAACCACTACGCCCATATGCTCAAGCATCGCGCATGGGCGCTCTGGGGATTCCGCCTCGGTCTGCTCGCGATCGCCCTCGTCCATGTGACATGCGGGCTGACGCTCGTCCTTGAGAACCGCCGCGCCCGCCCGCACGCCTACGCGCAATCGCACACGATCCAGGCCCCGCTCGCTTCGCTCACGATGGCGATCAGCGGGCTGGGTCTCGCCGCGTTTCTGGCATTCCATCTCCTTCATTTCACGGTTCAGGCCGGAAAGTTCGCCGAATACGCGGAGATGAGGTCGCCCATCGCCGCCGAGCCGGGAATCATGCAGGCGATCGCCCCCGTCGAAGCGGGGAAAACCTACCCGGACGTCTACGCAATGGTCGTCCAAGCCTTTTCGACGCCCTGGATCGCGATCGTCTATTTCGCCGGAGTCGGTCTGCTTGCGTTCCATTTGAGCCACGGCCTGCAGAGCATGTTCCAGACCATGGGCTGGCGCAGCGACGCCACCCGCCCGGGTCTCATGCGTCTCGCACGAATCGTCGCGCTCGCGGTCTTCCTCGGCATGGCGTCGGTTCCCGCCGCCGTCCTGTTCGAATGGATCCGTTGACCCTTTTCCCGAATTTCCGATGAACCTCGATTCCAAAATCCCCGGCGGCCCGATGGCCCAGAAGTGGGACCGCCGCCGTGCGGAGATCAGGCTCGTGAACCCTGCGAACAAGCGGAAGTTCGAGGTGATCGTCGTTGGCTCGGGTTTGGCCGGCGCTTCGGCCGCTGCCACGCTCGGCGAGCTCGGCTATCGGGTGAAGTGCTTTTGCTTTCAGGACAGCGCCCGCCGCGCGCACAGCATCGCCGCGCAGGGCGGGATCAACGCGGCGAAGAACTATCCGAACGACGGCGACAGCGTGCAGCGCCTCTTCTACGACACGATCAAGGGAGGCGATTTTCGCGCGCGCGAAGCGAACGTCCACCGTCTCGCCGAAGTCAGCGTAAACATCATTGACCAGTGCGTGGCGCAGGGCGTGCCTTTCGGGCGCGAGTACGGCGGGCTGCTCGCGAACCGCTCGTTCGGCGGGGCGCAGGTCTCGCGCACGTTCTACGCGCGCGGGGCGACGGGGCAGCAGCTCCTCCTCGGCGCCTACCAGGCGCTCAGCCGCCAGGTCGGTCTGGGCCGCGTACAGATGTTCGCCCGCACGGAGATGCTCGAGATCGTCGTCGTGAACGGCCACGCGAAAGGAGTCGTCGTCCGCGATCTCGTGACGGGCAAGATCACCTCGCACGCGGCGGACGCCGTGGTCCTCGGCACGGGCGGCTACGGCAACGCCTTCTACCTTTCGACGAACGCGCAAGGCTGCAACGCGACAGCGGTCTGGCGCGCGTGGAAGAAGGGCGCGGCTTTCGCCAATCCCTGCTTCACCCAGATCCATCCGACCTGCATCCCCGTTTCGGGCGAGCACCAGTCGAAGCTCACCCTGATGTCCGAATCGCTCCGCAATGACGGCCGATGCTGGGCGCCGAAGGCGAAAGGCGACCGCCGCCCACCGCGCGAGATTCCCGAAGCGGAGCGCGATTACTATCTCGAGCGGATGTATCCGAGCTACGGAAACCTCGCCCCGCGCGACATCGCCTCCCGCGCGGCCAAGCGCATCTGCGACGAGGGGCGCGGCGTCGGCCCGGGCGGCCGGGGCGTTTATCTGGATTTCTCGGACGCCCTCGCCCGTCTCGGCGAGGCGACCGTGCGCGAGCGCTACGGGAACCTCTTCGACATGTACCACGAGATCACCGCGGAAGACGCCTGCGAGACGCCGATGCGCATCTATCCGGCGATCCATTACGTGATGGGCGGGCTCTGGGTGGATTACGATCTGATGAGCACCCTGCCCGGGCTTTTCGTGATCGGCGAGGCGAACTTCTCCGACCACGGCGCGAACCGCCTCGGCGCGAGCGCGCTGATGCAGGGACTCGCCGACGGCTACTTCATCCTTCCCTACACGGTGGGCGACTACCTGGCGACCGCGAAGGTGAAGCGCCCGTCCGCCGACGCCGCCGAGTTCAAGCAGGCGGAAGAGGAGGTGCACGCGCGCGTGAAGCGCCTCCTCGGAGTGAACGGGAAGCGCACCGTCAGCGAGTTCCACCGTCGCCTCGGGAAAATCCTTTGGGAGAATTGCGGCATGGCCCGCAACGCCGCTGGCCTCCGGAAGGCGCTTCAGGAAATTCCCGCCCTCCGCGAGGAGTTCTGGAAGGACGTGAAAGCGCCCGGTAAAAACGAGGAGCTCAACCAGGCCCTCGAATGCGCCGGGCGCGTCGCCGACTTTCTCGAACTCGGCGAGCTGATCTGCAGGGACGCCCTCGCGCGCGACGAGTCCTGCGGCTGTCATTTCCGCGAGGAGCACCAGATGGAGGACGGCGAGTGCCGCCGCGACGACGCGAACTTCGCGCATGTCGCCGCCTGGGAATTCCAGGGTGAAGACCGCCCTCCCGTCCGGCACGCTGAGCCGCTCGTCTACGAAGAAACCCACCTCGCGACCCGAAGCTACAAGTGAACTTCATCCTGAGAATCTGGCGGCAGAAGAACGCGGCGGACGAGGGGCGCTTCATCGAGGTGCCCGCACGCGACATCACCCCCGAGATGTCGTTCCTCGAGATGCTCGACGTCGTCAACGACGAGGTCACGAAAGCGGGAGGAGATCCCGTGGCCTTCGACCACGACTGCCGGGAAGGGGTTTGCGGCGCCTGTTCGCTCGTGATCAACGGTGAACCCCACGGTCCGAACGCGAAGGCGACGACCTGTCAGACCTACATGCGGAGTTTCCGGGACGGGGAGACGATCACCGTCGAGCCGTTTCGCGCGCGGGCGTTCCCCGTATTGAAGGACCTTGTGACGGACCGGAGCGCTTTCGATCGGATCATCCAGGCCGGCGGTTTCGTCTCGGTGAATACGGGACAGGCGCCCGACGCGAACACGCTCCCGATTGGCAAGGACGCGGCGGAGAAGGCCTTCGATTCGGCGGCCTGCATCGGGTGCGGCGCGTGCGTGGCGGCATGCAAGAACTCCTCGGCGATGCTTTTCGTCGGGGCGAAGATCACGCACCTCGGCCTGCTCCCCCAGGGGCAGCCCGAACGCGATCGCCGTGCGCTGGCGATGGTCGCCCAGATGGACGCCGAAAAGTTCGGAAACTGTACGAACCAGTACGAATGTCAGGCCGTCTGCCCGAAGGAGATCACCGTGGCGAACATCGCCCAGATGAACCGCGACTACCTCGTCGCCTCGCTCAAGAAGCTGTTTGCGGGCTAAAGGGAGGCGCCGCGGGCTTTGTTTCCCTGCGGTGGTCCGTCCACGCGGAATCCGAGGCCAAGAAGCACGCGCCGAGTTTCGGGCGAAATTCCGGGACAGTTCAGGGTATGCCAGCGGAACTCGCGGCGCACGGGATACGCCTTTCGGAGCGCACGGAAGGCCTGAGCACGCGCCGCGTCGTCCAAGGAAAGGGTGCGACGGAGCGCCGCGTCGTCGTCGCCGAGGTTGTAGGCCGCGAGCACCGCGTCGCCGACGACGGTTTCAATTTCGGCGGAAGGCGCGAGGTCGAGGACGCGTTTCGGATGCCCCGGCAGGTCCTCGGCGAGATGGGCGTCGGAGCTCCACTGCGGCACGACGCCGAGGAAGCGGCAGGCCTCGCGATACACCATCGCGGTGCCCATCACCTTCCCCTCGTAAGAATGGCCGGCGATATGGGCGGTGCCGAGGGCTGCGCGCCGCAGGAGATCGGTCCGATAGACCGGCTCGCCTTCCCAGGTATCCATCACCGCGTGGCGCACGAGGCCTCGGTCCATCGCGTCGAGCAAGGCGTCGGTGTCCACAACCGCGCCGCGCGCGGCGTTCACGAAAATTGCTCCCGGCTTCATCATTGCGAAAAAGCCCGCGCCCGCGAGATGAAAGGTCGGTTCGGCCCCCTCTTTCTCCAGCGGCACGTGGAGAGTGACGATGTCCGACGCGCCGAGGACCTCCCGGAGCGGAAGGTAGGCGGCATCCCTCGCAGCGCGTGCGCGAGGGGGATCGTTCAACAGCACGCGCAGACCGAGCGCGACGGCGCGCGCCGCGACGCGTGCGCCGACGTTGCCGTGGCCGACGAGGCCGAGCGTCTTGCCGGCGAGGCGGAACCCGTGGCGCCGCGCGAGCGTGAAAAGCGCCGCGCAAAACCAGTCAGCGACGCTGTTCGCGTTGCATCCGGGCGCGGAGGCCCAGCGAATCCCGGCCCGATCGAGCCCCGCCGTGTCGAGATGGTCGTAGCCGATGGTCGCCGTGCCGACAAACTTCACGCGGCTGCCGGCAAGCAGGGAAGCGTCCACGCGCGTCCCTGAACGCACGGCGAGAAGATCGGCATCCGTCAGATCGGAGGGAGCGAGCGTGCCGCCGGGGCGGATGCACACTTCGCCCAAGGTCGAGAAGGCCTCGCGGGCGCAAGGCAGGTCCTCAGTGCAAACGGTCCTGATCATGCGGAGTTTCCCCCTTCCGCTTCGGCCCACCGCCCTCAACGCACCACCGGTTCGGAGGAATCGAGGCGGCGCCTGCCGCGGCGCGGTTTTGGAGGCGGAGGGACGTCCGCGCGGGTTTCCCGGGCCTCGATTCCCTCCACCGTCCTTTGTTCCGCCGGAACGGCGAAGCCGGAAGTTCCCCGGAGCACACAACCCGCGCGGCCGGGAACACAATCGGTCTTCAGGAGCAGACAGCGGTCGGTGGCGACATCGAGGTGCGGGCAGGCGAAGGAGGCCATGGAAATCCTAGCGTGGGTTGGCGCAATCTCCATCCAAAACCGTTTCCTCGCAAGACGAACTCCGAGGGGCGCGCTGTGCCTGTCGCCACAGCGTCATGAGAGTCTCGAAACCGAAATCCGGTGTGTAAATCTGGCGGTCGAAGAATGCGACGAAGCCGGGCGCGCGCGCGTAGTGAAGGCAGAAGTTGTAGCCCTCGACGTACGGCTGGATCTTCGGGGCGTTCACGTATCTGGCGGAGGCCGAACGCATGTCGTGGTTGACCTCGGCGGAATGATCGAACGAGGCGAGATACTCGGCGAACCCCTCGCTGAGCGCCCGGTTTTCCACGCGTCCGTAAGCCTCGTGCAGAAAGGCATGGACCAGTTCGTGCGCCAGGACCCGTCCGAAGCTTCCGCGACGGAGGCGCCGGATGCTGATCCGGCATTCCCCATGGTTCTGGACTGTGACGCCCATCCTCTGGGTGATCGTGCGGACGGCTTCGCCGCCCGAGGGACGTTCGACGAAGCACACCCGGACCGTCAGCGCGCCGACTTTGCGTCCGGTCAACTCGATGAAACGCTCGCGGGTGCGGCGGTACACCTCGCGCGCCTCCCGGGCCTCCTCTTTGGAAAGCCCCTCGAAAACCAGCGGGAGTTTCGCCGCCTTTTTCCCTCCTTCGGCGGAGGAGGCCACCGTTTCTGCGAAAGCTCCGCCGGTCGAGGACAGGAGCGCCGCGAAGGCGAAAGCGGACAGCGTGCCACGAAAACGGAGAAGGGTGTGGGAGACGCTCATGAGACGAGAGGGATGCGCGCCAGCCTGCCATACATGGAAACCGCTCTCAAGCGGCGCGTGCGTTGCCTCGAACCGAAGACCCTGCTAAAAAACGGCCCATGAAAGATTGTCTCCGTTTTCTCGCCGATCAATTCCGTTCTCATGCCGCTCTCGACGCGGACGTGCTTCGCGAAAAACTTCCTGCGTTGGCTGCGGGTTGGTCCCGCGCCGATGGAGTCGCCCCGTCGCTTTACCGCCGCAGTGGCCAGACGGACGGCGAGACCCTTTTCTTCCTCGTCCGCCAAGGCGCGGAGCGCCGTCTCAGCGCCGTTGGCCCGGCGGCGGAGCTGGCCGCGTTCGAGGGGGAACGCGTGGAACTGGGGGGCGGCCGGAGCGTCGGCGTGTTCCCGCTCTCCGCCGGAAATGCGGCGGCGCTTCGCGCGAGGTTCGCCTGGCTTTCGCCACGCGTCTACGACCTCGCGCCGACGTTCGGCTGCGGAGACCGCCTCGGCCTCGCGACCCCTGGCCATCTTCGGGCGGCGCGCGCGTGCGGCGTGAACGTCCTCGTGGCGCAGCAGTCCATCCGCGAGATGGCACGCACCGGGCGCACCGCACAGGACGTGATGGACGACGCGATGTGGGGAGTCTTTCAAGAGGGTTACACGGAAGGGTTCGGCGCCGATGCGGACCACCTGAAGACCTTCCAGGACATCGAGACCACCGCCGCCGCGGGCTTCACGATGTTCACCCTGGACCCCTCGGAGTATGTGGACCGCACGGCAGACGCCGCCTCCGAGGCGGTGCTCGACGCGAAGCTTGCCGAAAGCGATTCCGCCGAGCTTCCTGTTCCGACGGCCGACCTCATGGCCCGCTACGCGGAACGGAGCTTCGCCGTCGAGGGGCTCGACCGGCTCGAACCGACTGCGATCGAAATCAAGCGTGCGATCGTGAAGTACGGCCGCGCCATCGCCCATACCGAGCGCCTGGCGCGTCATGTGGCGCATGTGCTCGGCTCGCGGCCTTACGACCTCGAGATGTCCGTGGACGAAACCGACAATCCGACCACGCTCGTGGAGCATTTCTTCGTAGGTTCGGAGCTCAAGCGCCGCGGAATCGCCGTGCAGAGCCTCGCCCTGCGTTTCGTCGGCGAATTCCAGAAGGGCGTAGACTACGTCGGCGACCTTTCGGTGTTCGAAAAAAGCTTCAAGGACCTGTTTGCCGTCGCGCGGCACTGCGGCCCCTACAAGATGAGCATCCATTCAGGGAGCGACAAGTTTTCCATCTTCCCGATCATCGGGCGCATCGCGGGCGACCTCGTTCACGAAAAGACCGCGGGGACGAGCTATCTCGAGGCGCTGCGCGTGGCGGCGCGCGTTGATGCGAAGCTCTTCCGTGAGATCTGGGCGTTTGCGTTGGAGCGGTTCCCGACGGATCGCGCGACCTACCACGTCGTCGAGAAGCTCACCACGCTGCCTGACCTGAAGGCGTTTCCCGACGCGAAACTCGAGTCCCTGTTCGACAACAACGACGGGCGCCAGCTCCTCCATGTGACCTTCGGCTCGGTGCTGAACGAGAAGGACGCCTCGGGAGCGCTCCGCTTCAAAGACCGTTTCTTCAAGATGCTCAAGGAACACGAGGACACGTACGCGCAGGTCCTCGAAGCCCACTTCGTCCGTCACATGGAAAGCCTCGGCATGGCCAGGAAACGCTGAAGGAACGACTCGCGGGACCGAGAAGGATTTCGGTGCTGGCGACGGAAGGTCGAGGCGGGACTGCAGTCCTCAGGGTTTCGAAGGGAGGGATGTCCTGCGCGCACGCGCCCTGGTTTCATGACGCCGGTTCAGAGAGCTTCCGGGCCATGAGAACGACCTCTCGAAGTGGTTTCAGGAGAACCATCGTGGAACGAAGGGCGCTGCACCCGCACTCCTCCACTTGAATCAACCTTTGCGGAGAACCATGACACGGAAAGGCTCTCCCATGATATCGGGATGCGTGAGCGTATGGAATTGACGCGCCTCCTCGGTCTCGAGCGCCCATGGGTCGGCGGCGAGCGCGCGCGTCAGCCATCGGCCCTGCTGCACGAATTCCTCGATTTCGAGACCGTTTCGCACAGCGTCCCGCACCACCGGCGTCCAGCGCACGTGGGCCGTGAGATCCTGATGGCCTGGATTCGTGAGCAGGCTTTCGCTTAGGTGATGGCTGCGATACGCGCGTGCCGTGCCCTGAGGGCGCGGGATGGCAAAGAATTCCTCGTCCGTCCAGCCATAATCGAAAAGCAGAATCCTTCCTTTTCGGAGCGCGGCGGCGGCGCCATCCAGCCAACCAGAAATCGAGGGCCTCGCCTCCCAGCGCCCTCGCCACACGAGAGGAACGTCCTCGTCCGGAACTCGGCTCCCCTGAATCGGTTGCCAACCAAATCCGTCGCCCCGCAGCCCGACGCCGAGCTCGCGCTCGTTCTCGGCGCGCTCGAAAATATGAAACGGCAGGCTGTCGAGCAGTTCGTTGGCAAGGATCACTCCTCGGACACCGCCGAGCGCCCCGGCCTCGGCCGTCCAACGGACCTTTCCGCTTGGTGCCAACCGCGCCTTTTGCGCATCCGCGAGTTTCGCGAGCGGTTCCACGATGGCGTAACGCACGGCGGCGTGGCAGGAAGGGGCGTCCTGTTCGAGGGCGGCGAGCAGGTCGCGCGCGAGCTGCCCGTCGTGCGCCCCCCATTCGACTACGTCGAAGAGGGCGGGCGCGCCGTCCTCCCGCCACCAGCGCGCGATTTGCCGCGCCAAGATGCGCCCGAAGAGGGGCCCGACTGAGATCGCGGTGAAGAAATCGCCGCGAGCCCCCACGCGCACCGCGCTGTTCGCCGTGGCGTAATAACCGTACTCCGGGTGGTAGAGCGCCAGATCCATGAACCGCGCGAACGGCAGGGGCCCCATGCCACCGATCTCGGTCCGGATCATCTCCTCGAGGGAGTTCACGGCACATCGAGCTTTGCGCCCCCGCGTCCTGAAAATCAAGCCGAATGCGCGCGTCGCAGCCGCGCTTTACGGCGCGAGAGGCGCGTCCGCCACGGGGCGACTTGCGGACCGGACGGGTTCCCGAAGCTTCAAGACGAAGAGGAGCACCGGCGCGGGGCTTGAGTCACCCGGCACCGTGGTCTCCCCCACGATCTCGATCTGAAACCGTTCTCGGATTTCGTTCTGTTCCGGCGACACGTAGAGCCTGGGTTCGTCTACGGCGAAGAGCCAGTAGACCGCCCCGTCGGGCGCCGATTTCAGGAGGAGCGCAATTCGATCAGCCAGCTTTCCGGCCTTATTCCGTCCCGCGGAACAAAGCGAATACAGGCCGATCCGCATCCGGGTGTTTTGGAGCAACATCCCGGCGCGGCGCCCGATCACGACGGCGTCGGGAGGGAGGAGCGTGGCGATCTTTGCGGCGGAATCGCGGACGGTATAGCGGCGCGTCTTGAGCCCGGGATAGGCGTTGCGCCAACATGGGTTGAACAGGGAGGAGGCGAGAAACAGCCACGCGGCGAACCCGTACCAATACGGCCAACGGGCCCAACGACGTCCGGCCAGAATGGCGCCGAATCCGAGGACGGCGGCGGTTTGGAGCAGCGCTTGATTGAATAAGTAGACACGAGACGCCTTCAATGCGGAGTATCCGTAGTCGATCGTCAGAAACCATCCCGTGCTGATCGCCAATGCGGCGATCGCAAGCCGATGGCGCATTCCTCCCCGACCTCCGAACCGGAGGAGGGCGACGAGGGCAAGGAGCGCGGTGGCGGTTAGCAACACGGGCCAGGAAACGATCCAGGCGAGTTCGAGGGATGGATTATAGGAATCGTCGAAGACATAGAGCGCTCCGTCGGAGGGAAATCCGGGCGTTCGCCAGTAGAGAAATGTGATTCCCGCGACCGCGAGCGCGAGGGCGAGGCCAGACGCTAGAGGACGGAACACGGCGCGGAAACCCGTCTGCCTCGCATAAACGAGAATCAGAGGTGTGAAATAGAACAGCGGCAAAAAGTAGCGTCCGGGGTTTCGCGCCTGGGTCGCAAGCGCGACGGAGTAAAAGCATAAGGCCGCGCCCAGCGTTTCCCGGGAAGAGAAGCGTCCTCCCTTAGGCCGCAGGCCGATCACCAGAATCCAGACGGGAAAGAGAAACAGCCAGAGAGTAAAAGGCCCCAACAGGACCATGGTGGGCGCGCGGGGGAAGGAAGCCAGGGCTTTGAGGATCACGCTGGCCTGAGAAGTCAGGATGGACCACGTATGCAGATTTTCCGATCGGCTCAAGATCCCGTGTCCCACGGCGTGGACATAGGCGTTGACCCACAGCCAACCTCCCACGCAGGTCGCCGCCAGAACCACGGCAAAACCGGTGGCGGCGCGCGCGCGCGCCTGCGAACGCATCCAGGCTTCTGCGAGAAGAAACGGCGCGAAAAGCACGGCCGTCGTCTTGGTCAACACCGCGAAGCCGGCGACCAGCCCCGCAGCGGCGGCGCGCCCCGGCGAGGCGCGGCGCAAGAGCCACCAGGCGAGGACGATTTCCGCGGAGAAAACCACGTCGGACGACCCCCAGCGTTCGTAGGTCAGACTGAACGGATTGCAGGAAAGGGCCAGGGTGACGAGGCCCGCCAGCCAGGGTGCGGTCACGCGTGCGGCCATGAAATAGGCGAGGAGCCATGCGATCACGGCGGCCCAGGCGGTCGGCCAGCGCGCCGCCGCCGTGGTGAGGCCGCACACGCCGTAGCTGATCGCACTGAACAGATGCATGGCGGCCGCGTAGTTGAGAGTGCTGGGGTATCCCATTTCCGGATCGAGCCATTGTCCCGTGAGATGATGGAGGCGGCCGCCGCCGGTGTATTCGGCCTCATCGGAGGAAAAGGCGCCGAACGGCCAGATGCCCGGGCTCCCCGGATCCGCCTCAAGCCATGGAAAACGCAGCGCGGCCAGCACCAACGCGAGCGCCGCGCCGATCGCCCAGCGTTGCGCGCTCCGACTCATTGAGGGAAAACGAGGGCGCCGGAGGCGCGCTCGCGCGCATGGCGGGTCCTGCGCATGAAACGAGGAACCGGCGTGACGGGGGGATTTTTCACCAGTAATGCGCGCGGTGGGTGCGATAATACTCCAGCGTGCGCGAAAGGCCGTCGCGCAAGCCGACGGCCGGCTGCCAGCCGGACGCCGAACGAAAGCGGGAAGACGACGCATAGTAATCGCCGATATCAATGCCTTTGCGCTCCGGAGGGAAAGGGACCTGTTGAAACGAGCCGCCGCCGTTCAACTCGATCATCTGCTGCGCGAGATCAAGGAGCGACACGGCTTCCGTCCCGCCGAGGTTGTAGATTTCGCCTTCGGCGTTTGAAGACGCCGCGGCGAACAAAAGGGCGTCCACGACGTCGTCCACGTAATTGAAGTCACGCTTCTGGGCCCCGTCGCCATACACCTCGAGAGGCAATTCTTCCACGAGCCGGCGAAACCAGAATCCGAGGAACATTTGGCGCGCGTCGCGGACGCGCATTCGGGGTCCATAGGTGTTGGTCAGACGCAGAGAGGTGGTGCGCAGGCCGTGGACGCGATGGTAGAGGGTGTGGTACGCCTCTCCCGCGAGTTTGTGGATGCCGTTGACGTCCACGGGAGCGAGAGGATGTCCCTCGTCCACGGGCAGCCGCGTCGGGCGTCCGTAGACCTGACGAGTGCTGGTATTGACGATGCGGGCGCGAGGGTTGTGTCGGCGGCAGGCTTCGAGCAGGCAGAGCTGGCCGCGGCAGTTGCTTTCGAGATCCGCGAACGGATCGCGCATGGAATCGAGGTGACTGACCTGACCGGCGAGGTGGAACACATAGCGCTGGCCCTGAACGAGGCGTGCGAGGGCCGGCTCGTCGCGCAGGTCGCCGAAACGGACTTGGAGGCGTTCTTCGTAGCCGTCGAGGTTGAAGCGGTTTCCACCGTATTCGGGTTGCATCGAATCCAATACGGTCACGCAGGCGCCCAAGTCGGCGAGGCGCCGCGCGAGGTTGCTCCCGATGAAACCCAATCCTCCGGTGACGAAGGCTTCGGCGCCGCGGTAGGAGTTCAAGAGATCACGCATGGCGTCGAAGATCGAGATGAAGGCGCGCAGCGGGAGCAGGGCGCGCAGAAAGGAAAAATCCGAACCACAAGCGCGCGAGCTGGAGCGCAACCCGGCACAACCCGTGCGGCCGGAAAAACTGGCTGCTGCCGAAGGCGCGATGGTAATGGCTTACGGGCACCTCGACGAACCGCCCTCCGACATCCTGGAATTTGCGGATCATCTCGACGCAGACGGCGCCGTTGTCGGATTGCAGTTCCACCTGCTGGAGGAGCGCGCGGCGGATGAGACGGAAGTCGCAGTCCACGTCGCGTAATCGGATGCCGAACGCGAGCCGCGCAAAACGGCTGTAGAGCCAGCCGACGACGATCCGATGCAGCGGATCGCAACGGACGGTCTTGTAGCCGTTGACGACGTCCACCTCCGGCTGCAGCGCTGCAACGAGGTCGAGCATCTCCCACGGATCGTATTGTCCGTCGCCGTCCGTATAAAAGACCCATTCCTTGCGTGCATGAGCGAAACCGGTGCGCAGCGCGCGACCGTAACCCAGATTCCTCGGATGATGGATCGCGCGGACGCGCATCGGATGACGCTCCACCAGCTCGTCCAACACGGAGGCGGTCCGATCCGTGCTTCCGTCGTTGACCACCACCACTTCGTAGTCATGAGTCACCTGCGACAGCGCTTCCAGCGCGACCCGCACAAGGTCGCCGATGACGTCGGCGTCATTGTAGGCGGGAAAAAGCGCGGTGATCGAACGAGGTTTCATGCAGGCGTTTTCCGGGCCAGCACCAGCACGCTGAGTCCGAAAGGGAAATTGAATCGCCGCAGCCACGCAGCCTCTCCCCGCAACCACGCGCTGAGCAGGAAGTTCAGGAAGCGGGACGGCATGCGCAGATCGCTGGCCGCGGGCCGCGCAGCCCAACGCTGCAGAAGGCGCCGTAACGCGACGGGAAGAAAGAGCGCCGCGTTGGCGTAGCTTGTGCGCATCGGCTGGAGCCCGACGCCCCGCAGCTTGGCCTGGACCTCTCCGCGGGAGTAGCGGTGTCGGGTGTGCACGAAATCGTCATGCGGGCCGCGAAGCCATTCGTGTGCCGGCAGGCGCAGGAGCAACCAGCCGCCCGGGTGCAGGACGCGGACGAATTCGCGCAGCGCGACGACATCTTCTCCGCGCGGGAGCTGGCACAGAGCCTCGAAGGAGGTGATCGCGGAAAAACTTCGATCGGCGAACGGCAACGTGCGGATGTCGGCCTGAAGCAGCGGCGTGCGTCCATCGCGCGCAGCCAGCCGCAGGGCCAGGGGATGCAGGTCCGCGCCGCACGTCCGTCCGAATTCGGCAAGCCAACGCAATCCACCGCCCGTGCCGCAGCCGGCGTCGAGAAGGAGCGGCGGCGTTCCCACGGATGCGGGGAGGCGGCGCAACCAGCCGGCAGCCGCGGCGCGCATGCCCGCATACCACCAGTGGATGGGCTCGCATCGGGCGATGTTGAAATATTCGGACTCGTGCATGGGAGGCCTTGGGCGCCCTCGCCGTGCGGAGGGACGCGCTCCAGGATGCCTCCCAAAGAAAACCGCGGGGAGTCGGTAGAACTACCGACTCCGCATCCGGACACGGTTATGGCGCGCCGCGTCGGAGGTAGCGCGCGACGGCCTGGGCGCGGGAACGGACGTGAAGCTTGTGATAGATCCTCTCGACGTGCGTGCGAAGGGTCGCATAGCTGATGCCGAGGCGGTCGGCGATCTCCTTGTAGAGATAGCCTTGAGCGAGGTGGTCGAGGACCTGCTGTTCCCGCGGCGAGAGGGCTGACGCCTCCGGCGCAGAGGGGCGGGTCCTCCGGAAGAGCTGGACGACCTTGCGCGCGACGCTGCTGGTCATCGGGGCGCCGCCGTCGTAGGCGTCGTGGATCGCTTCGACGAGCTGTGCGGCGCGGATCGGCTTCACCAGATAGCCTACGGCGCCCGCCGACAAGGCGTCGAAAATGGTGTCGGCGTCGTGAAACACAGTCAGCATCAGGATGCGAACTTTCGGAAGCTTCTCGACCAGTCGTCGGACGCACTCCACGCCGCTCATTTCCGGGAGGTCAATGTCCATCAACACCACGTCGGGAACGCATTGCGGAAGGCGCGCGAGCGCCTCTTCCGCCGTGGCGTACTCGCCGCACGCGCGACATCCCTCCGCTTCCTCGAGGATCCTGACCAGCGTGCGGCGCACCCGCGTGTCGTCTTCTACGATGGCGATGTCGAGCGGCATGCGGGATCAGTGAGGTTCGCGCAGCGGGGCGGAAGCGGCCGGCAGCCTGACGGACAGCACGATGCGCGTCCCTTTCGCCGCCTCGACCTGCTGGTGGAAGGATCCGCCGATCTCCGCCATTCGAACACGCAGATTCGTCAAGCCGTCGTGTCCGCCAGCGGCATCCGGAACCGCCGAAGGCTCGAATCCTCGCCCGTCATCGGAGATCGCGACGACGAGACGGTCGCCCTCCAGCGTCGCCGAGAGGCGGACTTCCTTGGCCTGGGCATGACGGACCGCGTTGTGAAGGGCTTCCTTGGTCGCCAGGCAGAGGTGATGGCGCACGTGGGCGTCCAGCAGCAAAGAGGGAGGGGCGATCGGGAGATCGAGGCGGCAGGCGAGGCCGGCGGCCTGAAGGAAGTCCTGAGTGAATTCGCCGAGATACGAAAAGAAACTTTCGATCGAATCGTTGGCCGGATTGATCGCCCACACGATTTCGTTCAGACTGCGGGTCAACTCGCGCCCCCGGCGAAAGATCCCCTCGAGATGCAGTTGAACCTCCGCGAGCTGGTCTTTCTTCGCCTGAGCCAGCTCGCTGAGCATCGCAATCTCCGTCAGCCCCGCGCCAACCTCATCGTGAATATCGCGAGCGATGCGGGCACGTGTCCGTTCGACCGCGTGCCGCTGCTCGATAAACTCCACCTGACGAGCCGCCCGTCGGCGATAATAAAACTGGAGGCCCATGCCCGCGGCGGCCAGCGCGCCCAGCCCGAGCATCGCGCGGAAACCCGTTGTCTCCCAAAAAAACGGCGGGACGCGAAGAGTGAGCGGAGCGGACGGACGACTCCACAAGCTGTCGCGGTCGCGCGCCATCGCTTGGAACCGGTATTCCCCCGGCGCCAGCCGCAAGTAGTGGACGGCGCGTTCCGTGGTGGCGTGCGACCAGTCGGTGTCGCGCCCTTCCAGCCGCGTCTTGAAATAAGTCCGATCCGGCGCGGTGAGCGACGGAACGGTGAACCGAAATTCCACGTCGCGCGTCCCGTGCGCGAGGCGCAGGAGGCCGCCTTCCGGTTTCGCAACGAGGCCGCCGGCCAGGATTTCCTCGATGCGGACGGGCGCAGGAACGGCAACGCGCGCGATCCGCTTCGGCTCGACCATGACGATTCCGTCCATGGTGGGAAACCACAAGCGTCCGTCGGCGGTCTGGACCGCCCGGGCGCCGAACCGGCCGGTGCATTCTTCATCGGCCATGCCGGCTTCCAGGCCTAGCCGCCGCACGGCCGTCTGCGTTTTGAGGCCGGCTGCGATGTCGTCGAGATCCCGCTTGCGGACCTTCAGGATGCCGCGCCGCGTGCCCAACCACAGGTTTTCCTCTGCGTCCTCCAGAATCTGAAGCACCACGTCATCCGCCAATCCGTGCTTGGTCGTGAACCGGTCGACTGCAAGGTCCCGACCTCTCAGACGGATCAGGCCCGTGCTGCTGCCGATCCACAGGTCGCCTCGCGCGTCTTCGTGCAGGACGAAGGGAGAACCCTCGTACAGGTTTTTCGATTTAGGGAGGTGCTCCACGCGGCCATCCGGATGAAAACGCGTCAGCCCCGACCGCTGGAAGGCCGCCCACACCTCGCCGTTCCGTCTCTCGAGGAGATCCTCGACCATGTCGTTCGCAAGCTTCGGCAGAGGCGCAAGGGTGTCGCTCGCGGGCGTGAGTTCCCCTTTCGCATTCAACCACATCAAGCCTTCCCAAGTCCCCACCCACAGCCGGCCCAAGCGATCCTCCAAAAGCGCATTGATTCCGAGCGCCGCGTTCTGGCTGCGGCGGGCGAAAGGGATCCGGCGGATCGTTCCGTCCGGCGTCTGTCGCCACAGGGAGTCCCCCAGGGTGCCGATCCAGAGGGATCGGTCCCGGCTTCGGAGCAGCGCCGAGATGGTGGCGCGAGGGCTCAGGCGTCCCGCACGTACCGGCATCAACGCGTCGGGCGGGCCCGCGAAGAATCCGGCGCCGGCGATTCCCACGCGAAACTCCGACGGCGATTCCGCCAGCAGCGCCGTGACGGATTCGCTGCCTGCCGCCAGCCTCGCGCGAAACACCTTCACCTCGCGCGGCCGCAGGCGCACGAGGCCGCCGCTCGTGCCCGCCCAGAGGTTTTCTTCGCGGTCAACGGCCAGGCAGCGGACGTCCAGCGGAAAGACGCCGTCCCGCATCGTCAGTCCGGCCCAACGCCCGTCCTGACGGCGGTAGATTCCCGAAGGCGTTCCGATCCACCAAGTGCCCTCCGCATCCTGAAGCTTCGCGGTGATCGTCGGAGGGAGGCCATCTTCCGCCGGCGGTTCGGGAAACGCCCCCGCCGCATCCGACGGCTTGGCCGGAGGCAGCTCGGGCGTTTTTTCGGAGATGTCCATGAAGCGGAGGCCATCGAACCTGAGCCGATGATGTGGCGTGCGGCACCAGAGATAACCGTCGCGGCGCGACTCCACGGAAAGCACGATCGCCTCCGGCATTCCGTCTTCCACCGACCATCGGCGGAGCGAGAAATCGGACAGCAGACTCGGCGGTGCAGCGATGCAACCCGTCGCGAAAACCAGGAAGACGCCGGTCGAAGTCGCAAAACGAGCCACGCAGGCAGCTTAAAACTTCGCGCGAACGGCGCAAGGACCGACTGTCCACTTCCATCGAGCGATCGCCAAAGCCCTCCGAGCCCTCCGAATCTTGGCTCGAAAGGTCGCGCGGTCTACGGAAGGGATTCCGGCGGGGGTTTCCGGCCGGCGCGTGGAGGACGAGGCCGGAATCTTTCGAAGCTTCGCGGAGTTGCGGGAGCTTTGTAACGCGCCAGAAATTCGCGGCGGAAGGCGGCGAAGGCGTTGTGGCGAATGGCGTCGCGAAGGTCGCCCATCAGCCGGAGGTAAAATGTTAAATTGTGCCAGGTGACCAGCCGAAGGGCGAGGATCTCCTCCGTGTTGAAGAGATGGCGGAGATATGCGCGCGAAAATCCGCGGCAGGCGGGGCAGGGGCAGCCTTCCTGAAGGGGGCCTTCCGCTTCCCGGTAACGGCCGGCGCTGATGTGGAGATATCCTTCCGGGGTGAAGGCCACGCCGTTGCGCGCGACGCGCGTCGGGAGCACGCAATCGAACATGTCCACGCCGCGGGCGACCATCTCGAGGATCTGCGTCGGCGAGCCGAGTCCCATCGCATAACGGGGCCGGTCTTCGGGGAGCGCGGGAACGCTCGCCTCGACGGCGCGCAGCATTTCCGGTTCGGGCTCGCCGACACTCACGCCTCCGATGGCGTAGCCGTCGAACCCGATCTCAACGAGCCGTCGGGCACACTCGTCCCGCAGCGCGGCATGGCTGCCGCCCTGGACGATTCCGAAGAGGAGCGCGCCCGGGCCCGCCGCGGCGCGGTCCTTCCACGCGCGGCATTCGCGCGCCCATCGGATGGAGCGTTCTACGGCTTCGCGCGCGGTGGATTCGTTGCAGGGCCACGGCGGGCATTCGTCGAGGACCATGGCGATGTCCGAACCGAGGTTGCGTTGGATCTCCATGGCTTCGCGGGGGCCGAGAAAGCATTCAGCGCCGTCGAGGTGCGAGCGAAACACGACGCCGTGCTCCTGCACCGTGCGCAGCGGGGAGAGGCTGAAGACCTGATAGCCGCCGCTGTCGGTGAGGATCGGTTTCGACCAGCCCATGAAACGATGCAGCCCTCCCCGCCGGGCGATGAGGTCGGCACCGGGGCGCAGGTTCAGGTGGTAGGCGTTCGCGAGGAGGATGGAGACGCCGATCTGTTCGAGCTCGGAGGGCAACATCGTTTTGACGGTGGCCTGCGTGCCGACCGGCATGAAGACGGGTGTCTCGATTTCGCCGTGGGGCGTTCGGAGGCGGCCGAGGCGGAAGCCTTCGGCGGTGACGGCGACCTCAAAGGAGGCGGGCATGTTCGAGGAAACGCGAAGCGTTACCCGCGGGAGAAACCCCGCGGAGCGGTTCGGCGTGACACGCGCGCCTTTCCCTGTGCGGCGCGGGCAGCGGCGAGGTCTTCTCGTCGGAGAAGGAACGCCGTCGAGCGGCGCCGGGCATGGAGAGGCGACGAGGGCATGGGGCGGATCAGCCTTCGGCATGCGCCGCGGACGCATGCGTGCCGCGGAGCAGACGCAGACTGTTGAAGACGACGAGGATGGTGCTGCCCTCGTGGCCGACCACGCCGAAGGCGAGTTTGAGCTTTGCAAAGAACGTCGCGCCGATGAGGGCGAGGATCACGCCGACGGAAAACACGAGGTTCTGGCGGATAATCGTCTGCGCCTTGCGTCCGAGGCGGACGATTTCAGGCACCCGCTCGATGTCGTCGCCCATCAGGACAACGTCGGCATTTTCCATCGCGACGTCGCTGCCTCCGGCGCCCATCGCGATGCCGACGGAGGCGGTGACGAGCGCAGGGGCGTCGTTCACGCCGTCGCCGACCATGGCGACGACGCCATGCTGTTCCATGAGTTCGCGGACGGTCTCGACCTTCTGGTCGGGGAGTAGACCGGCGCGGAAGTCGGAGAGGTGGAGTTTCCTGGCGAACTCGGCGGCGGATGCCTGGTGGTCGCCGGTGAGCATGACCGTCCGGATCTTCATGTGCGCGAGTTCGGAGACCGCGCGGATGGCGCCGGGACGCAGACGGTCGGCGACGCCGAAGACGGCGAGAGGCTGACGCCGCGCGGCGACGAGGCAGGTCAGGCCGCGCGAGCGGAACTCGATGATGGTGTCGCGCGCCCAAGGCTGCATGCCGCCGTGGAGACAGACGAAGGCCTCGCTGCCGACGCGGAGGGTTTCGCCGCGCACGACGCCTTCGACGCCCAGCCCGGGCCATGCGCGACTGTCGGCGGCGCGTTCGAAGCGGAGGCCGCGGCTTTTCGCTTCGCCGACGATGACCTTGGCGAGGGGGTGCTCGGAATTCAGCTCAACGGCGGCGGCGTCGGCCAGGACGTCGGCGGCGGCGAGGCCGTCCGCGTAACGCGCCTCGGTGAGATGCGGTTTGCCCAGGGTGAGGGTGCCGGTCTTGTCGAAGGCGACGGCGCGACAATGGCCGAGGATTTCGATCGCAAGTCCGCCCTTGAAGAGCATGCCGCGGCGCGCGCCGCGGGCGATGGCGGCAAGCACGGCCGAGGGGATCGAAAGCACGAGCGCGCAGGGGGAGGCGACGACCATGAGCGTCATTGCGCGGTAGAGGCTGTCGCCCCAAGACATTTCCGTGAAGAAACGCGCGCCGAGAAACGTGAGGAGCGTGGCCGCGATCACGATCCAGGTATAAGGGCCGCCGTAGCGCTCGATGAGGCGCTCCGTAGGGGCCTTGCGGTGCGAAGCCTCCTCGATGATGCGGAAGATCTTGGCGAGCGCCGTGTCGCTCGCCTCGCGGTCGGTTTTCACGCGGAGGAGACCGTGCCCGTTGATGCTGCCCGCCAGGACGCGGTTTCCGGGCCTCTTGTCCACCGGCAACGATTCGCCGGTGAGGCTGCTTTCGTCCACCGAAGAGACGCCATCGAGGATCACGCCGTCTCCCGCGACCCGTTCGCCCGGATGGACGAGGATCACGTCTCCGAGATGCAGGGCCGAGACGGGGACGACCTCCTCCTTGCCATCGCGCAACACGGTGGCTTCCGAGGGGCTGAGCTTCATGAGCGAGCGGATGGCGCGGCGGGTGCGCCCTCCGGCGTATTGCTCGAGCGCGCCGCTGAACGAAAAGAGGAACATGAGGACGGCGCCCTCCTCCTCGGCGCCGACGCACGCGGCGCCGAGCGCGGCGAAGACCATGAGGAAATTGACGTTGAAACGGAGCCGGCGGAGGTCCTCGATCACTCCGAGCATCGGATAGAAGCCGCCGGTGAGGTAGGCGATGATGGTGAAGGCGTGTTCGAGCCGGTGCGGCGCGCCGACCGCCAGGCGGTGGCCGAGCCACCCGAGGCCGAGCGTGAGGAGACAGATCCCCGCGAGAAGGAACTGCGCGCAAAGCTCGCGCCGTTCGGCAATTTCATCCCCTTCTTCGGAGGAAGGGAGAGCCGTTGCGGAGGCGCAACAGGAGGCGGCATGGGCGCTCATCGGGCCCGCAGGATGACGCCGTGCGCGCGGGGGAAAAAGCGAAAAACGTTTGGCTTTGCCTTGGGCGCGCCTTTTCGCTTCCGTTGCCGCATGGCGAAACCTCCTTCGGGCGAAGCCTTGAAGCAAGCGCGCAAGGTCCTCGACCTCGAGATCGAAGGATTGCGCCAGGTCCGCCGCGGTCTGGGCCCGTCGTTCCCGCGCGCCATCGGCCTGATGCGCGCCTGCGCCGAGGCGCGCGGAAAGATCGTGGTCTCCGGCATCGGCAAGTCGGGCCTCGTCGGCCACAAGATCGCCGCGACGCTCTCCAGCACCGGCGCGCCGGCGGTCGTGCTCGACGCGACGGACGCCCTCCACGGCGATCTCGGAATCATCAACGAGGGGGACGTGGCGCTGCTGTTGAGCAACAGCGGGGAAACGGAAGAGCTGCTCCGCATCCTGCCGGCGCTGCGTCGGATCGGCGCCCGGGTGGTTTCGATCCTCGGGCGCGCCGGTTCCACGCTGGGGCGGCACAGCGACGCAGTCCTCAGCGCGCGCGTGGCGCGGGAGGCGTGTCCGCACAACCTCGCGCCCACGGCCAGCACCACGGCGATGCTCGCCCTCGGCGACGCGCTCGCAATGGCGCTCCTCCAGGCGCGCGGCTTCCGCAGGGAGGATTTCGCCCGCTACCATCCTGCCGGTGCGCTCGGGCAAGCCCTCCTGCTCAAGGCGCGCGATCTCATCCGCCCGTTCGAACGCCGCGCGGTGGCGGGGCCGAAGACCACCGTGTCCGAAGGGCTCGCCCTCATGGCGAAGGCGCGTTCGGGTTGCGTGGTCGTCCGCGGCCGGGGAGACCGTCTCGCCGGCATCTTCACGCACGGGGATTTCGCGCGGCATTACGCAAGGAACCGCGACATCGGCGGCGTCTCGCTCGGGCGGGTGATGACCCGCCGCCCGATCACGATCCGTGACGACGCGCTCGCAGCCGAGGCGGTGCGTCTGCTGAGGAAGCACCAGATTGACGACCTCGTCGTCGTGGATGCGCGTCGGCGGATCGTCGGGCTGATCGATTCGCAGGACCTTCCGCGATTGCGGTTGGTGTGAGGGATGTGATAGGAAAACGCTTTCCGATGAACGAAGATTTCCTCGACCAACTGCGGTTCAACGCCGACGGACTCATCCCCGCGATCGTCCAGGAGCGGAAGACGGGGCGCGTCCTCATGATGGCCTGGATGAATCGCGACTCGCTGCTCAAGACGCTCGAGACGAAGCGCACCTGGTTCTGGAGCCGCTCGCGCCGAAAATACTGGATGAAGGGCGAATCGAGTGGTCACGTCCAGCGTGTCGAAAAGGTTGCGTTCGACTGCGACGGCGACACGCTCCTTCTCGAGGTGGAACAGGTCGGCGCCGCCTGCCACGAAGGTTACAAAAGCTGCTTTTTCCGGAACGTGTCCTTCGAGGGCGAAGTCCGCCCCAACGACGAGCCGCTCGTGAAGCCGGAGGCCGTGTATAAGGACAAGATCAAGGAAGCCCGGCGGCAGGAAAAACAGGAGGGCGGTGGAGGGTGCGCGCCGGACTCCGGCGCCGAGAAAGCCTGACCCGCACCTCATGCGTTCGCTCCACGGCGAAGTCGGCCGCCGTCTGTTTGTCGGCATCCCTGGCGCGGAACTCGACGACGCTACAGCGCGCCTTTTGGAGGGGATCCGTCCTGGAGGGATCATCCTTTTCGGGCGGAACGTGGTCTCGGCCGCGCAAACGGCCCGATTGACGCGCGACCTGCGCCGGCGGCTGGGTCCGCGCCTTTGCATCTGCCTCGATCACGAAGGAGGACGCGTGAATCGCCTCGCAAAGCTCACGGGGGCGGTTCCTTCGGCGCCGCAGCTCGCGTATCTCGGCGCCGAATCCCTGGCCCGCCGTCAGGGGCAACTGGCCGGGCGACTGCTCCGCGAGCTGGGCGTCAACGCGAACCTCGCCCCCGTGCTCGATCTTTGGCTTCAGCCTGGCGTGGACAACTCGGTGCCCGACCGCTGCTGGTCGCGCGACCCCGACGAGGTGACGCGCCTCGCGGGGGCGTTCCTCCGTGCGATGCAGGCCGAAGGAGTCCTCGGCTGCGGCAAGCATTTCCTCGGCTACGGGGCCGCCGACAAGGATCCCCACAAGGTGTTGCCCCGGGTGAACCGCTCACGCGCGGCGCTGCTTCGGGACGATCTCCGCCCCTACGCGAAACTCTGGGCCAACGGGCGTGGACCGCTCCGGATGATCATGCTTTCGCATGCGCATCTCCGCGCCTTCCATGGCGCGACGCTGACGCCCGCCTGCGTCTCGTCCAAGCTGGTCGGCGACCTGCTCCGGCGGCGGCTGGGTTTTCGCGGGGTGACGATTACGGACGATCTGGAAATGGGCGCCATCTCGCGCACGCTGCCGATCGGCGAGGCGGCGACACGCGGTCTGCAGCTCGGTGTGGATTTCCTGCTCATCTGCCATACGCCCGACGCGATCCGCGCCGCGTTCGAGGCGTCCATCAAGGCGGTCGCCGACCGCAAGGTGGCGCCCTCGGTGATGCGTGAAGCCGGGGCGCGGCTCGACCGCCTGACCGCGCGCCTGCCTTCGGCGCGGGCGTTTTCTTCGCGGCGTTTCGACGCGCTGGTCCGCGAGTCGCGCGCCTTTACGGCGTGCGTTTTCGCGCGGCTTCCCGAGCGTTTGCGGAAGACCGACGCGCGTTGGGGGCCGATCGGCGAGGCGTGAGCAGGCGGAGGCGTTCGCCCCGCAGGTGGAAAATCGCCTCGGCGATCGCCGGCGCCAGAGGCGGCAGGCTTTCGGCGATGGCCTTCGGGTTGCCGGGCAGATTGATCACCAGACTGCGTTTGCGGCTGCCGGCGACGGCGCGCGAAAGGATCGTCGTCGGAACGCGCGCAAACGCCGTCATCCGCATCGCTTCCGAGAAACCGGGAAGCTCGCGGTCGAGGATGCGCCGAGTCGCTTCCGGGGTCACGTCGCGCGGGGCGAGCCCCGTGCCGCCCGTGGTGAGCGCCAGCCAGCAGTCGTCCCGATCCACAAAGCGCGCGAGCGCGGCGGCGATGCGTTCGGCTTCGTCGGGGACGAGGGCGGCGCGCCATTCGAACGGCCCCGCGAAAAGGCGCTCGATTTCAGCCTGAATCGCCGGCCCGCCGAGGTCCGTGTATACGCCCGCGCTGGCGCGGTCGCTGATCGTGAGCCGGGCGACCTTCATGCGCGCGGCACCTTGGTTTTCGAGAGGAGACGGACGCCTTCGATCCGCATGCCGCGGTCCACCGCCTTGGCCATGTCGTAGAGCGCGAGGGCGGCGGCGCTCACCGCCACCAGCGCCTCCATCTCGACGCCCGTTCGCGCTGTGGCGCGAGCTTCGGCGACGATCCGGATGCGGTCGCGCCGCATCTCGAAGTCCACCTTCACGGCGTCCAGGGGGAGCGGATGGCAAAGGGGGATCCATTCGTGGGCGCGCTTCGCGCCCTGAATGCCCGCCACGCGCGCAACAGCGAGGGCGTCGCCCTTGGCGAGTGCCCGCCGGCGCAAAGCCGAAATCGTGGATGGCCGGCAGCGCAGTGCGCCCACCGCGATCGCCACGCGCGTGACGACGGGTTTCGCGCCGATATCCACCATCCGCGCAGCGCCTGCTGCATCGAGGTGGGTGAAACGGGGCTTCGCCGCGCCGTTCCCCCTTCGTGTTTGTTCCCTTCCTCCCGAGGATTTCCGGGTTCCGAGATTGAACTTCGCGCTCATGCCGCCTCCAACGTATCGAATGCGGGGAGAACCGCAACGCGATCTCCGTCGCGTAAGGGCGCCTCGCCGCTGCTGAGAATGAGGGCGTTGGCTTCGGCGAGAGGAGTGAGGTCGCCTGAGTGTTTCCACCGCAACGGCCGCGCCTCCGCGCCTCCCGCGCCCAAGGTGAGCCGCGCGGGGAACCAGGAGCGCCGGCGATCATCGGCGTCGGGCGGGTCGCCGCGCAGCGTGGCGGAAAGGAGACGAGGCGGAGGGCGTCCCTCCATTCGCGCAATCGCGCGACGGACGAATCCGTGAAAGGTGACGTAGTGCGAAAGGGGGTTGCCCGGCAACCCGAAAGCCAGGCGCGGACCGCGCGACGCGAAGATCAGCGGACGGCCGGGGCGGCTGTTGACTGACGAACAATGCACCGCGAATCCGGCGGCTTCCAGCGCTGCGCGCGCATGATCGCGGCCTCCGGGGCCGGACCCTCCCGAGATCAACAGCAGGTCCGCGTCCGATTTGACGACCGCCTTCCTCAACGCCGCGGCCGAATCCGAAAGGCGCCGGCGGCGCGTGGAGAGGCCGAGGGCCGCCAGCAACGCCTGGATCAGGGGCCCGTTGGCGTCACGAATCCGTCCCGGCCTCAGCTTTTCCCCGGGGCGCGCCAACTCGTCTCCCGTCACCAGGTGTTCGATTTTCGGGCGACGGAGGACGGATACCTCGAACGCGTTGCACGACGCCAAAAGCCCCGCGACGCCGGGCAGAAGGCGGCAGCCCGCCGGCAGGATTTGCGCGCCGGCGCGCGCGATCCCTCCGCGCTGGCGAACGTGGGCGCCGTGGGGGCAGGCAACCCCCACGCGGACCACATCCGCTTTCGCCGTACAATCCTCCTGCCGCGCAATCGCGAACGTTCCCCGGGGAAGCCGCGCGCCGGTGAAGACCCGCGCCGCTTCGCCCGGACGGAGCGTCCTTCGGGAGGCGTGTCCCGCGGCAAGGGTCGCCACTTGCTTGAAGGGCGCGCCGGAGGGCGCGCTGCCGAGGGCGTAACCGTCCATCGCGCTCTGGTCGAAAGGCGGCAAATCGGTGTCGGCGCGCACAGCGACTGCCAGCATCCGGTCGCCGGCCTGATCGAGTGGAATGCGTTCCGCGGAGAGGGCAACCGTTCGCCGGTCCACGGCCTTCCAAACCTGTTCGATCTCGATCATGGCGGGCGGAGAATGCCCCGGCGTCTTGCAGCTCATTCTGAAGGCGAGAAGTAGCTCCCGGAGGAGGGAGAGGAGCAAGAAGATTTTGCCGGACCTCCTCGGACTGAAGGCATTTTTGCGTTGGAAGAATTCGTCGCGTAGGTTGCAGATGCGGCGAGCCTGCGAGAACCCGGGCCTCCGGGTGGGGGAGCCGTCCGCCTGATCAAAAATCTCCCGATTCCCACGCCATGAACTGCACCATCTGCACTCCCGCCTCGAAAACTCACGCCGCGTCCTTGAGCTCCATGGACCGAATGCCCGGCCATTGGTTGCTGGCCCAGATGGGCAAGCGCGTGCTGCGCCCCGGAGGGATCGAGCTCACGCGGTTCATGCTGGAGCGTCTGGCCGTCTGTTCCGACGACGCTGCGGTAGAATTCGCTCCTGGCCTGGGCGTCACCGCGCGCCTGACGCTGGAGCGCCGGCCCGCCAGTTATACGGCGATCGAACGCGATGAAGCGGCTGCCGCCAACGTGCGACGCTATCTGAACGGCCCCCGGCAACAGTGCCGCGTCGGCAGCGCCGAACAAACCGGATTGCCGGAGCAATCGGCGACCGTGGTCTACGGAGAAGCCATGCTGACGATGCAGGGGCCGGAGCAAAAGCGGCGCATCATCGCCGAGGCGTTTCGCCTGCTGAAGCCGGGAGGGCGCTACGGCGTTCACGAAATGAGCCTGACCCCGGATGATCTTCCGATCCAAGAACAGGAGGAAATCAGTCGGGAAATGTCGCGCGAAATCCACGTCGGCGCACGGCCGCTGACGCGGCGCGAATGGCGTGAGTTGCTGGAGGCCGCCGGCTTCAGCATCGAGGCGGAAACTTCCGCCCCGATGCACTTGCTGGAACCGGGACGGTTGATCCGCGACGAAGGTTTTTTCCGCGCCTTGCGGTTCGCGTTCAAGGTCGTGCGCTCGCCCGAGGCGCGCCGGCGCGTGTTTTCCATGCGGCGGATGTTTCGCAAGCATCGCCGGCGCCTGGCGGCCATCGCGTTGGTGGCGGTCAAACCGACGGCATCCAGGAACTATTGAGACCTGTATAATATCGTGATGTTTTTACCACGATTCAGCTTGTTTCCAGCAGGCGGTGATGAGGAGGGCTGCGACGCATGCGGCGGAGAGCACGGGTCGCCTGAAGGCTGCGTTCTCAGCGGTTTTTGGCGCAGAAGTTGCGCACTGCCCCGCGATCGCACAGACTGAATCCTGCAGCTGCCTCGACAAGGCCGTCGGGCCTCCCGTCCCGCGCATCATTTCAGCCAGAACTCGGCGGTGACCACCGCCTTGATGCTCTTCTCGAGCGAGGTCGTGTCGAGTTCCCCGCCCGCGGAGATTTCCGTCGAGTAGATCGGGGTGATCTGGAAGACCCCCTGCTGGGCGGAGCGCAGCCCCCCCACCCTGCAACCCGCCTGCTTCGCGATGACCTCCGCCCGCCGCTGCGCGTCCCTCACGGCCTCGCCGAGCAACTCGGCCCGCAGGTCCTTGAGCTTCTGGCAGTAGAACTCGGGCGGCGACGGGTTCATCTCGAGGCCGTCGCGCAGGAGGGCCTCCGTCGCCAAGGCGAACTTCGGGGCGAGGCCGATGTCGGGGGTCGCCAGGCGGAAACTTCTCGAAATGGTGTAGCCGGAAATCTCGGCGGTCGTCATCCCCCGCTCGTCGGTCCTGAAGACCGGGTTCACGCTCGTCAAGGTCACCTCGACGAGGTCGGCGGGCACGCCCTCGCGGGCCAGGCCCGCGCGGAGGCGGGCCTCGTCGGCCTGCAGCCGGGCGAAGGCCTCCTTTGCGGTCTTCGCGCGTGCCGCGAGGTTGATGTGCCAGACGGTGAAATCGGAGGTGATCCGCCGCTCGGCGAAGCCGCGCACCGTGAGCTTGCGCTGCGCGTGGACGAAGTCCCCGAGGGGTCCCGACAACACGAGGGCCGAAAGGAACAGGCAGACACCCAGAATCCACGCCCAACGGTTCTTCCCACGCGCCGGTTTCATGTCGTTCATGGCCCTGCTTTTAGGCCAAACGCCGCAAGCTGCAAGCCCCAAGCGGCAGGGGCGACGCGGGACCGTCTTGTGGTGGTAGGGCCCGCCGTCCCGGCAGGCCGCGCCTACCGCGAAATCGGCGCGATCCCTTTCCCGGGCGCGAACCATCTGCGGGTTCGGTTGCAGAACCTGCAGACCGAGAGCATCGCGGGGACCTCAACGAGGACGCCGACGATCGTGGCGAGGGCTACCACGGCGCCAGCGAGTTGCACCGCGTCGTCCTGCCGTCGAAATGACCGCGCCTCGCCAAGCGGCGCCGCAATTCGCTAGATGACGCAGCCCCCGTTTCCTATTCTCGTGCTCCCCGCTCCCGCATGAAACCCAACCTCGTCTTCATCCTCACCGACCAGCAACGGAGCGATGCGCTCGGCATCCTCGGCCGCTCCGGGGCCGAGACCCCGAACCTGGACATGCTGGCGCGGCACGGGACGCTCTTCACCTCCGCGTACAGCCCCTGCCCCTCGTGCATCGCGGCGCGCGCCTCGATCTTCACGGGGCAGCGCCCCACGACGCACGGGCGGATAGGTTACCGGGACAGCGTGCCGTGGCGCTACCCGACCACACTCGCCGGGGAACTTGCCCGCGCGGGCTACCAGACCCACTGCGTGGGCAAGACGCACTTCTTCCCCCAGCGCGAGCCGCTCGGGTTCGAGTCGCAGGACTCCTACGAGGCCGCGCAGAACTTCGACGGGAAGTACGTGAACGATTACTGGAAGTGGCTGGAGGAACGGACCCAGGGCCGCGTGCGCGAGACCGACCACGGCGTGGACTGGAACTCCTGGTACGCGCGCCCGAGCCACCTCCCCGAGGAACTCCACAACAACACGTGGGTCGTCACCAAGGGGATCGAGTTCCTCGAGCGCCGGGACCCGAGCCGCCCCTTCTTCCTAAACCTCTCCTTCCACCGGCCGCATCCCCCGATCGATCCGCCCCAGGTCTTCTTCGACCTCTTCCGCGATCGCCGCCTCCCGAAGGTCCCCGTGGGCGATTGGGCGAAGGAACACCTCGTCGAGCCGGACGGGATGAACACCTGGCGCGGGAAGCTGCCGGAAGACCTCCTTCTGCGCAGCCGGCGCGCCTACCTCGCGCAGATCGCGCATATCGACAACCAGATCGGCCGTTTCCTCATCCAGTTGCGAAAGAACAGGAAACTCGACACGACCTGGATCGTCTTCACCTCCGACCACGGCGAGATGCTCGGCGACCACGGCCTGTTCCGAAAGTGTTACGCCTACGAGGGGTCGGCCCACGTCCCGCTCATCGTCGCCCCTCCGTCCGGCTCGAAAATCCACACGTGCGCGGCGCCCGTCTCCCTCGAGGACCTCATGCCCACCTTTCTCGAGGCGGCCTCCCTCCCCGTGCCCGGAACGGTTGAGGGGCGGAGCCTCGTCCCGCTCTGCAGCTCGACCCCCGCTGCAGCCGGCTGGCGCGAGTACGTCCACGGCGAGCACGCCCCCGGCTATGCCAGGGGCCAGGGCATGCAGTTCCTCACGGACGGGAAGGAAAAGTACATCTGGTTCACCCTGAGCGGACGGGAACAGCTCTTCGACCTGCGCCGGGACCCGCAAGAGCTGCGCGACCTCTCCCGCGTCAGGACGAAGCGCGCGCGCCTCGCGCTCTGGCGCGCCCGCATGGTCGAGGAACTCGCCGCGCGGCCCGACGATGGCCTCTCCGACGGCCGGCGACTGATTCCCGGCAAGGAACTCTCCCCGGTCCGCGCCGCGCTCCTTTCCTGAACCCCGACCTCCTGTTCTTCGACGCCTTCACGCGCTACGGGGCAAGTCGCTCGCCATCGGCGAGGGAGGAATGATGGCCACCAACAATCACCAGCCCTACGAGCGCTGCGTCGCCTTCGGCCACTACGAGCGCACGGGAGTCCAGACCCTGTGGACAGGCAAATCAAAGCCCCTGGACAACCCCGACCTCGCACGTTACGCCGGCCTGCCCATGTTCGGCGCAAAGCACCGGATGAACCAGACCTGCTCCGCGATGGGGCGGGTCCAGTTGCGCCACTACCCCGAGCGCATCGCGATGATCCAGAAGGCGATGAACCGGTTCTGGGACCTGTTGGAAGGGACGCCCGGTCTGCGCGCGCATCGCCCGGCGAAGGGGAGCGGCGAGGCGGAGCGCAGAGGATTGAAATGCGGGCTGCGAACGCGCAGGCTGTCGCAACCATGCGGCGTACGATTGCGATCACCCTCGGCGATCCCGCGGGCATCGGGCCCGAGGTCGTCCGCAAGGCCCTCCGTTCGGGACGGCTCGACCGCCGTTTCCGTTACGAAGTCGTCCTCGCCGCCGCGGCACCGCGCGTCGTGCTCGGCAGGCCTTCGCGGAAAGGCGCCCAATTTGCCCTCCGCGCCCTCGAAGCGGGTGTCGCGGGATGTCTCGAAGGGCGTTACGCCGCACTGGTCACCGGGCCTGTGAACAAGGCGGCCCTGAGGGCCGTCGGATTCCGTGCGCCCGGTCAGACCGAGTGGCTTGCTGCACGCACGGGAACGAAGAAATTCGCAATGATGCTCGTCGGCGGTCCGCTTCGCGTGACGCTCGCCACCATTCACGTGCCGCTCCGGAAAGCGCCGTCGCTCCTCACGCGCCAAGGGATTCTGGATGCGATCCTTCTCACGCACGCGGGCTTGCGCCGGTTCGGGATCCGGAATCCGAGGATCGCAGTCGCCGCGCTCAATCCGCACGGCGGCGCGGCGGGAGAAGAGGGCCTCGAGGAACGGCGCATCATCGCGCCCGCCGTGCATGCGGCGCGCCGGCAGCTCGGATCGAGAATCACGGGGCCGCACACGCCCGATGCGGTGTTTCGCGATGCTTGGATCGGAAAGGTGGAGGCGATCGTGGCCATGTACCACGACCAGGGGCTCGTGCCGCTCAAGATGGTCGCGTTCGAGCGGGGGGTGAACCTCACGCTCGGCCTGCCGATCCTCCGGACCTCGCCCGATCATGGAACGGCCTACGCCCTCGCCGGAAAACATCGCGCCGATCCCCGCAGTATGATCGAGGCGCTCCGCCTTGCCGCGAAGCTCGCCGCGCGCGCCCGACGCGCTTGAAGGGGGGCGTCCGACGGATTAGCGTCGGTGCGCCAATGAACGCGCGTGCCCCGCATCCCGCCCACGACTTCACCGCGCTCGTCGCGCGCTGGAAACGCCTCGCGCGTCGGGTGGGCCGTCCGTTGGTCGAGGTCGCCCGCGTCTCGCGCCAGCCCGTCTATGCGCTCCGCACGGCGACGGAGACCGAGGCGCCGGGGGTCTACGCCTCCGCAGGAATTCACGGCGACGAACCCGCCGCCGCCTGGGGATTGCTCGCGTGGGCCGAGGCGGAGGGCGAACGTCTGCGCGAGGAAAACTGGATGATCTTTCCCTGCCTCAATCCCTGGGGGTTCCTCCGCAACGACCGGCATGACGCCCAGGGACGCGACCTGAACCGGGTCTTTCATGAGGCGAAACATCCCCTCGTGGCCTCCTGGCGGCGTTTCGTGGGCGCTTCGCGCTTTCGGCTTTCCGTGACGCTCCACGAAGACTTCGACGCGCGGGGGATCTACGTGTATCAGCTCGGAAACGGATCGCGGTCGCTCGCGCAGCGCGCGCTCGCCGCCGCGGCCCGGGTGATTCCCTGTGACACGCGGACGTTCATTGACGGGCACGCCGCAAAACGCGGCGTGATCCGCCCGGTGCGGAAGCCGCGCTTTCTCATCGGTGAACCCGAGGCGCGCCGCCTCTGGCGGCGTCATGCCGAAGGGATCGTGAACCTGGAGACGCCCTCGGAATTCGCCTTCGAGGACCGGGTGCGTGCGCACCGGGAATTCCTCGCCTGCGTGGTCGCCCAGTTGCGGAAGGCGTCGAAGCGCGTTCCCGGAAGCGTCGAAGCCGTCTTGCCTTCGGCGCGCGGCGCCGCGTAGTGGTTTCGGCGGACCCCCGGGGGGAGGCCGCCTCCATGCGTGGCTCGAACCATTCACGGAATGGCTCAGAACCGCGCAAACTCTGGGGGAAATCGTCCGAAACGGTTCTCCACAGGAGAAAAAATCTCACGCCGAAAAAGTTTTCGGCTCGAACCTGTTCCTCGACAGCCAATAAGCCCGTGGTTCCTCCGTAAAACCGTGGGCTTTCATTCCTGAAAACGCCGTCAAAAATTCATCTGACCCGAAAATGGTGGGCGATGAAGGATTCGAACCTTCGACTCTCCGCGTGTAAGGCGGACGCTCTACCGCTGAGCTAATCGCCCGAAAATCTGCGAGTTTTCCTCTGAAAACCGTGGGGACACACTTGGAAATTGATCGTCCGATGAAACCGAGGGGTATCTCAATTCGACGTTTTTGGCTTACTTCCGGGGTCCACCCGTGGACGCACCAGGACCATACCCGAGGATGCGCGAGTTGCGGAACGCTTGTTCATCCGGAGCAAGACTGGACGCTGCTACGCGATCGTCAAGAAGAACCGCCGAATCTATCGCCACAGCCTCAAGACCAAGATTCGAGAAGTGGTCAACGCTCGTCTCTTCGATTTCCTCCTCACGCTCGGGGCCGCTCCCGCCCGGGTGGCCAGTATCCGGGAGATTCCTGAGCGGACCCACCTTTTCAGGTGGAGATCGTCGCTGACCGCCAGAAAACACCCTCCTTTTTCCGCGTCCATCAACAACGCCTTGTACCGCCCCTGAAAAAGACGCCCGCGCGTTTTTTATGCCGCGCGTGATCGCGCTGAGTGCACGTCGAGTTCAGGTGCTGCATCCCCTTCACCAACGTGGGCCGTTGGCTCGCAATCAACAGAGGGTCGCGGTTTCTCATCAGCACGAAACTGTGAATGGTCCAGCCAGCCGACACCGCCGTCTCCGCCAGGGTCGTCATGAATACCCCGCGATCCACCTCGTCGCGGAAGATCGGCTCCAGATGATCCCCGCGATTCATGACATGATAAACCGCCCCCGCAAACTCAATCCGTGGTGCCCGCGCCATGTCATCGTCTTCTGCCATCCCCCACCTCCCGGTGCAAACATAATCATGACACCCGGACTGACCCCTATTGTGACACCCGGACTGACCCCTATTGACCCCTATTGTGCGGCTGGCCAGGGGCTCCAGATCATCGTTTTGACGTGCAATCCGGCGGATTATGCCGCCCTTGGGGCGAGACCCGTGCTGCTTGATGCAGCCGCAGGAGTATGCCCTACCGCTTCCCTTGCTGAAGATGTCGCGCGTCCAATCGCAACCGGCGAGGAAACGCCGGCAGCCGCTGCCCCTTCGATGTCCATTCAGGTGTCGGATGAGGAACGCGAAGCGTTGATCGCGGCTCTGCGGGCGGAGGGAGGGTCGAAGGGAAACATCGCTCTGCGGAAAATTCTCGGATGGGACGAGCCTACGTACCTGACTGTAAAGAAGGACCTTCTTGCACAAGGTCGAGTGATCGCAGGTATGGGGAGAGGCGGAAGCTTGACTCTTGTTCCAAACGGCGGCTCGTCAATTTGAAAACCTGGACCCATCTCACCGAGGCCGAACGTTAGGATGCGCGGGATTGGTGGGAGGCCTACGGGAGGAGGCCACTGCCCAACTCGATCTGGCCGAGAGGCTGGTTACGGGCTTCCCGGAGGATGCGTCAAGTTGAGTCACGCCCCGTTCGTCGCGGACTTCTGGGGGTTGATGGAGGAGGAGAAGGAAAGCTTGAAGGTCGGGAAGGGGCCGGGGACAACGCGAACCAGAGACGGGGAATGAACTCCGGAGTTCCGGGACCTACGGCGCCGGAGGCGGGCTCAGGTCGATCTGCAGTTTATCAACCAGACGCGCGGGTTCACCTTCGTTGAAATGGTCCAGAAGAAACGCAAGGAGGTCCTCCTGTCGGGTCTGGCCGAACACCATGCGATACACCGCCAGCGAGCGTCGAAGGCGTTCCAGCTTGTCCAGATCCCTGCTCAAGGGGAAGGCCGGCACATGCCGTTCGATCTTCGCCCCTCCAGGAATGTCGAGTATCCAGAAGGGGACAAGATCGGATTCCGTTTTCTGCCGCCCTTCCACGCCCGCGCGGAACATCTGCTCCCAAGGGTCGGTTGTCGGGTTGCTCGGCGCTGAGCCTCCATACTTTGCCGCCAAGTTTTTTCGAACTGCGTGCCCCTTGTAGCGGTGAACCCGTCCTTCGCGTTGCTCGAGGTCCACGGGATTCGGCGGTAGGTTCCAGTGCACAACGGCATGGCAGTAGGGATGGAAGTCGAGCCCCTCTTGACCCACGGACGTGGTCGCGAGGACAAAGGGCCAGAACGGAGAGTTGAACGCTTCCCTCACTCGGCCCGCGCGCACGAGGTTCCTTTCCTCCTCCGACTTCTCGTCCCCAAAGCGGACGGCGAAATGGCAGCGAAAGCCCGGGCCGTCCTCGTCGGTCCTGATCTTCCGTCCTCGGACATCGATGTAGTCGGCTCCTAGGGTCGAGGACCTCAGGCTGATTGCATCGCACACGGCCCGAGAAACCTCCGCAGCGACCTCTGCAGGCTTCTTGCCTGCGACTCCCAGGGATTCAAGCAGGAGATGGGCGTACTCATCCATGGTGGCCTGCAGGCAACCGCTGACACAGTATTCCAACGCTCGCTGCCAGTAGGGCTCGGTCCCGTTCATGCTTCGGATCAGGGCGGTCGCCGTGGGGGTGTTGAACAGCCGGAGAAACGCCCAGCCGATCTGAGCGGCGGCGGTGCGGAGGGCGAGGCGGGAAGGCCCGCTCTTGGTCTTGAGCCATCCTCCGCAGACCCTGCTCATCGAACGCAAAGCCACCGTCGACGGCGCGGCCAGGGCCATTTGCGCGAGGACCAGGGAGAGATCCTTTGGGGGACGCCCGAGCTTGGGAGGCCTCGCCTCCAAGAATCGCTTCGCCGCGTCCACATGGTTCTCCCAGTGCGTCCTGTGCCCCGTGCCGTCATCATCATCCTCCGAGCCGGCCCATGTCTGGGCGAGTCCGGGCTGGTCGAACCAGCGTTGGGTCATCGCCTTGTCCTCACGGAGGTCGAGGAGCATCGGGGCGGCCCAGTACCAGGTTTCGTCCGTCGGGCCGGTCTGGATGCGGTACGCGCCGATTGTCTTCAGCTTGCGGTCGATTTTTCTCCGCATCTCGTCGATCAGCGATGAGATCGGTCGGGTCTCGCCCCCAACGCCATGGTGGACCAAGGTTGCGAACGGATCGAATTCCATGGCCAGGGTGGGACTGGGGTAAATCAGACCCAGCACGGGCATTCCGGTGAGACGGTTCTTGTTGTAGGAGAATCGCAGCAGTGGGCGGCGCCGTCTTTCCTGCGATTTCGGCTCGTTTCGGGGGCGCTTCTCAAAAGCCGTGAATGCTCTCCGCTCGACTTCGTAACTCAGCAGAGCCGAGACGACCCGCGGGACGACGCGCCAAGCCGAGAAGACGAGCCTCTTCGTGAATCCCTTCAACGCGGGTTCGGCGAAGGGGCCGGTCAGTTCATGGTATGGGAGACAGGGTGGGATCCACAGGGTTTTCCACGATCCATTGTCGATGACATCGCGCACCATCGATCTCAGCCGGGCGTTGTTTGGGTCGATTCGACGGTAGGCCGCCACGTCTTCGGCCGACAGGATCACGCCCTCGGACTCCTTGAGGATCTTTCGCAGGGTTCGTTCGATCCTTGTGCCCAGCGCCTCGCGGAACGCCACCTTCAGTTCGTAGTCGTCCATGAAGTTCAGCAGATACGGGGCCGATTTCCAGTACTCGATCGTGTCCCCTTGGTGCATGGCGCGCGCCAATCCTTGGAGGCTGAGATAGGCGGCCGCCTCCCTGGGTTCGAGCGACAGGTGGTCGCTCGGGACAAGCGCCAGCATGCCGTTGCGGTCCTCCGACGCCCCCAGGCGTTCCGTTCGGACGATCACCTGCCGCAGGACGCCTTTAACGCGGTTTGCAAGACCCCGAAGTCTTGAGGGACCGTCGCGTTTGACTCGGTAGATCTCGGTTCCGTATTCCGCGAGCAAGGTCTCGAGCTTTGCGCTCTCGGTCCTGCTCTGTTGGAGGAAGCTGATCGTTTGCAGGAAGTCTCGGTGGTGGTTGTCTCCTTGGTCGTGGTCTCGCTGAAGGGTGAGCATCTTGTACGGAGTGGCAGAAAGGAGGAGAATCCGCACTTCCGGATGCTCGAAGAACCCGCGGGCGAGGTCGCTGGCCCTGTCCGTACCGTCGAGCAAATGACGGAATCGTTGGAACTCGTCCAGGATGATGAGGTCGGGTTGCAGAGCGCTCAGACATGTGGTGGCTAGCAGGCTCCTGAGTTCACCGACCAGGAGCTTGCGGTCGTGCGAATCTTCGAAGGGGATGTTCTTTCGGGTGCGCCGAAACCTGCGGCAGAGCTGGCAGAATCGGTGTTTGATGTCTGGGCGGTCCTTGTCGTGGTCCGCGGCGATGTGGAGCTTCAGAGATTTTGAAAACTCCCTGGCAAGAGACTCATCGATCTCGTAGTCATCGCGGAAGGCACTCACCCTGGCGCGGAAGCTGTTCTTGTCGGCGTTGCCCTGCAGGACGTTGAGGGGGCCGGTGCCGTGCAAGCCCCAAGCCTGGTCGAGAAGCCAGTACAGAAGCGCACGTTCCTCGGCTGTGCCGAGGGAAGACCGCAGGTCAAATGAGGTGCCGGGGGTGAAGGAGATGAAATTCAACCTCCGTTTCTTGAGGTCGCGGATCGTCACCGGAAGCAGTGTGATCCGAGACGCGATCTCAAACTGTTCCTGGCCGGTGACGTTGAGGCGGTTGATGTTCTGACGGGCGATGCTCGAGTTGGAGCAGATGTAGATGACGTCGATTCGCCGGACCTTGCTCCACAGGTGCGCGATGGCCCTCGCAACGACCCCCTTTGCCACGAGGGTCTTGCCCAGGCCCACTTCGTCCGCGATCAGAAACCGCCTCGTTCCGTTCGCATCCAAGAAGAGCCGGCGGAAGACGTAGTCGACGGTATCACGCTGGAAATCCTTCAGGCCGCGGAGCACGGACCCGACATCGGGTGGTCTGGTGCGCCGAATCATGGTTGCGAAACGCCTCGGAGCTTCCGAATGGGTTCCCAAATCGTGTGAAAACCCTCCGGCAGGAGGCGCCTCCCATTCGGAGTGGCGTTCAGGTCTTCGATGATCATGGCCGCGTGATCGATCTTTTCGGGCTCCCGATCCAGTGCCCTCATCAGCGCTTCGAAGAGGGAACCACCTGTCGTGCCTCTGCGTGCATCATTGGAAGAGTCGCCGCTTGAGGGGACCACGTTCCGTCCGTCAGAGTCATCGTCCCCGATCAGCATCATCATCAAGAACCTCAGTGCCTCATCCTGGTTCTGGAGCAGGGCGTTGAGGATCTCTTGCTTTCGCGTTTCCGGGCAGTTCTCCATGGGGGTGTTGAGAACGAAGCGTTGGTGGAGGCGCCTGACCCCGGATTTCGCTGTCATCTCGAACGCAAAGAAGCCCGTGAGTGCGAGCATCGACATCGGCGCAAAGCGCGCGATGGTCCGCGCCTTTTCGGGAACGGGTTTCGACGAGGCGGTCGGCAACGAGATGGGGCGGCACTTCACGGAGACTCCGCGTGGGAGGAGGAGGGGTCTTGGGGACATCCTCCGGAGAGTGACCGCGAACCCATCTGCGCCGATTGCGGCCACCTGTGCTGTTGGATTGCTCTGCACGATCGCCGTCCGCGCGGTGAGCAGGAGTTTCTTGAGTTTCTTGAGGCACCGCTGCTCCTCGTCTTCCTTCCGTGGTGTCTCCGACGGTTCGAAACTCTCAAGGAGGTCAACAAGGTTGGGTCGTCCCTTTTCCCGGCGGAGAACCGCGGCGACTCCGCAGCGTTTCTTCGTTCCCACGAGTTCCGCGAGGAACTCGACATTGCCATGGAAGGCGGCATTGGTGGCGTTTGCCGATCCGGTCCATATGCTGGCGTACCGACCTCCGTCGGCCACGTAGACCTTGGCATGCAGTCCGGCCAGCGGAAGTCTGTCCGCGTCATCCGATTCCTCGGCCCCCTCCTCCGGATCGGCGCTGGAAGTGAGGCAGTAGATCCTCCCGAAGGCGTCGAGGCACTTCCGAGGAAGGGCATCGAGTGTCTCCAAGCGGGATACCAGAACATTGCTGTGGCCGGTCTTGTTGGTCTCGTTGAGACAGTCGGCCGACGCGTAGGGCGATATGACGAGCATGCGGTCGATGCGGCCTGTAAACGGCCATTGTCTCGCTCCGTCGATGCCCAAGGGCCAAAAGCGCACGTCATTGAACCCGGTCGGCAACTCGAATCTGACCTTCAGCAGTTCCCGTTTGAAGCGGTTGATCCCCTCCTGAACGCGGCCGGGAACGGGACGCAGCGCGAGACGCGGCAAGGCGGCGACGAAGTCGCTCAGGGGGCGGTTTCTGGCAAAGACCCGCGTGCGATCTTCCAGTACGCCGTCGAGAACAAGCATCGAATCCCAGGATCGGTCGAACGTGAGATTCCGGCTCATGCACAGAAGGCGGTAGATGACCGGCCAGCCGGGGGCCGTGTAGCGCAGCACCCACACCTTGGGGTGGAAGACTCCCCGTCCGTGTTTGGGAGTCACCTCGAAAACGCGGTCTTCAAGGAGGCCGTAGAGAACTTGGTGTTTCGGGGGAACGAGGATCTGGCCGGCCTGACAGAAGATGCTGATCCTGTCGGCGCTTCGCTTCGTGGCGGCTAGCAAGGCCTTGGGGTCCGACGAGGGGCGACCGCTTTCATCCTCCCAGTCGAAAAAGGTGAAAGCCAGCGGCGTCGTCAGCAATGCCAGAAGATCAAGGGAGTAGGTGGTGCCGACGGCAAAACCCAAGGAGTAGCCCGAGGGCGGTCGCAGCGATTCCAGAAGCTGACGGCGATCCTGCGGCTCAAGCATGGCGGTCCCCCCTGAGTCCTGCCAGGATGTCTTCCACGATCCTGTTGGTCGGTGACCACCGAAAGTCCATCTGCGCAGTTCCGGCTTCGCCGTTCCACAACTCGAGCGCTCTGCGGTTCTCGAGTCTTGCCAGCGTTCCTTTCAGGGATTTCTCGCGCAGACGGATCAGACGGCGCGCCCGGTTGTTGGATCCAATCCTGAGGAGGGAGGAACGATCGAGTGCCAACTCCAGCCACTGCTCAATGAAAGCCCGCGTAGGATGGGCCACCCTCGCGTGCGCGTCTCGGAGCACGATCCGCCAGAATTGCCGATGGTCCCAGCCGAGCAGTTCCCGACGGCGAGCTCGCAGGTTGTCCAGCCACCTCTTCAGCGAAGTCCTGTACTGTGACACGAGTTCCTCCCGCTTGGCGCTTTCGGCCAGCATCAAGTTGTACAGCAGCGCCGCGCCGTGAAGCACCTCCGAGAAGTTGCGTCCATGGACGAGTTGCGTCCGTGTCTCGCTAGGAAAGTCGCCGACGAGAGGGTGTTCCCAAGGGAAGGCTGCCTCGTCTCCCGGGCGGCCTTTGTCGACAAGAAACGCGAGGAGGCTGTGCGGTACGCGCGCCATAATCCGTTCGCGCAGGTAGCGAGCCTCCGCCACGGTGAGATTGAACGATACCTTGTCTGGGAAATTCGATGACGGTTCGGGAACTCCCCCGTGCCAATTGGAGGGCGGATCCTCAGCCGCCTCAGTTTCCTCGGCCGAACGAGACCATGGCCGTGCCAGATAGTAGCGGTCCAAGCTACGGTGATAGCGGTCCTGCGAGCCGCGGAAGCGTCGAATGCCCCATGTTTCCAGCCCTAGCCAGTAGATGTTGCTGGGAAGCCGCTGCAGATCCTCCCGCGCGCTCACTCCGATTACGCCTTCGCCGCGTCCCGGGTGCGCCTTGGCGAGGCTGTCGATCAACGCCACCTCCACGCGACGCGCGCGGCCTGCGGCCTCCGCAGAGCAAACTTCCCGCTGCTCAAGGTCGGCATAGATCCAGGGGATGAAGAGGAAGTATCGCGCGCGTGTCTGCATCGTGCCGGTGCCGGGGAAGAGCAGGTCGGAGAATGCGTCTCGGATCACACCCACCCCGAGTTCGTCCCGGGTATCCTGCTCTTTGAAGAGATCGACCACGTCGAGCATCTGCCGTTTCTGCTGCTCGGAGTAGTCCATCCAGGTGAAGGACGAAGTCATGGCGCGGCTGTGGGGCTGCGGAAACGGTGTCTCATGCGATTAGGCCGCGCGGTTGGCCTCCAGTTCTAGGTTCTAGGAGTCAGTCCGGGTTTCATGATGGAGGAGGGCTCTCCACTTCCTTTGCAGGGCGCGATCCTCCTCCACGCGTTTCCTCGCCTGGCGAAGGCTGTAGCTCATGCCCCCGCGGGTCCGCAATCCGAATCGG
>JADZFN010000005.1 GCA_020849895.1 Verrucomicrobiia bacterium | reverse complement strand
GTCTTCGAGTTCGCCGCGAACCGTCCGATGCGTGGCGAAGTGACGCTCGAAATGCTCGCGCAGATGGGGTGAGAAGAGGAGGCGCCCTCCTCAAGAAACCGTGCGAGATCGAGGCCGTCGCGAGGCTTGAGGAGGCATGGAAGCCCTTGAAAGGGAAGATGGAAAACGATAGGATGACAGGTGAGGATGCACACTAGGATTCCTGTTTTCGCAAGACGATGTGCGGCGCGAGAAGCTGTCGCGCTGGCTCTGGGAGTGTTCCTCGCGCTCCCCGCGGGCCTCGTGGCGGGAGACGCGCTCACGCAGCTTTCGTCGTTCTCGCTGTTCTCAGAAGTGGATCTCCCGAAACTGCTGCAGGGCGAAGTGCTGACGGAGCGGGGGCCGATTACCGATTTCCGCCGCGGGATCAGCGGGCAGAGCTGTTACGTGGTGCGGTGCGCGCCCGCGGAGGTCGCCGCTTATATCCGGACCGCATCGCCTTCGATCACCAACCGCACCGACAGCATCTATTTCCACGCGAAGATTGACGATCCTGCCCGAAGCGATGCGTTGGCCGGCATCGCCCTGGACCTCCCGAAATCGGATGTTCGGCGACTGGTGGATCGGACGATGGCCGTGACGGCGAAATCCACCGACTTCTGCATGAGTCGCACCGAGGCCACCCGCGCCGAGGCCCAGATTCTGGACGGCAAAGCCAAAGGGATGGCGTCCGACGCGATCGCGAAACAGGTCTGGACCGAGTTGCTGCTCGGACGGCTCCGCGAATTCCAGGAAAAGGGGCTCGGACAGGTTTCTCCCTACGACATGGAAAGGACGCCGGTGTCGCCCAGCGACGAGATGCGGAGATTGCTGGAGGAGGAACCGGAAATTCAAACGCAGTTTCAGGAACTGCTGGAAGAAACCGGCCTGCTGCCTTCGAAGAAGGAGACGCGGCGAAAGGGTGCCGGCTATGCCGAATTGATGGACGCCCAGATCGTGGCCACGTTCGATCTCGGCGCGGTTTTCGAAAAGCCTTTGCCGAACGGCGAATTCCAGGTGCTCGACGCCCAATACTACTCGAGCAACGCGTATTACGTGATGCTCACCCTGTTCCATCTCTGGCCGATCCAGACGGAAGGCGGGACGGCCACGCTGGTGTGGCGCGGGGATTTTCTTTCCGCTCCGCTGCTGGACGTCACGCGCGGCACGGCCCGCATGGCGTGGGGGCTCGTCATGATGCGCGAGATCAAGCAGTCCATTCAGAATTTCCAGGCGAAGATCCTCAAGACGCCGTGAGGCCTTCGCCGCGGCGGACTCCCGACCGCCCGGCGGACGGTCAATGGGTCGCTCGCAGCAACAGCAGCGTGCGGTCATCTCCCTGGGGGATGGCCCCGATGAACGTCGCCACGTGCTTATCGATTTCGTGGACCCTCTGCCGCGCGGGGAGCCGGTCGGTTTCGCGGATGATGCCTTCGAGGCGGGCGAGCCCGAACTCCTCTCCGGCGGCGTTCATCGCCTCGGTGATGCCGTCGGTGTAAAAGAGCGTCAGATCGCCTTTTTCGAGGCGGACTTCCTCCTCGGCGAGCGCCTCCTCGAAATCCTTTCCTTCCGCGAAACCGATCGCCATGCCCTTCGGCAGGCGGCGTTCGGGCTGCGCCGCGCCCGACCTCCAGACGAGCAGAGGCTCATGCCCCGCGCGGCAAAAACGGAGCGTCCGCGTCCGCGTGTCGAACACCCCGTAGGTCATCGAGATGAAGAGGTCCTCCTTGAGGTCCGGCCGCAGAATCGTGTTCACACGGCTGATCACCTGGCGCGGCGAGAGGTTCCCCACCGCCGTCTGACGCAGCGCCGTGCGGCACATCGTCATCAGCAGCGCCGCCCCCACGCCCTTGCCCGAGACGTCGGCGATCGCGAAGCCCCGATGGTCGCCGTCCACGATCACCACGTCGTAATAATCCCCGCCCACCTTCCGCGCGGGGACGCTCATGGCGCCGATATCCGCATTCGGGACGTTCGGGAACTCTGAAGGCAGGAGCACCCGCTGGATGTCGCGCGCCATTTCGAAGTCCCGCTCGAATTGCTCGCGCTCGGCCGCCTCCGCGCGTTTGCGCTCCGTGATGTCGAGCAGCACCCCGACGATCCCCACCGTTTGCCCGAGGGCGTTGCGGTAGATCGCCTTGCGGATCAACATGTCGCGGAGTTCTCCTCGGGCCACGGGCACGCGTGCTTCGTAGAGCTGTTCGCGTCCCGATTGAATGAGGACGTGGTCCATTGCCAGGAACGTCTCGGCGAGCGGCTGCGGATAGAGGTCGTGCCCCGATTTTCCCACGATCTGATCGCTCGAAAGGCCGACGCATTTTTCGTAGGCCTGATTGCAGCCCAGGTAGATGCCTTCGAGGTTTTTGTAGAAGATCGGCGACGGCACCGTGTGAAGGATGGTCTCGATGAAGTTGATCTGTTCCTTCATCTGCAACTCCATCTCCTTCCGCTCCCGGATGTCGCGGATGAAGAAGCACAGCCGCGGCGCGCCGCCTTCGGCGAGACGGTTCGCCACCACTTCGGCGGGGAACATCGAGCCGTCCTTTCGTACGCAAAAGGCTTCCACCACCGTGAAGCGGTGCTCCGCCAGGTTCTCCTGGATCGTGCGGAGCAGACCCTCGTCGGCGCCCGAGATCACCTGCAGCGCCGTGAGGTTCAACGCCTCTTCCCGGGTGTACTTCAGGAAATCGAGCGCGCGCGGATTCGCGTCCATGATCCGGCCTGCAAGGTCGGTCATGAGCGCCGCGTCATAGAGGTTTTCAAAGACCGATCCTCCTCGCCCGGAGGCGGGAAGGCCGAAGGCCATCGGTTTTGCAGCCACGACGGACGGCGTTCGCTTGACCACCGGCACCACGCGCGGGCTGGGGAGCGGCGTGGCCGTCGTCTTCTTGCTCACCATTTCCAGGATTTTCGAGATCACTCCGGCGCCTGGTGTCATGACCGAAGACCCAAGCATCGGGGAGAAGCGAAAGCAAGCGCCCCACGCGGAAAGGGATCATTCGAGATCCGTTTCCTCAGCGAGGCGGCGCGCCCAGGAGGCGAGGGTCGTCACCCATCCGGGATCGTCGTTGAGGCACGGCACAAGAGTGAACGCCGCGCCTCCGGCGCCGAGAAACATTTCCCTGCCGCGCAGGCCGATCTCCTCCAGGGTCTCGAGGCAGTCGGCGGTGAACGCAGGGCAGAGCACGATCAGCCGCTTGATCCCCCGGGAAGGCAGTTCGCGCAGGACCTCGTCCGTCCAGGGGCGGATCCACGCGTCGCGTCCAAGACGGGATTGCCAGGCCACGGACCATTTTTCTTCGGGAACCCCCGCCGCCGCGGCAACGTCGCGCGCCGTGTGGAGGGCCTGCGCGCGGTAGCAGGTCGCGCGCGCGACGTGCGCGCGTTCACAGCAATCGGGGGTCGCGAGGCAGTGCCGTCCGCTCGGATCGCTCTTGCGCAGGTGCCGTTCGGGAACGCCGTGGAAGCTGAAGAGGACGTGGTCATACGGTTCCGCGAGATGCGGCGCCAGCGTCGCGACGAGCGCGGCGAGATAGCCCGGTTCGGCGAAGAACGGAGGAAGGACGCGCAGTCGCATTCCGTCGCCTTCCCGCCGCGCCGCTTCCCGCGCCTGTTCGACCGCCGTTTCGTAGCTCGACATCGCGTATTGCGGGAACATCGGCATGAACAGGGCGGTCCCGACCCCCTCGGCGCGGAGGCGGGCGATCGCGGCGGGGATCGAGGGGGTCCCGTAGCGCATCCCAAGTTCGATCGGCATCGAAAGCTTGGAGCGGAGCGCCGCAACGATTTTCCGGCTGATGACAAGGAGGGGCGCCCCCTCCTTCGTCCAGATGCTCGCGTAGGCGTGAGCTGAGGCTGCGGGGCGGCGCGGCAGGATGCAGGCGTGCAGCACGAACATCCGCACCGGCCACGGGGAATCCATGACGCGCGGATCGGAAAGAAACTCGCGCAAATACCGCCGCACATCGCCCTTCGACGGCGAATCGGGCGAGCCGAGGTTGGCGAGGAGGACTCCTGGGCGGTTCATGAGCTCCCTCGAAAAGCGTCGTGGCGGAGGCGTTTCGCGTCCGGAAAGGAGGCGGCCTTCAGAGGGTGTCCGAAAATGGGTCGGCCCGCGCCCAGAGGGTGGCGGCGGGATCGGGCTTTGGGCGGCGTTGCGCCGGCTGGCCAAGGCCGCTGCGGGGATTCTCGCGCCTCAGCGCCTGGGTTTTGGCCAAAATGGCATCTCGCAGGGGACCGTCGCATTTGCACCCCCCCTCTCACACCGTTCGCGAAAATGGGTGACCCGGTTTTTCCGCGAGGCGGGCGTCGAACGCCATGCAGATGTTGCGGATGAGATAACGCCCCGTCGGCGTGATTTCGAGGAGGTTGCCGTGGAATGCGAGCAGGCCGTCGCGTTCCATCGGGACGAGCGCCTCGAGGGCGTCTGCAAAATGAGCGGGGAACGAGATCCCGTGCTTTTCCCCGAACGCCGCGGTGTCGAGGCGGAAGTCGCACATCAGACGTAGGATCGCTTCCCGGCGGATTTCGTCTTCGGGCGTGAGAAGGATGCCGCGCTGCGTGGCGAATCCGTCTGCGCGCGCCCGGGCCTCGTAGAGGTGGACGTTCTTGTGGTTTTGCGCGTAGACGCGCCCGACCTGGCTGATCGCGGAAACGCCGAAGGCGAAGAGGTCGCATCCCCCGTGGGTCGAATAGCCCTGGAAATTACGGGTGAGGCGCCCGTCGTCCTGCGCTCGGCAGAGGTCGTCCTCCGGCTTGGCGAAGTGGTCCATGCCGACGTAGCGATATCCCGCCGCCGCGAGCGCCTCGGACGCGCGCCGCAGGATCGCCAGCTTTTCTCCGGGAGACGGAAGCGCGGCCTTCGGGATCGCCTTCTGGTGGCGGATCATTTCGGGCAGATAGGCGAAGTTGAAGACCGCCACGCGGTCGGGATCGAGCGCGAGCACCTTCTCGATCGTGGTGACGAAGGACGCCTCCGTCTGGTGCGGCAGGCCATAGATGAGGTCCACGGAAACGCTCGTGAAGCCCTCGTCGCGCGCCTGCGCGATCGTGCAGCGGGTGAGGTCCTCATGCTGGATCCGGTTCACCGCCTTTTGGACGCGTGGATCGAAGTCCTGGACGCCCAGCGAGAGGCGGTTGAAACCGAGCGCGGCGAGCGTTTGGAGGTGCGCCTCGGTGGTTTCCCTCGGATCCACCTCGAGACCCACCTCGGCGTCGGGGGCGAACGCGAAACGCGCGCGCGTCGCCTCATGGAGCGCCCGCATCTGTTCGGGACGGAAAAAGGTGGGCGTGCCGCCGCCCCAGTGGAGTTGTTCCACGCGCCGTCCGCGGTCCACAAGCGCGGCTACGGCGTCCATCTCGCGCACGAGGGATTCCGTGTAGGCCTCGGGACGCTTCCGGTCGCTCGTGAAGGTGACGTTGCAGCCGCAGAAAAAACAGACCGATTCGCAAAACGGAAGATGGAAATAGAGCGAGAGCGGCGGGGCGTCCTTCGCGGCATTCGTCCGCCGGATCTCCTCGCGGAAGGATTCGGCGGTGAACGCCTCCGTGAAGTGCGGAGCCGTCGGGTAGCTCGTGTAGCGCGGACCGGTGCGGTCGTACTTCGCGACGAGGGAGAAATCAATCATCCCGGCCTCCCTTCACGGTTTCGATAAAGGCGCGGGCGGACGCGACGGGCGTCGTCGGCAGGATGCCGTGCCCGAGGTTCGCGACGTGGCCCGGGCCGGGATGCGCCGCGAGCATCTGCCGCGTCGCTGCGCGCACGGTCGCGGGCGGCGCGAACAGCGCGGTCGGATCAAGATTCCCCTGGAGCGCGACGCCGTGGCCCACTCGCCGTCGCACTTCGTCGAGCGGCAGACGCCAGTCCACGGAGAGGACGTCCGCGCCCGAATCGCTCATCGCCTCGAGGTGCGGCGCGGAGCCGCCGACGTAGAGGATCACCGGCGCGCCCGCGGCGCGCGCGGAGGCGATCGTCCGGCGCAGGGAAGGGAGGACGATCCGCCGCCACTCGTCGCGTCCGAGGAGGCCGCCCCACGAGTCGAAAATCTGCACGGCCGCCGCGCCCGCCTCGATCTGCATCCGGAGGTGCGCGGCCACGGCGTCCGCGAGGCGGTCGAGCAGCGCGGAAAAGAAGGCGGGATCGGCGGCGAGCGTCTGCCGCGCGAGGGGAAAGTCGCGGCGGGTCTCTCCTTCGATCGCATAGCAGGCGAGCGTAAAGGGTGCCCCTGCGAAACCGATCACGGGCGTTTCGCGCGGGGTGAGGATTTCCGTTGTGCGGCGGATCGCCTCGCCGACGTAGTCGAGGTTGTCCGCGGGATCGGGATCGCGCAGCGCCTGCGCGTCGGACGCCGAGCGCACGGCGCGCGCGAGACGCGGGCCGCTCCCTCCCTCGAAGCTTACGCCGATTCCCATGGCCTCGAGGAGGACGAGGATGTCCGAGAAGATCACGGCGGCGTCCACGCCCAGTTCGTCCACGGGCTGGAGCGTGACTTCCGTGGCGAGCGCGGGATCGCGGCAGAGCGTATGAAAACTCACCTTGTCTCGCACCGCCCGATAGGCGGGCAGGTAGCGCCCCGCCTGTCGCATCATCCAGACGGGCGGACGCGGAGTCGGCTCGCGGCGGCAGGCGCGGAGAAAAAGGCTCTGGGAAAGAAGGGCGCGATTCACGGACGGCGAAGAAGGAAGGGAGGTTCCTTACCATATCGCTCCAAGAAACTCGACCCGCCGCCCGCGCGCCACGATTCCGTCCCGCGGAACCGGCGTGTTTGCCGGGAGGATGGAAATTTCCCTCGCGAAATGCGATTCGTCATCCGCGCTTTACGACGCCTGCGTCACGCGGGCCCAAGGCGAGGGCGACGATCTCTCGAGGATGGGCGACGATATGGTCGGGACAGTGAAGGCGGAGCGCGGCTTCGTCGCACTGGCCCCAAAGGACGGCGCAGGAGGTCCAGCCCGCGGCGCGCGCGGCGTCGAGGTCGTTGGCGGTGTCGCCCGCGAAAAGGAGGCGTCCCCGGGACAGGCCGAGCTTTTCCGCCGCGAAACGCAGCGGCGTCGGATCCGGCTTTCGAGCGGACGTCGTGTCGCCGCCCACCACGACGTCGAAGAACGACGCCAGGGCGAGTCCCTCCAAGGCGAGCCGCGTCAGGCGCTCGAGTTTGTTGCTCACGACGCCGAGCGGCAACCCCGCCCCGCGCAGGCGTTCCAGCATGGGCACGATGCCCTCGTAGGGGCGCGTCTGGTCGAGGCAGTGCGCCTCGTAATGCGGCCGCCAGGCGGCGACGGCGCGCGCGATCAGCTCGGGGTCGCGCGCGTCCAGCGCGCGCTGCATCAGGACCTGGATGCCCTCGCCGACCCAGCCTTTGATCGTCGCGGCGGGATGGGGCGTGCGTCCGAGCGCGGCGAGGGCGTGGTTGGCCGACGCCGCGATGTCCGCGAAGGAATCCACCAGCGTGCCGTCGAGATCGAACAGCACGGCGGCAAACCGCGGATTCATGGGGGGATCCGCGAGCGCCCGCGCGGACGGCCCTTCCTCCGGGGTTTCCGGCCAACTTTCCCTCATCCTCATCAATCAGAACGTCTTCATCGGAGTTTCGCGGGGAGGAGTTTGACGAGCTCCTTCACCCGCTGGGCGGCGTCGCGCGCGCAGACGAGGGTGGCGTCTTCGGTCTGGACGACGATGAGATCGCGTACGCCGAGGAGGCCGATGGCGCGCGTGCCGCCGAGCACGAGGCAGTCGCGGCTGTTTACGGAGACCACTCGTCCGCGGAGACGGTTGCCGGTTTTGTCGGGAGGGAAATGCTTCGCGAGCGCCGTCCACGAACCCACGTCGTCCCAGTCGAAGCCGCCTTCGACTACGGCGAAGTTCCGCGTCTTTTCCATGACTGAATAATCAATGGAGATCTTCGGAAGCGCCCGCCAGCCGCGGCGCAGATACGCGGCGGCCTGGCGCGGGCCGGCGACGAGGGCGTCCCATCCCGCGGCGTGAACGGGGGAATGCGCGCGGAAGGCGTCGCGGATCGTCGTCGCGGACCAGAGGAACATCCCGGCGTTCCAGACGTGGCGTCCCGAGCGGACGAAGCGGGCGGCGGCGGCGGCATTCGGTTTTTCGAGAAATCGCCGTCCGTGGAAGATTCGCGTGCGCACGCCGGGCAGGCGCATCGGCCCGGCGCGTTCGATGTAGCCGTAGGCGGAGCTTGCCGAGGTGGGCTTGATGCCGAGCGTGACGATGCAAGGCGTGCGTTCGGCGACGCGGAAGCTGTCGGCGAGCGCGCGCACGTAGGCGCGGACGTCGTGGATCAGGTGGTCGGCGGGGAGGAGCGCCATCACCGCGCGCGGATCGCGGCGGGCGATGGTGGCGCAGCCGAGCATCACCGCGCCGGAGGAATCGCGGCCGACGGGCTCGACGAGGAAATGGTCCTTCGGAAACCGCGGCATGCGCCGGGCCATCGCGCGCGCCTGGGAGGCGTTGGTGACGATCCAGATCCGCTTCCGCGGCATGAGCGGCAGGAGGCGTGCGACGGTCTGCTCGATGAGCGTGGCTTTTCCGAACAACGGGAGGAGCTGTTTCGGACGGTGTCCCCGGCTCCAGGGCCAGAAGCGTTCGCCCTTGCCGCCGGCCATGATGAGCGCGTGCCAATGAGACGACATCGGAGAAACGGGGTCAGGCGGCGGACTTGAGCGGGGTCGTCAGCTTCCGCACGAGGCGGCCCACGGAAGGCGCGAGCGAAGGGCGGTCGCCGATTTCGGCGATGCGCCGCACGATCGCGCTGCCGACGACGCATCCGTCGGCCAAGGCCGCCGCCGCGCGCACCTGGGCGGGCGTGGAGATGCCAAAACCGATCACGATCGGCGTGCGCCCCGCGGCGCGACGGAGGAGGGCGACGCGCCGGCCGAGCCCCGCGGCGAGACGGGGGCGTTCGCCCGTCACCCCCTCGCGCGAGACGTAATAGATGAAGCCGCGCGCGGCGCGGGCGATCTGACGAGCGCGGGCCGCCGGCGTCGTCGGCGCGATGAGGGAGATCGCGCACAGACCGGCCCGTTCCATGAGTTTTCTCCACACGGCGGATTCCTCGACCGGAAGATCGAGAACGAGCGCGCCGTCGGCGCCGGCGGCGGCGGCGTCGCGGACGAAGCGGGCGACGCCGTAGCGATGGATCGGGTTGAAGTAGGTGAAGAACACGATCGGGAGGCGCAACCCGCGGCGGCGCAGGGCGCTCACGGCGCGGAGCAGCCCGCGGAGCGTGGCGCCCGCGCGCAGGGCGCGCTCGGCGGCGAGCTGGTTGACGACGCCGTCGGCGAGCGGATCGGAGAAGGGGACGCCGAGCTCCAGCACGTCCACGCCGGCGCGTTCCAGCTCGAACGCGAGTCGTTCCGTGGCGCGGAGGTTCGGGTCCCCCGCGGTGATGTAGGCCACGAACGCCTTGCGCCCCTCGCGGCGGAGGCGGACGAAGACGTCTTCCAGGCGATGGCGGGACGGCGGCGGCATGCGGACCCATGCGTAGCGGTCCGCCGCGACGGATTCAAGAGATTGAAACGGGAAGCGTGGGAAGAGGGAGAGGATGAGACGCGGACGGAAAACGAACGACGCGGGGCGAAAGAGGGAATCCTGAAGGCGCGAAGGCCGTCGCGATTTGATCTGCGAGGGCGTTTGAAAATGGGTCTGCCCTCTGTTGCTGGCACTCGCGGTCCACGCGGAGCTTCCGATTCGCATACCACAGCCCGCACTCCAACGCTTCCGCTTGATCCAAGATCCAGTTCCTTATCCAACCACTTCGCACGTACTCGATTCCTCCGCTCCTATGATCGTTAGCGACGGTGTTTTTAGTCAGTGAGGCGCGAGGGTTGTTCGGCGAGTGCCGTTTGGAGGGGGTTGTTCGAGCATGGTTTGGGGTGAACGCCGTGAAGGGGGCAATCCAGTTTTTCGAGGCAAGCGAGGCGTGAGCAGAGTGTGCGGAGCGGAGGTCGGGTGGAGGTCGAGTTGAGCCACTGCATGCCCTTCACCAACGTCGGACGCCTTGTCTCGATCAACAGGTGGTCGTGGTTCGGCATGAACACGAAGCTGTGGACGGCCCAGCCGGCGCTGCGGCATGTCTCGGCGAGGGTGTCGAGCAAGAGGCAGCGGTCGGTGTCGTCACAGAAGATCGGCTCCTTGTGGTTCCCCCGGTTCATGACGTGGTAGAACGCCCCTGAGAATTCGATCCGTGAAGCCCACGGCATTTTCATCGGTTACAACCTTCCAGCGTCCAAGGCAGTGAAAAACTGGATTGACCCTGGAAACAAGTTCCTCGCGCGGATCGAGGCCCTGACGGGGCGCAAGGTTGAAACGGAGCACACCGACACCAACCGCATCGGCGACCACATCAGCGATTATTCCGACCTCTCGCGGCTGCGGGGCCACTTCCCCAGGCGGCGGCTGACGCGCAGCCGAGACGCGATCTTTGAGGACTTCCACCGCGCCGCCTTGAAGGCCTGACGTGGCTCATCTCCCCCTTTCCCGATCCTCACATCCCTCAGCAGCGTGGGCCGGTGAATCCCATTTTTTACTGGCACGTGCCAGATGAATCTGGATTAGTGGACTGCGGAACGAGGGAACATGGCTGTTGCCGACCGCCTGATCGATGTTCTTCTGGTCGCCTGCGAGATTCTCGACGTTCTCTATTTCCCCGGAAAGCACCTCCGATGGGGCGAATCCACGCGCTTTCGAGGGGACGTCCATCGTTCCCTCGGTTACCTGCGCGATCACGGGTTGATCGAGAGGCGGCGTGACGCCTCGAGGTGGGTCTACCGACTGACGGAGAAGGGGAGACAACGCCTCGGGGGAGATCTGGAACCCGAGAAGCGATGGAACCGTCCGTGGGACGGCCTGTGGAGACAGGTGGTCTTTGACATCCCCGCCCGGCAGAAAGCTGTGCGCGCCCGCCTTCTCTACTGGTTTCGGGCAAACCGCTTTGGGTATCTGCAGGACAGCGTCTGGATCACGCCGGATCCGCTGGATCTGTCGCGCTCCCTGTTTCGAAGTCTGCACGCCACTGCGGACATGGCTGCGTTCCTCGAGTCCAGGGTGGTGGCGGGCTCCGCGAACGCCGACCTCGTGACCTGCGCCTGGGATTTCCGTGAGGTGAGCAGGACCTACGCGCGCTACAGCCGGTTTGTGGAAGGCGCCTCTTCTCGCTTGGCGGAGGCGTGCTCTCGGAACGAGGTCTGGCCGATCCTTCTGAAAGAGAAACGGCTGTGGAGCGCGGCCCTGCAGGGGGATCCCCTGCTTCCGCGCCTTCTCTGGCCGAAGGGCTATCCCGGCGCGGCGGCCTTCGCCGCACGCAAGCGGTTTCTGGGGAGGGTGCGTGAGAGGGCGGCCCGCATCTGACCTTCCGTTCCGGTGTCGCCTTTCCGAAACAGCCTGGATGCGACACGAGCATCGTCGGGACGTGAGGGCCCCCATGGAGGGGCGAGGCGTCCCTGCTGTGCTGCGGCGGAAGATGCCGCGATCGCGCCGGGGCACGCTCAACGACTCCAGGTCGAAGGCTCCTGCGACCTCCCAATTCCATCCAGCATGTGCCCGACGAATATGGGAGAGGTGGAATCGACACGCCAAGGTGAAACAACGACCACCCGGAGGTGAGGTGACTGAAAATGCGAGGTGATCGCAAATCCAGGGCATGGCGATGTCCCAAGTTCATAAGGCACGTGCCAGAAAGAAGTGGGCAGAAGACGGAGCGACCAAGGGCAGGGAGACGAGGGGCCCTGGGGCGTCAGGGGGAGGGCGCGGCCTTGCGGCGGTAGTCGCCGCGGCTGAGGCGTTTCTCGAGCCAGACGTAGAGGACGATGAAGAGGTAGCGGCTGCCCATCTCCTTGATCTTGAGCTTGGAGACGCCCGTCTTTCGGTTGGTCCAGGAGATCGGCACGATGGCGTAGGAGTAACCGCGCTCGATCGCCTTGAGCGGCATCTCGACCGTGAGGTTGAAGTGCTTGGAGAAGAGGGGACTGATTCCCTCGATCACCTCGCGGCGGTAGGCCTTGAAGGCGTTGGTCGTGTCGTTGAGGCGGAGACCGAACAGCACCTGGATGAACCCGTTGGCCAGGCGGTTGAGAAGGAGTTTGTGCAGCGGATAGTCGGTCACTTTCCCGCCGGAGATGAAGCGGGAGCCGAAGACGCACTCGTAGCCCTCCTCGAGCTTGCGCGCGTAGGCGACGACGTCCGAGGGGGAATCCGACAGGTCGGCCATGTAGATGACCACGGCGTCCCCGGTCGCGTGTCCGATCCCGCAGCGCACGGCCATCCCGAAGCCATGCTCGCCCGTGTTGGCCACGGGCCGCAGCCGGGGATTTTCCGCGGCGAGGCGGCGCAGGACGTCCCCGGTCCCGTCGGTGCTGCCGTCGTCGACGGCCACGATCTCGTAGTCGAGCCGCGCCGCGTCGAGCTCGTGGGTCAGGGAAGAGAGGGTGTCGGCGATTCCTTCGGTCTCATCCCGACAGGGGATGATCACGCTCATCTTCATGGGGTCGGCCCTTCTTCGGAGGTGGCCTTCTCGGCGACGAAGAAGAACTGTCTTCCGAGGAGCGCCTGCGCGAGGGGAAACCGGAGGTAGGCGGCCACTAGGGCGGGATGCGAGGGGAGTCTGGCGCGGAAGGTATACGGGAGAAACCTCGCCCGCTGATGAAGCACGCGAAAGCCGGTGACCTTCAGCAGTTCCTCGATGGTGCGATCGGAAAGCGGGAGGTGATGGTCCAGAAAGTCCCAGTGCTCCGAGGCGAGGAGGCGGATGTTGGGCCCCATGAGGATCAGCCTGCCGGAGGGGGAGAGGATGCGGCGACAGCACCGGACCGTTTCCAGCAGCACGTCCTTGGAGGGTAGGTGCTCCAGGAAATTGCTGGAGAAGATGACGTCGAGTTTTCCGGAGAGCTCGGGTTCGAACTGTTGAAGCGTGCCGGTCAGGACGCGCACTCCGGTCTGGGCGCGCTGACGGCTTTCCGGGTTCAGGTCCACGAGGTACCGGGTCTCCGCGCGGATGTTGTTGATGAACTCGCCGTAACCGCCGCCGAGGTCCAGGACGGCCGCCCCGGTCGGAATCCATTTCTGGAAGGCGATCCGACAGATCACGCGCCAGACCTGGTTGCGTCGGGCCTCGATTCCCGCGAAGCGCTTCGCGTAGATGGCCTGAACCAGATCGGCGGGAGTGGGCTCGGGGCTCATGGGGGTTGGGGGAGGGGGGTTCCGTCGCGCTCCCAGATCCGGTAGGCGGGAGCTTCCAGAACCTGCCTGAAGGAAGCCTCCGCGCGGACCGCCCGGGTGTCGAGGAGGTTCCGGGGGCGGTAGCTGAAGAAGGTGCGTTCACGCAGAGGAAACTGCCGCACGGGATCGTAGCGAAGCTCGATCACCCAGCGGCATTTCGCGAGGATGGCCCTACGCTCGGAGGTCGTCCACTTCGGGTTCTCGTTCCAACCCCGCGCGCCGGCGTAGTAGAAGAGCGTGGTGTAGTGCGTGTAGCCCGGGCCGTAGGCCGTGTGGTTCGGGTAGCAGAAGACGAACCCTTCGCGTCCGGCCATGATGCGGCGCAGGGCTGCCGCCCCGTCGGCCGCGCTGCGGTCGGGCCAAAACAGCACGAGGGAACCGAATGCCCCGCCGACGAGCAGCAGCGCGACGATCCCGGCGGCGGTCCAATGCGCGGGGTGACGGCCCGCAGCCCGCGCGCGAGCGACCAGCAGCGAGGCGCCGATCCCGAAGGCGGCGCAGGCGACCGGCAGAGCGGGCAGATTGTAGTAGCTGTGGGCGAATGAGGTGCCCGGCCCCCAGACGAGGTAGAAGAAGACCAGCGAGAGCGCCCAGCAGATATAAAGCGGGGCGCGCCGTTTTCGGAACATGCGCGCCAGACCGACGGCCGCCACCCCCGCCGCGGCTGGGCCCAGGACCAGCACCACCACGTACGAGGCGCTGCGGGCGTAGGGGCGCCAATCGAGGCGACTTGCCTTCCCGCCAAGAAAACCGGCGAGGTTCTTGCCTGTCGTCCATTCGTGGAAGGAGACCGAGTTGACCTCCGTGATGAAGCTGCCGTAGACGTAGGTCGTGCCCGTGAGCAGCGCGATGAAGACCCAGTATCGGAGCTTGAGGAGGCAGGTCCATCCCTCGCGCGCGAACGCCAGGATGGCGATGAGCACCCCAATCATTAGCGACAAGGGGGAGAGGTGATGTGAGGGTGAAAAGGGCCGGATTTTTGGGGTGAGGCGTGGTAGAAGGAGGCATGTCACGGCACTACACGTTCAACGACGACGTACGATTTG
>JADZFN010000004.1 GCA_020849895.1 Verrucomicrobiia bacterium | reverse complement strand
CTGACGACAGCCATGCAGCACCTGTGCAAGCTCCCCTTGCGGGGTCGTCGGACTGTCATCCTTCTACCACTTGCATGTCAAGGCCAGGTAAGGTTCTTCGCGTTGCAGCGAATTGAGCCACATGCTCCACCGCTTGTGCGGGCCCCCGTCAATTTCTTTGAGTTTTAATCTTGCGATCGTACTCCCCAGGCGGCGCATTTAACGCGTTTGCTGCGAGACGAAGGGGGTCGAATCCCCTCACCTCAAATGCGCACCGTTTACAGCCAGGACTACCGGGGTATCTAATCCCGTTTGCTCCCCTGGCTTTCGTGCCTCAGCGTCAGGCTCTGTCCAGTGACCCGCTTTCGCCTCTGGCGTTCCTCTCGATATCTACGCATTTCACTGCTACACCGAGAATTCCAGTCACCTCTCCAGGCCTCGAGCCGCGCAGTTTCGAGCGCCGTTCCGGGGTTGGGCCCCGGGATTTCACGCCCGACTTGCGCGACCGCCTACGCACCCTTTACGCCCAGTAAATCCGAACAACGCTTGGCACCTCTGTATTACCGCGGCTGCTGGCACAGAGTTAGCCGTGCCTTCCTCTCCCGGTACAATCAGCCCCGAGCGTATTAGGCTCGGGGGTTTGTTCCCGGGTGACAGGGGTTTACGAACCGAAGTCCTTCATCCCCCACGCGGCGTCGCTCCTTCAGGCTTTCGCCCATTGAGAAAAATCCTCGACTGCTGCCACCCGTAGGTGTCTGGGCCGTGTCTCAGTCCCAGTGTGGCTGGTCGTCCTCTCAGACCAGCTACCCGTAAGCCTTGGTGAGCCGTTACCTCACCAACAAGCTGATAGGACGCGGGCTCCTCCTTCTGCGCCAGGCCCTTGCGGATCCCCGGCTTTGGTTTTCGGACCATGAAATCCTCAACCGTATGCGGTATTAGTCCCGATTTCTCGGGGTTGTCCCCCACAGAAGGGCAGATTGCCCACGTGTTACGCACCCTTTCGCCACTGAAACCTCCTCACTATTGCTAATGTGGAAGTTCCCGTTCGACTTGCATGTCTTATCCACGCCGCCAGCGTTCGTTCTGAGCCAGAATCAAACTCTCCGTAAAAAAGCCTTGCCACGATCTGCCTTTCGGCGGTCCGTGGCGAAACGCTTACGTCGAACTTTGATGCTGTATGCCGCCTCCGATTGTCCCGAAGGACCCCGGTGGCGGACTTTTGGAGTCGTCCGACCCCGCTTGCGCGGGATCGGTTTACTCAAGTTCTTTGACGAATCGCACCTTCAATCTTCGCGCCCCTCCGAATCAACGGAGGGGATCGTTTTCAGAGAACACCCGTCCCCTGCTTGCTCCATCGGAACCAGCTTTTGAGGACGCCCGGAGAGACGTGTGAACACGCTTCTCGATTAAGGGACGCACAGATTACGGGAACGTCCGAAATCTGTCAAGGGGGCAAACGCGTTTTTTTTAAAAAAAATTCGAGGGCCGATTTTCCCTCGGAAAATCGCCTTGGGAAGCGTTCATCTCCGTCGTGAAAGCCGCGCGATTTCCAGGTCTGCGTCCCGCGCGCGAAGATCCTGGCGACGATCGGCGTGTGTCTTTCCCCGGCACACGCCGAGCAACACCTTGGCGTAGCCGCGGGCGTTGAAGTACATCTTGAGCGGCACAAGCGCCAAGCCCTTGAGCGTCGCGCTCTGCCGCAGTTTCCGGATCTCCTCGCGATGCAGCAGGAGTTTTCGCGACCGCTTGGGCTCATGGTTGTGACGGTTGCCCTGGGCGTATTCCTCGACATGCGCGCCATGCAGCCAGACCTCCTCTTTTTCCACGCGCGCGAAAGCTCCTTGCAAGGAAGCCCGCCCCATCCGCAACGATTTCACTTCGGTGCCCGTCAGGGCGAGCCCGGCTTCGAGCGTCTCCACGACCTCGAAGTCATGGCGCGCCCGACGATTCAGGATCTCCTTGGTGTCCATGGCGGGCGGAGGCCCGCGAACCCGGAGGCACCGGGACCGCTTAGGACGCGCGCTTGCGGCGCGGTTTGGGGCGCGCCGCCTTTGGACGAGGCGGGGCGTCGGGAAGTTCGAAGCCGATCTTGCCTTCGGCGATCTCCCGCAGGGCGGTATCCATCAGAGACATGCCGACGCCCGCGGCGATCAAGGGCTTGTGGCCCTGACCGAGCTGGCGTACGCGTTGAGACACCATGTTGACCAGAATGTTGGGGTTGCTGACCTGCTTGAGGGCGGCGGAAATGAGGGCGCTTTTCATGGAGAGGATCGAGGGCTTCAGCGGCGTGCGATGAGCGCCATGGCGCGAGCCTTGAGGCGGTTGCCGGCGTTGCGGTGGAGGACTCCGGTTTTCACCGCGCGATCCACCCAGGAAACCACCTGCCGCGCGCGTTCGGCCACGCGTTGAGGATCGGCCTTGGCCTGTTTGAGGAGGGCGCGGAAACCCGTTCGGACGCGGGCTTTGGCGGCTTGGTTGCGAGCGCGCTTGCACGCGTCGGAACGCACGCGGCGGGCGGAAGAGGTGGTTTTCTTTGGCATGGAGGTTCGGGAGAGAGATGCTATTCTTCGGTCTTCGGAACGTGGCAAGCGAGGATCGCCGCCACGCAACGACAGGAAACCTATATTCTATGCGCGCGTTCCTTGTCAAAACAATCAAATTCCTTGTCGCGCTGCTCCTGCTCCCCGTCTTCCCCCCCATCGGGCGGTCGGCCTGGACGCTGGCGACCCATATTCCTCGGCAAAACCTCTTTTTGGAAAACCCTCTCAGCCTCGCGCTCGGCGGGCTGGTCCTTTGGGGGATTTTTGCGATGCTGTTTCGTCTTCCCACGCGGCTTTACGTTTTTGCCCATGAAATGACGCACGCCCTCTTCATCCGTCTCTGTGGAGGGCGGGTGAAAAGGATTTCCGTGGGACGCGAGTCCGGCTACGTGATCGCGGACCGCACGAACTTCCTGATCGCTCTGGCGCCTTACGTGTTCCCTTTCTATGCGGTCCTCGTCGGTCTCGTTGGCCTCCTGATCGCGTTTTTCGTTCCGCTCGGTGCATGGACGCTGGCGCTCTGGGCGGCCCTCGGCGCCGCTTTGGGCTACCACTGGACCATGACGCTCAAGATGTTGCCGACCCGTCAGAGCGATTTCGGCTCGCAAGGCTATTTCTTTTCGTTCGTCGTAATTGCGCTCGGAAACCTGCTTTGGATATGGGTGATCCTCGCGCTGTGGCCCACTCCCGCAGGCATTGCGGGCAAGGGTTGGCGTCTCGTCGAGGCGGTGTGGCGCGCCTACCAGGAAACGATTCTCCGGACACTGATTTTTTTTGGCGTCTGATTCCTTGCGGTTTTTCACGGCCCGCCTTCGCGCGCCGGCAGCAATGGTCGAGGAGGGATCTCTCCTTCACGCCAGGGTTCGGAATTCAAGCCCGAGGCGACAAACCCCGCTTCGCGCCCGTCCGTTCGACCGCGCGCAGACCGTGGCGCGAATCAGAACTCCCCTCGCCGCCGGTATTTCTCGGTTTGACCGAGGATGGTTTGCACGTACGCTCGCGTGCTCGGAAACTGGATGCGCGAGAGAAAGGCGTCCGGATCGGCGAGGGCGTTGGCGTCCACCCACTTGAGCACGTTGGCGCGCCCCGCGTTGTATTGCGCCAGGGCCAAGGGGGAAGGCGACGCGGCATGCGCCCAGTGGCGGATCGCCTTGGCCAGATACCAGGCGCCGACGCGGAGGTTGAGAGAGGGATCGGCAAGCTGGCCCGGCTTCAGCGGATCGTTTCCCGTCGCGGCAGCCCATTCAGCGCCGACGACGGGGCGGATCTGCATCAGGCCGAGTTCGCCGGCGCGCCCGCGGACCGCGGGATCGAAATTGCTCTCACGCCAAACGACCGCCTTCACGAGGTCCGGATCACATCCGCTCTCGCCTGCGGCGGCGAGGATCTCCGCATCGAAACGATCCTGCCGCGCGGCTTCGCCCATCCGGAACGCCGGCGCCACGACGGTGGCCGCGCCAAGGGCGACGCCGAGAAATAGCGCCCACGCCACGAGACGTCGGCGGTGGTCGGCAGGCTGCACTCCGTTCACGCCCAACGATTACCGCACTCCTCTGCGAAGGGCAATCCTCCACGAAAAATCAACGCCGTCTTCGTCAGGGCCTCCCGGGTGCGGGCCGGGGCTTTGTCCACAACGCCAACGAGTCTCGCACCGGGCGTTTGCGCACAGGTCTGCGCAGGCATGCTGCCCATGAAACCGAATCCAACGATCGCGATCGCCAGAATCGCCGCGGAGGCGGTTCAAGGAAGCGGTTCCTCGTCGAGGTTGTGGTGACTGACCACGGTGCCGTCGTCGCGCGCGTCGCGCTTCACCGTCGGCAGCGTACGGAAGAGGCGGATGAGATCCCGCGTGCCGCCCCAGGTGAACCAGACGGTTGTGACGATCCCCACGAGCAGGGGCACGATCACCTGGTTGATGTGCCAGTAGGTGGACCAGACATGAATCGGCCACGGCCGGAGGAGATACCCAAGCGTCATCACGATGAAGACCGCAAACCAGAACATACTCCAGCAGAACAGACTCGCCGAGATGATTTTGTCGCCGAATGTGAACTCGCGATCGAAACCCAGAAGCGATCCCCAGGTGAACTTCCGTTTCGCCGTTTCGGGGGAAGCTCCATTGCGCGCGTATTTTCCGCGGTGCAACATGCGGTCTATGTTGAAAGGCGTGCGACACGTGAGGAGCGAGACGACCACATAGACCACCACTGCGGTGAGCATCGCGTAGAAATACATGACCTGTCCGCTCGCGGGGAACTTCCCGGCATGGGCGAGGAGGTAATCCTTCATGGCAGGAACGCCGGCGCTCTCCGCCGCGCGCGCCAGATGCGGAACAACCTTCGTCCAAACCTGCTGGAGTATAATGACGGAAACGGCGAGGCCGGAACCGGTGATCATTCCCGCCCATGCGGCGACGGTGGTGCCTCGTTTCCAGTAGAGTCCTCCGAGGATCGCGCAGCCCGAGCCGCCAAGAAAAATGGCTCCTGTAATCGCGAAGAACATCAGGATGTAATCGGTCTGGTTGAAGAACAGGCCGAAGAGAAAGGCGAACACCCCCACGCCCGCAATGGACCAGCGCAGCAGACGGATATGCTGTTTCGGCGTAAAGGATTTTTTGCGAAAGGGAAGGACGACGTCCTGGATGAAGATGCTTCCCCACGAGTGCATGTAGGAGCCGTCACAGGCGATCATCGCGAAGAACATGATCGCCGCGAAGGCCCCCTTGACCCCGACGGGCAGCAGGTGCGAAAGGGCCACGGGTACGCGCATCTGAGTCTGGATTTGAGGGCTGTCAATCCCCTGGAGCTGGGCGTTCACCGCCGCCGCGCCGGCTGCGAAGTCGGGGTGCGTCATGTAGGTGAAGGCGCAAACCCCCAGCAGCGTGATCATCACGGTCCGCGAGCCGCCCCGCCAGCTTCCCAGGATGTTTCCCATCTTCGCCTCGTGCGGATTCGCCGCCGACGAGCGGAAGGCATGCCCCCCCTGCCATCCCATCTGATTGTAGCACATGCTGAAGATCCCGATCAGCACGTACCAGACGTTAAAATCTGTCGCTGCCGCCGTATCGAAGGGGTTGAGCATGGATTGACCCGGAGGCACGTTCGACATCGCCTCCGAGATCTCCTTCCAGCTGAACATCCAAAGCACGGCGATCGCCACGATCACGTAAAGGGCGCCGCTCAACAGCCCTTCCAGCGCGTCGCTCACCATGATCGTGAGCTGCCCGCCGGTCAGCGTCAGGAACAGCGCAAACCCGATAAAGACAATCATCAGGATGCCGAAGGTCGGGACGGTGCGGCCGAAGAGGAGAACGTGCTGCGGCAGGCCGCAGTAGCTCACAAAAAAACGCGCGCCCACGGCGGGGAAGATGCCGTAGTTCACGATGCCGGAAACCCACGCCATGATTCCCGCGAAGACCCGGAAGTTGCGGCTATAGCGAATTTCGAAGAACTGGGCGATCGTCATCGCGCGCGTCTCGCGGTAGCGATAGATCACGAACCCCGTGAGCGTGAGCATGAGTCCCACGGGCGTACTGATCGTGTTCCACCAGCCGATCGCAAACCCTGCCTTGTAAAGATACTCGAAGATCGCCACTGCGCTGATCGCGCCGAAGGCCGCCTCACCCGAGGCCGTGCAGACCAGATAGCGCCCCGCGCAACGGCTCGCGCTCATGAAATCCGCCACACTCTTCATGTAGCGCCGCGTGCTCCACGACACCACCAGTACGATGACCAGCGGGACGAGGACGATGGCGTAGTCAATTCCGTGCATATAATTTCTACAATAAAATACCGCCGAGACGCGAAAGAGGTCAGGCCAGCCGTTCGGCTCTTGCCTGCGCGCAGAGCGCCAGCTCCGCCGCCTTGAAGGCGTGCGCTTGGGTCATCGCCTTTTCGGTGCGGTTCAGGCAGTCGAGGATCAGATCGCCGCAATATGGGAGCCCGATCTTCCCTCGAACACTGAAATAGCGTTCCTTCTCCCGCGTCACAAGGAAAAGGTGCTCGCCGCCTGCGTTGCGCGCGACGTCAATGTATTTGCGCGTCTCCAAATATCCCTGGGTCCCGAGGATCACGGTCCGTCCGTCCCCCCACGTCCTCAGGCCATCGGGCGTGAACCAGTCCACGCGAAAATAGTTCGTCGCGCCATGCTCCGCGACGAGCGAGGCTTCGCCGAAGTCTTCCAGTTCCGGCCACTGGGGGTGATCGTAATTGGCCACCGCACTATGCGTCACCCGGGCATCCTTCGCGCCAGTGTAATGCAGGAACTGATCCGTCTGATGGCATCCGATGTCGCAGAGGATGCCTCCGTATTTCGCCTTCTCGAAGAACCAGGCGGGTCGGTGACTCGCGGCCAGGCGGTGCGGACCGAGGCCCAGCACCTGGAGGACCTTGCCGATCACTCCCTGCCGGATCAGCCATCCGATGAACGCCCCACTCTCGGTGTGCAGGCGTTCGCCGTAATAGACCGCGTATTTCCTTCCGGTCGCCTGCGCCACACGGCGCGCCTCCTCGAGTTGATCGAGCGAAGTGAACGGCGCCTTGTCGGTAAAATAGTCTTTTCCTGCCTGCATCACGCGGCAGCCCAGCGGCCCGCGTTCGCTCGGCACCGCCGCCGAAGCCACGAGGCGGATGGCAGGATCGTCCAGGATCCGGTCGAGAGAATCCGCCGCCTGCGCCACGGGGAACTTCTCGCGGAACCGGCGGACCTTCTCCGCATCGGGATCGAACACCGCGCGAAGCTCGCCTCCCGCAGCGATCAACTGGGCGCACTGATCGTAGATGTGGCCGTGATCAAGCGCCGCCGCGGCAAACGGAAAATCCCCCGGTCCGCACACGGGTCCCGGCTTCCGCTCGGGCGCGTAACCCATCTCGCTCGGTTCGGTCGTTTCATACGTTTCGGATTTCGTCATCGAGAGAAAGGATCTCGGAATTTCACGGCGCTTGTCGTTCGGGTGCAATCTCTGCGTAGAGCCGCACCTTCCGAATGTCCACGGAAAAGCGCAGGACTCCTTCGCCCGCTGCCTCGGCGCGAACCTCCCGCGGCTCGTCCCATTCGGGACTGTCCGCACGGAGGCGCGCGACGCCCGAATTTTTCGGGACGACGATCTCGATGGCGAGAGGCTCCTGCGGAGCGCGGGAGACAAGGCGCTGCATCACCTTGTGATGACCGCCCCGTGCGATCACCGAGGGATGTTCGATCCCTTCCACCTGCGCGTTCAAAAGGCGGAGCGACCATCCGTCCTCTCCACGAAATAGCCGCGCCTTCCACGCGCCGCCGGCGCCGTTCACGCGGACGCTCGGTTTCAGGCGCCCCTCGGCGATGAATCGCACGACCGCCGCCGCCGGCTCCTCCACCCCGTCCACCTCGATCACCTTCGCCTCCGCCGCCGCGAGTGCGCGCAAATCCTCGGCAAGAGGCCGCGCCCGCGGTTCGCCGGTCTCCCGGTGCGTCCCGAATGGAGCGACCCACCAAACCTCCCCTCCGCCCTTGGCGAACCGCCGGAGGGCCTCAAAGGCGGTGTCCGAGACATGAGCGCAACCATCAAGCACAACGGGCGTTCCGCCCGATCGCAGCGCCTCCGGATCTTCGAGTTCTCCGGTGAGTAGAAAGCGAAAACCCACGTTGGCGTCGAGACAGGCGTGCCCCCACCGCTTCACACGACTCCAGTGGTCGAGGCCCGCGACGTCCTTCCACCCGTTCTCCTTGTTCGCCCGCGCGAAGACGATCCGAAGGTCGGTGGTCGGCGCCCCTCGGCCTTGCGCACCGTCACGACGATGCTCCCACTGGTTGTACGCCAGGATGAATCCATCGGGATCCTCCGTCAGATCAGGCGGCGGTTCCTGGAGGCCGGCCGTGAACGAGCTGTACCAGTTGGCGACCCCCATGAACCTCGCCAACGCCCAGCCGAGATAGGCTGCGTCCTCGTAGACCGCATAGCTCAGGATCACCGCAGGCGCCGGTTTCTCCGGGCGGGATCGTGCGATCGACCATTCCAGATTCGCCGCAACCGCGCGTTCCTTCCAGCGCGCGGTTTCCACGCCGATCCCCGTGTTCTCGAGGAGCACCCAGTCCAGAACGTGCACGAAATTCTCGTTGCTCAACGCCAGGGAGTTGAGGATGCGCTCGCCGCTCGAACTGCAGCAGGTCATCAGCACCTTGTCCCTGCCGATCCATTCCCGCACGTGCTCGAGATGCCGACGGATGTAGGCGTATCGAAGCTGTACCCAGTGGCGGAACAACGGGTTTCCGTAGTTTCCCCAGTCCCACGCCTTGCCGGAGATGTCCCCCCAGAACTCGCGGTTCGAGATCGGCGGAAGGTCCTGGCCGGTGGCGTCGCGGAACATCTTCCGGCAATGCCGGCATCCGCAGCAGCGGAAGAGGTTGTAGAGACCCATGTCGTCCGCCATCAGACCGTCGAGGGGGACCTCGCGGAAGAGTCTCTCGACGTAGGCGCGGTGCGTGGCCACGAAGTCGGGATTGTTCAGGCAGAACACCTCGGCGTTGTAGGCGCAGTAGGCGGGCTCCCCCGTGACGAGATCGATCTCCCGCAAGTCGTTCAGCCGGTGACCCGCATAGACTGCGGTCTCCGCGGCGACCGTATCCGGGTAGATCGCGACATGATGCGGTTGATTGTCGTGGTAACGGAGACGCTCCGCGTCCCCGCGCGGACGGGCGACCAGGTTGCAGCTGTAGTGGTCCACGAAGCGGATGCCCCGCTCGTGGAGCGCCTCGGCGACGGCCGCCAGGTACCCGTGGATCGCCCCGAAACACCACGCGAAATCGAAACGGAAGTGGAAGCCGAACTGCACGACGGTGTCCACGCGCGCCCCCGCCAGCAGATCGGCCTTCCGCAGGATCCGGTCGCGGATGGGCTTCCTCGGCCATTGCAGGTCTTCCACGGTGGACCACCAACTCGCCAGGCGCCGAGGCGGTGGGAGCGTCTTGTCGGTTGCGTTCATATCGTTAAGTTTGGAACAGACCCCACGCTGTGCGCGTTGGAGACCACTTCAGACCACCACAGGAGCGGTTCGGGAAGGGGTGCGTTCGGCCGCTCCTCCAGTTCGGGAAAACGGTTCGCTTCGCCGCGGACCAGAGCCTCGATGCGCTCGCCCAGCTCGACGTACCGCTGCTTCAAGCCGGCGAGCCGAAACTGCAGAGTCTCCAGCCCCTGAGGCTTATTTCTGAAAAGCCACTGCCGTCGGAACGACGCCAGCACGCCATCAACCGCGACGATCGTCCGGCGAATGAGAGGTCGAACGCGGGCCAACGCCGGCAGGTCCCGGCGCGCCCATGCCTTCTCGAGGGCCTGCCGCGCACGGACCTTGGCGCACAGACAGCGCAGGACGCACGCGGCGTGGGCGAAATCGACCGGTTCCATCACCCGCGCGACCGGCGCCAACTCCCCCAGCAGCCGCCGGTAATGGCGGAGGGCCCTCGACCAAATCCCCGGCGACCTCAGCCGAGCGTCGTTCCAGTAAATGCCGTAGAGGGGATCGTCCCACAGGGCGAGGCTCGGATTGACCGGCGCGTTGAGACGTGCCGCGGACAGGACCCGGATGTAATCGGCCCCGCAGAGGCCCTTGAAGCGTCGCGCCAGCCGGGGCGCTCGCCCGCTCCACGGCACATGCGCTTTCTCGGCCACGAACGCCAGGCCGGCGAGGGCCGAGCCATACTCGCAAAACGCCCCGTCGTCACCCCACAGGCTGAAGAACATCTCCTTGATCCCCTCCTGCCGGCATGCGGCGACGCACGGCGCGGTGTTCGCTTCGGTCGTGACGCGGTCGTACCAGAGGGCGCCGCCCCAGGTCCAAACCCCCGAGAGCACGACCGGCTCGCTTCCGAGGGCGCGGTGTCGACGAATCCACCTGCGGTAATCGGAAGCGCGGTTCTTGTAGTAGTCCCAGTAAACCAACTGTACGTCCCGCGGAATTCGCTTCCTGACGTCCGCCGGGATGCGGCAACGTTCGTCGTAGTAATCGCCGGTCGCGCTCCCCATGCGGAAATACATGTCCGAGCACATCATCGGCGCGAGGCCATGGCGCCTGCAGATGGACACCACCCGGCGCAGGTGCCGCTGGAAGAGGTCGAACGGCCGCCGGTAGCCGTGGCGATCCAGGGAACGGCCTCGGCCGAGCATGTGCGCCTCATCCAGGCCGAGGTTGATCCGTCGGCTGCCCAGGCATCGCGCCACCTGCGCAACCATCTTCTCGATGAGCGCATAGGTCGGCTCGTGGTCGACCAGGAGCACCGGGCCCGCGTCCCGGATTCCGCGGTAGGCCGACCAGCGAAGGACGCGCTCGAGGTGGCCGAGCGTCTGGATGCAACCGATAAGCTCGATCCCGAGGGAGCGCGCGTGTGCGTCCACCTCGCGAAGCTCCGTCGCCGTATACCGCCCACGGCACGCGCCGAAATACGGCTCCCCCGGCAGCTCGTAGGTGTCCTCCGTGTAGAGCATGAAGGCGTTGAACCCCAACAGCGCGAGTTGCGACATCCACCGCTTGAGGTGTTCGACGGTCATCACCGCGTTGCGCGAGCAGTCCAACATGACCCCGAGGGTGGCGAAGGGAGAACGCTCCCGGTAGCGCCCGCCCCTCGGGACGACCCCCGAGGCGAGCGATCCCAGCCCCCGGAGGGCGCGACAAGGGCGGTCGTAGTGGATCGTCGCCCGCCCCCGCGCGGGGCGCCTCACTTCGATTTCGCCTTCCAGGGCGCCGGGGAGAAACGCGAGCTCACGGATGCCCTGTTGGGACAAGCCCGCAAGGCTCCCGTCCCGCTCCAGTTGGGCGAGACCCGCGCGAAGCTCATGCGGAACCGAGACGAGGTCCGGTTTCATGGAAAGAAGGTCTTTCTGCCCTCCGCTGCCGGGGGAGATGCTCCGAGAACGCATCGCACGGTGTGCCGGCGGCCGCGGACCGGCCACGGGATGAAGTCACTCTCGAGCTTCGCTCCGTCCACCCAAAGTTCGCGCGTGGCGCGCGCCCCGTTCCGCTCGATGGCGATGTCGAACACGGCCCCCCGGAACGTGCGCTGAATCCTCGCCCCGGGCCACCCCGTGGGAAGGCAGGGATCCATGCGCAGTCCTCCGTATTCCGCGCGGGCGCCGAGGATCCGCTCGACGGCGATCTTGAGCAGCCATGGGAAAGTCCCGCTGAAACCGTAGAACAACATTCGCCCGTAACGCCCGTCGTCCTCGGCGGCGGAGTAGCCGTTCGGGATAATGTGCGGCGGCGCCCAGGATCGTTCCGGCGGATTCCGCGGGTTATCCGGCACCATCGCGCAAAACGTGCGGAACGCCGCATCCCCTCGCCCCAGCACGCAGTCGGCAAGCATCTTGAACGCCCCGGCATGCGAATAGACCGGCGCCTGGTTCTTCAAGATCGAGATCCCGCCCAGCCCGTCACGGTAGCGCGTGTAGCCGGGAAACCACATCCGGTATCCGAACTCTGTCCGCAGCCGCTCGTCCGCGCTCGCCATGCACTGCCTGGCACGTGTCGGGTCCGCCACCCCGCTGATGACCGCCCACGCCTGCGGCATCAGGAAGATGCTCCCCTCCCGGTTCCTGCGGGAGCCGACGAGCCGCCCGCCATCATCGTAGGCCTGCAGGTACCATGCGCCGTCCCATCCGTGGCGCTCGATGCAGCGCCGCAGCGTCCCCGCCTGCCGTTCGCGCCGCATCGCCCCGCGGCGGTCCCCGAGAAACACAGCCAGCTCGGCCATCTGCTTCAACGCCAGGTGGAGCGCCATCGAAAGCCAGATGCTCTCGCCCCGTCCCCAGATCCCGACCCGGTTCAACGGGTCCAGCCAGTCCCCCGCCCCGATGTGAGAAAGCCCGTGCGCCCCACGGTCGCCGAACAGACTGTCCATCGCGGCGTTCGCGTGCTGCAAGACCGTCCCCTCGCCTCCGTCGAGATATCCCACGCGCTCATCGAGCAGGTCGAATGCCCCCGTCTCCTTCAGGTAGGCGGTCAGCGCGAAGACGATCCACACCGGGCTGTCCCGGTAATCCCGCGTGTCATGATTTCCTTGGCGCGACCACTGGCGGACCGCGCGACCGTTCCGATACTGGTACCGTAGCGCCTCGAGGAATCGTTCCCGGGCGCTCACCGGGTCGAAGAGGGCCAGCCCCATCGCGTGCTGGAGCGCGTCGCGATAGCCCAGGAGCGGCGCGTTTGCCGCGCCGCCTCCCGCCCATCGGTGGCACTGGTGCTCCTGATACTTCAGCCAGACGTTAATCCATCGGTTGAAGGACGGAGACGGCGTCTCGATCCGGTTCCGCATCACCACGTCGTTCCAGAAGCGTTGCACCTTGCGGAACGCGGCGCCCCGCCGCGACGCTTGCCGATAGATGCGGATCCATCGCCGTCGCCGTGCCGGCGAGGGACTGAAGCCGAGGATGAGGTGGAAGCTCCTGCGCTCGCCGGCGCCAAGTTCACACGTGTGCTCCACCACCGCAACCGTCTCCTCACCGCGCGCGATGCGGTGGTCCAGGGAACCCTCGACCAGCGCAGCCGGCCGCGACAGGTCTCTGGCGTTTCCAAGAAACGCGGTCCGGCTGCAGGAATACGAGCGAACCGGAAAGAAAGGCGCCAGGAACGCCTGGTACTCAGCCCCGAGACGCTTCGGGTCGTGCAACGTCGCCACGATCGCTCGCTCGGAGGGAACGAACCGGGTTTCGGTATACCAGGACGGCTCGTCCCAGAGATCAAGGCTATTGCCCAGGAACCATTCCACGAACGGATAAAGGGCGAGGCGCCGCTTCCGTCGCGTGTCGTTTATGACCGAGACCGACCAGACCTCCAGCGGGTCGTCAGGCGCCACAAAGACGCGCAACTCGCTGGAGATCCCGAAGGCCGAGGAGCGGATCGCGCTGTAACCGAGCCCGTGGCGGCACTCGAAGTTCCGCTCCTTTCCGCTCAGGCCGTTGACCGTCCAGACTTCGCCATTATCCTCGTCGCGAAAGTAAACGTAACGCCCCGGATGATCGTCGCGCGTGGCGTAGGTCAGCCGCCGCCCTTCGAGGATCGGGAAGATGCTGAATCCCCCACCCGTCTGTGAAAACTGCAGGCCGTAGTTCTCGTTGGACAGGTAATGAAACCACGGGACGGGGGGACGCGGCGTCAAGATGACGCACTCGCGTCCGTCAGTCGTGAAAGACCACGGCGCCGGCTTTCGTCGGGAGATGCGGATCATTGATGGAAGAAAAAGTGCCATCCACCGAGATGCGGCGGATCGCCCGGATCCCCGCTCTGCAGGCACTCCGCCCGCAGGGCCACCTTGCGGAAGGCGCACGCGCATTGCACGATAGCTCCAGGGCGACAGCGCTTGAACCACGGAACGGCAAACGTTCGCCTCCCGATCCCCTTGCTCACGGGAAGGCGCCCCGGTCGCTGGCGAACATCCCGTGCGGCATGCGCGAGCCGCGTGGGCCTTCCATGTCCGTACACGTCGGCCGTGTTGAACAGCGGATGCAGGTGGAGCGGCATGTGACAACCGGGCGCGCAACAGGCCACGCCCTCTCCATGGTCTCCATCACCGCCCGGACGTTCCGTGGCGAGATGCCGGAGCCGGGGCCGCAGAACTCGTTGCGCTCCGTTTTCCCTCCGGCGGAATGGGGGGCTCTCTCGCGGCATCTCCAAAGTTTTTCTGATACAAGGCGTCTCGTCCGTTCATTTCCCGGGCGTTTCCTTAACCACGAACAGTCTCGCCCTTTCTCCTCGGAGGCTGACGCTGAAAGAAGTCGAACCCGGTCGGATCGTGGCGACCGCCTGTCCAGTGGCAGGATCGGTCACAACGGAGGGGCGCTCGACCGGACATCTGATCTCGGCCGTGATCGGACGGTCCGAGTACTCGGAGACCAGCACGAGCGAGCCAGAGGAGCTTTCGAGTCGACGGACGCACACGTTCTCGGCCGGGACGCTGACGCGATCGGTGGGTTTGCCTTCCAGCAGGATCGTCTCGTGCGGAGCGAGCATGCCGACGACTTCGGCGATGGCCCGGAGGTCGGCTGCATCGATCGGGCACGCCCCCCAGAGCCCGAAGCCTTTCGCCCCCGCAACGAGGCTCTCCAGGATGTTGGCCTTGAGCATCTCCGGGGAGGTGTCGGCGTCGTAGGCGTCCAAGTAGGGATAGCCGGGGCTCAGCAACGGGGCGACCGCGCACTTGCCGCCGACCAGCCGCAGCAACGAGGACACATCCTTCCGCGGAACCAGCATGTCGTACGGACCGTAGTTTGCGTAAATGTCCATGTAGCTCATCGGAGAGAGGACGTCGAAGATGCCCGCCAACTGGGCAGGATCCTCGAGGGTGCGGGTGTAGACCGGACTGCGGGTGTGGTCCGCGTAGCCGTCGAAGCTGTCCCATGCGCGATGATAGGTGGAATACACCATGAAACGGAACGGGGTCTTCACCCCGCGACGGCTCAGGTGTTCTTCCATCGCCTTCCGGTAGTCGGCGAAAATTTGCGCGTAGAGGCCGCACTTGAACTCGTTCCACGCGGCGTGCAGTTGCGGAAAGCGAGCAGGCTCCTTCTCGAACACCTCCGGCTTCTCGGCAGGCAGCGTCGGATGCTTTGCTGCGAGGAATTTCGCAAAGGCGTCCGTACAACGGCTGCAGAAACAGATTTTTTCGCCTGCCTGATAGATCTCGGGATCGGTGGAATGGAAGTTCAGACCGCGGTCGAGCAGATAGCGCCCCTGCTCCAGCAACTCTTCGAAGCATGGCCCGCGGTAGGACGGACAAAGCATGTCGGTCTTGCTGCCGTTGAGAAGCGTCGCTTTTCCCTCCTCCGTCTTCTTCGCGGCCTCCCACCACCATTCCCGGATCCAGGCGATCGGCTGGAGACCGGCCGCGCGGGTTCGCTCCACCCCCGCGTCGAGCGCGCGTTCGCCCCAGGTTTCCCGTTCACCGCGGCGCAAATAGGTCCACAGATCCAGCGCGTTGAGACCGCTCTCGCGGAGCGGGGCCAGGTCCGGCCACGCAGCCGCCAGATCGGACGGAAGGCACAACCAGACAAGGATTTTCTTGAATGGGACGACCCGCGGCACGCGGATCACCTCGAGGACGAGCTTTTGCGGTGTCTGTTTTCCCCCGTTCCACTCGCCCCAGAACCATCCCGTCGAGTGCGGATGCGCCATAGCCGTCATGTCGGTCGTCACGAGAATCGTCGCAGGCGGCGCCGACCCTTTGTCGGCACCGGTCACGCGGAAGGTTTCCAGGGCCGTTCCCTCCATCTGCGTCAGGCCTTCTGAACGGAGCGTCAGGTTCCGAAAGCCCGCGACGGGCTTGAGACCCGGAGGAAGGGCGAGCACCAGCTCGGGCGCATGCTTCGGGTTGATCGCCCGGAAGTGGAGCATGGCGGGCGTGTCCGGCGAGACGTAGGCGATCTGCGCGAGGTTTCCGACAAAGGCGTAACCCGATTTCTTCGGAGGCAGCTTGGGGAGCGATGTGGTGAGCGGTTTCACCCGCGTCTGCGGTCCGGCTCCTTCCGTTCGGGCGTTTGTGGCAGGTGCGGCGGGCAACGGCGCGGCCATGAGCCGTTTCCATTCTCCGAACGCTTCACTCCGGTCGACACCCACCGGACGGAGTGTGTAATCGTAGCGCACGCTCTTTCCCTGTCCTGCCAGAGGAGGATAGCTCCACTCCAGCGTCGCGCACGACGCGTCAAGATAGCTAGAAATCCGGATGGGTAACGACGTCTCGAACGCCGCGAGCAGCCCCATCCGCGGAGAATCCACGGCGAACCATCGTGCCTCCTTCACGTCGAAGCCGGCATCGCCGACCGGCCGCTGTCGGCGCACTCCCGCCGCGTCGGCAAAGGCATACTCGCGAACATCGGTGACGCTCAATCCGGGCAAAAAGTTATGGATCGAAACCGTGGCGCCACTCCCCTGCCCCACCACGATCGTCACCCGCACGTGAACGACAGCCTCGCGGTCGTCCAGCGTGAAGGTTTTCTCGATACGGCTCCCCTTCAGCGGCCCCTCCGCCAGCGTCGCCGTGGCCAAGACCGCCCGATCCCCCACCCGCGCAAGCGCAAACTCGGCCGCAAGGAGCGCGTTCTGCCCCGAGGCGGCGATCCGCTCCTTGGCGAGGCCCTGCCACGGACCCGGAGAAGCCGAAGCGGCGAGGTCCACGCCGTCGCTCTTCACGACCAGCGACGCAATCCTCCCTCCCTTCGAATCGAGCGTGACCGCCAACCGTTCATTCTCGAGAAGGAGTTCGGCACCTCGGGCGCCGAACGGCGCCCCCGCAGTCCCCAGTCCGAAGCCGAGTCCCGCCAGCAGGATGAGCCGCCGCATGGGATTATTCCTTTTCCTCTGCGAAGGTGATGTCGTCGAACCAGATCTTGCCTGAGGCATGGATCAGGCATAAGCGCGCCTTGCGGGCGCCTTCGGGGACCTCCACGTAAAACTCGAACAGTTGCCAGGGTTGCGATCCCCGCATCTTCGCGAGGTCGCAATAGGGGCGCGGCTTGGCGTTCACGGGCTCCAAGTCGCAGGTGACGGCTGCGTCACCGGTCGTGAACCCTTCGGTCTTCACCCAGAACGCGACCTTGTAGGTCGCCTTCGGCTTGATTCCCTCGATGGTGCGCACGAGGAAGTGGCGTCCCGGCGTCGTTCCTTCGATCAACACCGAGGCCTTGCCGGAGCGCTTCTCCGCCTCATCGATCCGCCATTGGGCCTGCTCCGGCTTGAACCATGGGGACCATCCTGCCGTCCCCGCTTCGAAGTCGCCATTGCTGAACTCGAACTCCTTCGGAGTCGCCGCAGGCGACGGAGGAGTTGCAGGAGGAGGCGCGCTTGCGGTTTTTGCCGGGCCCTCCTTGCTCGCCGGGCCCAAGAGGGACAGCGTGAGGGCGTCAATATTCACCGTAGAGGGCGTCCGATAGAAGGCCAACTGAAGCCGGCACGACTGGGTTTCCGCGGGCGTGACGAACTCCCGGACCATCTCGTGCCATTGGTCGTCGGCGACGAGTTCGCTCTCCTTGTCAAAGGAGAACAAGACGCTCCCAAGCCCGCCGGTTTCTCCGTCCCGTTTCGAAAACTGAAACAAGATTCCGTGGCGAGGCAGCGTGGGCCGATCCATCCGATAGAACAGCTTGATGCGATATTTGGTTTCCGGTTCGAGTTTCACGTACCAATAGGCCGAGCATCCCGTCGCCGGCATGAACTGGATCGAAGAACGGCCGCTCTTCGGGTTTTCGGAGTCCAGGTGGAGCGGCGTGCCCGCCGGCCAGGCGGCCAGCCCTTGGAGAGATTCGAAGTCGTTGGAGGAAACCTCGGTGCCTTCTTCTCCAGGAGCGACGGTCGCCGCGGTGAGAATGAGTCCGAGCCATCCGATTTGTGCGATTTTCATAGAGGGACGAGTTGGGTGTGTAGGGGAGGGATGCGAGGTTCAGGAGTTGCATTTTTCAGGGCAACCATCGTCGAGGATCTTCGGCGTAGCTCTCGATGGTCGAGAGGCGCTCGACGTGGCCGTCCACGAAAAGGAAGTTGTTGTGGACGCCGTGGCGGTAAGCCAGGGCATCGCACCGTTCAGGATCGTTGAGCGAGGCCTGGGTTCGCGCGTTGAGCGTGATCCCCGAACCGAGAGCTCCCCCGGTGTCGGAGCCGCGCGTCTCCGCGAGGAGAACCGCCCTCGCCGGATTACTGAATTCCGACACCGAAAAATCCCGGCAATAGCCCGAGTTCGCGCCTAAAGGTTGATACCAAGTTCCGAGGTACCCATTCATCCCGTAGCTGGAGCCTCCGTACTTGGACCCGCCGCTCGCCTCGGGAAGTTTGCCGGTCATCCCGTAGAAACGCTGGCCGGCCTCGTATGCCGAGGGACACAGGAATACCGAAGCCCGCCGCGTCCAACTCGGATAGGTCGCAGACGGCTGGGGATAGATCCCGTAGCCCACTTGACTGATCCAATAGACGTAGGCGTTTCCGTTGGTCGGCATCCCGGTCTGCGGAAGAAGCCCGTCGTTGTTCTGGGCGTAGAGCATCAGGCCCACGCCGAGTTGCTTGAGGTTGTTCATGCAACTCATGCCCTTGGCGAGGTCTCGAGCCTTCTTCAGCGCGGGCGCGAGCAGTGCGGCAAGGATCGCGATGATCGCCACGACGACCAAAAGCTCGATGAGGGTAAAGGAGAAGCAGAAAGCGGGATGGATCGGCTTCGTCGCATCGCGCCGCCGCCTTTCTCGCGGGTCCCGAGTCACGACGTCGCGGCCCCGGCGAGATCGAGGTTGGGCCGTGAGCCTTCGCGGGCTGCCTTCGCTCCACAGGAGTCGCGGATCGCCAGCTCATGGCCAAGCGTCATCTGGGAATCCCCGGAGGGTTCCCCCTGAATCCTACGGATGAGGATCTCCGCCGCCTTCTCGGCGATGACCTTCAGCGGAAACTCAACCGTCGTGATCGGGACCTCCATCCAGTCCGTGTCCCGGCCGGAACCGTAGGCGACGACCGCCACATCGCCCGGCACGCCGACGCCTGCCTTGCGGAGGCGGCGGATGAACCCCATGGCGAATCGGACATCGGACGTGAAAACAGCGGAGGGCCGATCCGCCAAACTGAGGAATTTTTCGCCAAAATCGTAACCTGACTTGGTCCAGTCCATCTCCACCGGATATGGAAAGAGATGCCGCTCGACGTCAACAACGCCGAATTCTCGCAACGCCCTCTGATATCCACGGAGCTTGGGCGGATGAAAGAGGAGGTCGCACGGACGATAAGGGAAGGCGATCTTCCGATGGCCGAGCGCGAGGAGGTGGGCGGCGCCTTGATACGCGCCCTCCTCTCGATCCACCGTCACGTAGTCCGCGCGGTCGTCGGACTGATGCACTCCGAGGGCGAAGACCACCGGGCAGTTCACTTGGCGAGCGCTCGCCTCGTAACGCTCCACGCGGTCGGAAACCAGCGCGATGATCCCGTCCACGCGATCTTCGAGAAACTCGCCAAAACACTCCCACTCGTCCTGGCGGGTGATGAGAGAAGAGGAAAGGAACGGACGAAATTTTTTCTGGAGCAGCGTTGTCCCGAGATATCTCAGCAGTCCGGCGCGCGACTGGTCGGGGCCGGAACCTGCAACGATGCCGATCGTCTGGGACCGGGCCAGACGCAGCGAGCGGGCGACTCGGTTGGGCGTATACTTCAAGGCTTTCGCCTTCTCGCGCACGCGCCGGCGGGTGGCTTCCGTGATGAGCGGGCTGTCGTTGAGGCTGAGTGAGACGGTCGTGTGCGAGCAGCCCGCCGCACGCGCCACATCCATGATGGTCACGCGACGGTTCGTTTCTGCATATCTCCGGTTTTTACGTAAAAACACCGGGGGCTCCTGGGCATCCATAAAATTTCCCGTCGTTCCTCGTCTCCGACGTCAACGCCGTCGTGTGCGCCACACGAGCACCAGCGTCCCCGCCACGGCGAGTGCCAGCGCGCTCGGTTCGGGGATCGGGAGCAGGAAGCCGCCACCCCAGAGATCGTAGCCGGACGCCGAGTCGTTGAGGAGATTTGCATTCAGCCAGTCGTTCCGGGAATCGAACGAGTCGTAATAGACGTTGATGTTCGGCAGATTCAGCGCCAGACGGAGTGCGTTGGTCACCGCCGCATAGCTGTTTGTCGCGGCGCCCTGGAGATCGAGCCAGCCCACGTAGAGCGCGTTGGTCAGGCTATCCTGGTTCCCCGCGATCGTCAGGCGATTGCCGCTCGCGATGCTCAACTGGCCGATCGCAAAGTTCGTGGCCACCTGAGCAAAGCTCGTGAATCCCTGCCCGAGGTTCAGCGCCCCGCTGTTCGACACGCTCAGGAGATGAGTCGCCGCGTTCGTGAAGAGCACCGCCGCCTGGGCAAGAGCGAACTGCGCGCGGTTCGTGCTCGCCAGAAGAAGATTCTGGTTGAACACGAACAGATCGCCGTTGCTTCCCGACAGCGCCCCCGAAGCCGTCACGGTCAGGTTGCTCGTAAAGGTGTTGGTCGAAGGATCGCTGACATAGGCGCCACCGAGCACCACCGGAGACACGAACGTCACCCGGCTATTGATCGCGCGGGTCGTTCCCTGATTTGTGAAGGCGGCGCTCAAACTGTAGGTGCCGTTCGAGAACAGGACGCTGCTGCCGGAATCCAACGTCAGTGCGCCGGTCTGGAGTCGTCCGCCGTCGAGCAGAGCCAGCCGACCGGAGTTGCTCACCCACGTGCTTGCGTTCACCCACAGCGAGCTGACGCCCGAGATCGTCGCCGAGTTGCTCGCCGAGGCGTTTCCGTTGCCGAGGATGGCGACGCCGGTTTGATGCACAAACCCGCCGTCGCGGATGCTCAACGAGTTGCCGCCGGAACCGGTTCCAGCCGTTCCACCGCCGATATAAAGGCCGCCGAAATTGGTCCAGACCGAACCGTCACCGGCGATCATCACCGCGTTGTTGCTGGCGCCGGAATTGCCTCCGCCGATCTGCAGATTGCTGCCGCCCGCCCAGATCCTGCCGCCGTTGCTGACCGTCACCAGATTTCCAGCGCCGACCGATCCTACGGTCAGGCCGTTGGCCCCAGTGAGTCTCCACAGGGAACCGGTTCCCATCACGAGAACCGTGTTGTTGCTGCCACTGACGCCCTGCCCGCCGAGTGCGGCGGTCGTGGCGTAAACCACACCGGAATCGCTGATCGTCAAGGAATTGTTCGCGCCATTATAGCCGATGTGGATGGTGGTTGCATTCGTCCAGACGGATCCCGAGCCGGTCACTATAACCGAGTTTCCTCCACCCAAAGCGTTATTGCCGATGTAGGCGATGCCAGATGCGTTGGTGCCGACTAGGCGCCCGCCGTCACGAATCGTCAGCGAGTTCCCCATACCGCTACTCGGACCAACGGAAATCCCGCCGCGATTGGTCCAGATCGTTCCGCTGCCGGCGATGACCAGCGCGTTGCTGCCCGAGCCCGACAAGCGACCGAGTTGCAGAGTCGTACTCTCGGCCCATGCGCCTCCGTCGAGCATCAGCGTATTGCTGCTTCCGTAACCGCCGACGTAGACTGTGGTCGCCTGCAGGCCTGCCCCCGAGCCAAATACGGTGACGCTGTTGCTCCAGGCGGCGGAACCACTCCCGATCGTCAAGATATTCACGTTGGTCAGCCGGCCGATGCTGTCTCCGCTATTGCTGATCGTCAGCGTGTTGAGCGTGTCGCTGACGCCCACGGTATAGTCGGCACCGGCATGATCGGTGATCGAAGTGATCGTCGTGGAGGTGCCGGCCTTCCCGGTCCCAACGCACAAGACCGCGCCAAGCAAGCCCGCAAGACCCCATCGCGAAATTCCTGGCTGTAAAAGTTTCATGACAACGGATCGGCGGAGATATTTCATGGCGTAATTTTCACGTAAAATAAAACGCAATTCTTAACTCATCCTACTCTCTGAGCAAATCTCTTCAGAATTGCAAGGCTAAAAATTAATTTATTCCGCTTCGCGGCCGATTTTGCCGCCCCCTCGGGGGCGGCAACCAACAACAACAACCGCGTGGGACCAACTCTCCAACCCGTCCACTAAAACCAGTCCGGTTACGGAGCGGTTGCTGTTCTCATGGCGTCGTTTCGACGAGAATCACCATGAAATCGTGTTTCTTCAATGAAAACTTCACCTTCCCGTCGCCGCCGACCGCGAGCGGCTGGTCTGTCTCCATGTTTTTCGCTCGAATCTTTTCGCCGAACTGGAGCGAGGGATCGAGCGCGAGCGTGAGGTTGCCGCCGTTGCCGTAATCGCATACGACCACTACCGTACTGCCGGGCTTGCTCACCACGAGCGTCGCCACGTCCGAACCTTCGACGCGCACGGGGTTACCGGGCTGCCAGTAATTGAAGACGCGCGTGTCGGATTTTCCATAGCCGAAATTCACGAGGTGGGTGAATATGTTCCGGTAGATGTCGAGCTTGACGATCGGACGTAGCTCGTGGACCAACGCCACGCCCGTCGCGGTGCGACACACCCATTCGTTCTTCTTTTCGTCCAGGCCGGCGATCAGGAAGAGCACTTCCGGGACGTTGCCGTGCTGACGACCGATGTTCACGGTGCGGATGTATTCCCGGCTGAACCGATCCTGGAAATCGGAGTCGCCGGAATGATCTTCCCACCCAAGCTGCATCTGCGCGAAGGAAAGCGTCGGCGCGAGCGAGGTGTTCGTCATGTGCGGAATGTTCATCGGGCGCTTCTTCATTTCGTGAAACAGAATCGCGGTGCGGCGGATGATCGCACGCATGTTCCAGAGGCCGACCGACGGTTGGATGACGCCCGGCGACAATTCGTACGCGTCCGTGCCTACCGTGTCGAAGCACGCCTTGAGGTACGTGTTGTCCCAGTAGATCGCGTCGGCGAACGTGGCGAGCATCTTCTGATAATTCCAGACGGAGTAATCCCGGTAGCTCTCGACGGGATTTGCGCCGTAGGTCGAGCCGTCGCCGTATTTGGCCTTGCGCGACGAGAACGCGTCCACGTGCCATTCGTCGAGAAAGGTCTGCGGTTCTGGCGTGTCCAGACGCACGCCGCGCGGATTGGTGTAGGGCAGCACGTTGCCGGGTTTCGAAGCGCAGGAGCGAAAGCCGTAATTGAGATTGCCGCGGAAACTGGCTTCGCTCTCGCTGTTCGGAAACCGGGTGGCGGCAATCCATCGGTCGAGCCAAGGGCGGTCCACCTCGCTCGTGCGTCGCGCCTCGGCGAGCTTGTCGAACACGGAGTAATCGTTGTCGCGCGGCGCGATGTCGTCGTACGCCGTGAGCGCGCCCCATTGATAGCAGCAACCGAGAAGGGCCAGGTTGCATTGCGGTTCCGGACGATCGTTGATGTTGATGGTCCACAATCGCCAGTCGGCCGGCATCGGCTTGGTGGGCGTCGCCTGGAATCCGATGACAATGCGGCGGGGCTTATCGATCGTGATCGGCGTGGCGACGAGATTCAAACGCAGTTCCAGCTTGTCGCCGTTGCGCACGAGTTCCTGGCAGGGGACTTTCGGATTGCGCCCCCAACCTCGGTCGTTCTCGCCGAACACCGCAAAACCGCGTTCCTCCGCGCCCAGCCAGATGTACGGGACGTACGAGCCGATGATGGAGTTGCGCGCCGCCTTGCTGCCGTCCCAGACGCGGCCCTGGCCGGTCGGGGTCGCGCCGGCGTAGTTGAAGCGAAGCCCATCGGTGACGGCGTGGAAGAGCGGCATGAGTTTGTTGTCGAGAGGTATGATCAACGTCATGGAATTGATCGCTTCTTTCGACGGCTCGATCTCCAGCGTCCATTTCATCATGCCGTCGTAGTCCCATTCGCTCCGTGTCGTGCCGTCAAGTCCTCGCTCCTTCCAGCTCGATTCCGTGACCACCCGCGTCGGCTTCTTTTCGATGAACCGCAGATCTTTGCCGGTAACCGGCTTGTCGTTGACCTCGAGTCGCATCGGCGATTGGAGCAGGGGTCGGCCTTCGCTCACGACCTGATCCCAGAGACCGAGGTTGTTGAGTTGATGCGTCCGAAGAATCGTGCTCAACTTCTGCCCCTCCACTTGAATCGGCGTAAACGGCTCGACCAGCACATCGGACTTACCCAGTTGGTTGTGCTCCCAGGGAAACACGTGGCGGACGAACGGCGTGACGAATGGATCAACCTTCACGCCCTCCAGTTCGACCACGAACTCGTAACCGCCGTCCTTGAGCGACGGGATCTTCCATTCCATTTCAGCGGCAAATTTCTGGAAGCCGGGCAACGGCGTGGCCGCGAACGCCTCTGTTTTTCCCGTGGCGCGAACGCTGATCTTCGCCCCGGTCACCTTGTCCCGCTCCTGCAGGCCGGTGACGTTCACGATCGTCTTGATGGTGTCGTGGTACGGATAATACGCGAAACTCACATCCACCTTCTTCGCGGCCTTCGCATCGAGCGCCCACATCGGATCGGGACGGTCGAGCTTCCATCGAAAATCCCGGAGATAGTAAACCGTCGCACCGTCGGGCGAAGCGACCTGGATCGAGCCGTACACCACCTCGTGCGGCAATGTGCTGGTCCGGGTTTCCACGATACTGACTGCGCCGGGTGGAATCTTCACGGTGCGTTCCTCCCGCGTGTGCGCGCTGTCTTTGGGAACGCAGTAGATCGACACTTTCACATCCATCGGCGCAGCGCCTTCATTGCGAATGGCGACGCGCGGGCGAAAAAGAAGCTGGCCGGGATCGTGCAACTGCAACACCTGCACCACCGGCGCGTGCGCGTCCCACGTCACGAGGGGCAACGTGCCCGCGCTCAGGTACGCGCCGCCGAGCGGCGACCACTCGGTCTGCGCCGGGCCGACCGTCTGCTGTTGCCAGTTTCGGACGATGCGGATGCCGAACGGTTTCGCCAGATCGGCCTCGGTCACATTCATGTTCTTCAAGGGAAGCGCCGCCTCGAACTGCCAGCGGTCGCCGACGACCTTGCTCGCCGTCCGCCACTGCCCGCGCCACGCCACGCCGCCACCGCCGGACGTGTACGCGGTGTCGTTGATCGCGCCGAGCGCGTTGATGTTGGCGTGATAAATCCGCCGCCGCCCGGTGGGGTCGGCGCGCAACGGATCGAGCACCATCTCGATGGAGTCGTCCATCCACGTGAGCGCGTCGCCATTTTCCGGAAGCGGCGTGACACGCGAAAGCATCTTCCCGCCGGGCGGAGTCTCGCTCACGACCGCGATGAACAATTCCTTCCCGTCGCAGCCGACCCAGAAACTGGCCTCCTGCGGCGAGAGAAACCCGTCCGCGCCGGCAAAGCGTTCCATGCGGGTCGCGCCAGCCCATTCGTCGTCGTGAACAACGCCGTCAATGGTCGGCGGCGACTTCATCAAAGGCAAACGGGCCTGCGGGACGTGGAGTGTGGTGTCCGCCGCGTACGAACTCATTGCAACCAAGGCGAACGAGAGGAAAATCAGTGGAACCGCGCTTCTGCGAAGCGCGGGCCGGTTCCACTCGAAAACCGGGAGGTCGTCACCGACGGGCGACCTCCAGAATCCGCGCTTCACAGAAGCGCGGCTGCACCAACATAAATGGGGTTCCTCGCGGTTTTCAGTGGCTGGCCTGAAGTGGTTGAGCGTTGTAGGAGGCCATGGGGATGGGAAGTTTTCCTGCGACGAAGTAGAGCATGTTGATGAGGTAAAACTCGGTGCGGTAGCCGCG
>JADZFN010000003.1 GCA_020849895.1 Verrucomicrobiia bacterium | reverse complement strand
TCGCGCGCCCCAGCGGCCGCAGGCCGACGCGGCGGTCGCCCCCCGCGTAACCGCCCACGCGTTCATCGTTGAGGAAGGGATGCGCCGCGCGCAGCCCGAGCCGGGCGTAGCCGCGCAGGACCGCCAGGTCGCCGTGGATGGGCGACCCGGTCATATGGAGGAGGATCCCGAGCTTGCGCGCCGCCAGAGCGCGATCGAGGTCGCGCCGGGTGAGGACGAGGCGGGTGTCGGGGTTCGACCCGGCCTCGATGACGAGCGCGTCGAAGCAGCGCACCATGTATTCGACCTCCGCCGGGCCGGTCAGGCGGGCGGGGATGTTGTTCCCGTGGGAGTACACCACCAGTCTCACCCCCCCGGCGCGCAGCAACGGGACGCTCTGTTGCGCGTAGGGTCGTTTCTGACGGAACATCTTCCGCACCGACACGTGTTCGCCGCCCTTCAGGTCGTGTTCGATCCAGGGGTTCACGTACGAGAGGACGACCTGGGAACGCCAGTGAAGGGCGAGCCCGCGACGATGGTTTCTTCTCATGGGGGGCGGTTTCTGCGAACGGCCCTGGCGGGAGACGGAAGGAGTGGGAACGCCCCGCGCCTCTCCTCTCGCGCCGGAACGACCATGCGCCGCTCTTCTTGGGAGCCCGTGAGCGCCGGGGAAGGATCGGGGCGGCGTGTCAGGTGGCACAGGGTCGGACCATGTCTGGGGACCGTCAGCGGTCCCGACGGGGTGCCCTCCGGGCCAGCGCGAGGGTCCCGGCGAGGAGCAACAGCAGGGCTCCCGGCTCGGGGATGGGGATCAGCAGGCCCCCGCCCCCCCAGAGGGCGAAGGTCTCCTGCCCGAGGTAGGCGTTGTTCGGGTCGTACTTGTCGTAGTAGAGATTGATGTCCGGCAGCGAGAGCGCCGCCTGCAGCGTGTTGGTCAGGCTCGCCGCATTCGTGGCCCAGGCCGACAGGTCCAGCACTCCCACGTAGAGCGCATTGGTCAGCCCCCCGCCCACCTGCCCGGTGACGACGAGGCGGTTGTCCAGCGCGATCGTCAGCCGACCGATCGAGAAGTTCGTCGCCAGTTCCGTGTGGTTCAGGAAGTTCGACCCCAGGTCGAGCGCGCCGCTCCCGGTCAGGTCGAAGAGGTGGTTGGTCGTGCCCGTCGTGATCCCGTAGTTGGTGTTCCCGAAGTAAACGACCGCCCCGGACAGGTCGAACGCCCGGTTCGTGGACTGCATCACGAAGTTGCTGCCGAAGGCGTAGACGTCCCCCGCCGCGGCCACCACCGTGGCCGTCGGCCCCACCGTGTAGTTGCCGTTGAACGCGTTGGTCATCGGATCGCTCACCCACGCGCCCAGGTTCACCACGTTCCCGTTGAAGACCACGCTCGCGTTCGTGATCCCGACCGTGCCGGAGTTGGTGATCGTTCCCGAGACCTGCGAGGAACCGTTGGCGAAGTTGAACACCGACCCGGCCGCGAGGGAAACCCCCTGGTTGAAGACGTTCGTCCCGTTCTGCGACACGAAGGCGCCCCCGTTGACCACCACGTTGCTCAGGTAGGTCAGGGTCGAGTTGATCACCCGGACAATCCCGGCGTTGGTCAGCACCGCCCCAATGGACGCCCCCATCGAGTTGCTCGCGTCGAGTTCGCCCCCCGCCCCGATCGTCAGGGCTGCGCTCCGCCAGAAGGGATTGTTTCCCGTCAGGATCAACCGCTGGTAGTTGGTTGGGCTGCCCGTGTTGGCCACGGAGTCGAACGTGTATCCAGCCAAACCCGTGGCGTTCGTCGCCGCGTTCAGCTGGAAGGCGTTGTTCCCCTGGAACGTCAGGTTGGTGAGTTGCGTCCCTCCCAGAAGCACCGGCGCGTTGGCGATCGCCCGGAAGCTGACGATCCCGTTCGTGACGACGATGGCGCCCGGCGTCAAGGGGTTGATCGTCGGGGCATTCAGCGTGAACTGAAAGATCCCTCCACGGTTGGTGATCGTCCCCGTACCTCCCTCGCCGCCGTAGATCGTGTTGGCTTCCAAGGCGCCTCCATCGGTGAGCAGGAGCGAGCCATGCCCAAATGCCTGGTTGTTCACCGAGTTCGAGCCGATCGAGACGCCTCCGGCGAGACGGATCATGCTCCCGGACCCCGTGACCACCACCGCGCCGGTGGCACTTGCCGTGTGGCCTGCTATCATCGCGTAAGAGCTGGCCCACGGATTGTAATAGTTTCCTCCGTTGCTGATGATCAGCGTCCCCGAGCCGCGGTTGCCGACCGATATGTAGGAGGAGTTGCTTAGCATGGAACCCGGACCGGTGATGAGGACCCTGTTGTTGGTGCTGTTCGCGGATCCACTGATGGCGGTGCTATAGGAAGACATGCTTCCTCCGTCAGCAATGATGAGAGAATTCAAACTGCCGGAGCCTCCTCCTTCGGCCCCTCCTATCGTGAGCCCGCCCGTAGCTCCAATGTTGATTTGAGAATTGGTCCCTGTGACCGTGATCGTATTGTTGGTCCCACTATATCCCAAGCGACTGTTCCCCGCAGCAAGGTCCATCCTGGCGCCATTGGACACGACAAGGGAGTTTCCTCCTGCTCCGAAGTAACCAACCCCAATTCCTCCAGAGGCTCCTGAGACGGTTGTGTTGGAGTCGGTGATCAACGCGCTGTTTCCGCTGCTGCCGGTTTGGTAACCGACGAGCAGCATGTTTCCCGCACCCGTGATGATCAGATCCGCCTGGTTGGAAACCACCAGAAGGTTGTTCGCACCGTTGTACCCGATTTCCAAGTGAGTCGTGTTGGTCCAGGTGGACCCTGCCCCGGCGAGCAGCGCCGTGTTGGTTGAGGCCGAACCGCTCGTCAATATGGTGCTGTTGATGAGGGTGCCGCTATTGATGACCTGGAGCAGGTTGTTGTTGTCCGAGTAGGTCAAGGCCAAGTTGGACACCGCGCCACTCACTATGTTGGTGATCGCCGCTCGGCCATAGGGGGCCAAGACCGTCGCGAGAAGTCCTGCGAGGACTGTCGCCGCCGGTTTTCTCGGGAACATCATTCTGATCAAGAAGGCGATGGCGGCTCCTCCGTGGGGTGAGCGTTTTGTTTCTGACCGAGCGCTCGCGGCGTGAGCCTGCTGGACCTCATTCTGTTCGATGCTTTTCATGGACGTCTTCATAACTGCCTCCTGTTCGATCGCGTCGGATTAGATGGAGCGGATTCCGAGCACAGTGTTTTCTTCGAGCCGAGTGGTTGCGCCCCCGATCCAGGGGGCTTCCAAAATGACGGCCGGCACCGGGCGCTCCTCCCGGATCCTCTGGCGCAGCATGTTCACCAGCGCCTCGCCGATCTGCCGCAAGGGCTGGCGCATGCGTGTGAGTTCGGGGCACACCGTGGTGGAAAGGTCCAGACCCGTCCCTCCCGCGAGACTGACCTCCTCGGGGATGCGCAGCCCATGCTCCTTGAGGGCGCGGAACGCGCCCAGGGCCTGGTGGTCCGAAACGCAATAGACGGCATCCACGCAGGCTTCCGGGCCCTCAAGAAACTTCTTCATCGTCGCGTAGCCGCAATCCTCGCGGGCCGCCTCCGCCTGAAGAATCCGGAACGCGCCCTCCTTCCCCAGTTCCGCTCCGATGCCGTTGACCAGGCCGGACAACCGTACCCGGTTCGAGGAGGATCGGTCCAGCGACGTGTGGAGCATCAGCACGACGTGTTTCCTTCCCGTTTCGCGCCATGCCCGCCCGATGCGCTGGCTCGCGCCGAAGTAATCCGGGGCCACGAAGTTTGCCGTGGCCGTGTCGGAGGAGGGATTGAGATCCACGACCGGCTTGCCGTGCGACTCGTACACCTCACGAATTTCTCGTCCGTACGGGGACGGAAACAGGATCAGGCCGTCCACCACGCGCCATTCGTTCAAGAGGTCTTCGGCGGCCGAGGGAACGTTCAGGCGATGCGCAAGCGGCAGAAGCTTCACTCTCGGATACTCCTGCGAGGCCGCGTGCAGGATGCCGCTGCTGATCGGGTGGCTCCATTGCTCGTCCGGCGCGCCCGCGGTGGCATGAAGCCCAAGGGCGATGTCGAGGATGTCCCGGTTGCGGGCCGTCGAGGTGGCCAGGAAGCTGCCCTTGCCGACCTTGGTCCGAATCATCCCCTGCCGCGCCAGCTTCTGGAAGACGCTCTGCACGGTGCGGACGCTGACATCGAGATCTTCTGCGACCTGCCGAATGGTCGGGAGCCGGTTGCCTTCCGAGGGCTGGCGTTGCGCCGCCTCGCGTTCAATGTAGGCCGCAACGGCCTCGCTGGGACGCAGCCACGCCCGGCGCGTTCGTGCACCGATTTGGAGGGAACGTAAAGCCATTCGTCGAATGGTTTTGCTATCATATTACATCATTGAGTGCAACATATTTCGATGAATTTTCTGAGATTATTTCATCTCCGTCCTCCCCGGTAAATCTCCGGCTGAAAACTCAGATCACCCCGCGGGTCCACTCAATGGAAGGCCACGTGGAGACGATGTATGCGACGATCCGCCAGACCCATCCCCGCTTGGTTCACCACCTTCAGTTTCCCCAAGGAGGGATCACAATGTGCCTGCCGGACTCCCAATCCCCCGGCGCTTTCCACTTGCCATCCACCGGGTTTTCCGGCTATTTATGCAACATCACTATTGCATCATAACTACTTCATATTTGCAGCCTCTGACAGAAAGCAGATGAGCTTTCTTCAGGTCGGCTCAAGCATCTCAGGATGCGAAACTCGCGTGGCCATCCCTCGATCGGTTCTTTCTTCATGAAAACGATTCCCTTCACCAAGGAGCCCAGGGCATGGTTGCGGTTCATCGCCTTCGGGGCACTTCTGTTTCTAGCGGCAAGCCTGCCCGGACGTGCGGCCCCGGTGGTTTCTCATCCTCCACTCCGTCACCCGGTGGCCATGGCGAACCGTCTCATGGGGACCGGCCCTGCCTTCTACGTGGACCCGCTCAAGGGATCCGACCGCAACGACGGCACCTCCGGGAAACCGTGGAAGACGGTGCAGGCCTCTCTGGAAAAGCTGCGTCCTGGCGACACGTTGTACCTGGCCGGCGGTGTTTACTTCGAAAACCTGTACTGTGCCATCTCAGGGACTGCGGAAGCCCCCATTACCATCCGTTCGAAACCTGGTGAGCTGGCGATCATCGACGGAGGGATCCCTGAGTTCGAAACCAACCCCGCCGGGGCATGGGAACCGGCCCCGGGGGGAGCGCCCGACGAATACCGCTCCACGCGCGCGTATCCCAATCTCCGCGATGTCGTCGGGCTTTTCGCCGACTCGAACCTCGGGTTGCAGACGTACTGGCACCCCGAGGATCTGCGCAGCCAAAACGAGGTCGCCAGCGGCGACCCGATGAAGCAGGAGCGCGGCCAGGACGTCATCTGGAGCGGGCCCGGGATCTGGTACAACCGCGTCACCGGCCGCATCCATGTCCGCCTGGCCCATACGCACCTCGAGCACCCGCGGGTGTCGAACTACCGGGGGGAAACCGATCCGCGAAAGCTTCCGCTGGTCATCGCCCCGTACATGTCCACTCCCCTGTACGTTGACCTTGGGCGTCACCTCCGCTTCCAGGATCTCGTGTTTCGCGGCGGCGGAGTGAACAACGTCCGCTTGGTCTTCGGGATGGATCTTGAGTTTGACCATGTGACCATCTTCGGCGGGACCTACGGGATGCGCGCCAAGAACACCGGGCCGGTCAAGTTCCTCAACTCGGCGATCTACGGGGGGATCCCTCCGTGGGGTTTCCTCAACGAGAATGCTCTCCACATCTACACGCCGACCTACACGGATCCATACTCCAGCGTGACGGGGACCGGGCGAAGCCGCAACGTCGCCCGCCTCACCGCCCACGCGTTGCTGGTGATGGAAGGTTTTGAGGAATCGGACGTTTTCGCCTATCCGTTCAACAACCGGTGGGAGATCGCCTACAGCGAATTTGCGGACGGTCACGACGGGGTCTATCCCAACGGGACCAACATCCGCTTTCACGACAACTGGGTGGGCAACATGCAGGACGACGGCATCTACCTGAGCAGCCCCACGCGTCGCGTCTGCGACGACGTCCACATCTACCGTAACTACATCAACGGCTGCACCACGGCGTTCGCCTTCCACGGGCGCGGAGGGCCGGAGGGCTCCATTTACATCTACGGGAACGTGGTCGACATGAGAGGAAAAAGCCGCGGGTGGTGGAGGTCCAAGAACTTGAAGGAGCTGACGCCCTACCCCGGGAATTTCTTCCTCGTGCACGGCTCGGGCGGAATGCTGGCGATCGAATCGATCTATTTCTACCACAACACCGCGGTGGTGGACGGCAACTTCCCCATGTACCTCGGCGCGGCGTGGGGCGGGGTCGTCCCCCCGTCCTCGCGGCACGTGATGAACAATCTCTTCGTTTACCTGAACCAATACCCTGGAGCCGGGATCAATCTGATCAAGGGTTCCGAGGCCAAGACCGTGATCGACGGAAATGTCCACTGGTCTCCCGACAAGGAGGCCCCCGCCGATTGGCTCAAGACGGTCCAAGCCGGCGGCTGGGAGCAACACTCCGTTGTCGGCTCTCCCGCCTTCCTCGCGTTCAGCGAGAACCCCACAGCAACGAACGATTACCGCATCGGGAATGGTGTGGCGGTTGGTCGCGCGACCTCCGTGCCGGCGGGCGTCAAGCTGGAGGATGGCGTCGGAGGCCGCGACGTGGGTGCGTATCAAACCGGCTCTCCGCCCCGCAAAGTGGGCGTGGACGGACGCATCCTCGTCGGCACCCCGGCCCGGTAGACCACGCGCGACGCCCTGCGTGCCTCACGCGCATGACGCAGAGGACGCGATTTGCGTACATTCCAAGAAACCAACTCAACCCCCATGAGCAACACCACCCCTGACCAAAAAGCGAAGGCCCTCGGACTCGTGCTCGACCCGCGCCCGGAGCGCCCGTTCCTGAACCTCTGCGCCCGCGTCGGCAAACTGCTCTACACTTCCGGACACACCAGCGAGATCCGCGGCAAGGTGGGGCAGGACCTCACGGTGGAACAGGGTTACACCGCGGCCCGCCAGGCGATGTCCGCGGTCCTGCGCTCGATCTACCTGGAGGCCGGCTCCTTCAACAAGGTCCGCATCGTCAAGCTGCTCGGCTGCGTGAACGCCACGCCCGACTTCAAGGACTGCTCCAAGGTCATCAACGGCGCCTCCGACCTCGTGCACGAGATCTTCGGCAAGGAGGCCAACGGCTACCACGCGCGCTCCGCCCTGGGCTTTGCGACGCTGCCCGCCGGCGTGGCGGTGGAGGTCGAGGCGATCTGCGAGCTGCTGTAGCCCCCCGGATCGAGGGTGGATTTCAAAAGACCCCTCTCGTTTCGAGGATACCAAGCGGCTCGCGGCACGCGGGCCTTCCAAGAAACGATGGGACGGACCGTGGAGGGCTGCCGTGTCGGCGGCCGCCGGGGTTTCGAAAGGGACTCCTGGTTCGCCGGACCGGCAGAGCGCTGAAAAACCCTCTGAGGCGCCAAAATCATTGAAGACAGGTTTGACACGAGGACCGTCCTAAGTAGAATACTCCACTCTCTTTGCCGCCGTTTTTGTCTCCAGTCATCTGAAAATTCCAATCTCCATCCCACCTTGTTTCCTATGAAAACCGTCCGCCGCCTTGTTTCCACACTGACAACGATCTTGGCCCTCATCGCGCTTCCCGCGATTTGGACCGGCTGCTCGTCCACCGGCGCTTCCTCTGGGACCGCGAGCACGCCTCCCGAACAGAAAGCGGCCAGAGAGGGCTGGGATACCGTGGATATCCACATGGACCCTCTGGTCCGCCTCAACAATTCCGTGCCCGTCTCGGCGACCTTGGGCGACACTTATCCCGTGGAGCTGACCGTCACCGCCGTCGAGGTCGCCGGAGACGTGACCGTCACGGACCGCATTCCCGAAGGGGCCTCGTTTGTTCGCGCCGAGCCGGAGGCCAAGCTGGACGGAAAGATTCTCACGTGGCGCCTCGGAGCGATGAACCGCGACGAAGTCCGCACCCTGAAATTCTGGCTCAAGGCCGAACAGGACGGCGAACTCTGCAACTGCGCCGCAGTCCACGCCATTCCGAGAGGGTGCGTGAAGACCTTGATCGGCAAGGCCGCCGTGGCGATCGAGAAGACCGGGCCGGCCACCGCCCGGGTCGGGGATCCCGTCAACTACACGGTGGTCGTGAAGAATATGGGCAATGCGACCGCCCGGGACGTGGTCGTTACGGACAACGTGCCGGACGGCCTCGGCGCCGAAGGAGGCCAGAAGCAGCTTTCCTACAACGTCGGGGTCCTGGCGCCCAGCGAGAGCAAGCAGGTCGAGGTGCCTCTGCGAGCTGAACGCCGCGGAAAATTCACGAACGTGGCCACGGTTCGTTCCTCCAACGCCGGCGAGGCGACAGACAACGCCACCACGGTGGTCACTCAACCGGGGCTGAGCGTGACCAAGACCGGCACCGCGGAACAATTCGTCGGCCGCACAGCCAACTACGAGATCGTGGTCGCTAACACGGGCGACACTTCCCTCACCGACGTGGTGGTCACGGACTGGGTGGACCCGAACGTGAAGATCCTTTCGGCCAGCGGCGCGGAGATCAATGGGTTCCAGGCGACCTGGCGAATTCCTGATCTTGCCGCCAGCGAGAAGAAAAACTTCGAGGTTTCTGTGACTTCGATGGTGTCCGGCAACTTTCCCAACAACGTTTCGGTGGTGACGCGCGAAGGCCTCAAGGAGGCCGCTCGCGCGAACACCCTCTGGAAGGGCATGGCCGCGCTGCTGCTCCAGCTTTCCGACGATCCCGATCCGATCGGTGTGGGAGAAACCACCACCTACAACATCCGCGTCACCAATCAGGGCACTGCGGAGAGCTCCAACATCAAGATCGTCGCCAAGTTCGATAAGGAAATTGATCCGGTTTCGGCTTCCGGCGCCACCGAAGCCTCGGTGAGCGGCAAGGTCGTCACCTTCGGCACCGTGGCGCGCTTGGCGCCCAAACAGGCCGTCTCGTGGACCATTACCGGCAAGGGCGTTCAGCCCGGCGATCACCGCGTGAAAGTGGAGATGACCTCGGACATCTTGAGCGCACCGGTGGTCCAGGAAGAAAGCACCCACGTATACTGAGGCGGGACGCGATTTCCGCGCTCCTCTGGATGCTGGGAAAGATCCTCCGCCGGCGCTCCGGGCGCGGCGGCGAAGGGCTTACAGCTCTGAGGGTGGGCGGCGCGTCAGGACCAGTCCGAGGAGCGCGGCGAGGGCGCAGGCCGTGGCGACGAGATCGCCGTGGCGGACGAAGAACGTGATCGGTTCGTGCACAGCGATCGTTACGGTGAGGAATCCCTCTTCGAACGGCGTTGCCCGCGCAATCTCCTGGCCCCAGGGCGAGACCACCGCCGTCACTCCGCTGTTGGTGCACCGCACGAGGGGCCGGCGCGTTTCCACGGCGCGCAGCGTCGCGTTGCGCAAGTGCATCGCCGCGCCGGGCGAGTGCTTGAACCACGCGTCGTTGGTCAGGTTCACCAAAACCTCTGCGCCTGCGCGAACGAGGTCGCGCGACATCTCCGCCACGGTGTCTTCGAAGCAGATCAGCGGGCCGAGCTTGACGCCGTTCAGATCGAAGAGGACCTCGTCCCGTCCTTCGTAAAAACTTCCGGGAATCGGCGTCAAATGCTTCATGAAGGGGAGGGTCCTTTCGAACGGGATATACTCGCCGAAAGGCAGAAGGTGCAGCTTGCGGTAGGGCGCCGAGATCACGCCGCGGGGCGAAACGAGCATCGCTGCGTTGAAGTAGCGCGGCGCGCGGTCGTCGGGCGCGGATTCGGCATCCACGGCGCCGAAGAGGATCGGCGTCCCGGCCTCTCGGGCCACGTCCATCAGCCAACGGCGGGTGCGGGCGTCATAGGTCGGGCCGTCCGTGAGCGCGGTTTCCGGCCAAAGCACGGCGTCGGGTTTCACCGAGACCGCGGCGAGAGTCAGACGGCGGAGGATCGTTTTTTGGCGCTCCTGACTCATGGCTTCAAACTTCACTTCCTGAGGAATGTTCGGTTGAACGAGCGCCAGTCGCAGCGTGCGGTTCGCGCCGGCGGGGGATCGCGCCGCCTCCATCAGGGAACGCATCCCGACCATCAGGCACGCGGCCACCAGCGCGAGCGCCACGGAAAACTCGTAGCGCCACGAACGCATCGAGAACCGTTCCGCCCTGAGCCGCCGCCAGGTGAATCCCAGCGCAAGATTGAAAAACGCCACGAGCCATGAAATTCCCGATGCGCCGGTCCAGGCTGCGATCTGGATCAGCGCGAGATTTTTAACCTGGGAAACAGCGAGAGTGTTCCACGGGAATCCGCCGAGCAGCCGGCCGCGCAACGCTTCGAGCGCCACCCATGCCGCCGCGCCGAGCGCGGCCAGGAGCAGATGGTTCGGTCCTGTCGGCTTCGACCAGCGCCGCGCAAAACGTCCCAACGCCCATGCCCACGCCGCGGGAAAGAGTGCGAGCCAGACGACGAGCGCCAGCATCCCGAGTGCGCTCGTATGGCGGATCCAGAAAAGGGTGGCGCCCCAGAACGTCAGCCCTCCAACGAATCCGAGGCGAAACGGCGCAGGGCGCGCGATGTCGGGGAAGCCGGGAATCACCCAGACGGCCAGCGGGATGAGCGCCACCCAGCCCAACCACCCGGCCTCGTCGCAAAGATAAGGCGCGGCCAGAAGACCGCCCGAAGCCGCGGCAGCCAGCCATGGCAAAGCTCGCCACCCTAGATTTGCGACCGAAAGCTCCTCGCGCATCGCGCGATGCTACCACCTTGCGCGCATCGGGCAAGAGACCCCTCGACCGCCCTGAATCGGCGGAGACAGGCGCTTCCCGCGCCGGCACAGTTTCCCGCATTGCAGCGGCTTCATCCGGAGGGATTCAAGCGAAGCGGCTTTCCGCTTCATTCAGCGGCGCAATTGAGTTTGAATGCGCACCATGCGGATCGGCATCGCGGTGCCCGGCCACCTCAAGACCGTCCCGATGGGACGCTACTGCACCGAGACCTTTCGAGGGATGGGGCACGAAGTTCTCCTGTTCGATGCCGGCTCGCTCACACTCGCCGAAAAGGCGTTCCTGCGACCGGTCGCCAAAATGCGGGGGAAGCGCGCCTTTGAGAAAACGCGGTTGAATCGTCGTCTTTCGGAGGCGATGCGCGGCTTCCAGCCCGATTTTTTCCTCGCGATCTTCGGGTTCGATCTTTTTCCGGAAACCGTGGCGGAAATCCGGAGGCGGGGCGCCAGGACCGCCTGCTGGTGGCTGAACGATCCGTTCCAGTTCGAACGGGGGGCAGCCCTTGCGCCGCCGTATGATTTTTTCTTCACGAACTGCGCCCGTTCGGCGGCGCGACACACCGCCGCGGGCCTCCGCGCGGCACATCTCGCCCACGCGGCGTTCCCCACGGTGCATCGCCCGATCTCGCTTTCCGAAACGGAACGGGCGAAACTCGCGAGCGAGGTCTGTTTCCTTGGAGATTGGGGCCCCGTACGCCAGGGAATTCTCTCCCAGCTTTCGCGCAAGATCTCGCTTCGCATCTGGGGGCCGTGGCGGAAACATCTGACTCCACGCGACCGCCTGTGGGGATGCGTCGAGGACGGCTATTTCACTCCGGAGCAAATGGCGCGCATCCTTTCCGCCGCCAAGGTGGCGATTAATCTGCACTCGTGGTTCGGCTACTACGAAAGCGGGCTCAACCCCCGGACCTTCGAGACCCCGGCCTGCGGCGCAGCCCAGGTTTGCGATTGGAAGTCGGATCTCGAACCGCATTTCGTGCTCGGCCGGGAAATCGCAACTTATCGCACCGGCGAAGAGATCGAAGGCCTCCTGCGCCGGCTGCTTGAAGACGAAGCGGCGCGCGCCGGCCTTGCGCAGAGCGGATTCCGGAGGGTCCTGGCGGAGCACACCTACCGCCTCCGGATGGAGCGGATGCTGAATCTGGCGGGGTTTTGAGGCTGCCCGCAACGACCGCTTTCCGCCCATCTTCTCGGCTACCTGCCTGTCGGGCGTTTCACTTTCATGATTTCACCCTTGAAGAGGTCGAGCGCTTTGCGGATCAACGGATCGTTTTCGAAAGCCGCGGCGTCGTCCTCCGGGGACGAAGCCGACCGCACCGCTTTCGCCGCGGGATCCTTGCCGTCGAGAAGATCGGGGTCATCGGCGAACACGATGCGGAGATTGAAGGCGCGCTGTGTGAGATCGTAGAGCCGCGCCACGAGGGCCTCCCGGTTCTTAGGCGTATCGGCGACGTCCTTTTCAAACTCCAGCGTGCGATCGAAGCCGACGACCAGCGTGTCTTGAGAAAGTGATATCGGTCGAGCCTGGACGAGCGCGGTCTTCAACAGGGGAGTGCTTTTGTCGAGCGCCTCGAGGAGGCGCGTCCAGAGGGCGCCGACTTCGGGGAGAGGTTCCTCGGGCGGGGCGGGCGGGGCGGGTGGCGCCTCGCGGAGCGAAGGAGTGTCCGCGGCGGGAAGCGCCGATGGAGGGAGCGGTGGAGGAGGCGCGGAAACGGGCCTCGGCGTTCCGCCGATTCCCTGGAGCCGGGCGATCAGTTCCTCGAGCGCGATTTCGTGCTGGGTTTCGATGGCGTTGAGGAGCGCGACTTCGAGGTGGATGCGCTTGGAAAGGGCGTGGCGCATCTGCTCCTGCGCCGCACCCAGGATTTCGAGGATGCGCAGGGCCCGGCCGCGTTTCAGGCGGGCGGCTTCTTCGCGGAGCTCGGCGAGCTCTTCCTCGGTGGCGTCCGAAGGTTTGGCGCCGGTGAGCAGGATGAGGAGGGCGCGGAAACGCTCCACGAGCTCGTCAAGCAGACGGGAGAGGTCGCGCCCTTCGTCGGAAAGTCTGCCGATCGTTTCCACGACCTCAGCGCGGCGGGCGTCGAGAAGGTTTCGCGCAAGGGCCAGGATTTGTTCCCTGGGGGCGAGACCGAAAATCGCGAGGACATCGCTTTCTTCGATCTTGTTCCCGCAAAAGGCGATGAGCTGGTCGAGCGCGGATTGTGCGTCGCGCATGCCGCCGGCCGCGCCGCGGGCAACGGCGAGCAGCGCGTTGTCGGAGACTTCGACCTTCTCGGCCTGCGCGATGCCGCGGAGGTGCTTGACGATGAGGTCGCTGGGGATGCGGCGGAGATCAAAACGCTGGCAGCGGGAAAGGATCGTGAGCGGAATCTTTTGGGGGTCCGTGGTGGCGAAGAGGAACTTGACGTGCGGCGGCGGCTCCTCGAGCGTCTTGAGCAGCGCATTGAACGCCGGCGTGGAGAGCATGTGGACTTCGTCAATGTAGATGATCTTGAAACGCGCCGCGCTCGGGGCATAGCGGACGGTTTCGCGCAACTCGCGCACCTGTTCGACGCCGTTGTTGGACGCGCCGTCAATTTCGAGGACGTCCATCGAGTTGCCCGCCGCGATCTCCGCGCATGAGCTGCACTCGCCGCAGGGTTTGGCGGTGGGCGCCTTTGATTTCGCGCAGTTCAGCGCCTTGGCGAAGATGCGCGCGAGGGTGGTTTTCCCCGTGCCGCGCGGGCCGACGAAGAGGTAGGCATGGGCGATGCGCTGGCGCGCGATCGCGTTCTCCAGCGTGCGCACGATGTGAGGCTGGCCGACGACCTCGGAAAACTGCTGCGGCCGATATTTTCGGGCCAACACCTGATACGCAGACGACATGAGGGGACTCTGCGTGAGGCCCAAGCCTCCGGAAAGCAAAAACCGCTGAAGCGGATTCTGGGAGAGGCTTTCTCCGATCCCGAATCTCTCCTCCGTCTCGTCAACGCAGTTTTCGTGGAAATCCGCGAGGATTGGAGCGCCTCCAAAACCTTCCTCAACAGGCGTCTGCCTTCCCAACAACCCGCCGTCTAAATCCAGGCCCTCGCTGTTTTATGGCGCGATCAAGATCAGGTCTCCTCCTCATCCTGGGTCCGGCGAAGACGTCGGGCGCCCTTTCCTTTCCGTCGGCGGCGCGTTGGGCGGAGAAAGGAGGTGCCCCGTCAGCTCGAGGAAGACGCCTCGCGGGCGAGCGCTTCGCACGCGCGCACGTCGAGCTTGCCCGAGAGCAACGCGGGGATCTTCTCGACATGGCGGACCTTCCGCGGGACCCAGAGAGGAGGGAATCCCGCGCCGAGGAGTTTCTCCCGCACCTGTTCGGGAGTCACGTCCCGCGCGGCGAGGAGGATGAGCGCCTCGCCCTTGACCTCGTCGCGCACGCCGACGACGGCGAAGGCCTGATGCTCGGCATCCCGTTCTCCGAAGAGTTCGATCACTTTCTGTTCGATGGTCCCGTGCGGGATCATCTCGCCGCCGATCTTCGAAAAACGGGAGAGGCGTCCTTCGATGAAGACGAAGCCGTCCTCGTCGAAGCGCGCGAGGTCGCCGGTGACGAACCATCCGCCGCGGAAGACTTCGCGCGAGCGGTCGGGTTCGCCGAGATATCCCTCGAAGACATTCGCCCCGCGCAGGCAGAGCATCCCCTGGGCGCCGGGGGCGAGCGGCTCGCCCGTCTCGAGATGCGTGATTCGCGCGGCGATGCCGGGCAGGAGGCGTCCGATCGAACCGGGCTTCCAGCAGGGGCCTGTCCGCGAAGCCGGGTCCGCGGGATCGGGCAGGTTGGCGGTGACCACCGGGCTGGTCTCGGTGAGGCCATACCCTTCGAGGATGCGGACGCCGAGGACTTCCTCGAACGCGCGTCCGAGATCGGGGGGGAGTTTCTCGGCGCCGCCGATGACGAAGCGGAGGGAGGCGAGCTGCGCGCGCGTGGCGCGTTTGAGGTAGGGCCTCAGGAAGGTGGCGGTGCCGAAGGTGACGTCGGCCTTCTCGGCGTGGATCGCCTCGGCGATGGTCTTCACCTCGAGCGGGGAAGGCACAGTGACCATCCGCATCCCGCGGAGGAGGGGAAACCAGAGCGTGGCGGTGAAGCCGAAGCTGTGGAAGACCGGAAGCGCCGCGAGCATCGTATCGTGTTCCCGGAGAAATCCGACGCCGGCGATCTGGGCGATGTTGCTCAGGATGTTGCGATGGGTCAGCGCGACTCCTTTCGGTTCGCCGATGCTGCCGCTGGTGAACAGGAGACAGGCTTCCTCGCGTCCGCCCGCGCGCGGCACGCGCAGGAGGCGGGCCAGGAGGCGCGCGGGAAGGAGTCCGACGAGGACGAGCCAGAAGAGGATTTTCGCGCGGGGGCACGTGCGGATTTCGGCGGCGATATCGAGCGTGTCTGCAGGCCACGGGAAGTTCGGGAACTTCTCCTGGAGGGCAGGCGCGCTGACGACGCGGCGCAGGCCCGCCTTGCGGAAGCAGGCGTGCACGGCGTCCACACCGAGGGTGAAGTTGAGGTTCACGGGCACGCGTCGCGCGAGGAGGAGGGCGAGGTTGGCCAGGGTGGCGCCGAGGCCGGGGGGGAGCACGATCCCGACGCGGCGGCCCGGCAGCTCGCGCCGCCACTTTCGCGAGAGGGCGATGGCGAGCGCGAGGGTCATCCCGCGAGAGAGCGCCCTGCGAACGGGAACACGGTCCACGAGGAGGAGGCGCCACGGCTCGCGCGAGAGGGAAAGGAGGCTGCACCACGCGAGATGGCTGTTGATTTCCACACGGTCGGAAAGCCCGAACTCGTCGAGGTCCGTCAGGTGTTGCCGCAGGAGCAGGGGAGGGACGCCGCCGGCCGGGAGCGTTTTTCCCACACGCACCTTCACCGTGCGGCAGGCGTCCGCGAGGCGGCACGGGATGCGGCCGCGAAGAAAGCGGAGCGTGGCGGCCCAGAAGGCGTCGGTGCTCACCGGCGCGAGAGGGAGCAGCTTCTGTTTCGCGGCGAGCTTCAGGCCATCGCGCAGTTCGAAGGGGCAGGAGGGATGCGGCGGAAGGTCGTTGGCGAGGACCAGGACGAGTGCGCGCGCGGCGCGCGCCTCGCGCGCGATCTTCTCGAGGTCGGCGGCGGGATCGTCGCCGACCGTGCGAAGGTCGAGGAGGGCCGCGAGGGCCTTCTGGAAAGGGCCGCGCGGCGCGACGGGACCGCCGACGAGGATGACGCGGCGGTTGAGGGCGGTCGTGAGGACGAGCGCCTCGAACGCCGAGGCGCGGTTGGCGATGAGCAGGGCGGGATCGTCCGGGACGCGCGAAGCCCCGAGGGTCCGGACGCGCAGGATGAAACGGCGGTAAAAGCTGAGGACGAAACGGAAAACGAGGGTCACGGGGAGGGGCGATCGGGCGCGGCCGCCACTCTTGTGGCAAAATCCTGCAAGGTTTTCAAATAGAGTTCCGGCGCGACGCCAAAAAGGTCGTTGTGGCCCGCGCCCTCGATCCAGAGGCGAAACTTCGGTTCGCGCGCGGCAGCGAAGAGCGCGCGTCCATGGTGGATGGGGATGATCGTGTCGGCGACGCCGTGCACGAGGAGAACGGGACAGGAGAACTCCGGGATCCTCCGGAGATTGGGGAATTGATCGAAAGGAAAGAGGGGAAAGGGGAATAGGACGCGTTGGCCGCTGGTGAACGCGCTCTCGAGGATCACGCCGCCAGGCTTTTCGCGCGCCGCGAGCCAACAGGTCGGGCCGCTTCCCAGAGAACGCCCGAGGAGCATGACGCGGGAGGGCGGGATGCCGAGCGGACCGGTGAGGTGGCGCCACGCCGCCTCGAGGTCGCGCTCCACGCCCTTCTCGGTGGGGCGTCCCTTGCTGCGGCCGTAGCCGCGATAGTCGTAGGCGAAGACGGCGAAACCGGCTTCCTGAAGTTCCCGAAGAAATGGGAAGAGATGATCGAGGTCCTCGGCGTTGCCGTGGCTCAGGAGGAGCGCGACCCGGGCGTCGGGACGAGGCAACCAGACGGCGGAGAGCGGGACGCCGTCGGAAGCGACGAGCGTGATTTCGCCCGGGAGCGGTTTCGCTCCGCCTCGAGGCGGATGATGGGCGAGCCGGTCGCCGATCCACCACAGCGCCAGTCCCAACATGACGTAGATGCTGATGAGGGAGACCATGAGCCTGCGAAATCCGGCCGCGAGGCGGGCGAGGAAACCGGGAGATGTACGCTCGGGGTCGGTTTCCATCAGCGGGCGGGGGCTGCCGGGTGGCCGACCCGGTTGATGATCCAGCGCTGTTTGCCACTCGGCGACGGCGGGATTCCGGGGACCCTGCTCATTTCGATTCGCGCACCCCGCCCCAGGGCGAGTTGGAAGCTGTCCTTGAGCCTCGCGAGGTTGTCCTCGAGTCCCTCGGCCCGTTCGGCAACGAAACGGAAGGTGAACTCCTGGCGTCCGGTCTGTTCAAGCTGCCACTGCCGGATGATCTGGCGGTTGAGGCTCACCCCCACGAAGTGTCGAACAAAGACGCTGGAGAGCAGCGTGCCGTCCTCGGTGAGGAGCATCTCGTCGGCGCGTCCTTCGAGGCTTTGGAGCCGTGGCCACGCGCAGCCGCAAGGACAGACGCCGGGTTTCGCCCACTGCCCGAGGTCCCCGATCTGGTAGCGGACCATCGGGAAGCCGTGGTTGTTGAGCATCGTGATGAGGATGCGGCCCGTCTGCCCCGGCGGGCAGGCTTCGTCCCGGTCGTTCACGACCTCCACGAAGACGTTGGGCGAGTTGACGTGCAGCCCACGATGGGCGGGGCACTCGCACGCCATGTCGCAGCACTCGCGCGACCCGTACTTGTCGAAGACCTCGGAGGAGAACACGCGCTCGAGGACGGCGCGCCACTCGGGCGTCACGGTGCCGGCGCAGGCCATGATCGTGCGCAGGCGCGGGCGCGGGAGGTTCTTCTGTTCGATGAAGTGCGCCAGGCTCACCGCGGCGTCCACGTAGGCCATCATGCTGTCGATCTCGGGGTGGGCGAGCAACGTCGAGTGGTGGCGACGGAGATCAGCCTCCTTTGCCCGGAAGGCGTTGAGGGGCAGGTCGCCGAGGAGGCTGTGCTGGACGCGCAGGTGCAGCTTCATCTGCGTCTGGAGGAGGTCCTGCTCGGAGCCCCAGAGCTTGAAGTAGCGGGTGCCGAGCGGATGGCCGCACTGTCGCGCCGAGAAGAGTCGCGTCGCGCGACCCCAGTCGCGCTGGACGCGGTCGTGGACCACGGTGGTGGGGTTTCCGGTGGTTCCGCCGGTCTTCACGACGATCCAATCGTAGCGGCGGCGCGAGACGGCGTCGGGAGAGGTGATCTCGGGGCGGAGGGGTTCCGCGACGATGTCCGTAAAACGCTCGCGCAGGATTTCGCGCGTCAGGACGGGGAATCGGCTAAGAAATGACGTGGACGTCTCTCTGGGACGTCGCGTCAGCCCGAGGGCGCGATAATACGGGGAGACCGCGATCGCTGTGTCGAGCAACTGTCCAAGGCGAGATCCCACGGCGCGGTCGAGGTCCCCGGGGGCGAGTTTCTCCCACGCAAGGAACTCCCGCCAGATCGGGCCGATCCGGGAGCCCGCCAGGCGCTGGAGGGCGAAGTAAAGGTCCCGTCGAATTGGCGCGGAAAGTTGTGCGAGCCAATCAACGTTCAATGTGGTTCCTCCATCCGGGCGCGGGTGCGAAGCGCAGGTTGATGGCCGAATCGAGGAGGCGCATGGGCGTTCCGTCGAGTTCGGTTTCGAGCGAGAGGAGGTCGAAGTCGCCCCACCGCGGCCCGAGGTAGGCGGCGCGGTGAGCGAGGAGCGGGATCCTCGCGGGATCGAAGCCCATGAACCAGGCGAGGCTGGCGTCCAGGGCGAAGGGGTCATCGCCGAACGCCAGCCATCCCGCGTCGCGCGGGAACGGCTGCAGCGGGCCATTTCCCTCGCCGGCGACGAGTCCGTCCGCGATCGAGAGGCAGACGCGCTGCGGCTCGGGGTGGATGCGCCCCTCGCGGTCTGCGCACTGGATGATGAAGTTCAGGTCGTAGATCATCCGCCAGATCGTCTCGTTGCCGTGCCACGCCCCGCCCGCGGTATAGAAGCGCTTCGGCCGGGCGCCGGCTTCGCCGAGCCGTGTCTCGATGCCGCGGATCCGCTTGAGTACCTCCCAGCCCGGCTTGAGCAGATGGAAGGCCCAGCGGCATCGCTTCTGGAGGTTCTCGCGCAGGTTGGTCTGTGCCCAGTAGAGCCACCGGTTCTCGTCGGGGTACTCGTCGCCGCCCCACCTCGGCGCCCCGCGGCGGAAGTGGGGGAGATAGGCCTTGTCGGCGTTCGTCCCCACGAGGTTCTTGAGCGCGCACGTGATCCCCGATTTCTGGTGCGTCTTCCACTTGGGGAGGTTGATGAAGAGGTCGGCGTCGAGGACGCTCTGGCTCACGAAGTAGCGGTGGTCCCCGGGAAGGTGATTGCTCCGCGTCACGCTCGCGCTGTAGTCGTTCACCGCGAAACGTGCCGCCTCCGCCGAGATCGGCTCGAGGTGGCTGCTCCCGCCGAGCTTTACCTCCCGGTAGCCGCGCGGGTCGCCGTGCGGGGCGTCGCTCGCAACAAGGAAGGTGCCCTCGATCCGGCGAAACACCTCCCTGCGGAGGTCGTGGAAGCGAACCCGCCCGCCCGAGCGCCGGGCAAGATCCTCCATGATCGGATCCAGCCCGGCTTGGCGGCACATGAGGGGCCAGTCGCCCCACTGGAGCGGGCAATCGCCGACGAGGATGGACTCCGCGGACGGGAACGCCGCCAGGCAGGCCTCGACGGTCGCTGCGATCACCCGTGCGTCGGTGACCAGCGCGCTGATCGGGAAGGCGGGATCGCTCTCGTGAAGGACCCAGTTCGGTTTCAGGACGATGCGGCGGGGCCTGAGGTGGCCGCAAACGGCGCGCACCTGCTCCGAGATGAGCGGCTTGACGCGTTCCGTGGCATTCGTGAAGCAGCGCGTCCGCATGGTCGGCGCGAAGACCCTAGCAGGCTGTTGAAGTTTGAGCAACGAAGGGCATCAAGCCGGGATTTCTCATCTTGAGCCCCGCCCCGCTAGCTGGCGATTTGGGCCGGAGGACGCTATCATGAAGCTCGCAAAGGAGACTTTATGAAAATGGAAAATGCGATCCGAGTCCTCGCCGGAACGATGGTGCTCATCAGCGTGACGCTCGCGTGGCTCGTCAGCCCGTGGTGGATGCTGCTGGCCGCCTTCGTCGGCGTCAACCTCATCCAGTCGGCCTTCACCGGCATCTGTCCGGCGGGGAACCTCCTCCGCAAGTTGGGCGTCGGCAAGGGGGGCTGCTGCAGCGGCGGCGCCGCCCCGTAACGGCCCCGCCGTTCCCGGAACGCAACGGCCTCCGGAGGCTGCGAGCGCAGCAGGAAACGTTCTTTGGTGCGTCGGAGAATTTGTTTTCTGCCCGGAGCTTCCTTCCGGCTCCGGGTGGCGCGCCGCGCGTTTTCGTCCTACGCGTTGTAGGCGCGGGCGGTGGTCGAACCGCCGCGGCCGGTCCAGTTGGTGTGGAAGAATTCGCCCCGGGGCTGGTCCACGCGTTCGTAGGTGTGCGCGCCGAAATAATCGCGCTGCGCCTGGAGCAGGTTCGCGGGGAGCCGCGCGGAACGGTAGCCGTCGAAATACGCCAGGGCCGCGCTGAAGCACGGGACGGGGATGCCCATCTGCGTCGCCGCAACGATCACGCGCCGCCACGCCGCCTGGCGACTCTCCACCGCTTCCTTGAAAAAGGGATCCAGGAGGAGGTTCACGAGCTTCGGATCCCGGTCGAACGCCTTTTTGATCTCGCCGAGGAAACGCGAGCGGATGATGCAGCCGCCGCGCCAGACAAGCGCGATCCCGCCGTTGTTGAGGTTCCAGCCGTAGGTTTTCGCGGCGGCGCGCATGAGCTGGTAGCCCTGCGCGTAGCTCACGATCTTCGAGGCGTAAAGCGCGGCGCGAAGGTCGTTCACGAACGCCGCCTTGTCGCCCGAGAACTTTCCGCCTTTCGCCTGAATCTGTTTCGAGGCCTCGACACGCTCCTCCTTCGCCGCCGAGAGGCAGCGAGCGAACACCGCTTCGCCGATGAGGGTGAGCGGCATCCCATCGTCGAGCGCCGCCACCACCGTCCATTTCCCCGTGCCTTTCTGGCCCGCGGCGTCGAGGATGAGGTCCACCACCTCACGGCCTTCCTCGTCCTTGTAGCCGAGGATGTCGCGGGTGATTTCGATGAGATAGCTGTCGAGCTCGCCGCGGTTCCATTCGGCGAAAGCCGCGTGCATCTCCGGGTTGGCGAGTCCGAGACCGCGCTTCATCAGGTCGTAGGCCTCGCAGATGAGCTGCATGTCGCCATACTCGATCCCGTTGTGGACCATCTTCACGAAGTGGCCGGCGCCGTTCTCGCCGATCCAGTCGCAGCACGGCTCGCCATCCGGCGTCTTCGCGCAGACGGCCTGAAAAATCTCCCGCACGTGCGGCCATGCCGCAGGGCTGCCGCCGGGCATCATCGAGGGACCCTTGAGCGCGCCCTCCTCGCCGCCGGACACACCGGTGCCGACGTAAAGCAGGCCTTTCGATTCCACGAGCTTCGCGCGGCGGATCGTGTCGGGGAAGTGGCTGTTTCCGCCGTCAATGAGGATGTCGCCCGCTTCGAGGAGCGGGAGGAGCTGTTCGATGAGTTCGTCCACCGCTCTGCCCGCCTTGACGAGCATGAATACCTTGCGCGGTTTCTTGAGCGAGGCGACGAACTCCTGCTGCGAACGTGCGCCAAAGACCTTCTTGCCTTTCGCGCGTCCGTTGAGGAAACCGTCCACCTTCGCGACCGTGCGGTTGAACACGGAGATGGAGAATCCTTTGCTTTCGATGTTCAGGGCGAGGTTTTCGCCCATGACGGCGAGGCCGATGAGGCCGATGTCGGAGGATGCGTTCATGGTGAAATCAGGAGAAGAGACTGAAACCGAAGGAGGGGTTGGGGATCGGAGGGTTGAACAGAAGAAAGCGTAGGGCGCAGAGCCGTCCTGCGATTTCCTTCCGCTGGATCATTGGGCATCACGAAGGAGGTTCCTTTGAGTTTCGAATTTCTCTCCTAAACCTTGTTGGCTTGGGCGAGGGCGGGACGACCGTCGAGCACGCGGATGAGATTTTCGGCCGCCATCCCCGCCTGGCGCGCCACACTCTCGTAGGTGCGCGAGCCGATGTGCGGGGTGAGCACTGCGTTCGGACAGCCGAAAAGCGGATGGTCCTTCGGCGGGGGCTCCTGCTCGAGGACGTCCGCTCCGTAACCTCCGAGTCTCCGATTCTTCAGCGCGTCCGCAATCGCTGCGCTGTCCACCAGCTCTCCGCGCGCGGTGTTGATGATCACCGCGTCATGTTTCATCAGGGCGAGGCGTTGCGCGCTGATGAGGTTTTTTGTTTCGGGAGAGAGGTTCATGTGGAGCGAGACGAGGTCGGCGTTGCGGAGCGCCTCCTCGATGGTTTCGACGCGAGCCACTTGGAAGTGGCGGGCGAAATCGAAGTCCCAGAACTTGTCGAAACCCAGCACGTTCATGCTGAAGGCCCGGGCGCGGAGGGCGACCTCTTTGCCGATGCGCCCCATGCCGAGGATGGCGATCGTCTTGCCCATGAGCTCGTGTCCTGTCGTGCGTTTCCATTCGCCCTTCCGCACGAGGTTGCACTCGTTCACGAGATCCCGGTAGATCGCCAGGATCAGGCCGAAGGCGTGCTCCGCCACCGTGGTGTGATTCACCCCGGGGCAAAAGGTCACGGGCACCTTCAGTTCGGTGGCCGCCTTCACGTCCACCTTGTCGAGGCCGATCCCGTATTTGCTGATCGCCTTGAGGCGCGGAAGGGATTTTTGGAGGACGGCGCGCGTGATCGCGTCGTCGCCGATGATCCAGCCGTCGAAGTCGCTCTGGGCGACGAGTTCGAGCATGCGAGACTCGGGGAGCGGACCGCGGGCGCGAACGATCTCGAAGCCGGCCTTCTCAAGCAGGGCGTGGTGCGCGCCGGGAGTGTCTTGGAACGAGGTGGTTGTGAGCAGGATGCGGGTTTTCATCAGGAGACGTAAAATGGAGGTTGCCATTCATAACCGATGCTATTACCTAGCAGCAAGTGATTTCCCAAATGGAGCTCGCGCGGCGCCTCGGCGTCTCGCAAACGGCCGTCTCCGCCGCCTTGCGGGGGCGAGAGCGCCAGCTCCGCCTCGATGCCGCGCTGGCGGGACGCATCCGTCGCGAAGCCGTTCGCCTCGGCTACCGCCCGAACGTTCTCGCCCGGTCGCTTCTCCGCCGTCGCACCGACACGCTCGGCGTCGTCGTTTCCGACTTCAGCGATCCCACCTTCGGCATCCTGCTCAACCACCTCGAATCCGCCGCCTTCGCCGCCCGCCAGGAGCTGATCGTCACGGGCTGCGGCGCGTCCGCCGCCGAGACCGACGCCGTGTGGGAGCGCCTGCTTCGCCGACGCGTGGACGGCGTCCTCTGGATTGATCGTCCCGTGCATCTCGGCCTCGGGCGCCTCATCCGCCTTTGGGGCACCGCCTCCGTTCCCGTCGTCGGCATCGGCACCGCCTTTCGCGCCGCCGGCGCGCCTGCCGTCGTGTTCGACAGCGAGGACGCCGTCGGCCAACTCGTCGCCGCAATGCCGCGCGGGGGGCGTTCTCCTTATGTTTTCCTCCAGGAGAATCCCGGAGCCGAGTTCTCGCGCTGGCGTCTCGACTGCCTGCGCCGGCGGCTCGATGTTGGGGATGCCCTCTCCAGCCGTCGCGCCCGGTGCGTGGCGATGAACATCGCGGCGGGGATCAAGATCGAACGCTTCGCCCGCTTGCGGGTCGCCGGCGAGCCGCTCCGCCTCCTCGGCGACCAGGATTTCACCGGCCTGCGCGCCCTCGTGGCGCTCGAGGCGGCGGGTTGGCATGCCGGACGAGATTTCGCGCTCGGGAGTTTTGACGGTCTGTCGTGGCTGAGGAATCTCGGCGCGGCCTTTTTTTCGGTGGAGCAACCTCTGGAGGAGATGGCTCGCCGTGCGATCGCGATGGCGCTCTCTCCGCCTGCTGCGCGTCGCATCGAAATGCTTCGCGGCCGGTTGCTCGGCCGGATGTGACGTTTTCCGCAGGAATCGGTTCCGCGGACTTGACGCACGGCGGGCGCCCGTGCCATCCGTTCGCCGTGAAAGAAAACGGAAGCCGGCGGCGCAGTTTTCATCCGCGGCTTGCCGCGGGAGAACGCGGAGGCTAATTTTCCCGTCTCGCGTCATGGCCCACGGGGATTCCATCTGTCCGGTTGCGTCGGGGAGCGGCGCCGATGCCGCCACCCGCGTGGACCTCCACGTGCATTCGCGCCATTCTGATCGCCCGTCGGAATGGATCCTGCGCCGCGTCGGCGCACCGGAGTGCTACACGGAACCCGAGGTCATCTGGGAGCGGGCGCGGGCTGCGGGGATGCGGTTCGTCGCGGTCACCGACCACAACGAGGTGAAGGGCGCGCTCGAGCTTCAGGCGCGCCATCCCGGAGAGGTGATCGTCGGCGAAGAGATCACCACCTGGTTCCCCGAAAACGGTTGCAAGATGCACCTCCTCGCGTGGGGGCTTACCGAAGCGCTCCACCGGGAGATTCAAGAAGTCCGTGGCGACCTCGTCGAACTGGCCGCCTGGCTCCGGGCGAAGGGCATCCTTCACGCGGTGGCGCATCCATTCTACCAGAACAACGCGCGTCTCACCCTCGACCAGTTCGAGAAGCTCATCCTCCTGTTCCGCCATTTCGAGGGCCTGAACGGTTCGCGTGAAGCGCTCCTGAGCTCTCTTGCCGTGGACGTCCTTCGTACGCTCACGCCGGAAACGATCGCGCAGCTTGCCGACCGCCACGGGATCGCTCCAGCGGTCCCCGAGCCCCACGTGAAGTTTTTTACGGGCGGCTCGGATGATCACTCGAGCGTCTTCATCGCACGGGCGTGGACGGAGACTCCCGCTGCGGACAGCCCGGCGGTCTTTCTTGAGCATGTGCGCAACGGCCGCTGCGGCTTCGGCGGACGCGCCGGCTCGCCGCTCACGCTTTCGCACGGCATCTACAACATCGCCTACCTGTATTACTCGGACAAACTGAAGCGCGGTTCGCGCGGCGGCAACGAGCTGATGGTGAAGGTCTTCGAGAACTTCGTGACCGGTCAGGACCCCACGCGCTTCTCGCTTGGCGAACGGCTGCGCTATGTCGCGCGCAAGATGGGCCGCCGCCGCAGGAACGCGCGGGAGAAGGAGCTTTCGCTCAGCGCGCAGCTCTCGGGTCTCTTCCGCGAGGACGCCTTCCGGCGGGCGCTCGCCGGCGACCTCTCGGAACGCGAGGAGGTCGAGGTCCGCTCCTTCCGAATCGCGAGCCGGATCGTGAACCGTCTCAGCTACACCTTCCTCCGTCGCGTGATCGAGAAGGCCGCCGAAGGGAACGTCGTGGACTGCCTCCAGGCGGCGAGCGCTCTCGGGCCCATCGCGCTCGGTGCCGCCCCCTATTTCGTCGCCTTCAAGCATCACTCGAAAAACCGCAGCCTGATGGTCGAGGCGGGGCGGCGCTTCCTCGGACGCGCGCCCGGAGAGCTCGCGCGTCGCCGCCGCGCATGGTTCACAGACACGCTGCAGGACGTGAACGGCGTTTCGCACACGATCGAGAAGATCTGCGGAGTTGCCGCCGCCGCTGGCGCCGACATCGAGGTGATCGTGTCGAAGTCGCGCCTCGCTCCGGCCGCCTTCCCCCTGCGTAACTTCCCGCCGATGGGTGAGTTCCCGCTGAAGGAATACGCGGGGCTCGAAATCTCCTTTCCGCCGCTGCTCGACATCCTGGAGCACTGCTGGCGCGGCGAGTTTACGGAAATCGTGGCGAGCACGCCTGGGCCGGTCGGCCTTGCGGGCGTCCTGGCGGGCAAACTCCTCGGCCTGCGCACCGCCGGGATTTACCACACCGATTTCCCTCAGTACGTGCGCGTCCTCACCGAAGATGAAGCGATGGGCGCCCTCACGGGGAAATACATGGAATGGTTCTACGGCCTCGTGGACACGGTCTATGTACCGAGCGAGGCCTACCGCCTGCTTCTGCTCGAGCGGGGGTTGCCCGCGAAAAAGCTGCGCCTCATGCCGCGCGGGATTGATTGTCGGGGATTTTCCCCGGAGAAACGCGACCCGCGTTTCTGGGAGATGTTCGGCGCCGGCGGCGGCGTCCGCTTCCTTTACGTGGGCCGCATCTCGAAGGAGAAGAATCTCGATACGCTGGCCGAGGCGTGGGCGAAGCTCCGCGCGGAGCTCCCCGACGCCTCGCTCGCGCTTGTGGGAGACGGTCCCTGGCGCACCGAGATGCGCCGCCGCCTCGCGGGGGCGGGCGCGGTTTTCACGGGCTTTCTTTCGGGCGAGGCGCTCTCGCGCGCCTACGCTTCGGCGGACGCCTTCGTCTTCCCCAGCACCACCGACACCTTCGGCAACGTCGTTCTCGAGGCGCAGGCCTCGGGTCTGCCGACGATCGTCACGAATGTCGGCGGCCCGCGCGAACTGGTGCGCGACGGCGAGACGGGGCTGGTGGTGCCTGGACAGGACGCCGCGGCGCTGCTCGACGCGATGCGCCGCTTGGCAGCCGATCCGGCGCTTCGCCGGAAAATGGGGGAAGCGGCGCGGCTCAGCATGGGGCGGCGCACTTGGGAGCGCGCGTTCGAGGATTTCTGGTCACTCCCCACCGGCGCCGCCTGAAGACCGCGCAGTCGGGCGGCCGACGACGGTGTCCGCATCATGCCGTTCGGGCGAAAGCTTGATACGCCGCGTGAAGGCAGCGGGTGACGCGCCCCGGCGCCCCGTTTCCGATCCGGCGGCGGTCCACCCGGCGAACGGGGATGATCTCCCGGTTGCTTGAGGTGATGAAGATCTCCCGTGCGCGGCGCAGGTCGGCGGGACGGATCGCGCGCCGTTCCACGGGAATTCGCCGGGCGCGCGCCAGTTCGAGCACGACGCCCGCAGTGACTCCCGCCAGCACGTCCTTTTTCGGCGTGACGAGCCGCGGGCCGGGAAGGACGGCGAAGAGGTTGAAGGTGCTCCCTTCGAGGAGGTCGCCGTTCTCGCGCGCATAGACGATTTCATCGAAGCCTTTCCTCAGCGCGCGCATCGTGCCCCAGACGGCGGCGAAATAGTTCGTCGTTTTCATTTCGGGATACGCCCGTTCGAACGGGATGCTCATCAGCGCCACGCCTTTCTCGTATTGCCGCACGGGGAATGTAGGGAGCGGCTCCACGAGCACCGCGAACGTCGAGCGCCCCGACGGCACGAGCTTGGACGATGGTCCGCCGGTGAGGAGGAGGCGGATGATCGCTTCGGGGAACGGGTTGTGGCGGAGGAGGCGAGTCACGATCCGCTCGATGGCGGCGCGCGAATACGGATTTTCGAACCCGACGTGGCGCGCCTCGCGGAAAAGGCGATCGAGATGACGGTCGAGGAGAAAGGGTTTCCGCGCGTAGGTGCGGAGCGACTCGAAGAGCGCGAACCCGCGCATCACCGCGAGATCCGAGAGCGGGAGCCGCGCCTCCGAAGCGGGGAGTACGCGTCCGTCGAGAAACCAGAGCGGCTCGCGTTTCATGGCGCGGATTTTTCCCCGGCGACGGCGCGGGGGAAGATGGGCGAAGCCCGACCGAGGGCGTGACCGGCGCCGGCGGGATTCACCCAGCGCTCATCGCTGCAAGGGAACTCCGGGACGTTGAGCTGAGCCGCGATTTTTGCGGCGGTCGAAGGCATGAACGGTTCGAGGAGGCTCCCGAGCAGGGCGATCGTCTCGATCAGCCGGGCGAGGACGCCGTCGAGCCGCGCTGCAGCAGCGGGGTCCTTCGCGAGTTTCCACGGGGCGTTTTCGTCCACATAACGGTTCGCGCGGGTGACGAGCGCCCACACCGCTTCGAGCGCCTTTCCGTACTCGACGTTCGGCATGTGGCGCGCGTGGTAATCGTCGCGGGTCTCTCGCGCGACCTTCGCGAGGTCCGCGTCGGCGGGCGTCGGTTCTCCCGTGGCGGGGACGACGCCTCCGCGATAGCGATGCACCATCGAGATCGCGCGGTTCACGAGATTGCCCAGGTCGTTGGCGAGATCGGCGTTGAAGCGCGCGAGAAACCGTTCCTCGGTGAAGTCGGTGTCGTCCGCGAGGAGGAGCTCGCGGCAGACAAAGTAGCGGACGGCGTCGGTTCCGAAACGGGCTGCATAATCGCGCGGGTCCACGATGTTGCCGAGCGATTTGCTCATCTTGTCGCGCCCCATGAGCCACCAGCCGTGCGCGAGGATGCACTTCGGTTGCTCGATCCCCGCGGCGTGGAGCATCGTTGGCCAGTAGATGCAGTGCGGGACCAGGATGTCTTTCGCGATGAGATGGCAGTCCGTCGGCCACCACTCCTTGAAGCGCGCCTCTCCGAAGCCGGGCGCGGTGATGTAGTTCACGAGCGCGTCGAACCAGACGTAGGTCACGTATTCGGGATCGAACGGCAGCGGGATGCCCCAGGCCAGGCGCGCCTTCGGGCGCGAGATGCAGAGGTCGTCGAGCGGTCGATCGAGAATGGCAAGGATCTGGTTGCGGCGGTTCTCGGGACGGATCCAGCGCGGATTTTCCTGAATATACCGCCGGAGCCACTCCTGATGATCGCTCATCCGGAAGAACCAGTTTTCCTCCTCCAACTCGAGGACTTCGCCAAAGTGCGCGGGCCATTTTCCCTCGACCCGATCCTTCTCGGTGACGAACTGCTCGGCCGACTTGCTGTACCATCCGCGATACGGCTTGCGGTAAAGCTGCCCCGTGTCGCAAAGCTTCTGGAGAACGGCCTGCACCACCTTCATGTGCCGCGGCTCGGTAGTGCGGATGAAATCGTCGCAGCGAATGTCGAGGGCCTTCCACAGATCGCAGTAATGCCCCGCCATCTCGTCGCAGTGAGCGAGCGGTTCCACGCCGCGCCGTTGCGCCGCTTGCTGGACCTTGATCCCGTGCTCGTCGAGACCGGTGAGAAAAAAAACCTTCTCCCCGCGCCGGCGGCGGAAGCGCGCCTGAACGTCCGCCCAGATCGTCGTGGACGCGTGCCCGAGGTGCGGACGATCGTTCACGTAATAGATCGGCGTGGTGATGAAAAAGCCCTTTGGCATGAGAAGCCGCAATTGCAGCATGCGGCCGGAAGCGATGCAACCTCCGCCTGCCTTCCGTGGCCCCTTGCGCCTCCCGGTGCCGGCGGCGTGGAAATCGAGGCGGCGCACGGGAAGCTTGCGGAGGCGGAAATGGAGAAGCAGGATGAGGCCGTGAGGCTTTCCGAGATCGGCGAGTTCGGATGGATCCGGCGCATCGCGCGGGGTCGGCGCGCGGGCCGCGGAGTCGTTCTCGGCATCGGCGACGATGCGGCGGTCGTCCGCCCATCCGGAGGAAAAAAACGGCTCCTCATCACATGCGATCCCGTGATCGAAGGCGTGCATTTCGATTCGACCGCGACGGATGAACAGATCGGATGGAAGGCGATGATGCGCAACGTGAGCGATCTCGCCGCGATGGGGGGCGAACCGCGTTGGGCGCTGGTTTCGGCGGCGCTCCCTCGCGATTTTCCGTTGCGTCGCGCGCTCGCGATCCAGCGCGGGCTCGACCGGGCGGCGCGCCGTTTCGGCGTGACGATTGTCGGCGGCGACACCGCGCGCCGCCGGGGCGCCCTCCAGATCACGGTGACGGCGCTCGGCGAGGCGCCGGCACGGGAGGTGACGACCCGCGCGGGCGCGCGTCCGGGACACGCCTTGTTCGTGACGGGCTCGCTTGGAGGCAGCCGGCAGAGGAAGCATCGGACGTTCGTGCCGCGGGTGACCGAGGCACGGTTTCTGGCGTCGCGCGGTTTCGCGAGCGCGATGATGGACCTGAGCGACGGTCTCGCCGGCGACCTCGAACGGTTGCGCGAGCGGAGCGAAGTGGGTTTCGAGATTTTCTTCGAGAAGCTGCCGGTCTCGGCGGCGGCGCGCCGTGCGGAGGTGTCGCGCGCCGGCCGGGTGCGGCGCGCGATGGAGGATGGCGAAGACTATGAACTGGTGTTCACGACGCCACGGTCGAAGGTGGCGCGGCTGCGGCGGGAATGGGCGCGACGGTTTCGTCTCCGCCTCACGGAAATCGGCGTGGTGCGGGAGAAGAAGTTCGGGATCCGGAGGGCGTTGGCGCCCGGATGGCGCGCGGCGTCTCTTTTCCCAGGGACGATTCGAGCGGCCTACGATCATTTCCTCGTTCCTCAGTCCGCGGCGGGAAAGAGCGGTGGTGCGGCGCGAGGTTCGAGGAACACGAGAGTGAGGCCGGGCGAGCTGCGGCAAAACGCGCGCAGGCGAGCCGGAAGAAGGGCCGGACGATGAGCGTCGCGAGGACGGTGATGTGCGCGGGGGCGGAAGACACGGAGCGGCTCGGGAGGGAGATCGGACGGGCGCTCCAAGGGGGCGAAGTCTTCGCGCTCGAGGGCGAACTCGGGAGCGGGAAGACGACTTTCGTTCGAGGGCTCGCGCGGGGATTGGGTTTCCTCGATACGGTGACGAGTCCGACGTTCAATCTTGTGCACCGCTACCTGGGCGGACGCCTCGCGCTCGCGCACTTCGACCTCTATCGCCTCAAAAGTCCAGGAGATCTCGAACTGCTCGACCTCGACGACGTGATGGAAGAGGGCGGCGTGGTGGCGATCGAGTGGCCGCGGCTCGCCGAGGGCCTGCTGCCGGAGAGGCGGACGCGCCGGGTGCGTTTCGACGACGCGGGCAGCGCGCAACGTCGGGTGACGCTGGTCTGATCCTGGGCCGGCTCGCCGCGCGCGGCCCGGGAAGGCCGCAGCGTTTTGGAGTTCAATACAGGTGCAGCGAGATGTAGTAGAGTTTTCCGGGACGCAGCCGCATCGAAAGCGGCGCAAGGCCCAGATCCACCTTCGGGACACGCGCCTCCGCGAGAAGGGAGAACAAGTTTCTCAACGAGAAGGGAATCACGTAGTCGAAAACCTCTGCATTCGGGGCTTTTCCCAGTTCCTCGGCTTTTTTCACAGCGTCCTGGAAGGTGCCGATCTGATCCACGAGTTTCGCGGCGAGCGCCTGCCTTCCCGAAAGGACGCGTCCGTCGGCGATGCCGTTCCGCAGCGCTTCGGGATCGAGTTTGCGCTCCGAGGCCACGACTCCCAGAAACTGTTCATACGACTCCATGATCAGGGATTGCACGAGCTGGATTTCCTCCTCCGTGGGGTCGCGGCCGCCGTTGAGGAGGTCCTTGAACTTGCCGCTTTTCAGGGTGACCGACTTCAACCCGATCTTATCGAAGAGGCCCTTGTAATTGAACGCCTGGAGCACGACGCCGATCGAGCCGGTGATCGTCAGGTTGTCCGCGACGATCCAGTTCGAGCCCATCGCAGCATAAAATCCGCCGCTTGCGGCGATGGAGCCCATGCTGCAAACGACGGGTTTCTTTTGTCGCGCCTCGCGCACGGCGCGATAGATTTCGTCCGAGGCGAGCACTTCGCCCCCGGGCGAGTCCACGCGCAGCAGGATCGCCTTCACCGTGTCGTCTTCGAGCGCAAGGCGCAGCTCTTCCCGCAGGTCGCCGACCATGCCGTCGTGACCGACATGTCCGTCAATCTCCGTGGCAATCAGGCCTTCGACGCGGATCACCGCGATGCGCAGTTTTGCGTCGCGCTCCCCGCTGAGATGGCGTTCGTAAAAGGGCGAGCCGTCGAGGCCGCCCCGGGTGCGGATCGCCTTGAAATAGAAAAAAAGCCCCGCGTTCACGAGCAGGCTCAGGATGAGGAAGAGGCGGAGCCATCCTGAGGAGCGGCGCTTCGTTACGGCAGACGGCGGATTCGATGTCAAAGGGCGGGGCGGCGGCGCTCTCGGTGACGGAACGGGAACGGGCACAGGCGGGATTGGCGGCGGACCTTCGGCGCTCATGAACAACCGTCACTCTAGCAGCTCCGCGCACACGGCGCAACGCGCACGAAGGAGGGGTCGCTCCGATTTTTTACGCGCGGCGCGCTTCGACGATGCGCCGGTGTCCTTGAAGGTCCGCCGTAAAGGCGAGGCCCGACCAGCCGGCGGCCTCGAAGAGGGCTTCGACGGCTTCCGCCTGGTCGGATCCGATCTCGAGGAGGAGATGCCCGTCGGGTTTCAGCGCCCGCGGCGTTTCCGTGGCGAGACGGCGGATGAGGTCGAGTCCGTCCGTCCCGCCATCGAGCGCCGCTTTTGGGTCATGGTCGCGCACTTCCGGCTGCAGGTGCGCGAGCGTCGCCGTCGGGACGTAGGGCGGATTGGAGACGACGAGGTCGAACCGTTCCCCCTCCCGCAACGGGGCGAGAAGGTCGCCCTCCCGAAACTCGACGCGGTCGGCCAGCGCCGTGCTGGCCGCGTTTTCGCGCGCCAACGCAAGCGCTTCGCGGGAAAGATCGGCGGCCACGGCGCGCCAGGCCGGCCGCGCGGCGAGGAGCGCCAGCACGATCGCCCCGCCACCGGTCCCCACGTCGAACACCGCGGCGGCCCCCTCGCCGGGTCGAAGCGCAAGCGCGCGCTCCACGAGAATTTCCGTCTCGGGCCGAGGGATGAGCGCTCGACGGTCCGCGGCGAGCGTCACTCCGCAGAACTCGACCGTGCCGACAAGATGTTGGAGCGGTTCGCGCGCGGCGCGGCGTTTGACGAGCGGACGGAGGCGGTCGAGTTCGGAGTCGGTCAGGATGCGTTCGAACTGCACGTAAAGGTCCATGCGACGCAGGCCGAGGATATGGGCGAGCAGCAGCTCCACGTCGAGCCGCGGGGTGGGGACGCCGGCCTTTTCGAAGAACGCTGTGGTTTTTTGAATCAGCTCGAGGATCGTCACTGCCGCGCAGTGTATCAGGCGCGGTGCGCGACGCCAGCCCGGCAAAAAGGGCTCTCCCCGGTTTTCTGTGGGTTGAGAGTGGGGAGGACGGCACGGTTGCTGGGTGATGACGAGCAAAGAACCTTGCGAAGGCATCCCTGGGCTGAAGAGTCCGTGAAAGGTTGAATCGGCGAATCTCACCCGCTCGCTCGTGAACCCCCAGCATTCCGAGGAGAGACTTTTTTCTTTGAGCGGGGAAAGGTTCCCGTTTAGCGTGGCGGGGATGGCTTCCGGACGTTCCGCGTCCCCCTCCTCCCGCGCGCTGCTTGTCGCGGCCCTCGTCCTCTGGGCCAGCGCCAGCCTCCTGCGCCTCTCGCACTTCGAGGGATGTTCGGGGTTGAGTTACGACGACGCTGCCTACGCAACCTCCGGCAAGGAGATGATCGAGGAGGGGCATGGTTACTGGGGAGACTGTTGGCGTCCGTTCGCTTCCTGGTGGGTCGCCGCCCTTCATCTCCTCCGTGGGGTGGACGTGGCGAACACCGGCCTGGCGTTCACGCTCCTGCGCTCCTTCGGCGAGCTTTGGCTGATCCTCGCGGTCCGGTGGTTCTTTCCCGCTTCCCCATGGGCGCCGCTTGGCGTCGCTGCGGTCTCGGCCTGCAGCTTTCTGGGCGTGAACTACGGGCGTCAACACCTCTCCAGCCTTCTGTTCACGATCCCGCTGGCACTGCTTGCCTACGCCAACTTCCTGCGCCGTGGAGGATGGAGCCGCTGGGCGATGTGCGGGTTTGCCGCGGGTCTTGTCTTTCTCTCTCACTTCAACACGATCGCGGCGTTGGCGATCATGCTGGCCCTGGAAGGTCTGCGTCGCTGGCTTTCGGAGCGCCGCATCGGAAGGGTGGCCGTCTGCCTTTTGATCGGGGCGGGTGTGGCCTACGCGACGGTTGGCCTGCTTGGCCTCCTCAGTTACGGTGGCAACTGGAAACGCTACTTCAAGCTGGTGGGCAACCACATGATGGAGAACCAGGTCCGGGGCCGGGGGATCCACTGGGCGGGGTTGGATCCGAGTCTCCTGGCTGCCGCGTCATGGGAGGGAGCGCTCCTCCTCCTCTACCTCGCTGCACTCGCATGGGGGGTGCGGGGCATCGTCGTGGACCGCGGGGAGCGTGATCGGCTGCTTGCTGTGGTGGGGGTTCCCCTGCTCGGCGGGCTTCTGGTCGCGGCCCGCGCCTCCGCCGGGATGCTGAGCTTTCCCCGTCTCTACGTGTTCGTGCTGCCGTTCCTCTGGCTCCTGCTGGGCGGGGCCGTCGGGCGCGTGGCGGAACGCGCGGCGTCCGCAGGAGGCGCGAGAAGGGGCTGGGTGATGGCAATCCTGCTCTTTGCAGGCGCTTTGGCCGTCCAGGGCGGTCATCTCGCCATGGCGGCCCGCACCGACTCGGCCAATGCCGCGCTCGGACGGTGGTTGCGCGCGCATCCCACCAAGAAAATGGCGATCTACGCAGGCACCCCGCATCTTCCACCGGTCTTTTTCGGATGGAGATCTCAGCCTCCCGCGGACACGCGGGAGCAATCGGATCGCTTCTGGCATGTGGGGGGCGCCGCGCAGGCGGACCACGTTCCGGCCCATCTCGCGGACCCATCGCGCCGTGTCTATCTCCAGAGGCCCGACCTTCCCGAGGTTTGCGACCTTGTCGTGCTCCACAAGCCCTCGGCGCGGACCTTGGCCCACGTCGAGGCGGCGCTGCGCACGACCGCACCTGGCGCGTTCACGACGAATTTCTACGATGGGACGAGTCTCAGTCTGCCCCTGGCGGCCGATGAGGGCGGAGCGCTTCTCGGACCACTCATCGTGCCCGATGCCGGAGACTCGCCTCTGCCCATGGTTCGCGTCTGGGATCTGCGAGGAACGCGTCGTTGATCAGTCGAGGAGCGCGTCGAGCACGCGGCGGGCTTGTACCGACCACGTCAAGCGGGCGCGGACCAGGGCGTCGAGCCGTCGTTGCACGTCGTTCCGGAGAGGCTCTTCGGACAGGAGTGTCTCCAGTTTTCCTTCGAAATCCGAGAAGTCGTTGCGGAAAAGGATTTCTCTCGGGGCGTCCGCCCAGGCGACCGCGTCCACCGTCGGTTCGTTGATGAGGGGGACCGCGCCGAGGGCGATGGCTTCGCAGTGGCGATAGCAGTCCCATCCCGCGCCCTCGACGGAGACGCACACTCTCGCGGCGGCGATGCGCCGGCGGTATTCCCCATGGGGCACGCGGCCGTCGCCGAGATCGAGGCGGTATCCGCGCCTTGCGGCAATTTCTCGGAGGCGAACGGGCAGGTCCAGACGCTGGCTCGCGTTGGGGCGTCCGCTCCAGAAGACATCGTGCGTTTTGGAGGCGCGCTCTCGCGACCAAGCCTCGAACTGGGCGTCGTCAATGCCCAGCGGAATAGGGTGAACCTTGGGGAGGAGGCTGAGCATCTCCGATCGAGGGAGACGGCCGGCGTAAGGACGGAAAAGATTGAAACGGTTGAACGGGAGTTCGCGCTTGAAATAGGCTTTGCAGAGGCGGAGAAGTTCCACGTCCTCCTCGCGGATGGTGTTGTTGTCGCGGCAATCCACGATGGCCACCGGGATCTCCCGGATTTCACGGCGCCACAGGAGAAGGAACGTGGCGCCCAACTCGTGGCGGTGGCTCGAAAACGGGAAGGCATGCTTGGCGAGGTGCTGGAGCGCGTCGCGGAAACGACGGCCGGCGCGCGGGCGCAGATCGAAATAGCGGTTCGTGGCTACGATGGCGTGGACCGATCCGGATCGAAGGAGGGCGCGGGCCTCGCGCTCCGAGGGAACCACATTCTCGTCGTAATGAGGGGAGGCGAGGTTCGGGAGCATCCCTGAACGGTCCTCGTATTCCCGGATGCCACCTGGAAACTGCCAGATCTTGCCGACGCGCGGGTCGTTCCTCAGTCCGTTGAGAATCATCGGCACCGCGAAATTCGCAGTGTTTGGCCGGAGGAGAAGGAGGTTCACGGAGGGAAATCCGGATCGCGAGACTCGAAAGAAATTCGAGGAGTTGAAAACCTCGCCGCTTGAGCTTCAGGCGCGCGCGGCCAAGGAGGGGTTCTTGGGATCCCTGACTCCGGCCTCGCGGAAGGCGCGGATCGCGTCGGCGTCGGCGAAGACGGCGCGGATGACCATCGGACCGAAGAAGTCGCCCTTGTCGCTCTCGGGAAAGACCGCCGTGAGGCCGTCCTTTCGGCCCGCGAAGCACGCGTGAGGCGTGGGATGAGGAATGAACCCGCTTTTGCGCAGGCGCCACTCGACGAGACGGGCTTGGGCGTCCGAGAGTTTGGCAGTATGGCAGGCGAGGGGATTCATGCCCGATGGAGCGCGAACCACCGAAGACTGCTTCGGAATCGCGGGGCCTTCAATCCGCATTTTTCGGACCGCTCTCGATCTGGTGCGCGTCGAGCCATCGCAGCCTGTCCTGGCGCAGACTTGGCCGAACGCTTCGCCGACCGGGAGCGGTTGCGCAAAGACCCTGGGGTGGGTGGTCAGACGCACGAAACCAAAGATCACCGGCGGGGCAATCCCTACAGTCTCCTCTCTGGAAAGGACCTTTTCCCGCCATGCGCGCGCGGATGCGTGGAACGCCGCCCGCGTATCGTGCGTGTAGACGAGGAGGTCGAGAAGGACCTCCTTGATCCGCCGCCTCTTTTCTCGTCACTCTCGGCCGTGGCCGCCCCGCTCCTCACGCGTTGTCCCGTCCTGCTCGATGACGGCGTCCTCCTCGCCGTTGCCAAGCCCGACGGCGTCCTTTCCCATCCCAACCCCGGCGGTGCGCGCGCCGCATGCGCTTTCGAGGGGCGCTACGATCCCGCCGTCCGCCGCTTCGACGGTCCCGCCGGCGCGATCTGGCTCGTCCACCGGCTCGATCAGGACACCTCGGGCGTGCTCCTCGCCGTTCGGCGGGAGGAAACCGCCGCCGCCTGCCGCGCCTTTTTCGAACAGCGCCGCGTCCGCAAGTCGTATCTTGCGCTGGTTCGAGACCTGCCGCGTCCGGCGCAAGGGCGATGGCAGGACCGGCTCGTCAAGCGGGCCGAAAAAGGCGCCGTCCGTTCCGCCGTCGGACGGGGCGGTACGCCCAATGCGGAGCTTGCCTACCGGATCGGGAAAAACCTGGCCGCCGCGCATTGCAGCCTCCTCCAGATCGTGTTGATCACCGGCCGCACCCATCAGATCCGCGTGCAGGCCGCTGCGCGCGGCCATCCCGTCGCAGGCGACCGCCTCTACGGCGACTTCACGTGGAACCGCGCACTCCGCGCGCATGCGGACCTCCGCCGCCTTTTCCTTCATGCCCTGCGCCTGGAGTTCCCCCATCCGCGCGACGGCGCACCCGTACGAATCGAGGCGCCGCTGCCCGCGGAACTCCGCGCCGCCCTCGACGCGCTTGGCGGATGCCGGGAGGGCCGGAAGTTCGGAGGTTCCTGAAGTTTTCCCGAAAGTCGGAACGCCGTCGCGCGACGCGGGAATCGGAGAGGCAGGAAACCACGCCGCGACAGAGGCCGGCGGCGGATGAACGCTCAAGGGCCGCGCAGCAGACGGTAGGCGCCTGGGCTCGCTTTCATCTCGCGGCGAAACAGGCGCGCGAAAAAAGCCGGTTCGGCATAGCCTACGTCGTCCGCGATCGCCTCGATCGTGCGCGAGGTGTGGCGGAGCAGCCAGCACGCCCGCTCCATCCGCAGACGCGCAAGATGCCGCACGGGCGAAAGTCCCATCGCCCTTCCGAACACCCTGCGAAACTGCGGTTCCGACAGGCCCGCGCACCGCGCGTAGGCCGCCACCGTCACCGGTTCCGCGTGCCGACGCTGCATCGCGTCGAGCGCGGGGAACAGCCGTCCGAGGTCACCGACTTTCGGGCGTTGTCCGGGCAGCGCCAGCGCCTGGCCGTGCGTGCGTACCAGATGCAGGAGGAGACGAAGCACGATCGCCTCGACCGCCCGCGTGTGGCCCGGCGGGCGTAGGACGTGCTCGCGGCACGCCTCGCGGAACAGGGTGTCTGCGACTCGGTCGCCCCGCAGGTCGAACGCGTCTGGAAATCCGAGGGCCTGCGGCGCCGTGAGCGAATCGAACAGCCGCGCCGTATAATGCAGGGCCACCACGCGCAGCGGGCGCCGTGGGTCATGCCCCGCCGCGTGAGGAACTCCTCGGCGAAAATGCGCGCACGTCCCCGCCGCAAGCGCGATCCGACGCCCTTCGATCTCCGCCCAGCCGCTCCCCGCCGTGACGTAAAAAAACATGTCGTCGCCCACGCGTCGCGGCGCCATCGCCCACTCCGACGTGCAGACGTGATGAAGGGCCGTCACTCGCTCGACCCCGAGCTGGTCCAGGACGGCTTCGAGCCATGCACGCGCGGCGCCGGGGTCCGCGAAAGGCGAATAATTCTTCCGCGTCGCGCTGGTCGGATGCGTGTGGTTTTCCGTCGGCGGCATCGCCGATCATTCTTAAAAAAGATGATCGAAAAAGACAGCTCAAAGAGCGGTGGAAAAGGTGCGCCGCACGGCGATCTCGGGGAGGTTGGCTTCCACATGAAACTCTCCTTCCTCCTTCCCGAACAGCGCGCCGCCTACGACCGTGACGGCTATCTCCTCCTCAACGGCTTCCTCGCTCCCGACGAGATCCGCCGAACCCAGGACGGCATCGCGCGTGTTTGCGCCGCGCGCGGCTCGATGACCAAAGACGCGGACGGCTTCAACCTCGAAAAGGTCGGAGGCGACAGCTTCAACGCGGAGGCGGCGGCCAAGGAGGCGGGCGTTTTCCGCAAGATCCAGGGCGCGGTCTTTCACGTCCCTGAAGTGCTCGAGGTCTTCACCTCTCCGAAAATGGTGAAGTGCATGCAGGACGTCATGGGCACGGGGGTCTATCTCCATTCTTCGAAGGTGATGTTTAAACCGGCGAACGGCGGCGCCGCCAAACCCTGGCATCAGGACGCCGCCTATTGGCGAAACTACGAGCCGAACCAAGTCACCGTCTGGCTGGCGCTCGACGACGCGACGGAGGCAAACGGCTGCATCTGGGCGGTCCCCGGTTCGCACCGCCTCGGCCTCATCCCCCACGTGGCGCGCGAACTTCAGGTCGAGGAATCCCGCATAGATATGTCCAAGGCCGTCGCCGTACCCGTGAAGCCGGGCGGACTTCTCATCTTCCACTCGCTCGTGCTCCACATGTCGAAGAAAAACCTCTCCGACAAAAACCGTTGCGCGATCATCTGCGACTACGACTGTTCGCCGAACCCCTGCATAGACGCGCGACTCAAGCCTCCCGCCTTCGCGCATCCCGCCTTGCGCGCGGACGGCGTGTGGCCTCTCGCCGCCGCCTGATCGCCGGGTCTTGCGCCTTCAGAGGGGCGGCTTTCTCCCGACAGCGGGAGCGGGCATCGGGTCGCCGGCGGCGCGCGCCATCACGCCGCGCAGGGTGGCGCTGTCGGGGGCGTCCATCAGAATCACGGCGTCCTCCCGCAGCACGAGCGCCTGCTTCTGGCTGGCGAACGAATAGAAAAGCGCTGCGGAAGAGGCGCGCTTCGCGGTCGCCGCCTTTTCCGTTTCAGGCGCGCCGAAGCGGTCGCGGAAATCGGCTTCCATGGCGTCAAAAAACTCATGCGCGTCGGCGGGCGTGTCCCAGACCGTCTTCCAGACGAGCACCCAGCCGCCGGCGGGCGTCCGCACATCGTAGACGACGTAGCGATCGCCTCCCCAGCCTTCCGCCACGCGCGCGGCGCGTTCGACACCGAGGAGCGGCGTGAAGAACGCGCGGAGGCCGAGCTCTCCGACCGTGTTTTCATGGAGCCAACGCCAGCCGACGCCGGGCGCGAGGTCCACCGCCACCGGTTTCGGAGGATCGTTGCCGGAAAGATATTTTTCCGGATGCAACACCTGTTCCGTGCTCTGCGGCGGATGCGCGTAAGCCCGGTTGACCGCCTCGACGCCGCCGGAGGCATACAGCGCAGCGACAAACTTCTGCCCCTCCTGATAAGGAAACAGCAGCGTCTGACGGAGGAACTCGGGGGCGGAAAGCAGCTTGCCCATTTGGCGGCTGAACAGGAATCCCAAATCTTCCAGGAGATTTCGCGCGCGGAAGCGCGCGCGCTGATAGACCCGCATGTGGTAGTTGGCATCCCCCTCGACGAGCGCGGCAGCCGCGAGGGTGAGATCGTCGTGGCCCTTGTGACGCAGGGCGAGGGCGGCGAGGTTGAAGTTCTGGTCCTGCAGGGCGTGAATCGTCTCGTGCGCCACGATCATCCGTTCCGAGGCGCGATTCAGGTTCAATCCTTCAAACACGCGGAGCTCGTGGCTCTCGGTGTCGTAGAAGGCGGCGATCTGTTCCGAAAGCAGTTCGACGATCATGCCGGAGAGATGGATCCCGTCGGGGAGTAGCCGCATGCGGACGAGTGCGCTCTGGTAATCGCGCAACGCGTCATCTCCGTATTGGGCGCTCATTCTCGCAGCGATCTCCTCGCGCAGCATCCGACGCGACGTGGAACGATAGGCCATCGGCCGCTTCAGGGGCAGGCCGCGGATTTCCGACATGGTTTCCTCGATCAGCGCGAAGATCTGCGGAGCGGTTTTCGCCGCGTGTTCCCGCTCCAGCCGCTCGCGCATCGCCCGATTGCGGCGCGCGAGATGGTCCAGATCCCGCGCGAGCTCCGCTTCCTGCTGCCTCCAAAGCGCGAGCATCTCCGTCCGCCACGCGTGCCACGCTGCCACGACCGAGAGGATGAACACCGTCAGGATTATCGCACGGCGAAGGAATCCTCTTGGGAAAGGGGAGGGCATGGCGTATGAATCCGTGGCGGCGCATTTTTTCGCCGCGTCGTTTGAATCCCAAGCTTACCCGCCTCAAGGCGCGAATCCAACAACACCTCGCCCGCCCGGGATGCCCGCCGCTCCGCGTGAGCGAGCTCGTCGAACGCCTCCGCATCCCTCCTCCTGAACGCGAAGGCGCGCGCCGCGCCGTGGACGCCCTCGTCCGGGAAGGCGTCATCGTCCGCGTCCGGCGCGACCGCCTCGTCCTCCCCTCCCAGGCCGATCTCGTCACCGGCTGCATCGAGATGAACGAGCGCGGCTTCGGCTTCGTCGTTCCCGAACCCGCCGCCGGCGCGGCGCCCGCTGGAGACGTCTTCGTGTCCGCCGAGGACACCGGTACGGCCATGCACGGCGACCGCGTCGTGGCCCGCCTCCACGCCGAGGCCGGCAGCGCCGCGCGCGACGACACGCGCGGGCCGCGCCGCCGCGGGCACGTCATCCGCATCCTTGAACGCGCCAATGCCGAGGTCCTCGGCGTCCTCCAGCGCGGTCCGAGGTTCCACCACGTCGTTCCCGACGATCCCCGTCTCGGTCGCGACATCTACGTGGACCTCCAGAAATCCCGCGCTCGCGCCAAGGCGGGCGACCGCGTCGTTGTCCGCCTCAGCGAATGGACCAACCGTCACGTCAATCCCGAAGGCGTGATCGCCGAGGTGATCGGCCCCTCGGACGATCCGCGCCTTGACAGCGTCGCCGTGCTGCGTAAATACGGCCTCCGCACCGAATTCCCCGCCGAAGCGGTTCGTCAGGCCGACGCGGCGCCCGATCGCGTGGCTCCCGAAGAAATCGCGCGCCGGACCGACTGGCGTCGCGAGCAGGTCGTGACCATTGATCCCGACGACGCGCGCGACCACGACGATGCGCTGTCGCTCAAGCGCCTCTCGAACGGCCGCTGGCTCGCGGGCGTCCATATCGCCGACGTCAGCCACTACGTGACGCCGGGCAGCCCGCTCGATCGCGAAGCCCGTCTCCGCGGCAACAGCGTCTATCTCCCGGACCGCGTGATTCCGATGCTGCCTCCGCGCCTCTCGAACGGGATCTGTTCGCTTGTCGAGCGCGAGGACCGCCTTGCGTTCAGCGTCTTCTTCGAGATGGATGACGCCGCACGCGTCCTCGCGCGGCGTTTCGAACCTTCGATCATCCGCTCGTCCGCGCGGCTCACCTATCGCCAGGCCTATGCCGCGCTCGATCCGAAAAGGACGGCGCCGCCCGTCGGGCTTCCGCCGGCGACCGTCCAACTGATCCGGGACCTCTGGGGCCTCGCCTCCCGGCTGCGCGCTCGGCGTTTCGCCGAAGGATCGCTCGACCTCGATTTCCCCGAGGTCAAGGTCCGCTGCGACGCGCGCGGCGTCCCCGTGAAGATTGAGAAGGTGGAGAACGACGCCTCCCACCAGCTTGTCGAGGAGTTCATGCTTCTCGCGAACGAGGCGGTTGCCTCCGAAGCGCGCCGACGCGAGGCGCCCTGCGTCCACCGCGTCCATGAGGACCCCGATCCCGAGAAGCTGGAAGACTGGCGCGAGCTCGCGCGCGCCTGCGGGCATCCCCTCGGCGACCCGAACGTCCGCGGCGAGATCCAGAAGCTCCTCAAGCGCATCGCGGGCGCGCCGGAGGAATCTCTGATCAAGATGAACCTGCTGCGTTCGCTCAAACGTGCGCGCTACGACGTCCGGCCGCTGGGCCATTACGGCCTCGCCAAGTCCGACTACGCCCACTTCACCAGCCCCATCCGTCGCTACGCCGACCTCGTCGTCCACCGCGCTCTGCGCCGCGCGCTCGGCGCGAAGGGCACTGGCTCCGGCAGCGGCGCGCTCGGCGAGATCGCCGAGCATTGTTCCGCCGCCGAACGCGTCGCCGACGAGGCGGAAAAAGAGGTCGTACGCATGAAGATCATCGAGTTCTTCGAGCGTCAGCTTTCCGAGCGCCGCTTCGAGACCTTCGCCGCCGTGATCACCGACGTCCGCAACTTCGGGCTTTTCGTCGAGCTCCCCGAGTTCATGGTCTCAGGCCTCATTCGCGTCTCCGCCATGGAGAACGATTTCTACCGGTTCGACGCCGCGCGTCAGCGCATGACCGGCCGCCGCACCCGACGCGTCCTCCACGCGGGGCAGCCCGTCCGCGTCACCGTCGTCCGCGTGGACCGCTTCAAGAAGCAAGTGGACTTCCGTCTCGCCGACTGACTCCGCCTCCGAGGCGGGCGGCAGCGATTTCACAGTATTTTTTGGAGAGGTCGAGATGCACGTAGTGACGGCCGGTTCGCGCGGCGACGGCGGCGACCGTGCCGGTGCCGCCGAACGGGTCGAGCACCACGTTCCCACGCCAACTGTAGAATTTTACCAGCCGATAGATGAGCTCCTCGGGAAACGGCGCGGGATGGCCCTCTTTTTTCTTTTTCGGATTTTTCCGCCCCCTGCGGGAAGGGTAGAGGCCGTCGAGAAACGGTTGACGTCCGCGCTTTTCGGGTGAGATCGGCCAGAAGCCGTCGGAGAACGCGATGAACTCCTCGCCGGTGATGTCGGCGTTCGCTTTGTCGCCGGGGAGGACCCACGAGTCCTTGGAGAAAACGAGGACGTACTCCCAGCTGGGAACGATGTGCGGGTTGCTGGGCCTGCGAAAGGAGCCCCACGCCGTGCGCCTCCGCATGGTTTGCTTGTACCAGAGGATCTCCGTGCGCATGAGGAAACCGAGTCCGCGGAGCTGGGCGGCCATGTCGTAATGGATGGGACGGAAGTCCTTGATGCTGGTGGGCGCGACGTTGAGGGCGAAGCGGCCGCCGGAAACCAGCACCCGCTTGAGTTCGGCCCAAAACGGCGCGAGCCACCTCAAATATTCCTCGTACGGCCGGCGGTCGTCATGGCGGTCGTAATCGAGGCCGACGTTGTAAGGGGGCGACGTGATCGCGAGATGGACCGACGCCGCGGGCATCGCGCGGAGGATGTCGAGGGCGTTGCCGCACAGGATGCGGTCCTTCCACCAATCCCCCTCCATGCGGGGGGGAGGAAAATCGAGAATTTTGGGACGGGCGCGCATGGCGGATGGCGCGTGGCGCGGAGAAAATAACGGGACGAAAAAGTGCTGTCGAGGAAAGACGCGGACGAAGGGTCGGGGCGGGACCGTTCTTGCGTCGGCGGAGATACCGGAGTGAAATGCGCACGGAAAAGGCACGCATGAACGCCCCCAGGACGCGCATCGGAATTCTGACTGGAGGCGGAGACTGCCCCGGGCTCAACGCCGTGGTCCGAGCGGTGGTCAAGGCGGCCGCGAAACGCGGTTGGGAAACGCTCGGCATCCTCGGCGGCTTCAACGGGATGCTCGCGCCGGTTCGTACGATGCCGCTCGATTACCAGAAAATGGACGGCCTGCTCACCTCGGGCGGAACGATCCTCGGGACGTCGAATCGCGGGCCGTTCGCGGCGAAGACGGGGCTTGGCAACGCGCACGAGATCCCGGCGGAAGTGATCGCGGCCGCGAAGGCGTCTTTCGAAGCCCTCGGCCTCAAGGCGCTCGTGGTCGTCGGCGGAGACGGGACGCTCAGCATCGCGCTCCAGCTTTTCCGGCACGGGATGCCGGTCGTGGGGGTGCCCAAGACCATTGACAACGACCTCGAAGCGACCGTGATCACGTTTGGTTTCGACTCGGCGGTGGCGTGCGCGACCGACGCGCTCGACCGCCTCCACACCACCGCGAAGAGCCACGACCGGGTGATGGTGCTCGAGGTGATGGGGCGTTACGCGGGTTGGATCGCGATCAGCGCGGGGATCGCCGGAGGAGGCGACGTGATCCTGATCCCGGAGATTCCGTTCCGCTACGACCGGATTTGCGCGCAGGTGGCGTCTCGGGAAAAGTCGGGCAAACGCTTCACGCTGGTCGTCGCGGCGGAAGGCGCGCGCGAGGCGGGCGGCGAATTCGTCACGCAGGACGCCCCGTGCGGCGACCGAGAAACGCGCCTCGGCGGAATCGGCGCCGTCGTCGCGGAGGAGATCGCAAAGCGGACAGGGAAGGAGGCGCGCGTTTGCGTGCTCGGTCATCTCCAACGCGGCGGGGGCCCGACGTGTTTCGACCGGCTCCTCTGCACGCGTTTCGGCGCGGCGGCCGTGCGCCTCATCGCTGAGGGCGGTTTCGGGCGGATGGTGGCGTTGAAACCTCCCACCACGGTTTCCGTGCCGATCGAACAGGCGGTGGGGCGGCTGAAGACGGTTCCCGTGGACGGCGACCTAGTCCAAACGGCCAGAGACCTCGGGATCAGCCTTGGAGATTAGCCGGAAAAACATGGGCCCTTCGCAGCTTCAAAAAATGCGGACCGAATGCGCCCGGTGGCGTCAGGAAACTCGAGGCGCCAATGGAAGCGTCCGAGTCGCGCCGCCGGCCGGATTCCGATGAAACCTCCCGCGTTACGCTGCTGGACGGAGGTGGACCTCTCGGCGTTTCGACATAATCTGTCGAGGATCCGTTCGCTCCTGCCGCGCGGGTGTGAGATCATGGGGGTGGTCAAGGCGAACGCCTACGGACACGGCCTCGCCGAAACCTCGCGTTTTCTTGCGACGCGGGGGGTGCGAATATTCCTCGTGGCGAATGCGACCGAAGCGGAGGCGTTGCTCCGCGCCGTGCCCCGGGCGATGGCGCTTCTCGCAGGGCCGACCGTGCCCGGAGAAATCGAATGGGCGGTTCGGCGGCGGGGAGTGATTTTCGCGCTTTCCGACCGCGAGGAATTGCAGCGGATCGAACGTGCTGCGGCGCGGGCGGGCGCGACAGCGACCATTCACCTCAAGGTGGACACGGGGATGGGCCGGATCGGTTGCCGGACGGAGGAAGCCGTACAACTCTTCATGGAGGTTGCCCGTTCGCATCGGGTGTGCGCCGCGGGGCTTTTCTCGCACATGGCCCGGGCGGAAGCGGATCCCGCCGAATGCCGGCGTCAGCTCGCGCGTCTGCTGCAGCCCGTCGAGGAGTTGGAGCGGCAAGGGTTGGACGTCGGCGCGCTCCATATCCACAACAGCGCCGCGGTGGCGAACCTTGATCCGAACGGCCGTCTCACTTACGCGCGCCCCGGCCTTGCGCTCTATGGACTGGGCGAACCCGCCGCCGCATGGCGGCGGCGGCTGGGAGGGGAGGCGCTCCGGCCGGCGCTCGTGTGGAAAACGCGCGTGGCGCTAATCCGCGACGTGCCGAAAGGAACAGCGATCAGCTACGGAGGGACCTTCCGCGCGCCGAGGCGGATGCGCGTCGGTGTGCTCGCCGCGGGCTACGCCGACGGAGTGTCTCGGAAGCTTTCCAATCTCGGATCGGTTCTCGTCGGGGGTTTTCGCTGTCCGATCCTCGGGCGGGTGACGATGGACATGACCATGGTGGATCTCTCCCGCGTTCCGGACGCGCGCTGGGGCGACGAAGCGGTCCTCATCGGGCGGCAGGGCGGAGAGGAAATCACCGCGCGCGAAATTGCGGAGCAAATCGGAACGATCTCCTATGAGGTCCTCTGCGGGATCGGCGTGCGCGTCGCGCGTGAAGAGGGGAGTACGCGATCGTCACGGTCGCGGATGAGGTCCTGATTCCGCCTTCGGCAGGCTCGTTCGCGTCGGTTCGCCGATCTCAAAACGAAGCTGGCGGAAGGCGGCATTCCTGAAATAGCATAGTGGTCCTATGAGCGCCAAAAAATCTCGCATCTTGGTCCTCGACCACGTCTCTCCCCGGGGCGTGGAGGTGATGAGCGCCGAGCCTTCCTTCGAGATCGTGGTGAAGCCGCCCATGAAAGAGACCGAGCTCGTCGCCGAGATTTCCGGGTTCGACGCGCTCGTCGTGCGCAGCCAGACGAAGGTGGGTCGCGCCGCCATCGCCGCCGCGCCGCGTCTGAAGGTGATCGGCCGCGCCGGCGTCGGCGTGGATAACGTGGACGTGGACGCCGCCACCGAACGCGGGGTGATCGTGATGAACACCCCGGGCGGCAACACGATCTCCACCGCCGAGCACGCCTTCTCCCTCATGCTCTCGATGGCGCGCTGCATCCCGCAGGCGCACGCCTCGATGCGCGATGGAAAATGGGACCGCAAGAGCTTCACCGGTGTCGAGATCTACAACAAGACTCTCGGCATCATCGGCCTCGGGCGCATCGGCAGCGAGTTCGCCCGCCGCGCCATCGCCTTCGGGATGCGCGTCCTCGCCCACGACCCCTTCACTTCGCTCTCCCGGGCGCGCAGTCTCCAGGTCGAAATGGTCGAGCTCGACGACCTCTTCGCGCGCGCCGACGTGATCACCGTCCACATGCCGCTTTCCGAACGCACCAAGGCCATGGTCGGGCGCGACGCTTTTGCGAAGATGAAAAAGGGCGTCCGCGTCATCAACTGCGCCCGAGGCGGGATCGTGGACGAGGCGGCGCTCGCCGACGCGCTCCGCGAAGGCAAAGTCGCTGCCGCCGCCCTCGACGTGTTCGAGCAGGAGCCTCCACCCGCCGACCACCCGCTCCGCGCCTTTCCGCAGGTCGTGATGACCCCGCACCTCGGCGCGTCCACCAACGAGGCCCAGGAAAGCGTCGGGATCGAGATCGCCGAGGCCATCCGCGACTTCCTCCTCAGCGGCGAGGTCCACAACGCCGTCAACGTTCCGAATGTGGACGCCCGGACCCTCGCCGTCATCCGCCCCTGGCTCCGGCTCGCCGAACGCCTCGGGCGCGGGGTCTCCCAACTCGCCCCCGACCGCGTCGAGGACCTCGCCGTAAGCTACAGCGGCGCCATCGGCGAGGTGAACACCCAGCCGATCACCCGCCTCGTTGTGAAGGGTTTCCTCGAACGCATCTCGGGCTGCGACGTCAACCCCGTCAACGCCATGGTCACTGCGGCGGCTCTCGGCATCCGCATCGTTGAGAACCGCGTCTGCGCCCTCGGCAGCTACTCCGAGATTCTCCAGGTGAGCGCCCAGCGCGGCAAGGATTCGGCCTGCATGACCGCCACCTTCTTCGGCTCCGCAGACAACCCGCGCATCGTGCGCATCAACGATCGCACCGTCGAGGCCGCCCCCGAAGGCGTCCTCCTCCTCTTCGCCAACGACGACCGCCCCGGCATCATCGGCCACATCGGGACCATCCTCGGCCACCACAAGATCAACATCGCGAGCATGACGCTTTCCCGAGAAAAGCTCGGCGGCCCCGCAGTCACCGCGCTCAACCTCGATTCCGAACCCAGTGCCGAAGTGCTCAAGGAGGTTTCCACCCATCCCACCATCCACTGGGTCAAGGTGGTAAAACTCTAGGTCTTGCGGACCAACGTTCGCGAGTTTTGATGAACGGGCTTCATCGAAGAACGCTCCGGTGGTGCGGATGCGCCCCTCGCGCGGCGGGGTTTTCGCGTCTTTGCCCTTCGGAAGCCTGACTCCCGCGTCGCGCTTCACTCCTCCTCCCTTGCGCCTCTGCGACGTCACCCAATTCTATTCGCCGGTGAGCGGCGGCGTGAAACGCTATCTCACCGAGAAACGCGACTACCTCGCGCGCCACACCGCCGATGAGCATGTCCTCCTCGTGCCGGGGCCGCGCCACGCCGCGCGGACGGAGGGGCGCTGCACGCAGATCGAGATCGCTTCGCCGCGCGTCTCGTTCAGCTCTCATTACCGCTTCGTCTGGAACGTCCGCCGTGTCGAAACGCTGATCCGCGAGGCGAAACCCGACCTCATCGAAGCGGGCGAACCCTATCAACTCGCCTGGGCCTGCCTCCGCGCGGGACGCGCCCTCGGCGTACCCGTCGTCGGCTTTTATCATTCTCATTTTCCTGAAAGCTACTTCCGCACCTTCCGTCGTTTCGGCGGCCGCCCCGCCGGCGCGCTGGTGGACGGCCTCTCCCGAAGGTATATCCGCCGCCTCTACAACCGCTTCGATCTCACGCTCGTCGCCTCCCCGAAACTCGAGCGGGTCCTGCAGGGCTACGGCGTCGGCAATACCCGCCTCGTCCCGCTCGGAGTGGAGACCGACGTCTTCGAGCCTTCCGCGCGCGATCCTCTCCTCCGGCGACGGCTCGGCGTGCAGGAGCGCCAGGCCCTCCTGCTCTTCGTCGGCCGGCTGTCGCGCGAGAAGCGCATGGACCTCCTCCTCGAGGCGTTCTCCATCATCCGGCGCTATGCCGGCGACCGCTTCGCCCTCCTCGTCGTCGGCGAAGGCGCCGAACGCGCCCGCGTCGAGGAGGCGCGCGGCGCCAACCCTGATCTCCACTGGCTTCCTTACGAGGGCGACGCCCGGAAGCTCGCTTCGATCTACGCCTCCGCCGACCTGCTCGTCCATCCGAGCCCGTGCGAAACCTTCGGCCTCGTCGCGCTCGAGGCGCAGGCCTGCGGCATCCCCGCCCTCGCCTTCCGCGGCAGCGGGATGGATGACCTTATCTTCGGAGGGCCGGAATTTCTCGCGCCCGAGATGACAGCCGAATCCCTTGCGCGCGCCGTGCTCCGCGTCGCGCAAGGCGATCTTCGCGAGATCGGCGCGCATGCGCGCGAAGCGGTTATCCGCCGCTACCCGTGGAAGACGGTTTTCAAAGCCCTCTTCGAGATCTACGCCGGCTGTGTGAAGCGCTGACGCGGATTTCAGGAACGGGCGGACGGTCAGGTCGTCTTTTCGGGAAAGAGCGTGAGGAGCATGGAGAAACGCTCGACGGCGCGAATGGCATGCGGCAGGCCGGGCGTCATATGGGCCAGATCACCCGCTTTGAGCTTGTGCCACGTCGCGCCGAGGAGGAACTCGCACTCGCCTTCGAGGATCTGAACGAATGCGCGATAGGGCGAGGTGTGCTCGCTGAGCTCCTGCCCCTTGTCGAACCCGAAGAGGATCACGCGGCCGGTCGCCCCCTGGAAAAGCGTGCGGCTGACGATGCCGTTGGCGGCATACTGAGTCTCCGTCCTGAGGTCGAGGACGGCGTGGGCGTCGGATTTGAAAACGGGTTCGCTCATGGAAGGAGAGCGTAGCATGTTCCGGGATTCGATGAAACACGGTTTCCTGTCGCGGCGCGCGTCTGTCTCAGAGCTTCGTAGAGAACGATGCCGGCGGAAAGGGCGAGATTGAGGCTTCGGGCCTTCGGCTCGAGCATCGGGATGCAGAGGCCGCGGTCCGGGTGGCGCGCGAGGAGATCTTCCGGGAGACCTTTCGTTTCGCGGCCGAAGACGAGAAAATCGCCAGACGCGAATTTCGCTTCCCAAAGCGTGCGGGTCGCCTTTGTGCTGAAGAACCACGCGGACGCGCCGGGCGGCAGGGCTTCGGCGAGCGATCGGTGTTCGCGGATCACGGCGAGATCGAGGTAGTCCATTCCCGCACGGCGCAACGCGGCGTCGTCGAGACGGAATCCGAGGGGATGCACGAGATGCAGCGCGCTGCGTGTCGCGGCGCAGAGCCGCACGATCGTGCCGGTGTTCGCGGGAATCTCCGGCTCGACGAGGACGACGTGGAACGGCGGCGGAGTGGGGAGGGCGTCGGACGAAGGCCGACGGTCGCCTGCGGATCTTGAGGTCGGGATTTTCATGTGAAGCGGGATTTCCGACGTTCCTGACGCAAGCGAGAACTCTCCTCAAAAACGAGAGCCGTCCTTCGATTTTCGTCTCCCTTTTTTCTCTGCGCGCGGCGTTCCCTTCAGTTTCGCGTTTCGCCTGCGGACGCCGGCAGATTGTCCGAAACGACCAGGATGCCCAAGAACGATTTTTGTCGCGTGCCCGCCGATTTCCGGACACCCGGCCAGGACGAGGTCAGCGCGTGGCGAGACCGAGGAGAACCGCGCCCAGATATCCGAAGCTCGCAAGGGCGTTCGCGCGCAGAAAGGCGGCCTGTATTTCGCGGTCTTCGCGGCGGGCCACGAGCCGCGTCTCCCAGAGGATCGAGATGAGCACGCTGATCAGGCCCGCATAGTACGCCCAGCCCAGCCCGGAGACCGGCCCGACGGTCGCGAGCGCGGCGAGCATCGCCCCGTGAAGCCACGGCACGAGGCGCAGCGCTCGCTCGACGCCGAGCGCCGTCGCGAGCGAGTGAAGCCCCGACGCGCGGTCGAAGTCCGCGTCCTGCGTGGCATAGACGATGTCGAAGCCGGCGACCCAGAAGACCACTGCGCAAGCGAGGAGCCACGGAGCGGCGTCGGCGAGCGTTGCCCGCGCGGCGACCCAGGCGCCGAGCGGCGCGATTCCCAGCGCCATGCCGAGCACGAAATGGCTCCAGCGCGTGAAGCGCTTGGTGAGCGAGTAGCCGAGAACGACTGCCAGCGCCGCCGGCGCGAGCGCGAGCGCAAGGCCGTTGAGCCGCGCGCAGACGCCGACGAAGGCCGCGCACGAAAGGAGCACGATTCCCCACGCCGTGTAGCGCGAGACGCGGCCGGAAGGGAGATGGCGCGCCGCAGTGCGCGGGTTGCGCGCGTCGAACGCGGCGTCGGCGAGGCGGTTGAAGGCCATGCCGGCGGTCCGCGCAAAAACGACGGCCGCGACGACGAGCCCGAGGAGATGGAGCGAGGGCATCCCTCCGCAGGCGAGCGCGAGCGCGGCGAGCGCAAACGGCAGCGCGAAAACGGAATGGGAAAGCCGCACCAGCCCCGGCAGGTGGCGGAGTTCGGCGAAAAATCGCGGCAGCGGCATGACGGAGGCATGATGCCGAGAGAAGCGATTCGGCGCGATGCGAAAACCCGGCGGCAGGCCGTGCGCGCAGAGCGACAGGTCCGCTATTTCCCGTTCGCCGAGGAGGAAGAGGGAGGGGCGAGGAGAACGTCGAGACCCCGGGCGCGGAAGGCTTCGACAATTTCCGCCGGGGCGCGGGAGTCCGTGACGAGCACGTCAATCTCGTCGAGGCCGCAGAGCGGGGACATGGATTTTCGGCCGAGTTTGGTGTGGTCCATGCAAAGGAGCACTTTTTGCGCGGCGCGCAGCATCTCGCGTTGGATCTCGATGAGCAGGCCGTGGGAGTTCGTCACGCCTTCGAGGGTGATCCCGCTTGAACTCATCACGGCGACGTCGGCGTGGATTTTCGCGAAGGCCTCCACTGCGGGCGGCCCCATGAGGACGCCCAAGCGGTGATAGACCACGCCGCCTGTGACGACGACCTCCACCGCGTTCTCGCCGGCAAGCAGGTTCGCCACGGGCAACGAGTTGGTGATGATCTGCGGCTTCTTGTCGGTGAGATGTTTCGCGATGTGATACACCGTAGTGCCGGCGTCGAGGATCACGGTTTGCCCGGGTGCGATCAGCCCGGCGGCGGCGGCCCCGATCGCCTCCTTTTCCTCCACTTGATGCGTGTCGCGCGCCGAGAAAACCCATTCCTCCGAACGTGGGGCTGCGAGCCGCGCGCCGCCATGCGTACGGCGCACACTTCCGGTTTGTTCGAGCGCGTCGAGGTCGCGACGAATTGTGGAAACCGAAACATCCACGAGTTCCGCGAGTTCATCGAGCGACGCAAACTCCACCTTTTGGAGATGCTCTTCGATCCGCTGCTGTCGCTCTTCGGCTTGCATCGCTTCTCTGAAGATGTTGAGAGTCTGGAAGATTTTGGAAGATTTTGCAAGAAAATGTTTGACGATTGAAAAAAATACGGCATGATTCGCGCAACGACCCCTCATGCCGCCTCCTGTTCTGCCTCCGCATCGCGCCGTGATCGAGCACCTTGTGCGACAAACGTTGTATGCACAGCTGGCGCGGCCGCTGCCCGCCCAAGCCAGAGGACCCAATCCGCTGGTCGTCAATGTGAGTGCGCGGCATTGCCATCTCACGCAGGAAGCGGTCGAAGTCCTTTTCGGAAAGGGGCATTCGCTGGGCGTCTTCAAGCCGCTTTATCAAGAGGGGCAGTTTGCCGCGAAAGAAACGGTGACCCTGATCGGCCCGCGGAGCCGGGTGATCTCGAACCTTCGCATTCTCGGGCCGTGTCGGACGCTCAATCAGGTCGAGCTCGCCTACACCGACGCGATCGCTCTCGGGTTCGACATCCCCCTTCGCATGTCGGGAAACATCAAGGATACGCCCGGCTGCATGCTCATGGGCCCGGCCGGTTTTTTCGAGATGAAACAGGGCGTCATTCGCGCGTTGCGCCACGTCCACATGCATCCGGACGACGCGGCATTTTATCGCGTGAAAACGGGCGATCTGATGAAGCTGCGGATCGGTGGCGACTGCGCGATCGCGCTCGACAAACTCGTCGCGCGCGTGGACCCGAGCTTCAAGCTCGAGGTGCATATGGATACCGACGAGGGCAACGCCTGCAACCTCCAGCCCGACACCTCGTGCGAGCTGGTGAAGGAATGAGGATCCGAGGTGTGACATTGGAATCCCGAATCCCCGCCTCTCCTAGGCCTCTCCCGCTCCGAACATCGTCCCTCCTATTTTCAGCAACCCCAAACCCAGGAGAAACCCATGAGTGAAGCCATCGGAATGGTCGAGACCAAGGGCTACGTTGGCAGCGTGGAAGCCAGCGATGCCATGGTCAAGGCCGCGAACGTCACCCTCATCAAAACCGTGCCCATTGGCGGCGGACTGATCACCGTGCTCGCGCGCGGTGACGTCGGCAGCGTGAAGGCTGCCGTGGACGCCGGCGCAAAGGCGGCCGGCAAGGTGGGTGAGCTCGTCAGCTCGCACATCATCGCCCGTCCCCACGAGGACCTGATCAAGGCGTTCGCGAAGTAACTCCAACCCTCAACCTCCACAAAGACCATGGCACAACAAGCAATCGGCATGATCGAAACCAAAGGCCTCTGCGCGCTCCTCGAAGCGAGCGACGCGGCGCTGAAGGCCGCGAACGTCATCCTCGTCGGATGGGAGAAAATCGGCAGCGGGTTCGTGACCTCCTTCTTCCGCGGCGACGTCGCCGCGGTGAAGGCCGCGACCGACGCCGGAGCCGCTGCCGCCGCTCAGGTGGGCGAAGTGGTGAGCGTCCACGTGATTCCGCGACCGCACGACGGCCTGCCCGCCCTCGGCCGCTGGCTCCAGTAGGCCGCTCGCCCCGCCGCCGCCCGATTCCCCTTCGTGGAAACGCAGGAGGAACGGCGCGGTTGGCGGGTCGCTGCCGGCCCGGGATGGAACCGCGCCACGGCATCGCGCCGCAATCCTCCGCTCCGGACTCCTCCGAAATGAAGATCCTCGTCGCCAACCTCGGCTCGACTTCGCTCAAATACCGCCTGTTCGATTTCTCGGACGGGCGCGAGCGGATGCTCGCGCGCGGCGGGTTCGAGCGCCTGACCGACCATGGCCCGGCCATCGAAGCCTGTCTCGCCGAACTCCGCGCAGGCGGCTGGATGCGCGATGCATCCGATCTTGCGGCGGTGGGCTTCAAGGTGGTGATGGCGCGCGGTCTCAACGGTTGCGTGCGGCTGGACGCCGCTGCGATCGAGGCGATGGAGGCGTTCAACGCGGTCGCCCCCGCCCATAATCCGCCCTATGTGAACGGCATCCGCAAGTTCGCGAGGCGGATGCCGAAGACGCCGCTCATCGGCCTCTTCGAGACCGCCTTCTATCAGTGGACGCCCGAAGCGGCGATGCGCTACGGGATTCCCGAGGAATGGCATGACCTCGGCGTGCGCCGCTGGGGTTTCCACGGCGCGAGCCACAAGTTCATCGCCGAACGCTCCGCCGAAATCCTCGGACGCGAGGATGTGGCCGCCCGCGTCCGCGACCTCTACGTGGACGGTGAGACGAACCCCGTCCGCGAGCCCGCGCTCCGCGTGATCTCCTGTCACCTCGGCGGCAGCACCTCGATCTCCGGCATCCGCAACGGCCTCGCGATCGGGAACAGCCTCGGCATGAGCCCGCAATCGGGCGTCCTGCACAACAACCGCGTCGGCGATCTCGACGCCTTCGCGCTGCCGTACGTGATGCGCGCCACCGGGATGACGATGGCGGAGGCTGAGCGCATTCTCTGCAAGGACTCCGGCCTCAAGGGCGTCTCCGGCGGCCACAGCGACATGCGCGACCTCAGCGAAGCCGCGGCGAAAGGCGACGCGCGCGCGAAGCTCGCCCTCGAGATGTTCGTCCACCAAACCCGCCATTGGATCGGTGCGTTCTTCGCCGAGCTGAACGGCCTCGACGCGCTCGTCTTCACCGGCGGCATCGGCGAAAACCAGGCGAACGTCCGCGAGATGATCTGCCGCGACCTCGATGCGCTCGGCCTCGCGCTCGATCCGGACGCCAACGCGAAGGCCGCCCGCGGCGCCGAAGCCTCTCTCGGCGTCTCCTCCGCCCGCGCGAAGACGCTCGTCATCCCCACCAACGAAGAGCTCGTCGTTGCTCGCGAGGCGCGTCGCCTCCTCCTCAAAAAAAATCCCTCCCTCCGATCCTGACCTTTCTCTTTTCCGAAACCCCAAACCTCAACACATATGAACCATCAAGCCGTAGGAATGCTCGAAACGCGGGGGCTGATCGCCCTCGTCGAAGGAACCGACGCCATGCTCAAAGCCGCGAACGTGGAGCTCGCCGGCCCCATGATGCAGGTTGGCAACGCGCTCGTGACCTCCGTGGTCGTGGGCGACGTCGCCGCCGTCAAGGCCGCGACCGACGCCGGCGCCCAGGCCGCCAAGGCCCTCGGCGAGGTCGTCAGCGTCCATGTGATCGCTCGCCCCCACGGCGACATCGAGGCGGTGCTGCCCCGCAAGGCCGCCGCCAAGTAAGGCCATGTTCCTCGCCAAGGTTGAGGGATCCGTGGTCTCCACGAAGAAGGATGCCTCGATGGGCGGCCGCAAGCTGCTCCTCCTGCGCCCCATGCTCGTGGACGACAAGGACCCGTCCCGCTTCAAGCCCGGCAGCAACACAATCGTCGCCGTGGACAGCGTCGGCGCCGGCGAGGGGGAAATGGTGCTGTTCTGCCAAGGCAGCTCCGCCCGCCTCGCACCCGGCCTCAAGGAGGCCCCCGTGGACGCCGTCGTCATCGGCATCGTGGACACCGTGGACGTGCTCGGGAAGGAGATCTTCAACGCCCGCAACGCCCGATGAATTCACCGGCATCGCCTGACGGAGGATCGCTGCTCCGCCGGCGCGCTGGCGTCAGACACAAAACCCCGCCGTCCCCTCAAGAATCATGAGCTCGAAACCCGCGCTGGATGACGCCGTCATCCGCACCGTCGTCGAGGAGGTCCTCGGCCGTCTCGGCCACGCCTCCCGAAAAGCTCCGCCGTCCGCATCCACGGAAAAGCCTGCGGCGCTCGCGCCTCCGCCTCGCGCCGTCCGCGGGGGACGCGCGCTCGGCGTGTTCTCCACCGCCGATGCGGCTTGCGAAGCCGCCGCCGCCGCCTCGCTCCGCCTTCAGGAGAAAGGCCTTGCCGCGCGCGCAAAGGTGATCGAGATCGTCAAAGGCCTCGCCGAGGCCCACGCTGCCGAATGGGGGCGCCTCGAGCTCGAGGAAACCAAGATCGGCCGCCTCGACCACAAGATCGCCAAGCTCCAGATCATCAAGCTGGTGCCGGGGCTCGAGTTCCTCCGCCCCTATGCGCTCAGCGGCGATCACGGGATCACCCACGAGGAATATACGCCGTTCGGCGTGATCGGCGCCGTGACGCCCTCGACGCACTCGATCCCGACGATCAGCGGCAACATCGTGAGCATGGTCGCCGCGGGCAACGCCGTGGTCTTCAACCCCCATCCGAGCGCCACGCGCTGCGCGGCGACAGCGGTGCGCGCCTTCAACGCGGCGATCGAACGCGAGACCGGCATCGCCGACCTCGTCTGCCTCATCGAGCGGCCCACGATCGAGTCGTTCAAGGCGATGTGCGCGAATGAGGGCGTCCGCCTCCTTTGCGTTACGGGAGGGCCCGGCGTGGTGAAGGCCGCCATGCAGACGGGCAAGCGGGCCGTCTGCGCGGGCCCGGGCAACCCCCCCGTCCTCGTGGACGACACCGCCGACCTCGACAAGGCCGCCCAGCACATCATCCAGGGTGCTGCATTCGACAACAACCTCCTCTGCATCGGGGAAAAGGAGATCTTCGTCCTCGACACGATCGCCGACGCCCTCATGTCGGCGCTGGCGAAGCACGGCGCCGCCCGCCTCGACGCCGCCCAATTGGAACGCCTCACGAAGGCGGTGTTCAGCTTCTCCGAAGGCCAGGGCGCGGGTTGTCCGCATCCCGTGCTCAACAAGGATTTCGTCGGCAAAGACGCCTCCGTCCTCGCGAAAGCCGTGGGCGTCGCCGTCTCCGAGAGCACGCCGCTCCTCTTTGCGGAAACGGACGCTGCGCATCCGTTTGTCGTCGAGGAACAAATGACTCCCTTCATCCCGATCGTGCGTGTGCGCTCAATCGAGGAGGGGATCGCCGCCGCGAAAGAGGCGGAGCACGGGTATCGCCACACCGCCATCATCCATTCGAAGAACGTGGACCGCATGACCGCCATGGCTCGCGCGCTCGACACGACGCTCTTCGTCAAGAACGGTCCCTGTATGGCGGGGCTCGGCCTCGGTGGCGAAGGATATCTCAGCTACTCGATCGCCACGCCGACCGGAGAAGGGATCACCAACCCGCGCACCTTCACCCGCGTCCGCCGCTGCGTGATGGTGGATAACCTGAGAATTTATTGACCATGCTCCTCGCCCGGATCGAAGGCAGCCTGACCTCCACGCGGAAACACCCCAGCTACCTCGGCTGGCGCCTCCTCATCTGTCAGCCCGTGGACGGCGCGGGCGTCCCGAACGGCGCGCCGCGCGCCGCGATCGATCCGTGCGGCGCCGCGCTCCATCAGACGGTGATCGTGTCCAGCGACGGCGCGGCCGCCCGCCTCGCCGTCAAAGATCCCTTGAGCCCCGTGCGCGACATGATCGTCGCGATCATGGACGAAACCCGTTGAACGCGCCTTCCGGCTCCAAACTTCCATGCGCTTCGGAACTGTCATCGGTCGTGTGATCCTGAGCCGCTCTGTGCCCGCCCTCGAAGGCGGCCGCTGGCTGATCGTCAGCCCGGCCACCCGCGAAGGCTTCCCTTCGCTCGCCGTCCGCCCGCCGGTTCTCGGCGCCGAGCCGAGCGTGGTCGCCTACGATCAACTGGGTGGCGGAGTGGGCGACGTCGTCGCGATCGAGGAAGGACGCGAGGCCGCCATGCCATTCCAGAAGCCCACACCAATTGACGCGATCAACGTCGCCCTCGTGGACGCCATCCACTACTCGCCCCTATGAAGACTCTTCTCAGCGTCCGGGACATCGAACGGCTCGCCCGCCAGGGCGGCGGCCAAGTGACGCTCCCCGACGGGGCGCTGCTGACGCCTTCGGCGAAGGACCGCCTGAACGAAATCCAGGCGGGGGGCGTCGCGCGCGGGGCGCCGGCGCCGGGCGCGTCGGCCGGAACGCCGAAAGGCGCAAGCGCTCTCGAAACCCTTTTCCATTCCCTCGAGGTGCAAGCGTTCAAGGAGCAGATTTGCGACATCGGCCGCCGCCTCTGGGCGCGCGAGTATGTGGATGGCAACGGCGGGAACCTCTCGATCCGGATCAACGAAAACGTCGTGCTCTGCACACCGACGCTTGTTTCCAAAGGGTTCATGAAGCCCGAAGACCTTTGTTTCGTGGATATGGAAGGCCGGCAGCTTGCCGGCGTCAAACGGCGCACAAGCGAGATCCTGATGCATCTCCAAATCATGAAGCGCCAGCCGAAGGCGAAGGCGGTGGTGCATTGTCATCCGCCGCATGCCACGGCCTTTGCGATCGCGGGCGTGACACCGCCCACCTGTATGATTCCCGAAATTGAGGTGTTCGTCGGAAAAGTGCCGATCGCCCCGTATCGCACGCCGGGCACACCCGAGATGGGCAAGCTCGTCGCCGACCTCACCGAGCAGCACAACACGATCCTCATGGCCAATCACGGCGTCGTGTCCTGGAGCCATCTGGGCGTCGAGGACTCCTATTTCAAAATGGAGATCGTGGAGGCCTACTGCCGCACGGTGCTTGCTGCGGCCCAGCTCGGCACCGACCTCAAGACGTTCAGCGGCGAACAGCTCGGCGACCTCCTCCGAATCAAGCAGAAGCTCGGCATTCCCGACCCGCGCCTCGGGCTCAAGGAATGCGAGCTTTGTGACAACAGCGACTGGCGTCCCGGAGTCACCTGCGTGACGCCGTCGGAAGCCGTCGCGCCCTCGGCCGATCCGGAAATTGAAAAGATCGTCCAGAGCATCACCGACCAGATCCTGATTCGCCTTGCAGGCAAGAGCTGAATCAAATCACGGCGAACAACGAAGATCCAAAGATCGAAATAGACATGAAGGTATCCATCATCGGCGGCGGCGGCCGCGTCGGTTCCTGCGCGGCCTTCGCGCTTCAGTGCGGCGGCGCGGTCTCCGAAATTCAACTCCTCGATGCCAACGTGGCGCTGGCCGAAGGCGAGGCGCTCGATCTCCTCCACGGGGCAGCGTTCGCCGCGGACCAGCGGATTTATGCGGGCGATTACGCGCGCGCGGCGGACAGCGACATCTTCCTCATCACCGCTGGCCTGCGGCGCAAGCCCGACGAATCGCGACTCGATCTCATCCACCGCAACGTCGGCCTCTTCCGCCAGATCCTCGAGGGGATCCGGACGGGTGGATTCCGTAAGGACGCGATCGTCTTCGTCGTTTCCAATCCCGTGGACATCCTTACCCAGCTCGCGGCGAAGGAACTCGGACTCTGTTGGAGACAGGTGATCGGGTTGGGAACGCAGCTCGACACCTCGCGTTTCTGTTCACTCATCGCCGACGAGCTGAAACTCGCGCCCACCCAAGTGCGTGCGCTCATCCTCGGCGAACACGGCGACTCGATGGCGCCGATCTGGTCTTCAGCCACCGTGAACGGCCTGCCGCTCGCCGGGCTGCCCGGCTTCAACCCCGCGATTCAGACGCGGATTTTCGCGCGTACGCGCGGCAGCGGCGCCGAGGTGATCCAGCGCAAGGGCGGCGCCGGATGGGCCGTGGCCCTTGCCATCTGCGACACGATCCATGCGATCGCGCTCGACCAGCGCCGGCTCCAGCCGGTCTCGTCGCTCCAGCAGGGCGCCTATGGGATCCGGAACATCTGTCTCAGCGTGCCGACGGTGATCGGGCGCAAGGGGGTGCTCGATCAGGTCGAGATCGCGCTCTGGCCCAAGGAAAAGACCGCCCTCCAAAACTCCGCCCGCGCGCTCCAGGAAACGCTGCAGAAGGTCAAGGGCTGAATGATCAAGGCCCAATGATCAATATCCAAGGAAGACTCAATGGCCGAACCTCCTGATCACAAGTCCGAATCGGGCTCCGGCGCAAAGGACGCATGAGAACCCCATCCGTTCATGGTGTCATTCCCGTATTCCCTGATCCTTGGGCCTTCGCGTTTATCGCGGCTCATCCACTTTAACATTCCCGTACAAAAAGAAGACCTTCGACGCGTCGTTCTCTGAATAACGAGCCCTTGGGGTCTTCATGGTTAATCTCATGCTCAAATCCCTCGATCAAAAACTCAAAGCCATCCGTGCGAACTCCGCGTCGCGCGAGTTCATCATCGCCGACGCCAAGGACGCCGACATGGCGTACGGCATCCAGGCCACTGGCCCGCGCCATTACCTCTCCGCGAAGGGCGCGCACCCCGCGCGCTTCTCTCCCGAGATCTGGACGCGCGAGGAATACGGCCACCGCAATCTTCCCGAGTTCCTCGACATCATCCGCGAGGTGACGAAGCAGGGGCTCGTGGATATCATGTTGATGTCCGCCTCCGTCAACGAACGCCTCACGATTCAGGAGGGGCTTTTCAAGGAATCGCGCATCACGCCCGCGTCGCGCGCCAACGACACCACCGACATCTGGGTGGTCCGCAACGGCGCCTATGCCCAGGCGCCCTCGCAACCCTTCCGCTCAGCGACGATTGACCATATCCAATGCGGTAAGATCGAATGCGATCGCTCCGGCGGCGAGTTCCCCGGCGCGAATCTCGGGCTGTACTCGATGACCTTGACCAACCGCATCGAGGAAGACAAGGCGACCCTGCGCGCCTTCAAGGAGTTCCGCGAGGAAGCCGAGCGGAAGAAGTTTCGCTATTTTCTCGAGGTCTTCGATCCGAACGTCCCCAGCGGCATCCCGGACGAAAAGCTCGGCGAGTTCATCAACGATCACATCATCCGCAGCCTCGCGGGCGTCACCGAAGCGGGGCGGCCGCTTTTCCTCAAGATCGTCTATCACGGACCGCGCTTCATGGAGGAGCTCGCGCAATACGACCCGAACCTCGTCGTCGGCATCCTCGGCGGCGGCGCCGGGACCACCTACGACGCCTTCAAGCTCATTCACGATGCGCAGAAGTACGGCGCGCGCGTCGCGCTCTTCGGCCGAAAGATCAACGGCGCCGAACACCAGCTCGGGTTCATCGAGATGCTGCGCCTGATCACCGAGGGGCGGATCACGCCCGAGGAGGCGGTGCGCGCCTATCACGACCTGCTCGGCAAGATGGGGATCGCGCCGAAGCTTCCGCTGGAGAAAGACCTCGAAACGACCGATGCGACGATGAGCTACAGCGGCGGAAGCGACGCGGTGCGTGTCACGAGCGCGGGCCGCAAGCCGGCGCCCGCCGCGACGCGTGGCGCGAAGCCCGCGGCAGCCGCAAAGGCGGACTGGCCGACGCTTTCGAACAGCGCGCCAGATTTCGCGAAGATGACTGCCGCGCAGCGCGCTGCTTATCACCGCCTCCGCCTCGCGAAAAAATACGGTTGATCCCGAGGCCGTACGCCGCGCGCGGAGGAATTCGCGTCCTGCGGATTTCTTCTCGCGAGCGGCGGCGCCGGCCATCCTTCGCATCCGGCGCTTTTGCATCCGACGACCGCCGGGATCCTTCAACGCCTCCTCCACGCCATTCGCGACATTCGCAGCGACGGAATTTCGACAGAAAACGGTTCTGCCCGGGCTGCGCCGATGAGCGAAAAGCGAGGGGCGCAAGGTCAAGGCCGCGCGACGCTCCCAGTTCTTCTCCGCGACGGAGGAGAGGAGACTCGAGCGGATGAATTTCGACGGCTTCCGGAGGCTTCCTTGGATTGACCCTCCTCCGGTTTTCGTTTTCAATGCGGGTTTCTCATGGCCCGAAAGCCCAAGCCCTCGACCCCCGCGGAAGCCGCGAATCCGACGCCGTCCGAAGCGGCGGACGCCGCCCCGGCGCCCGCCAGCGCCGGCGGCGCGCCGCCGCCCGCCGCCTCGCTCTACGCCAAGGACGAACGGATCGGCAAGGTGAACGTGGCCGAGGAGATCAAGGGGTCGTTCCTTGATTACTCGATGTCGGTGATCATCTCTCGCGCACTGCCGGACGTGCGCGACGGACTGAAGCCGTCCCAGCGTCGCATCCTCTACGCGATGCACGACCTGTCGCTCTTCCCGAACCGCCAGCATCGGAAATGCGCGAAAATCTGCGGCGACACCTCGGGCAACTACCATCCGCACGGCGAAGCGGTGATCTATCCCACACTCGTCCACATGGCCCAACCGTGGGCGATGCGCGATCCGCTCGTGGACGGTCAGGGCAACTTTGGCTCCGTCGAAGGCGATCCTCCCGCCGCCATGCGATACACCGAGGCGCGGATGACGCACCTTGGCGCCCTCCTGATGGAGGATATGGAGCAGGACACGGTGGATTTCGTCCCGAACTATGACGAGACGCGCACCGAACCGGTCGTTTTCCCCGCTGCGTTCCCGAACCTGCTTGTCAACGGCGCCACCGGCATCGCCGTCGGCATGGCGACGAACATCCCGCCGCACAATCTCGGCGAGCTCGTAGACGGCATCTGCGCCGTGATTGACGATCCGAAGATCCCGCTCGCGAAGCTGATGAAGCACGTGAAGGGGCCGGACTTCCCCACGGGCTGCATGGTGTGCGGTGTCGAGCCTGTCCGCCAGTATTTCGAAACGGGCCGCGGCAGCCTCAAGGTGCGCGGGCGCGTCGGCGTCGAGCAGCTCAAGGGCGGCAAGGAGCAGATCGTCGTCACTGAGATCCCGTTCAACGTCAACCGCGCCACGCTCGTCGAGAAGATCGCCGAGCTGGTGAACACGAAGACGGTCGCCGACATCACCGCCATCCGCGACGAATCGGACGAAAACACGCGCGTGGTGATCGAGCTCAAGCGCGACGCGATCGCCAAGGTGGTGATCAACAACCTCTACAAGCACACGCAACTGGAGACGTCCTACGCGGTGAACATGCTCGGGATTGACCACGGCAAGCCGAAGACGCTGCCGCTCAAGGAGCTGATCGCTTGCTACATCGAGCACCGCCGCGAAGTCGTCCTGCGCCGCACGCGCTTCCAGCTCCGCAACGCGGAGGAGCGCGCCGAGATCCTCGAAGGCTACCTCATCGCCCTTGCCAACCTCGACGAGTTCATCCGGATCATCCGCGAATCGGCCACGCGCGATGAGGCGCGCGTGAAGCTGCTCGGATTCGAGTTCACGCGCCGGCAGGTGGAGAAGCTCGGCCTCCTCATCCGCAGCCCGGCGCGCCTCACGAACGACCGCTACGGCTTCAGCGAGAGGCAGGCCGACGCCATCCTCGAGCTTCGTCTCTACCAGCTCACCGGCCTTGAGCGCGAGAAGATCCAGAGGGAATACCGCGAGTTGCTCGAACGCATCAAAGACCTCGCCGACATCCTCGCGCGCGAGGCGCGCGTCCTCGAGCTCATCAAACAGGAGCTTCAGACGGTGAAGGCGAAGCACGCCACTCCGCGCCGCACCGAGCTCGTGCCCGACGAAGGCGAAATCGCCATCGAGGACCTCATCGCCAACGAGGGCGTGATCATCACGATCACGCACGCCGGTCTGATCAAGCGCACCAATATCAGCGCCTACCGCTCCCAGCGCCGCGGCGGCAAAGGAGTGATCGGCATGGCCACCCGCGAAGGGGAGACCCCGCAGGAGACCGACTTCATCGAACACCTTTTCACCGCCTCGACACACGATTACCTCTGCTTCTTCACCTCGCTCGGGAGGGTCTATGTGGAGCGCGTCCACGAAATCCCCGACATGGGGCGCGCCGCCAAGGGACGCAGCATCGCCAACCTCCTCGAACTCAAACCCGAGGAGGCGATCGCCGCTCTCATCCGCATCCCGTGGAGGAAAGGCGCCGACGACAAGGACGAAACCTGGAGCGCGGATCAATTCCTGCTCATGGCCACGTCGAAAGGGACGATCAAGAAGACCGCGCTCTGCGATTTCGCCAACATCCGAAAGGGCGGCATCATCGCGATCAACATCGAGCCGGGCGACGACCTCATGGACGTGAAGCTCACCGGCGGACATGACGAGGTCGTCCTGATCACCCGCGAGGGGATGAGCATCCGTTTCCACGAAGAGGACGCCCGCTCGATGGGCCGCGCCACCTACGGCGTGCGCGGGATCTCCCTCGACAAGAAGGACAAGGTGGTCGCCCTCGCCGTCGCGGACCCGAAGGCCACGCTCCTCGTCGCCGGCGAAAACGCCGTCGGCAAGCGCACCCCGTTTGACGAGTACCGCCGCCAGTCGCGCGGCGGTAAAGGGATCATCACGATGAAGACCACCGAGAAGACCGGCGTCGTCGTCGGCGCCCTTACGGTCACCGAGACCGACGAGATCATGCTGATCACAGTCAAGGGGCAGATGGTCCGCACCAAGGTGAAAGACATCCGCGTCGCGGGACGCAACACCCAGGGGGTCCGCCTCGTGAATCTCGAAGATGGCGACAGCCTTCAGGCCATTGCACGCGTCATCGCTGACGAAGACGAGGGAGAGGTCGAGAACGGCGCGTAGGTTGACGCGGATTTTTCACAACCCGCGAGCGGCATGGTGTGAGGGATCACGACGTGCCATCAGGCTCGGAATCTCGCCTGCGCACTTTTTGAAGCCCCGCCAGGGAATCACCTTGGCGCGATGAGGCCGTCTCTCAACAAGGGAGGGAGGACGGCTCTTTGATACTGGACCGCGGCGGCGGCGAGGAGGATCAGGGTGAAGAATGCCGCGAGGGTACCCAGGGCGGCGACGGCGAGCTTGGCGCGCGCGGCGCGAAAGCCGCCGGGCGTCGCCGATGCCCACCAGGCCCAAAGGGTGAAGGCGCCGACAAGCCCGACAACGAGCAACGAAGCCCCCGGCGGCCAGCCGAGCATTGACCAGACGATCGGCGCGGGGGCGAACGCGAGGACGCCCATCGCCCAGCGCGCGCGCACAGGCCCGGTGGCGGGCCGCGTCGTCGCCGCAAGGAGGAGCCAGCCGCCGAGGGCGAGGACCGCCTGCGCCAGAAGGGCGGCAAGCACGCTCGGCGCGGTCCATGCCGAGAGTCGTTGCATCGCGCGCCACGTCGGGAGGTTCCGGCGCAAGGCGTCTTCCCGGCGGCCAAGATCCGCCAGCCAGGCGCGCGCCTTCGCGAGGTTGACGCGGTCGCCCTGGTCTTCGAGGGTGGAAAGGAAATGCCGTTCGAGGAGTTCGTCGGAGAACGCGACCGTCGGCGAAGGCCAGAGCGGGAGCATGGCGCGGTTGGCGGCGGCGCGGGCGGCGGCGAGATCGCCGGGAGTCCATCCGCACTCGGCGAGAAAAACGGCGAGACGGAGCTGCGTCATGGCGAGGTCGTTGGCGCGTTCGAGATTGTATTTTTTCAGGAAAGCGCGCTGCTGGAGCGAAAGGCTGCGCCCGAGATTCAGGAGCGGGCGCTCGGCCTGGAGGCCCCAGCGCCGCGGCATCGGCGGGAAGAGGACCCACGGATCGAGGCGCGCGGCCCAGACGGCGAGCTCGGAGACGTTCACGGCGCGCAAGCCGGCGTCCGCGTGCGCGGCGCGCAACGCCTCGTCCAAGGCGAGCTTCGCCGGCGCATCCTGCCCGGAATGCAACAGGGCGAGCGCTTCCGCCAACCAGGGGAAGCCGTTGCCCGGATCCGCGCGGCGGAGTTCGGCGCTCAGGTCCAACACGCCCTGGAGCACGTCCTGCCTCTGGGAGGCGGGCGTCTCCTTCGCCGCCGCCTCGGGGAGCTGTCCCAGCATCAGGCGAAGGAGTTGAAGCTTCTCCGAGGAGCTGCAGTTCCATTCCGCGCACCAATCCCGCAGGAGCTGCGGCGTCACGCGATAGTGGCGGAGGCGGAACTCCATCCGCCGCGCGAGCGCGGCGAGGCGATCGGACGGCGCCGGATCGCCGAGGAGTTGCGTGGATGCGCGCGGGACAGCCGCCTTCCCGATCCCGATGCGGCGCAGAAATGGCGCCGCGGCCGCGGCGCTTCCCGCAAAACCCGCGTCCCGGAAGGCGGGCCAGACGACCGCGGTGGCCGCCAGCAACAGGAGGAGGCTTCCGTACCACCGGGCGAAACGAGACGGCGCGCGCGCGGAGGAAGACGACCCAGCCATCACGCCGCCTTGGGATCAATCCTCAGGTCCTCCGGCTGGATGAAGGAGGAGAAAGAAGTGGTCTCGGGAGGGACGGTGACTCGAGTCTTGCAGCGGGGGCACGGGAAGCTGAAGCCAATCCCTGCGCGGTCCACGACGAGGCGAAGGTGACATTTCAGACAGTCGAACGCGATGTCGGAATCCCCGACTTTCGCATGGTTATCAATGATCATGCGCGGAGGGACGCGACGGGCGACCTCGGCAGCCAGGGCCTTCCAGAGCTTTAAGTTCTCCGCAGTGGTCCCGCCGGAAGGTTGGAGCGCGACAAGGTAGAATGCACCCGCAGGGAGAGCGATCAGGTCGTGCTTTGCATAGCTGATCACCTGAACGTCTGCCGCTCCGAGTCGCATCTGAACCAGGCCCTCCTGAGTCGGACGGACCAATTCGGAGACCGCCGTCACCAGCGTTTCCTCGGTGGAATCGTCCGGTGCGGTATGGAGCACGAGGGCGCCTTCGCGCGCGTTCACCAGGCAGACCGTGGCGCCGGCGCGGCGAGCGAGCGCGCCGAGGAGTTTCTCGATCGGCTCGGGTTTTTCGGTCGGAAGACCGAGCGCGCCCTGGAGTTCCGTATTCGGTTTTTCGTCCGGCTTCGGTGCCGTCCATGCCGCGATCCGTTCGTGCGACATGCCGCGCAGCTTGAGAAGCTGTTCGAACTTGAAGACGTGCAGGACCTCTTGACGGTACTCGACGAGGTTGTGCGCAAGTCCGGCGTCCGCTCCGAACACTTCGCAGAACTCCCGGTCAGAGCACTGGTTCAGGTCGAAGGTCAAGACCTTGGCATCGGCGATGGGCAGCTCGCTCATCGCACCGACACTACCCCAAAACTTTCCTTCTGCGAGCGAATAATTATCGGATGGAAAAACGGGCTTTTGCAAGGAAGCCCAGAAAACGCAAGGTGTCCCGGATCGGACGGATATGGCTCGGGGAAGAACCGTAGACGGCGGGGATGGGCACGGACGTGATCTTGAAGCCGAAGCGCGCGGCTTGGACGAGCATTTCGCTCTCCAGCTCGAAGTGGGAGGTCGTCGGACGGAAGGCTTCGGCGAAGCGACGGGAGAGCAGGCGGTAGCCGCATTGGCTGTCGGGGATCGCCGCGCCGCACATGCGCGATAGGAAGAGCGACATTGCACGGTTCGTCCACCGCCGCACGGGCGGCATGGCGCCGGGGTTGCCCATCCGGTTGCCGAGGACGAGGTCGGCCACCGCCGCCGCGCGCAGGAATTCCGGAGCGAAGCGCGGGTCGTGCTGGCCGTCGGCGTCCATGAGCACGAGCGCCCCGCGCTTGGAGGCGAGGAAGCGGCGGAGCGCGGTTCGGATCGCCGCCCCTTTCCCGAGGCTTGTCGCGTGGCGGAGGACCTCGGCGCCTTCGCGCCGGGCGATTTCGCCAGTGTCGTCGTCGGAACCGTCGTCTACCACCCAAACTTCGAATCCGAGTGCGCGGCAGCCGCGGACGATCGCGCCGAGGTGCGCGGCTTCGTCGCGCGCCGGAATGGCGACGGCGGCATTGCCTGTCGAAGAAAGCTCCGTCATAATGCGCATGACCTTCGCGGGGTGCCATCCTGAGGCCCGTCCGCCCTTCTCACAATCCCGTTATCCGCTGATGCGCATCCTGTTTCTCACGCAGGGCAACCGCTCCACGCCTTCCAGCCGTGGACGGGCGCTTCAGTATCTGCCCGCGCTCGAGGCGGCGGGGCACGAGTGCGTGGTGCGGCCTGCGGTTCGCGAGGGAGAAGCGGTGGACGGAGAGGATCGGGGTGGTTTTGGCGCGAGAGGGCATCAGGCGTTTCGAACGTTCACGCGGCGAGTGCAGGACCTGCATCAGATCCGGGACTACGATTGGGTGCACGTGCAACGCCCGATCCTTCCCCCGCCGCTTTTCGATCTCGAATCGCGCATCGCGCGCGAGACGCGGATGATTTTCGATCTCGACGCGCCGCTCTACCTCGGACGCGGCAAGGTGAAATTTCCTTCGCTGGCCTGGCTGCGCGCGCGACGTCTGAGCGGCATTTGCCGGCGCGCGAAACGAGTCGTCGTCGAGAACGAGGAGCTCGCAGCGTTCGTCCGCCGCCAGGGGGTCGAGCCGGTCCTTCTGCCCTCCGCGGTGGACACGGAGAGCTACTTCGCGAAGGGTGCCCAGGAAAGACGAATGCTGAAAATCCCCGTGCTCGGCTGGTTTGCAGCCGGGGCGACGGACGCCGATTTGCGCGAGCTTCTGCCCTCGCTTTTCGATCTGCACTCCCGCGCACCGTTCGTCTTCCGCGTGATCGGAGGGACGCCCCACGCGATTTCTGCGCGTTGTCCCATCGAATGGACGCCGCGTTCCGCCGAGGGGGAGGCCTCGGATTTCGCGGAGTTGGACATCGGTCTGCTTCCGCGCAAGGACACCCCGTGGAATCGTGCGCAGCCGGCGCTCCGCCTCGTCCAGTTCTGGGCGGCGGGGGTGCCCGTCGTCGCTTCCCCCGTGGGCGTCGCCATGCGGCTCATCCGCCACGGCGAGAACGGGCTGCTGGCCTCAGGACGCGCCGAGTGGAGCGCGCAGATCCTCCGACTCATTCGGGACCGGGAGCTGCGCCGGCGGCTGATCGCCGAAGGGCGCCGCCTCGCGCTCGAACAGCACAGTGTCCAGGCGCTGGCGCCGCGTTTCCTCGCGCTCTTCGAGGAGACGAAATCCGAGGGGGCGCACGGGGGAAACGCGGAGGACGTCCGAGCCGCTTCGGCATGAGGGTCGTGCGGGACGTCGGGCCGGGCCTTTTCAGATCGTCTGACAGAGGAACCCGCCGTCCACGCGCAGGTCGGCGCCCGTGACGAAGCTCGAAGCCCTGGGGCTGGCGAGGAAGATCGCCGCGCCGACGAGCTCCGAGGCGTCTCCAAAACGGCCCATAGGTGTATGGAGCCAGATGGATCGCGTGCGTTCGGTGGGGGCGCCATCTTCCTGGAAGAGAAGCGCCTTGTTTTGGTCAGCCGGAAAAAAACCGGGAGTGATCGTGTTCACGCGAATGCCCCTCGATCCCCATTCGCGGGCGAGGAACATGGAGAGGTTGACCACGGACGCCTTTGCTGCGGAATAGCTCGCCACCCTGGAAAGCGGGAGGTGCGCCGAGACGCTGGCGATGTTGATGATGCTGCCTTTTTTCCGTGCGAGCATGCCCGGACCGAAGATCTGGCAGGGGAGCAGCGCCCCGCCCACAAGGTTCAGATGGTAGTTGGCCTTCCATGCCTCGAGCGGGATTTTTTCGAAGGGATTTTCGGGAGTGATCGTGGTTTTCGAATCGTTGCCTCCCGCGCAATTCACGAGCACGCTGGTCGGTCCCAATTGTTTTTCGATCGCCGCGCAGGCCTCGCGGAGCTGGGCGGTCTCGGTGGCGTCGGCCTTGAAGTAAGCGGCGGCGCCTCCCTTGTCGCGGATGGATTTCGTCCGCGCTTCGCCGTTTTGCGGAGATCGGGCGATCACCGCGACTTTGGCGCCCGCTTCGGCCAAGCCTTCGGCGATCGCACCTCCGATGACGCCACTGGCGCCAATCACCGTGGCGACTTCGCCGGAAAGATCAAAGAGCTTCATCACACCTGCTTACCGCACCGGCATCTCCGTGAAAAGACGGAAACCTGCGCGCGCAGGGCGACCGCGCCCACGGTCAGGCCTTTTCGTATTCCTTGAGGAAGCCGAGGAATTCTCGCCGGTGCTCCTCTTCGCCGCCGAGGATCTCGATGACGAGATCCTGGGTCACATAATCGTGCCCCTCGCAAAGGCGGATGATCTTCTTGTATTGCGCGATGGCGCCCTCCTCCGCGCGGATGACGCCTTTGATCACGCTGACGATGTCGGTGGTGTCCTTCAACGGCTGCAGATAAGACTGGTTGCAGCGGTTGTCGAGCGACCCCGGCACGCGCCCTCCAAGGGTTTTGATGCGCTGTCCGAGCTGTTGGGCGTGCGACACCTCGGTCGCCACGTCGGAAGCCAGCGCCTTCTTGATCACGTCCGAACGGATACCGTCCGGATTGATCGAATTCGCGATGTAGTTTTGCACGGTTTCAAGCTCCATCGCGTAGGCGACGGAAAGCTCCTGAACAAGTTTTTGCGTCTTCGGATCCATGGATTTCATGAGGAGAACTATCGGCCCGTTTGCGCGCCGACACAAGCACGCGGTTCACTTCGCATACTTCACGCTGCAGCCGTAGGCCTTCGTTTGGGGAAGCGCGACCGCCTTCCCCTCGAGGAGCTCTTCCACGGCGGCGCGGACGTAGTTCTTCGCTGTGCTCGGATCGCCCGATGTCGCAGGACGATCGTCAAGAGCGCCCTGGTACGCCACGCGGCCGGCAGCGTCTATCACGAACATATGCGGCGTGGTTTTCGCGCCGTAGAGGCGGCCGACGGCGCCCTCCGGATCCGGAAGCAGCGCGGTGGATTTCATTCCGATTTTCTTCGCCTGCGCGGCCAGCTTTTCCGCAGGGAGATAGTTCTCGTGTCCCGGATGCGTCGAGACGATCGTCAGCCAAACGACGCCACGCCCCGTCAGTTCCGTTTGCAGTGCGGGCAGCGCGCCGGTCGCGTAATGGTTGTGGACGAAGGGACAGCCGTAGTTGAACCACTCGAGCACGACCGTCTTGCCCTTGAACGCGGAGAGTTTCACCGTCTGCCTCTCGCAGGAGACGAGCGAGAAATCCGGGGCGAGCGCGGCGAGTTTTATCTGCGCGGGTGCGGTGAAGGCGAAGACCAGAAATCCGAAAACCGGGACCAGGAAAGCTTTCATGGCCGCAGGCTACAAGGCGGCGACGCGGAGTCAACCCCTCCCTTTCGGGTTGCATCGGGACCTCCCGCTCCGCAGGTTTTTCGCATGACGCGGAACGCTTCCGCCCGCGAGGACGCCGCCCCACGCGCCGCGCGCCGCGACGCGCTGTTTTCGCTCCGCGAGCCGGCCGATTTTCACGAGCCAATTCCCGTGACCGAACGCCTCGTGCAGGCGATCTGGGCCGACCAGCTTTTCGACGCAGAGCACCTCCACGTCTGCGACGGCCGCGCGGTGCGCGTCCTGTTGCCCGGACGCTGGAACGTCGAAGGCGGGCCCGATTTCACCGGCGCGCGGCTGGAGATCGGCGGAGTCATCTTCCGCGGGGACGTCGAGATCCATCTTCATGCCGGCGGCTGGCGCGAGCACGGACACGGCGCCGACCCTGCCTATTCGGGTGTCATCCTTGACGTCTGCCTCTGGGCGGAGGAAACGCCCGCGCCGCTCGCGCGGCATGGAGGCGGGAGCGTTCCGCAGCTCGTCTTGAGCTCGCATCTCGAGGGATCGCTTGGCGAGCTTGCCGAATCGCTCGATCCGGACCGCTATCCACTCACGCCGGCGCGCCTCCGCACGATCCTTTCGCCGCTCGACGGTCTCGAACCCGCCCGGAAGCTGGCGGGCGTGGAAGCCGCGGGCCTTTTCCGTTTTGAACGGAAATCTGCCCGTCTCGAGGCGCTCGTCGAATCGGTCGGTTTCGAGCAGGCCGCCTGGGAGGCGCTCGCCGAGGCGCTCGGCTACAAGCACAACCGCCGGGCCTTCCGCCGCCTCGCCATCGCGACGCCTCTCGCTTCCGTCGCGCTCCTCCCCGACGCCGACCGCCGGATCGAGGTGCTTCTCGCCGCGGCGCGGAGCGTGCCGCTTCGCGTCCATCAGGTGCGTCCTGCCAATCATCCCGAACGCCGTCTCGCCGCGCTCGCGCTGATGGCGTCCTCGCACCCGCGTCTCGGCGAATGGTTCGGGGCGCTTGCCGCCCAGCCGGAACGATTGAAGCGGCCGCCCGCGCTCGAACACGCGTTCTGGTCGCGCCATTACCGCGCCGGCGCCGCGCTTCTCCCGCGTCCGGTCGCGCTCGTCGGCCCGGACCGCTGGCGGGAAATCGTCGTCAACGTGATCCTCCCCTGGGCGCACGCCGCCGCCGTCGCCCGCGGCGCGGAAGGCGTTGCCGCGCGCTTCCAGACCTTGTGGGCAGATTGGCCCGTCCCGGCGCCCAATCTCCTCTGCCGGCAGATGGCGTACGAACTCGGCATCCCGCCGCCTCGACGAAACGCCCTTCAGCAGGGGTTGATCCAGATGCGTCTGGATGGCGACCTCCTTGCGCCTCCCGACCGGTGAACGTTTCGCTCCGCCTTATTCCGCGCAGGGAAAATACAGGCGGAACGCACTCCCTTGACCCGGTTCGCTGGTCACCCGGATCGCGCCGCGATGCGCGCGGACAATGCCGAGCACCGCCGACAGCCCGAGCCCGCGTCCGGTGAACTTCGTGGAATAGAACGGGTCGAAAATCCGCTGTCGCATCGCCGCCTCCATCCCCCGGCCGTTGTCGGCGACCTCGAACCAGACGTAGCGCCCTTCGGCTTGCCCTTCATCGAGCGCCATCGCCGCGAAATCCGCCCGATGCAGGCGTTCGCTCCCCGCGCTCACGGTCACCCGCCCTTCCTTTGTGCCGACCGCCTCGATGGCATTCATCACGAGGTTGACGAGCGCCTGGCGGAGCTGCGCGGGATCCGCGCGCAGGCGAGGCAGATTTTCGGCGATCCGATATTCCAGACGGCACCCGGCCGGCGCCGCCGCTTCGAAGCGATGGGCGGCTTCCACGATGATGTCATGGGGTTCCATCTCGCCGAGGGAAACGCCTCCCTGGCCCGAGTAGGCCATCATTTGTTGACTCAGCTCCGAGGCGCGGAGCGCCGCTCGGCAAACCTTCTCCATGTGGTTGCGCGCCGGCGAGGCGTCGGGTGTTTTCGCTATCGCCACCTCCGCGTTGCCAAGGATCGCCGTGAGGAGGTTGTTGAACTCGTGGGCGACTCCGACGGAAAGCACGCTGAGGCTCTCCAGTTGCGCGAGGCGGCGCGCCTGAGAATCGCCGCGTGCGTGGTCCTGTTCGGTGCGGATGTGATGGGTGATGTCCATGAGAAATCCTTCGACCGCCAGGACTTCTCCTTTCTCTCCGAACACGCCGCACCCCTGGTCGCAAACCCACTTCTCCCTCCCCTGCGCGGACACGAGGCGATAGGTCAATTGGAAAGGCGTCTGCTGCTTGAGCGCTTTTTGAACGTCGCGCCAGACCGCGTCGCGATCCTCCGGATGGATGAAGTCGCGATGGGCGCATTTCGCGTCGCCGAGAAAATCCTCGGAAGGACAGCCGGTCAAAGCGGCGGCCCCCGCGCTTACGTATTCCATCGTTCCCCGCGAATCGTGGAGGCGGCGGTAGGCCATGCCGTGCAAGCGGTCCGTCAAGGTCGCAAAGCGGCGGCGACTCTCGTCCAGGGCGTCTTCCGCCCGCCGCCGGCGGGTGATGTCACGGCTCACCCCGATGTATCCCCGCCAAACCCCGTTTTGATCGAAGATGGATTTGCCGCTGGTTTCCAGCGTCACGCGGTGGCCATCCCGATGAAGCACCACGTTTTCGAACAAAACGATCGGCTGCCGTGCGAAAAAGATCGGTTCCACCGCGGCCCGGACCCGCGTCGCTTCCTCGGGTGACATAAAATCCCACGGGGTTCGTCCGAGGACTTCCTCGGGCTCATACCTGAGGATCGTTCGCACCTGGGCGCTGCTGTAAGTGTATCGCAAATCAGGATCCACCTCCCAGATCCAGTCGCTCGTCTCTTCGACGAGTAGCCGCAAGCGCTCGAATTCCTCGGGAAGCCCGTTTTCCTCTCTTTCGGGCGCCGTCTCCACGATGATGCGCTTTTTCAAGATGGATCGCTCCTGGTTTCGGCCTCGCGGGAATTCCTTCCCCAGGCGCGCGTCAGGAAACGGCTTTTTCCCTCAGCTCGCAACCTCAAAGCATCGCTGTCCCCGGGCGTGCGCTTTCCGCTTGCGGCGTGCGTCCTCTGGAAGGATAGTGAGCCCCTTCGCGGCGGATCCGCCGCTCCGTTACGGGCAGGTACCGAAGCGGTCAAACGGGGCAGACTGTAAATCTGCTGGCCCTCGGCCTTCGATGGTTCGAATCCATCCCTGCCCACCACGGCGGTTTTCCGTTTTACATTGGCGCGCGCTCTCGGCGAGACTCTCCGCCATGCCTTCCTCGCTCGTCGCCATCCTCATGGGCAGCGATTCCGATTTCGAGCTCATGGAGCGCTGCCACAAGACCCTCGATGAATTCGGGATCGTCCACGAGACGCGCGTCATGTCCGCCCACCGCACCCCCGACACCGTCGCCGAGTACGTTCGCGGAGCGCCCTCCCGCGGCATCCGCGTCTTCATCGCCGCCGCCGGTGGCGCCGCCCACCTCGCGGGCGCCGTTGCGGCCCAGACGACCCTTCCCGTGATCGGTGTGCCCTTGGACGCCACTGAGATGAAAGGGCTCGACGCTCTGCTCTCCACCGTTCAGATGCCCCCGGGCATTCCCGTCGCCACGGTCGCGATCGGAAAATTCGGCGCGACGAATGCCGCCGTGCTCGCCGCGCAGATTCTCGCGACGAGCGATCCCGCGCTCGCGAAGAAGCTCGTCGCTTGGCGCGAAGCCTTGCGTCGCAAGGTTGAAGCCGCCGATCGGACGCTCCAAGCGAAGCTCTGACTCTCATGGCGTTTCGCGCCCGCTTTGTCCTCGCCGCGGCGTGCCTGATCCTGGCCGCTTCCGCGCGTGCCGGGTGGTTCGATCGCTTCCGTGCGCCGAAGACGTCGCCTCCGCCAAAGAGCAACGCCGTGCCGGCCTCGGCCGCCCTTCCTTCCGCACCCGAAACCGCCCTTTACGACGAGGTCGTGGATGCCCTGACCCAACGCTACGCCGACCCTTCCCTGGTCTCTCGCTCGCGCGTCGCGCAGGACGCCCTCCAAGGTCTGCTCGCGTCGCTCGGCCCGTCGGCGCGCCTTCTCGACAAGACCAACGCCGTGCCCGTGCGCGCGACGTCCGCTTCTCTCGGCGCCACGGCGGTGCTCGATCCTTTCCTCGGCTACGTGCGTCTGGCGTGCGTCGCACCCGGCGCCGGCCGCCTCCTCCGCGCCGAAATCGAGCGCCAGCTCAAAGATGAACACATCCAGGGTTTCCTCCTCGATCTCCGGTTCGCTTCGGGCGCGGCCTGGGCGGAACTGCCTGATCTCGCGGGCGTCTTTCTCCCGGGCGGACGCGTCGTAGTCCGCGTCGCGCGGGGCGCCGTCACCGAGACGATCGAAACTCCTCGAAGCGGCGCGCCCGTGGACGTTCCTCTCGTGGTGCTCGTCAACCGCGCTACCTCCGGCGTCGCCGAACTCCTTGCCGCCGTCCTGCAGGACCAGCATCGCGCCGTCGTTTTCGGCAGTGCACCCTCCGCCGGCGACGCCTTCGAAACGTCCGACGTTTCTCTGGCCAACGGAAAAATCCTGCGCTTGGCGAGCGGCAAGTTCATCCTGCCGGAAGCGGGACCGTTCTTCCTTCGCGGCGTGAAGCCGGACGTGACCATCGCCTTCGACGCGAAAATCGAGCAGGACATTTTCGCCCAGCCCTTTCGTGCGCCGGAAATCCCGGCGGAACCCCGTTACTACAGTGAAGCGATCCTGACAGGACGGGAGGTCGCTCCTCCGGTCCGCGATCCGAAGGCCGCAAAACCGAAAGACGAACCGGCGATCCAATGCGATCTCGTCCTCCTCCAGGCGATGGACCTGTTGACGAGCATCCATGCCCTCCACCTCGCTCCTCCCCCGCCGCCGGCGGCCCCCTGAGCATGGCCGCGCGCACAACCGAAGCGGAACGGCGGGCGAAGGTGGCCGAGGCGTGCCTCGAGTTCGGAGCCGACCTGCTCCGCACACGTCTGAGCAGCGTCACCGCCCAGGACGCCCGCGCCGCCGCGCGCGACTTGTTCGCATGGTTCGCCGCCCACGACGCGTTCAGGAATGAAAATCATCTCGTCGCCGCGCGATGCGTCGCGTTCGCCCGCGCCCTTCTGGAGCATCGCGCCTCCGCCTCGGTAGGAGAAGCCCTCGACTCCATCCGCGAACTCTACAGCGCCCTCGCCGATTGAGGGCCGGGCGCGGGAGCGCGTCGCGCGACGGGCTACAGCGCCAGCCCCCAGCGGCGGCGGAGATAACGTTCCCACGGCGAGAAGAGCAGTTTGTCCACGAGCAAACCGATCAGGATGATCACGAGCATGACGCCGACCACCTGATCCATCGCCTGGAGTTCGCGGCCGTAGTGGAGCAGGTGGCCGAGGCCGAAGCCCGTCAGGATCGTCACGTAAATTTCCGCGGCCATCAGCGAACGCCACGCGAACGCCCAGCCTTGTTTCATGCCGGCCACGACGTGCGGCAAGGCCGCCGGCAGGATGACCTTCAACCATGTGTGCAGGCCCCGCGAGCCCATGGTCCGCGCGGCCCGGGCGAAAATCGGAGGCACGTTGCGCACACCGGCGTCCACAGCGATCAGCACGGACCAGGTCGTTCCCATCACCACCACGAACAGCATCGCGGTTTCCGTCTGGCCGAACCACAGAAGCGCCAAGGGCACCCAGCAGACGCTCGGCAGGGTTTGCAGCCCGAGCGCGATGACCCCCAGCGTATCCTGGACAATTTTGAAACGGGCCGTGAGCAGTCCCGCCGGCGCGCCGAACATCAAGCCGAGGATGTAGCCCGAGAACAAACGCCGGCAGGTCACGCGCGTCGCGTCCGCCAGCGTACCGTCCGCGAGGGCGTGCACCAGGTAGGCGCCCACCGCCATCGGGGAAGGGAAGACCAGCGGCGACCACAGCCCCAGGCGCGCCAACGCCTCCCAGAGCGCGACCAGCGCCGCGAAATACGAGAACACCAGCCAACGGTGACGAGTCATGCAGCCGCCTCCGTTTCCGTGGTGAGATGGCGCTTGAGCGCGCGAGTGATCCGGGCCGAGTGTTCGGCAAGATGGACGCTGTTGATGTCGCGCGGCCGGGGTAACTCGATGAGGAATTCCTCCCGGATCTGGCCCGGATGCGCGGAGAACAAGAGCACCCGGTCGCCGAGGCAAGCGGCTTCGCGGATGTTGTGCGTGACGAAAAGAATGGTCTTCCTGCGTTCCTTCCAGATACGCTGAATGTCGCCGTAGAGCTGTTCCCGAGTGAGCGCATCGAGCGCGGCGAAAGGTTCGTCCATGAGCAGCACGCGCGGATTGGGCGCCAGCGCCCGCGCCAGCGCGACGCGCTGTTTCATTCCGCCGGACAACTCGTGGACGTCGGCGCGAGCGAACTTCTGGAGGCCGACCAACTGTAGGTAAAACTCCGCCACCTCCCGGCGCTCCCGGCGGCCGAGGTTCGGCTTGAGCCTCAGACCGAACAACACGTTGTCGAGCACGTTGAGCCAGGGGAACAGCGCCGGCTCCTGGAACATCACCATCCGGTCGCGTCCGGGACCCGCGATCGGGCATCCGTCCACAAGCACGTTCCCGCCGGTCGGCTCATCCAGTCCGGCCACGATGTTGAGCAGCGTCGTCTTGCCGCATCCGCTGGGCCCAACAAGGCAGACGAATTGCCCTTCCGTAATCTGCAGGCTGACTTCTCGCAAAGCGTCCACCGAACCGCGCGCGGCGCGATAGGTTTTCGTGACGCCCTGGAGCGTCAGCTTGGCGGCCACTTCTTCGGAATCGCAGATCATGGGACTTCCGGCCGGTTCATGTCGCGCAAGGCCGCGTTCAGCAAGCGCAGGTCGTAAATGCGCGAGAGGTCCGGCGGGCGGCGGAGAAATCCGATGCGGTAAGCGTCCTCGGCGGATTTGAGCAGGGAGTCGCGGATCGGATCGTGCGTCAACTGCAGGCGCGCCCAGACGCGATCGAGCAAGGCCTTCGGCAGGGCTTGAGTCGTTTCGGCCTTGAGCTCCTCGTTGAAGATTTGCTTTGCCCACGCCGGGTCGCGGTTGATCTTGTCCGTCAGTTCGACGTGTGCGGCGAGCCATTTCTTGAGCAGCGTCGGGTGTTCTTCGAGAAACCTTACACGGCTCACCAGGTGCGTGGTCACATACCGGCCGCCGGGCCAGATCTCGCTTTCTTCAAGATAGATCCGCCCTCCGGCTTCCAAGACCAGACGGGTCACCCACGGCTCGACGGTCCAGACCGCGTCGAGGGCGCCTCGACGGAACAACGCCAACTGGTCGGGGTTCGCCGTGGGAATCACAAACGCCTCGCCGCCGGTCATCGTGACTTTCAAGCCCTTCGATCGCAACCAGGCCCGGCAGGCGACATCCTGCGTGTTGCCCAGTTGCGGCGTGGCAATTTTCTTGCCCCGGAAATCCGCATCCGTCCGGAAGCGGCCGTCCGGTTGCACGACCAACGCCGCCCCGCCGCTGCACGCGCCGGCAACGATGCGGATTTCCGCTCCTTGGGATTTCAGGTGCGCGTTGAGCGCCGGATTCGGACCGACGTAGGTCATCTCGATGGACTTTGCGAAGATCGCCTCCATTGTGCTCGGGCCGGCGTTAAAAACCATCCACCGCACCTCCACCTCCGGCCCCAGGCGCTCCTCGAACCATCCCCGCCCGGCCCGGCTGAGCCCATGGGCGATGACGGCCTGGGCGTGGGTCACATTCGGGAAATGCCCGACGCGGAGCACGACTTTCTCGGCGTGAGCCGTCAGGCCGACGCCGAGGAACACCGCCAGGAAAAAGGGTTTCATTTCGAGTCTTGTCGCGAGATTCCCCGCCGGTTCGCGAGAGGGGATTCTGCGTCACGAAAAATCGGCATTCAAGACGATCATGCCCTCTCCAAGCCTTCACGTTGGAGAGAATTCGGGCCGTTCTTGCGGGCGTTGCGCGCCATGCCTATGGTAGTTCGGCATGAACTCCGCGATCGCAAAAAGCCTGGAAGCCTCAGGGTTGCGCGTCGTGGCCGAGAAGGTTGCGGCTGGCACGCGCCTCGACGACGGCGACGCTGCGGCGCTCTACGCCGCGTCCGATCTGAACGCGGTGGGCTGGCTCGCAAACCAGGTCCGCGAGCGAAAAAACGGGAATCGGGCCTACTACATCCTCAACCGGCACATCAACTACTCGAACGTCTGCGTCCTCTCCTGCGATTTTTGCTCGTTCGCGCGGAAGAAACGGGATGCGGACGCCTGGGAGTACACGATCGAGGAGATGGTCGCCAAGGCGCGAGAGTCGCTGGCGTTGGGGATCACCGAGCTCCACATCGTCGGCGGCCTGCATCCCTCGTGGAAGTTCGAGCATTACGAACGGATGCTGCGGGAGTTGAAGGCGCTTTCGCCCGCGCTCCATCTCAAGGCCTTCACGGCCATCGAGATCCTTCACCTCGCCTGGGTGGGTCGGATGAGTGTGCCTCAGACGCTCGACCGCCTCCGCGCGGCGGGGCTGGACTCGCTGCCGGGCGGTGGCGCCGAGATTTTCGCCCAGCGCGTGCGCGACCTGATCTGCCGCGGCAAAGAGACGGCGGCGGAGTGGCTGGACGTGCATCGCGTCTGGCATCGCGCGGGAGGACGGAGCACCTGCACGATGCTTTACGGCCATGTCGAGACGATCCCTGAACGGATTGAGCATCTGCGCCTCTTGCGGGAGCTGCAGGACGAAACCGGAGGATTCACGGCCTTCGTGCCTCTGCCGTTCCACCCCGCGAACAACGCGCTTTCGGGGATTCCCGAACCTTCAGGATTCGAGAACCTGCGCAACCTTGCAATCGCGCGCCTGTATCTCGACAACTTCGATCACATCAAGTGCTACTGGATCAACCACGGACTCAAGCTGGCGCAAGTCTCGTTGAGCTATGGAGTGGACGATCTGGACGGGACAGTGGTCGAGGAGACGATCTATCACATGGCCGGCGCGAAAACTCCGGAGAAACAGAGCGCCGGAGAACTGGCCCGCGCCATCCGCGAAGCCGGATGCGAACCCGTCCTCCGCGATTCGCTCTACCGGGAGATCTCCCCCTCGCCGGTGCGGACCTGACCCTCCGGGGGAAGGAGGTCACCGCGCGGCTTTTCCAGAACGAGGATCCTTCAGGACATAGCCGACGCCAACGACGGTGTGAATGAGGGGAAAGGCGAAGCCCTTGTCCACCTTTTTTCGGAGGAAGTTGACGTAGACGTCAATCACGTTGCTTTCGGAGTCGAAGTGGATGTCCCAGACGCGTTCGGCGATGGCGGTGCGCGTGATCACCTGGCCGGCGCGTTCCATGAGGAATTCCAGAAGCGCGAATTCGCGGGCGGTCAGGGAGACCGTCTTGCCGGACCGGACGACCTTGCGCATGGAGGGATCCAGCTCCAGATCGGCGATCTTGAGCTTCGGATTCGTCGCCCGGGGGCGCCGCCCGAGCGCGCGCACGCGCGCGAGGAGTTCGTCGAACGCAAACGGCTTCGCCAGGTAGTCATCGGCGCCGTAGTCGAGCCCGCGCACCTTGTCTTCGGTGGAAGAGAGGGCGGTGAGCATGAGGATCGGGGCGGTCACCTTGAGGCGGCGCAGGTTCCTGCAGACCTCCAGACCGTCCTGTCCGGGGAGCATCACGTCGAGGAGGATAAGGTCGTAATCGGTGACGCGCGCCGCGGCCTCCGCGTCGCGGCCGTCGCCTGCGAGGTCCACGGCGTGGCCGTGCTCGGCGAGGCCCTTTTTGATGAACTGAGCGGTCTTGCGCTGGTCTTCGACGACGAGGATGCGCATGAGATCGGGCGGCGGCGGGCCGCGGGCAGGGAAGCGGGTTTCAGGAGGTGTAAAAAACCCTTGGGGTCAGCGCGAGGGGGCTTCGCGCTCGTAACCGGGTTTGGCGGAGGGCTTCAGTTCCGTCTGGGGCGCGAGCTTCGAGGGATGCCAGAGGAGGAGGATCGGGCTGGCGATGAAGACCGAGGAGTAGGTTCCTGTCAGGACGCCGATCACGAGGATGAAGGCGAAGTCGTTGATCACGCCGCCGCCGAAGAGATAGAGCGATCCTGCGGCGATGAGGGTGGTCAGCGAGGTGAGGAGTGTGCGACTCAGAGTCGCGTTCACGCTCAGGTTGATGAGGTCCACGAAGCGCATGGCGGCGCCGCGGAGGCGGAACTCCTCGCGGATGCGGTCGAAGACGACGACGGTGTCGTTGAGCGAATAACCCGCGATGGTGAGGAGCGCGCCGATGACGGGAAGCGAGAGCTGGCGGTCGGTGAAGAAGAGGAACGCGAGGCAGATGGCCGCGTCGTGAAGCAGGGAGAAGACGGCGCCGACGGCGTAGGCGAACTCGAACCGCGCGGTGATGTAGATCAGGATGCAGACGGAGGCGACGGCGAGGCCCTGAATGGCCTTCCACTGGAGCTCGTGGCCGACAGTGCCGCCGACCTTGTCGAGCTTGGCGAGGTTGAATCCGGCTTGCGGGAACGCCTCGGCGAGCGCCTTTTGAGCGCGATCGCCCTGATCGAAGGGCACCCGGACGACCAGGACTTCGCCGCCGCCTTTCGCCTCGCGTTGATATTGGATGAAAGTCTCGTGGAAGCCGTGGCCTTCGAGCGTCCGTCGGAGGGCGCCGGGATCCTGTTTCTCGGTGAAGCGGAGGGTGAGCGAATCGCCCCCCGTGAAATCCACGCCGTAGATGTCGTTGCCCTTCTTCCAAGCGCTGAAAGCGCCGCCGAGGATGATCGCACCCGAGAGGAGGTAGGCAGGCCATTTGAATCCGAGGAAGTTGATCTTCGTGTCGAGCACCATGGAGAGCATGCGCAGCTTTTGCGGCTGTCCCCATCGAAGCCAGGCGTCCATGATCAACCGGGAAACAACCAGCGCCGCGAAGACGCTGGTGCAGACGCCCGCGCTGAGGGTGTAACCGAAGCCTTGAATCGGCCCCGTGCCGAGCCAGGCGAGGACCAGCGCGGTGATGAGCGTGGTCATGTTCGCGTCAATGATCGTTCCGAAGGCGCGGTTGAAGCCGGCGTCCACGGCGGCGGCGAACGCCTTGCCCTTGCGAAGCTCCTCGCGAATGCGCTCGAAGATGAGGACGTTGGCGTCCACGGCGATGCCGACGGTGAGGATGATCCCGGCGACGCCGGGGAGCGTGAGCGTGAACTTGAAGATTGCGAGCGTGCTCAGAAGCAGCACGATGTTGACGCATAGCGCCAAGTTCGCGATCAGGCCGGCGCGCAGGTAGTAGATCCCCATGAACACGACGACGGCGGCGAGGCCGACGATCCCGGCGCGGATGCCGCTTCGGACGGAGTCGGCGCCGAGGGAGGGATCCACCCCGCGCTCCTCGACGACCTTGAGCGGGGTCTCAAGAGGGTTTTCGAGGGAGTTGGCGAGGTCCGTCGCTTCGCGGTAATCGAAGTCACCGGTGATCTGTCCGCGCGCGCCGATTTCGCTCTGGATGACGGGCGCCGAGATGAGCTTCTTGTCGAGGATGATCGCGAGGCGGTTGCCGATGTTGGCCTTCGTCACGCGGCGGAAGATTTCGGCCCCGGCGTCGTTGAGCTCGAAGGCGACCTCGTAGCCGCCGGGGCCGTTCATCGCCGCGGCGCGGCTGAGGTGTTTGCCGGTCAGCTCGGGCTTGATCTTGACGAGGACCTTCTCCTCGACCTCGGCACGGCCCGCGCGTTTTGCGGTCAGCGTACAAAGCTCGTAGCCGGGGGGCGGGCCGGCATGCACGCTTTCCATGCGGGCGAGTTCGGCGGCGTTCTGGGGGTGGACGAGGCGCAGTTCGAGATAGGCGACGCGTTCGAGCTGGGAGCGGGCACTGGCCTTGTCGGCTTCGCTGAGCCCGGGAATCTGGACGATGATGCGGTTGTCGCCCGAGGGCTGGATGATCGGCTCGCTGAGGCCGAAGCGGTCCACGCGCTTGCGCAGGATCTCGATCGCCTTCTCGAGGGCCTGCTTGTGGCGCCAGCTCTCCAGGCGCGTGAGGTCGAGCTCGAGAGTGTAGGAGGTGCCTCCCTTGAGATCGAGGCCGAGCGTGATCGTCTTTTGCGGAGGCCAGAGATGCCAGAGGCCGAGGGCGAGGACCGCGACGACCAGCAGAAAGCGTTTCAGGAGAGGGCGGGGCATGACGGGAGGAGGCTGAAAAGGGAAAAGCGAAAACGCAAACGGAGGTTCGCGGAGATCCTCGTTCGTCGCGCCGGCCTCCTGTCAGGATTTCGATTCCGCAGGGAGGACCTGTTGGACGGCGGAGCGGAGCATCTCCACCCGGGTGTTTTCGGCGATCTTCACGATCACAGACTTGTCTTTGATCTGGGCGATGAGGCCGTAGATGCCGCCGGCGACGAGGACGCGGTCGCCCACCTTGATCGCCGCGAGCATTTTGCGCGTTTCCTTCTGCTGCTTCTGCTGGGGGCGGATGAGGATGAGATAAAAAACCACGAAGATGAGGATCATCGGCCCGAGGGCGCCGAGGAGGCTTTTGGTCGGGTTTTCTCCAGGCTGCGGCGGGGCGCCCATCGCGAGCAACGGCGGAAGACTGAGAACGGCAGGCAGAAGATTCATGGGGAAACGGAGGGTGGATCCTTCTTGGTTTTCGCGGAATTGCGGGGAGGAAGGCTGGCAGAAGCAGGGGAGAGATGTCGAGAAGATGTTCAGGCCGCCGCAAAATTCTGGAGAAGAAACAAACCGAAACGGCGCACGAATGCGGCGCGATCCGCGTCGCCCGCGTTGGAACCCCGTATGGGTCGGGCGCTCTCAGCCATCTTTCGCCCGCGGCTCGCGGTCCACTGCGGTCTTCACGCCGGTGGAGGTGACAAAAGGCCCTCCTTCAAGCGGTGCCACGTCCGCGCGTCCGTCCTCCGTGGACAGGCCGGCCAGAGGGAAATCTTTTCGCAGCGGATAATGCGGATAACCTTCCCACATCATGATCCGCCGCAAGTCCGGATGCCCCGAAAACCGAATTCCCAGCAAATCGTAGGCTTCGCGTTCGTGCCAATCCGCCGCGCGCCAAACGCCGCTCACCGAAGGCAGTTCGGGGGGGTCCGCAGCAACCGGCGCCTTAACTCTCAAATGGGCGCCCGCCGTCATCGAATACAGTTCGTAAACCATCTCAAAACGTGGGGTGCGGTCTAAGTGGTCTATGCCGCTCGCATCGAGGAGCATCTCGAAACCGAGGTCCTGTTTGGCGTAAGCCATGATCTCGACGAGCTTTGCGGTCTCGCTGACGGCCACAGAAATTTCTCCCCGGAATTCCGATGGGGCGGAAACCGTTCCCGGGAAATGCGCAGCCAAACGGCTCGCCAACTCCTTCGCCTTGGGCATGGCACGGCACGATGCGACGGGCTTGGGGGGCGTGTCAAGGATGCCTTCGCGCGCTTCGAACGTAGTCCGCGATTGCGCGAAGCGCGCGCCTGCGAGACACTCGATCCGGCCATGCACGACGCCGCACTCCCCTTCACTTCGGCTTTTCTTCTGGGATTGCTCCACAGTCTCGAACCGAGTCATGCGAAGGCCGTACTGGCCTCCTACTTCCTCAACCGCCGCCGCACGGTCGCCGAAGCGATGGCCTTTGCGATGACCATCACGGTCGCGCACACGTTGAGCATCTACGTCCTCGCAGCGATCGGCTACGCCTTGGGGCCTGCGCTCGTGAAAGAAAACCTCGCGCGGGGATTCGAAATGGCGGGTGGCGCCCTGATGGTGGGCGTTGGCGTTTGGATGCTCTGGAGCGAGCGGCGCGCCGACTTTCATCGCAACGGATGCTGCGGAGATGCGGAAGGACACTTTTTCCATCACCATGTCCACGGACACCACCACGCGACCCCTTCGTCACTCCGGCAAGCGTTTGTTCTGGGATTCTGCAGCGGGTCCATCCCTTGCTTGACGGGCGTTGCCGTCCTTCTCATGGCTTGGAGCACCGCCACACCGGCACGTGGGATGGCGCAGGTCTTTGTTTTCAGCCTCGGTCTTGGAATCGTGGTTCTTGCGCTCAGTCTGGGCATGCGGCAAATGGCGCAAGCCATGGAGCGCTACTGGCGGGGCGCCACGCGCTGGACGCGTTTCCTGCCGGTCGCCAGCGCGGGACTCATCCTTGGAGTTGGCCTCTGGGTCTTGTTCGGTGCGCTCTCCACAGCTCCTAAAGAGCAGAAGAAAAGTCAAGAACAATATCTAAAACCAACTTGAACCGACGCCGTTTTTCCTGAAAAACCAATACGATCGAGGCCAAAGAAATGGGCGCCTCACGCCAAGGAGGTGAGAGACAAGGGAGGTCTCTCAAAAAAAACGTGGAGGCGCCCAAAACTTGCAGTGCTCATAGGTTTAGACAAGATGAAGCTCGGTTTTGTTCAAAAAAAGTTAAAAAAAGCGGGAGGCATCTTTCCGTTTTTCCTCATCTTGATGGTGGGGCTCCTCTTGACGACAGGCTGCGCCGCGCCGACCTCTTTCCGCAAGGGCGCCTCGCGATATCGCGAAATTCCCGTCCCTGCGGGCCTTCGCATCAGCAAGCAAGGAGAGGTCGTTGCCGAACTCGACTCCTCGCCGGACCTGCTCTTTGAGCAGGTCTCCCAACGCCTTCGACGGGAGTATCGCATCACCTTCATCAACAGCACCATCCGTCAGATCGAAGGAGAAGACCGCGCTTCCCGCGTTGCGGTGAGGATCACGCCTTTGCTGACCGGAAAGACCGGGGTGACCGTTCTCGTGAAGCGCAAGGATCTCGAGGAACCCGATCCTATGAAAGCCGTCGAAATCGCCGCTGCCCTGTTGCCGGTCGGCGTCCGGACGGGCACGCCCGCGCTCCGCTGAAGGGGTTGTTCTTCGTCTTGCTCTCGGCGCCGTCCCTTCCCAAGATGCGCGCCATGAGCCGCTCCGACTTCCTCTCCACCCGCAAGTTTTTCCTCGACCTTCTTCAGGAGCACGCGGCCGAGTTGGAGTTTCGCGGCACCACGCGCGCCGATTTCGAGAGCTGGCGCGCGGCGTTCGCAAAGCGGTTCCGCGAATGCCTCGGCCCCTTTCCCGCAGAAGTCCCTCTCACCCATGAGATTCAGTGGGAGGTCCGCGAAGAAGGGCTCGTGAAACAGAAGGTACTCCTCAGCACCGCGCCGTACACCACGGTGCCCGCGATTGTGCTCGCGCCCGATCACGCGCGCCCGAAGCGCGCGATCGTTGCGATCCACGGTCACGGGTCGCACGGCAAGGACCCCGTCGCCGGCGCCCGCTATCCCGAGGCGGTTCAGGACACCTCCTATTTCCAGTATGACTACGGTGCCCGCCTCGCAAAGGCGGGTTTTGCTGTGATCGTTCCCGACTGCCGCCCGTTCGGCGAGCGGAGCGACCGGATGCCGGGCGAGCGTTCCATCGAGAGGCGCGATCCGTGCAACGTCCACGCGATCAAGGGCTGGCTCCTCGGATTCAACCTGCTCACCTACAACCTTTGGGACCTCATGAAATGCCTCGACTTCATACTGGCCCGGAAGGACGTGCTCAAGGACGGCGTCGGCGCCATCGGGCTTTCGGGCGGCGGCGCTCACGCAATGCACTTGGCGGCGCTCGATGCGCGCATCCAGGCGACCGATGTGGTCTGCGCGTTGAACAGCTATCGCGGCTGGGGGATCGGCATCGACAACTTCTGCGGCACGCAGTTCCTGCCCGGCATGTTCAAATACGGCGACCACGCGGAAATCTGCGGACTGATCGCCCCGCGCGCCCTGATGATCGAGATGGGGGGATTCGATTACGGATTTCCGATCGAACACTCGATCGCCGCCCTGCGCCGCCTCGAAAAAATCTACGCTGCGGCCGGCTGCTCCGAAAAACTTTCCCACCATCTCGGCTATGCCGGCCATCAGTTTTACGATCCTGATGTTGCCGGATTCTTCCGCCGCTGGCTGCCGTTCGACGCGTAGGCGATGCCGGCCACAAGGCGCATGAAGAAGCGATTCCGTCCGGAACAGATCATCGGGATTCTGAAGGAGGGCCAGGGAGGGGGGCGGCACGGGAGGTGAGAGAGCCGATGGAGGTTCTCCGCGACCCCCAGGGACCGCGAATCGTGGAACGATGCCGCGAGCGAGGAACTCGAGGAGGAGCGCGTGCGGAGCGACCTCCGCTCCGCACACTCTGCTCACGCCTCGCTTGCCTCGAAAAACTGGATGGACCCCTTCATGACCTCTTCACGCCGTTTTCAATCACCCATCCAGCGGGCTCTTCACGCCGATCCCTGGCTTCTGCATCACGTGGAGATAAATTTGGGTCGTGGTCACCAGGGTGTGGCCCAGCAGGTCCTGCACCGTCCGGATGTCCGCGCCCGATTCGAGAAGGTGCGTGGCGAAGCTGTGACGAAGGGCGTGCGGAGTCACGCGTTTGGAAAACCCCGCCCTCCGCGCAGCCTGGCGGACCGCGTGCTGGAAGGTGGCCGTGAGCACGTGGTGCCGCCGCCGTTCCCCAGTCCGCGGGTCGCGCAACAGCTGCCGTGAGGGGAAGAACCACTGCCACTCCCACGACACGCCGGCCGAGGGATACTTGCGGTCGAGCCCCTCCGGAATCCAGGCCCCGGGGGCCTTCTCCTTCCGGTCGCGGTCGAAGAGTTCGCGCACGCGATCCCGATGCGCGCGCAGCCGCTCCACGAGGCTCATGGGGAGGACCGTGACCCGATCCTTGTCGCCCTTGCCGGCGCGAACGACGATCTGGCGGCGGTAGAGGTCCACGTCCTTCACGCGCAGGCGAAGCAGTTCCAGCAGGCGCAGGCCGCTGCCGTACATGAGCTCGGCCATGAGGCGCGAGGTCCCTTCGAGGGCGGCGAACAGGCACCGGCATTCCTCCCGCGAAAGGACGGTTGGGACATTCCGCGACTTTCGGGCCCGGACGAAGTCGCTGAAGTCGCCGGGCTCGCGCCCGAGCGCTTCCCGGAACAGGAAGACGAGGGCGTTGAGGGCCTGGTGTTGGGAGGAGGCGGAAGAGCGCTTCTCGGTGGCCTGGCGGGTGAGGAAGTCGCGAAGGTCTTCCGTGGTGGCTTCCTCGAGGGGGCGGGGCTCGAGCGCGCGCGCGAAACGCCACGCCCAACCCCGGTAGGTCTGTTCCGTGCGCCACTGGTAATGCAGGACACGCAACCGCTGGATGAGCCGGCGCTCCCAGTCGGTCCGCCCGGTGTCCCCGGCCGCGGGCGGTGGGATGCCGGTGAGCCCGGGAGCGGGCTGTTCGCGGGCGGCCCGGAAGAACCAGTTGAGGGCGTCCTTGGCCGCAGGCACGGCGGCCTT
>JADZFN010000002.1 GCA_020849895.1 Verrucomicrobiia bacterium | reverse complement strand
TTTTATTTCGGAAGGGGGGCGTCCATTCCCGTTAACACGAACGCCCGACCAGGCATCTGGCATGGCCGGTGGTTTCGAAATGGAAACAGTCAACTCAATTGCCCTGCTGTCCTCGCCCCGGTAAAAAGGCGCCTTCCACAACCCTTCCATTTCATCGGCGTTCCTGACGGCTTTCCCCGCATGGCCCGGTCCTGTGTGTCCCCATCCACGGGTCCTGGGCACGCGGCCCGTTCAACGCACATGGCCGATCCCATCCACTCCTCCGTGACCTTCTCAAACCGTAATCGGAAATCCTTCGCGGATCGCCTTCGGTCCGAAGTGTTCGACCTGCTGGTGATCGGCGGTGGAATTACGGGATGCGGCATCGCGCTCGATGCCGCCCTTCGGGGAATGAAAGTGGCCTTGGTGGAGAAAGACGACTTCGCCTCCGGCACAAGCTCCCGCTCCACCAAGCTCATCCACGGGGGGCTGCGTTACCTCAAACAGTTCGACCTCCGCCTCGTCCGTGAGGTGGGCCGCGAGCGGGCGGTCGTCCACCGCAATGCGCGCCACCTCGTCCTTCCCGAGAAAATGCTGCTTCCTCTGCTTCGGAATGGCTCCCTCGGCCGGCGTTCCTGTTCCCTCGGGCTCCGCGTTTATGATTTCCTCGCCGGCGTGGAACGTCCCGAAAGGCGGGTGATGCTGGACCGTCAGGCGACGCTCGCCGCGGAACCGCTGCTCGACAAGTCCCGCCTGCTCGGCGGGGCGCTTTACTACGAATACCGGACCGACGACTCCCGACTCACGATTGAGATTGCCAAGAGCGCCCATGTCGAGGGCGCGGTCCTTCTGAACTATGTCGAGGCCCTCTCCTTCCGTCGCGACAGCCCCGGACAGATCACCGGGATCGAGGCGCACGACGTCCTCGCCAACCGCCAACTCCGCATCCGCGCCCGGATCGTGGTCAATGCGGCCGGTCCCTGGGTGGACGCCCTCCGGAAGAAGGATGACGACGCGGCCCCGAGACGCCTTCAGTTGACCAAGGGAGTCCACCTGGCCTTCCCCTACGCGCGTCTGCCGCTGCGACAAGCCCTCTACTTCGATGGGGAAGGTGGAAGGATGATCTTCGCAATCCCGCGGCTTCCCGTCACGTACGTGGGAACCACCGACACCCTCCACCACGAAAGTCCCGACGCTCCGAGGTGCGATCGCGAGGACGCCGATTCCTTGCTCCGGGCCGCCAACGCGATGTTTCCCTCATTGAAATTGCGAAGGGAGGAGGCGGTATCCAGTTGGGCGGGTTTACGCCCCTTGATCCTCGAGGAGGGCAAAGCCGCATCGGAGTTGTCGCGAAGGGACGAGATCATGCGCTCGCCTTCCGGTCTGCTCTCCATCGCCGGAGGCAAGCTCACGGGATACCGCCGGATGGCCGAACGCATCGTTGACCTGGTCGCCAAGCGCCTCGGGGGGGCTTGGCGCGATTGCCGCACGTGCGACCATCGTTTAAGCGGGGGCGATTTCAAGAGCGAGGAAACGTTTCAGGCTGCCCTCCAACATTTCATGGAAGAGGGGTCCCGACTCCAGCTCCCTCGTGACCGCATCCGGGAATGGTTCTTCAGATACGGCACCAACACCTCCGTGCTTCTCGCGCATCTTCGCGACCGGTCGCCATCCCTCCCATGCGCCGAGGAAACCCTCAATGATATCGAGCTATCCTACACCCTTGACCATGAGATGGTGGCGCACCCCGGGGATTTTCTCATTCGAAGGACGGGAGACATGCTCTTCGAGCGTGCGAGAGCGGAAAAACGCATCGAGTCGGCGACCCGGAGCATTGCCGAGGAACTCGATCTCCCCTCTTCCGTTGCCGCGCGGCAGCTTTCTGAAATCCGGGCTGAGTTTCATGCGGCCCTGGACTTCCTGTAACCGGAGCGTGCCGGACTCCCCGGCGAACAGGCGCCTCAGGGATGCTTCGCTTCCTCGTGGGAGCGGACAAACGCCGCGCCCCGGTCCGGAAAATCCGTGAAGACCCCGTCCGCGTCCGCCCGAATCAGCAGGAGGTCGAACAATTCCTCCAGCGTCGCGGCACAGGGAGGCAGCTCGTCGGCGCGGCACGTGTAGGGGAACACTTTCAGCCCCCGCTCGTGGGCAAGCTTGATCAGGTTGCTGAATTTCAACCCGCTTTCCTTGTCGCCGGTCACCACGTGTTTCACCGCGGGAGCGATCCCGTCCGCGAATTTAGCCAACTCCGCAAGCCCCTCTGCGGTCTTCAGGAACTCATGGTCCGTCCCGTCCGCGGCGACCTTGTCGCCGAGACACTGAAAAATCGCACCCTGGAACCCAAGCTCGTTGCGGATGCGCTTGATCTCCGGAAATTCAAAGCATTGCAAGTGGAAGTGGTCGTTCTTGTTCTTGTAACCGTATCGGGCGAGAACCTCGAGGACCCCCGTGCTGATGTCCTGCCCCTGCTTCCGGTGCCACGCGGGCCGCTTGATCTCCACGGAAAGGCCGACATCCCGTCCGGTGCTTTGGTTGAGGCCTTGGATCATCTGCAGTTCCTCCTCCAGCGTGGAAATCTGGAAGCTCGACTTCCCCATGGGAAAGCGTTTCGGATAAACCGGTTGTCCGAAGTTGTGGCGGACATGGAAACGTTCCGTCACCCGCAGCGTCTTGAGCTCGGCGAGAGTAAAATCAATCACGTAAAAGCGTTGGTCGGCGCGTTGGCGCCCGGGAAATCGCGTGGCGACGTCGGTCACGGCGTCCAGTTGGTGGTCATGAAGGACCATGGGAATCCCGTCCTTGCTCAAGACGACGTCCTGTTCCAGGAAATCGGCGCCCATGGCGTAAGCCATGGCCTTCGCCGGGAGGGTGTGCTCCGGCAGATAACCGCTTGCGCCCCGATGCGCGATGATCATTTTGTGCCGCGCCGCGGCCTGCGCGTGGGAGACGGCCGCCGGAGACAGCCAGGCCACGGCGATCAGGACGGTGAGAAGGTTGCGGATCGTCACGGGGTTTCCTGAGGTGGATTGGCGCGCGCGTCGCTTTCGACCTTGTGACCGAGCGTGAGTGCGCTGAACAAGATCGTCAAGATGCAGCAGACGACCATCGCCACGAACACACCGTTCCAGCCCCAACGATCCGCGATCCAGCCCACCCCCGTTCCGGAAAGGGCCGAGCCAAACACATAACCGAAAAGACCGGTGAACCCCGCAGCCGTCCCGGCCGCCTTCTTCGGCACGAGGTCGAGCGCATGCAGGCCAATGATCATGATCGGACCGTAGATCAGGAAGCCAACCGAAGTGAGGGCCACGTAATCAATCCAAAGGGGTCCATGGAGGTTGAGCCAGTAACTGACCACAGCCAGCAAGGTCAACGCCATGAAAAGGATGGTCGCCGGGGCCCGTCGGCCCTGGAACACCTTGTCCGAAACCCAGCCACAGGCTATGGTGCCCGGAATCGCCGCATACTCGTAAAGCGCCCAGCCGAGGCTGGACTGCTTGAACGAACATCCCTTGACCGTTTCGAGATAGGTCGGGATCCAGTTCACCACGCCATAGCGGACGAAATAGACGAACGCATTGGCTACGGCGATGGCCCACAGGTTCCGGTTCGGAAGCACATGGATCAGGAAGATCTGCCTGAAGGTGAACGTCCGCTCGTTCTCGGTGGAGTAGCCGGGGGGATAATCATTGCGGTATTCCTCCACCGGGGGCAGCCCGCAGGATTGAGGGGTGTCGCGAAGAAGGAACCAGGCGGCCGCGGCGACGACGAAGGCGACGAGGGCGTTGAAGTAAAACTTGGCGCCCCAATCGTGGAAGAGAAGCACCCCCAGCATCGCCAGATTGGCGATCAAGGCGCCGCCGATGTTGTGGGCCACATTCCAGAAAGAGACCTTCAGGCCGCGCTCGCGCGTGCTGAACCAATGAACGATGGTCTTGCCGCAGGCCGGCCATCCCATGCCCTGCGCCCAGCCGTTCAGCGCCTGCAAGGAGATGACCAGGAACAGCGAGGCGTAAATCGCCTTCACCAAGCCACAGGCCGCGACGATGACGCTCGAGACCAGGAGACCCAACGGAAGGAAAAATCTCGGATTGCTCCGGTCCGACACCGAACCCATGAGGAACTTGGAGATCCCATACGCCAGCGACAGCCCGGTCATCGCCGTTCCCAGCATGGCCTTGGAGTATTCCGGGTGCTCCCTGAGGATATCCGGGATCGCCAGCGCCAGGTTGTTTCGGACCAGATAATAACCCGTGTAGCCCAGAAAAATCCCGGCAAAAACCTGTCGTCGAAGCCGGCGATAGACCGGGTCCACTTCGTCATCGGGCAATCTCGGCGGGATGGGGACTGGTTTCAGGAATCCGATCATGAGGTAGCGAAGGGCAAGCGGACCCACCTTTTCGAGCCAGGTGGGGAGTGAGTCTGGGGCTGTGGTTGATGATGGGTTGGGGTTCTGGGTTTGTCCATTCCCGTCGGAGGGAGGGCGAAGCCCGACCGCAGACGGGGATGGGATCCGTTGCTCTGCGAAGAGGGTCGGGCTCAGGGAGCCGAGCTGGCTGTGAGGCCGGAAGCCGTGGTCCTCGCGGCGGTCGTCCTCGATGACGATGCGGGCCTCGGTCCGCGTCCAGAACAGCTCGACGGCCTCGTTCTCGTTCAGGGGCAACACTCCTGTTCGAGTGTCACCCGATTCCTCCGCTCCTACGGTCTCATCTTCCGGTCGTAAAAGAGCGGCGTGTTCTACGAGCCGAACATCTCCAGTGGAGATCGCATCACGTAGTCTGGAATGCACCGATCGGGAACATTTTATGCATGAAAGCGCATTCTGAAGCGAATATTCCCGAACGGGAAAATATCGGTTGACGGACCGCCAAGATCGTGAGATATTCCCGCTCGGGAACTATGAAGATAAAAACCACAGAACAGATTGGGACGGCGATCCGAACGCGGCGCAAGCATCTGAAGATCACCCAGAAGGAACTGGCCATGACCTGCGGCACAGGGCTGCGCTTCATCGTCGAACTGGAGAAGGGAAAGCCCACCTGCCAGGTCGGCAAGACGCTCCAGGTGTTGCAGGCGCTTGGACTTGCCATCGAGACAACGCCCCTCAGCGGCGATGAGGACGGAGGCAAGAGGCAATGAAGCGACTGACCGTCTATCTGAATGGCGAGCGGGTCGGCGCATTGGGCGAGGATGACAGTGGACTTCTCGAGTTCCGCTATGCCCCGGAATGGGCCGGCAGGTCGGAGGCCATACCTCTTTCACGGTCGCTTCCGCTGCAGACCGAACCGTTCCTGGGAAAGCATGCTCGATCCTTCTTCGCCGGTATCCTCCCCGACGAGGGACCCCGGCAGCAGATCGCCGCCATTCTCGGAATCAGCGAACGCAACGACTTCGCCATGCTGGAACGGATCGGCGGTGAATGCGCGGGCGCGGTCAGCCTCCTGCCTGAAGACGCGCCGGCTCCGACCGTGGGCGAGACGCGTGTTCGTGAACTGAGCGAGGGGGAGTTGGAGGACATTATCGGGGAACTGCCCCGCCGCCCGCTGATGGCGGGACGCGAAGGGCTGCGGCTTTCGCTGGCCGGAGCGCAGTCGAAATTGCCGGTCCTGATTCGGAATGCCGCCATTGCGCTGCCCCTCGGCAACACGCCGAGCACGCACATCATCAAGACGGAGCCCGAGCGATTCCCCGGACTGGTGGCCACCGAGGTTCTCTGCATGACGCTGGCCAGAGCGGTCGGTTTGAACGTTCCTCCAGTGTCCATTCGCCCGGTCGGCAACAAGCCGTGCATCGTCGTCCAGCGGTATGACCGCACGACCGGCGCGGACGGCACGTTCACGCGTGTTCACCAGGAGGATTTCTGCCAGGCGCTGGGTTTTCCGCCGGAGCGAAAGTACCAGCAGGAAGGCGGACCGCTGCTCCGCGACTGCATCGCTCTGCTCCGCGAGTGGTCTACCGTGGCGGCGTTGGACATCCGGGACTTCCTGGACGGTCTGATCTTCAATGTGTTGATCGGGAATGCCGACGCGCACGGCAAGAATTACTCGTTTCTCTACTGCAAGACCGAACGAAGGCTTGCGCCGTTCTACGACTTGGTCTGCACGCTGGCTTGGCCGGAACTGTCCAAGACTCCGGCCATGAAGATCGGCAAAAGCGAATCCATCGAGGCGATCACGCCAGCCCATTGGCAGAAGATGGCTCAGGAAACCAGCGTGGGTTGGCCGATGCTGCGTGAACGGATCGTGGACCTGTGCGGCAAGTGTATCGTTGGACTGCAGAACGAGGCCGTTCTGAACGCTGCCCACGACCCCGCCATGGCGGAACGGGTGGCTGGCATCATTCAAGAGCGGGCGGCATCACTCCTTCAGGGCCTGAAATGAACACCCAAGACCAACCCCATGCTGGCTGGGGCGCACAGTATTCCTGTGGCCTACAAATCGCGCTCAGTCATGATCCCTCCGTGAAAAACGCGCCGGGGACGATGCCAACGCGCCAGAAATAGATTCCGCAAGAAAAACGCGCCGGGATCAGCATCCAACCTTCTCATACGTCGTCATCCGCCACCCGCAGTTCCGGCATTCGCGGCGAGCCCCTTCTTTCCTGCGCTTCACCTGAAACGCCCCCGTTCGCGCTTTTTGAGGAAGAGGCGCAGGAGGAGGGGAGGGGATCAGACCCAAGTCTAGCGTCGCCGATTCTCGATCTCGAGGGTGGCATCGGCCATTTCGCGACGGGATGCATCGAGCGTGCCAGGTTTGAGATGGATCAGATACTGGAAATACAGACCCGTGATGGATTCGAAACGCGCGGCGCGTACGGCGCGCGCCTTGGTCACGGCGTCGGCGAGACCGTCCGGTGGCGCGGGCTGCTTCAAGCGGTCGTCCGCGGCAGCGAGCGCGCGATCCAAGGCTTGCAGGTAACGCACGTCGTCCACGCCCGCCCGGTAGCCTTCCCAGGAGAGCGAAGGGATCGGTTCTCCGAACTCGTCGGGGTAGGCCACGGCCTCGATGCCCTTGTTCTCGTCCCAGATGCGTGAGTCTGGATAATTCTGATAAGCCCACGGCGACGTGCCGAGATATCCGCAGCGGGTGTTGTAGAGACCCGCCAAGGACCGGTTCCAGAGAGGAAAAGGCGTGGCTGTCATCCAGTACGAGACGGGAATGAACCCCTTGCTCCGCGCGTACATCACCGAAGGATTGTCCGGGCCGCTGAAGACACTCATCAAAAGAATGGGGCGATCCACGAGGTCTTTGAGCACCTCGTACGACTCGCGTGAGTTGATCGCGGTCATCATGTGAAAGCCGTTTTGCCGACGCCACTCGGCCTCCTTGCGGCATTGTTCGAGACGATCCGGCTCCTTGGGTTCGTCCACGCCGCAGAAGTAGAGGTCGGGAAAGCCGAGCGCCTTGGCTTGCGCGATGTACTCGTTTGCGTGGGCGTCGGCTGCCGGCCATTGCATCAGATTCGGCGGTTGGGTCATGCCGGCTTCCTTCGCATAGGACAGCGTCGTCGGGCCGCCGTAGAGCGTGGTGGCGTTGAAACCGTGGCGCACCTGGTCTGCGAGTTCCGCCCGGTAACGGTCGAGCGGAATGAAGTGGCCTTCCCGCTTTTGCACTTCGGGAGCGATCGGGTGCGAGGGATGGTAAATGCCGTAATAGCCTTCGACCGGTTTCAAATCGAGCGGCAGGACTTCGATCTCGACCGGCAACGCGAGTCCGCGGAAAAGTGAGTGGCGGAGCCGGATGGTTCCTTTGTAAATGCCCGGCGGCGAGCCTTGAGGCACGTGAACGGTGAGCCAGAACTGACGGCTCTCGTGGGCGGGGATCGCCGTCACGCATCGTCCGCCGCCGTAGCCGCCTTGTTTGCCTTTGGGCGGAATGGCCGTGCGGTCATCGCGCAGCAACAAATCGGGAAGCAACACGCCCGGCGCAATCATATCGACGAAGTTGAGCGCGCGCCGGCGCAACCCCACCACGCGCAGGTCGATCGTCGCCGACTTGATCTTCGTGTGATTGGGGCCGGACAGGCGCTCGAGCGTGGCGGTCAACGGCTGGGTGTCGCGCAACGCCCGCACGACGAAGCTCCCGTTCACGTACTGATCGGCCGCGCCCCAGAGTCGGAGCGTGCGGATCACTTGATTCGTTCCGGGGACGGTATCGTTGAGCGCCTCCTCGTACGGCGCAATGGAGGCCACGACGAAGCCGGGACGCCCGGCCGCGGCGCGAAGCGGCGAATCGTCACGATACCGTCGCGGCGCGCGGAGCACCGGCTTGATTACCGGATCGGGCAGCTGGTCCTTCGAGGGATCGAACGCAGGATCGGTCGAGAACGCGACCGCGTCGAACATGCCGGCAATCTGCAAGTCCACGTGGTGCGGACCTTTCGTGGCGGTGACCGGACCGAGGTTTTCCCAGATGTAACAATCGTTGCGGCCGGGAGGATCGAGTCGGCCCTTGCCGCCATGGACGGGCGGACCTTCGTCGAGCGTGACGGTCGTGCCGCCGGTGCCCGCATACCGGCGGACGAACACCTGGTACGTGGCATTGGAAGGGAACTCCGCCACCCACGTGAGTCGCCCGGAGTTCCAGGCGGCGTATTCATCCAGCGACGTTGTGCCGCCGTACGGCTGACCGTTCGGATACAGACCCCACCCGGGCAGCAGCGACTTGCCGGTGGTCCACAGCGTCACGCCCGCGGCGGACGCCGCCATCTCGAGCAATCCCAGCGCGCCGAGGATCAGCAGGGAGCGTCGCCAGGGCAAGGTCGTCCATGTCGGTTTCATGCGTCGTTTCCGCTCCGTGTTATCGGGTCAACACGAGCACCGTGCCCGCGCCGGGGGCGAGCGTGATGTCGAACGCCTGGCCACGATCGGTTTTGCGCAACGGCACCGGGAAGCCGCGCTCGACGCCGCGATCCACGGCGCTGCGGTATCCGTCCGCGAGATGAATCGTGGCGCGGGCGGGGTGGAGCGGGTTGGGGTTGATCAAGACCACATCGAGTTGGTGGCCTTTCTCGCGCAGCACCATTTCCATCGGCGCGCCCTCGGTCCAGGCACGACGCGGCGCGGCCTGGTCGAGCAGCCGCTCGAGATGCGGCGTGGCCGGGCCGCCGACGTTGAGGTCTTTCAGGCGGTGGACCATCAGCGCACGACCTTTCCCGTACGACGCGAGCAACGTGTGACCATAGGTGTGTTCGTCGAGCGATTGCACGCCCGGCTTCAGGCCGCTTACGTTCCACGCCCACGACCAGTCGTTGCCCAGCCCTTCGTCGTACCAGACCTGGGCATCGGTGACGCCGAAGAGTTCCTTCGCCAACGTTCCGTCCTCCTCGCCGTAGGGCGTATAGGCCCCGGCCATGCCGGAACAGATCAGCGTGCCGCCGTTCTTCACCCACGCGAGCAGTTTCTCGGTGAGGCCGGGCGGGAAATGCGTCGCCCACGGAAGGAGCAGCACGGTGTACTTCGCCAGGTCGTCCTTGCCGGACAGGATGTATTCCTCGGGGACATACGCATAGTGATAATTCCGCCGGTAGAGGTTCTCGTGGAGGTTTTGCATCACCGACTCGTTGAGCTGCCAGGCCTGCTGGCAGATCTGCGAGGTGGAGGGCTTGAGCAGGGCGATCCGCGGCTCGACGACGGGCGCGTTCAACCACACGTCCTCCATCGAGCGCAGGCGACGCCGGGTGGTCTCGATCGCGCCGCCGCTGCGTCGCAGCAGTTGATACTCGCTCTCGAACACCATGAAGTTGTCGTAGCTGCCGCCGCCATAGGTGTCGTTCGGGCCGTATAAGGTCAACGCGCTCCGCCCCCAGGCGATCTGCCGCCAGAGATTGCGGACGGCGGCGGCGCGGACGACTTCCTCGGGCATATCATTGACGTATTCCGGTTCGTTCCAGATGCACTCGTTGTTGGCGGTGGTGCGCCCGGTCAACCGCTTGATCGAATACAGAAAGACCTCCTGCATCGGGCCGGTCACCTGGTGGGCGTACACGTCGCACGTCTTCTCCGCCCATTGGAACGCATCGTATCCGATGCAGAGATAACTATCAATCGGCCCGAACGCCGGCGACACGGCGACGGGATGCGTCGGATCGGCCGCCTTGAGCGTTTTGCGACAAAACGCCAGCCAGTCGGCATAACTGTCCTTGAGCCAGCGGTTGTACTCGTAATACAGCGCGCCGCAACGTCCCGGGAACAACTGGCTCTCCAATTTGGCAAGCTCGGGCTGCGGGCCGCTGGTAAGGTCGGGCGGGAACTCGATCTTGTCGAAGGTTTCGTACTTGCTCTTCCACGCGACGTTGAGGCTCTCGATCGTGCCAAACTTCTGTTGGAGCGACCGGCGGAAATCTTTCAAGCCCGCCGGGGTGCGGACATCAACCGGCCATTGTCCCCACGAACCGCCGCCTTCCGGTTCGGACGCACGCGCCTCCCAGGCGGTGACGAACCACAGCACGCGCGGGTTGCCGTTGTAACGCCGGCCGGCCTCGGTGAGATATTCGCCCATCATGCCGCGCACGGCGGGATGGTAAAAATCCATCGGGAAAAATTGATGGCCCTTCCAGCCGCGACGGACGCCCGAGGGCGAGAATACCGGCATGTTGGCGTCCTTGTTCGGCTCGGCGAGCCATTTTTCCCAGAGATGAGACGGGTTGGCCATGTTGCGATGCACGGCGCAGGGGACGATGACGGTGGATTGCAGGCCGAGCGCGCCCGCTTTTTCGAGTTGCACCTTCCACGATTCCCCACCGGTCTGGTTCGCGAAGGCCTCACCGCCGCTATAGGGATCGTAGCCAGCGACCTCGTAATCGAGTCCGAGCGCGGCAATGGCGGGATTGATTCGCGCCGAACAATACAGCCCACCGGCGGCGTTGCCGAACAGAATGCCGGTCGGCGTGCCGTCGGCCTGGATGGTCGCGGACGGTTTGTTGGTGAACGCCGGCGTTGGCTCGAAACGGGGCGCTTTTTTCTGCAACGCGGCCAGCGTGTCGTGAGTGTCCTGGCGGAGCTTCGCGGCGTCCGCCTGGGCCTGACGGTACTCCTGGATCAGCTTCGCCCGCTCCTCCTTTCGGCGCGCGGCATCCGTCTTGAGCGCCGTGGCCTCGGGTCGCAACGCCAGGCGGGCTTTGCGCGTTGCCCTCGCGTTGCCCCCCTCCCATGCGCCAAAGTGCGCCTGATACAGGGTGGTGAAGCGGTCTTCGAGTTGTTGCAGTCGCTGTTCGAATTGCGTGGTGCGTGATTCGAAATCCGCGATTCGCGATGAGCCGGCAGGGCTGGCGAGATACGTTTCCGCGCGTCGAATCTCCTGGGCCGTGGCGATGGCCTCGTTGAGCGCGATCACGGCTTCGCCTTCGTCCTTGCGCACGATGAGCAGCTCCTGCCGCTCCGGATCGGGGACGCTGTTTGCGGTTGCAGTCCCAGGTGTTGAATCCGCGGCCAGCGACGAGCCTGCGGCGATGGCCAAGGCGGCACAACTCATAAGCGTAATTCGAGCGACTCTCGGTAAATGGTTCATGGTTTTCTTTGCGGGTTCGAGTGCGAGCAGGATCCGTCCATTCGTTCGACGACGGAGCAGAACGGGAAAGGGCCGGGGGGTTTCCGAAAATCGCTCCGCGCGCTCGATCACTCGCCTACGAGCCAGTCGAAGCGATCGAACGCGTACAACGATTCGGTGACCTTGTAGAGGTCCACGTGCCCATCGAGACACCAGACGTTGGCCTGTGTGCCTTTGCGGTGGCCGCAGGCCCACCACCCCAAGCCATCCATGCCCATCGCGCTGTCCATGATCGAGACCGGCATCCCATTGTCGGCGAGCACGGGGACGCGCGCGGTGTTGCGCACCTGCGACAGGCTCGGCGGTCCGCTGCTGCTGGGCAAGATCCAGGTTCCCGAGCCGTCACGGTAGCCGAGGTATTTGTTGTACTGGTAGCTCATCGTCGCGGGGAACGGCAGCGCAGGTGGAGTCGCCGCCACGACAAACGGATCGGGATCCGAGGGACAGATCCATTCCTTGCCCATCCGCGTATTGGAACAGGAGGCCAGCCGATACCACCAGAGTTTGGCGTATCCGTTGCCGGGATTGACCTCGTACCACGGCAACATTCCGCCTCCGCCATCCTCGACATACAGCAGGAGGCACAGTCCGATCTGGCGAAGGTTGTTGACGCAAACGGCCGATTTGCCCGATTCCCGGGCGCTGTTCAACGCCGGCAACAGCATCGCCGCGAGAATCCCGATGATCGCGATGACGACCAATAACTCGATGAGGGTGAATCCGAATCTCGAAAATGGAAATCCGAAGCCGGAATGGTTGCAACATCCGGTGCTCCTGGAACAGCGCGTTCCGGATTTGCCGATTGCCGCCATTTGGATTCATTGCGAATTCGATATTCGGTTTCGGAGTTATGCTCGCCGCCGCCTCGCCAGCACCCCGCCGATCGCCGTGATGATCACGAGCGCCATGACCGACGGCTCCGGTATGAACGTCATTTCCAGAAATGCGTTAGCGTTCGCCGCGCCGACCGTGTCCACGCCGTTGCGCGCGTAGAAGTAATACCAGCGACCACCATTGCTCTCCGTACCTTGCATCAACACGCTCATCGTCTGGCCCTGCCCCTCGGTGGACGGATTGTTGGTGAAGAACGAGGTCACGTTCGCCGTGTACTCGACGTAGGTTTGCCAATCGTTGGTGATCAGGTGGCTGGTTGGGCCGGTGAGTTGCATGTCGTAGCCCGATAGCGGCGTGAACGACGGCTGCGTCGCCCAGGTCGTCGAGCTGTTCCACGTATCATTGCTCACGTAGCTGGGTACGAAGGACGGATTACTTGGCGCATTGGCGCTCATCGCCCGGAAGTGCAGGATCGCCTGGCCCACCTGCGGCAGGTTTGTGCTGGGCATGTTGAACCGCAACAGCGTCCGCACCGTGTACGGGTACGGCGGCGCAAAATAGTTCCCGTCGTACGCCCAGCCGCCGATGCCGTTGTTGTTGGAAAGGTTGTAAATGTTCGTCTCGGCGGCGTAGAGGAGGCTCTCCGACGCAAACACATTCGTCGTGTACGACTGCGCGTAGGCAGGCGACAGCGAAGTTACCACGGCCAAGGCCATGGCCCAGGCGCCCCATTTCATCCGGTCCATCCTGTTCTTCATGTTGAATTTTCCTTTCTGTTGAGTCCGCGTGTGCGGGCTCGATGTGGTTTGTAATGATTCGTCTCTGTTCGCTGCCCGCTACGGCACGAATATCAGTTCCAGATATGCGTTCGCGTTCGTCGCGCCCACCAGGTCCACCCCGTTGCGCGCGTAAAAGTAGTACCACCGGCCACCGTTGGTTTCTGTGCCTTGCATCAACACGCTCATCGTCTGCCCTTGCCCCTCGGTCGTGGGATTGTTCGTGAAGAACTCCGTCACGTCCGCCGTGTGCTCACTGTAGGAAGGGGCCGGAGCGGTGATCAGATGGCTGCCGGGACCGCTGAGGTTCAGCCCGTAACCCGATAGCGGCGTGAACGCCGGCTGCGTCGCCCAGGTCGTCGCGTCGCTCCACGAATCGTCGCTCACGTAATTGGGGATGAACGACGGGTCGTTGGGATGGTTGATGCTCACCGCCTGGAAATGCAGGATCGCCTGGCTCACCTGCATCTGCTTTGCGCTGGGGATGTTGAACCGCAACAACGTCCGCACCGCATACGGATACGGCGGCTTGAAATAGTTCCCGTCGTACGCCCAGCCGGCCACGCCCATGTCGTTGGCCCGGTTGAACGCGTCCGACTCGTCGGCATACATCAGGCTCTCCGACGCAAACACATTCGTCGTGTACGATTGCGCGAACGTGGACGACATCGAGATCGCCGCGCCCAGGACCACCGCTCGTACGCCCCATTTCATGGTTCGATTCATGCGAAGCTTCATTTCATCAGGAGACCGCGTTGGCGAACTCGAATTCGGTTTCCTTGATTTGTCCCCGGATCTTGATCGGCAACGGCGGCAACCTCTCGCTCGTCATCCGCCGCCACAGCAGGTCCACCATCTGAGGCGCCATGCCGCGCAACGGAAATTCATACCGCACCACCGGCAGCCCGTAGTGCAGATCCACCCCCTCGTTGGCTTGTGTCACGATCCGCACCTCCTCGGGCACGCGCACTCCTTCGGCCAATAACGCCAGCGCGACCGCGCGCATCCCCACATCATCGTTCACGATGAGCCCGTCCGGCAACCCCTCCGGCCGCGTTCGCCACCGGCCAATCTGCTCCCGCATCTGCCGATAGATGCCCTCCTCGGCACCCGGGCGGAGGAGAATCTGCGCCAGTTCCACGATCTCGGGACGACTCAAGCCCTGCGCGCGCGCCTCGTCCAAAAATCCGTCGAGATCCGGCTGGGGCAAGCCCGGCTCCGATGTCAGATGCGCCACGGCGATCCGTTTCCGTCCCTGCCCCGTCAGGTACGCCACGCTGTCGCGCGCAAACTGGTAGTAGTCGAGCTGGAAATCCGTTCCCCCGCTCAGATCATCCTTGCGCACAGCCGGTAGCCGCGCGAGGTCCTCCTCGATCGTTTTCAGCCAGGACATCTCTGGCGAGAACAAGATCAGCCCCTTGAATCGGTACTGACGGATGTCACGAGTCAGATTGTGGACCGCTCCCTCCCGGTAGAGTTCTTCCGCGCCCTCGATGCGGGTCAGCCCGTCATAGAACCGGCCCACCCATTTCCGCGGCAGCAGCGCCTGTCGCAACTCCCGCCACAACTCCCGGTAATGATAGGCGGTCTCGTGGGCGAGACTCGGGCCGAACAACACTCCCACGACGACCTTCTCCGTCGCGCCCCGCACAAACGTCCCCCGCCGGGGCGCGCGCTCGATCCTGCCCGCCGCCGTCAACCGAGCCATCGCCTTCTGCACATCGCGACTGCTGACACCCCACTTCCGCGCCAGTTCCGTATTGGAGGGGAGTCGGGTGCCCGGCTGCAGAGCGCCACTTTCAATCTGTGAGCACAGATAGGTTTGGATTTGGCGGTGAGTCGCTTCGACTCGTTCGGATTGAAAATCCAACTTCATACGATGCCAATTGATTTCGGGGTGGGCTTATACGGAACTACTAATCCGGCGTCAAGCGCGAATTTTCGGCAGAAAAGCAGAGCGACCGCAACACTGATCCACGCTCTCACTCGATCGTGATCCTGACGAGATCCCGCTTTTCGAGCCAGAGGAGATGGGAGTCTGGGGGAAAGGAGAACCCCAGACCATGAAAGGCAAACGATCCTCGACGGAGGAGAAGATCCGCATCTTGCGGGAGGCCGACAGCGGGGAGTCGATCGTGGAGGTGTGCCAGGAGACACCGATATCGACTCGAGTAGTCCGTGGCAGAACGGCTTCGTGGAGAGCTTCCACGGGAGGCTGCGGGAGGAGCTGGACCAGGCTCAACCGCTCCTCCGCGGCCAGGTCGTGGCCGCCGCCAACTCCGTCACACTCCTCAACCGCATCGCCCACGATCCTGCCGCGCAACGCTTCTACCTCATCGAATGGACCAGCCCGCATGGCCCGGCGCGCAACCACTACCTGGCCGGCCATCCGCCGTTCGATCTTGTCAAATACCGTCGCTGGTTGCAGGCTGCGGAGTTGGCATGACCTCCTTGGAACGTGTGCGCCAGACGGTGCGCGGCCAGCCGGTGGATCATCTGGCGGCGCAACCGATGTTGATGATGTTCGCCGCCAAACACGCCGGCATGCCCTACATTGACTACACGCGCGACGGCCTGAAGATGGCCGAGGCGCAACTCAAGATCGCGGAAGATTTTGGCCTGGACTGTTTGCTCACCTGCTCGGATCCCGCCCGCGAGGTCATTGATATCGCAGGCGAAGGCAGCGTGGACTGGTTTCCCGATCAAGGCCCGGCCATCAACGAAAGCCGCGCCGCGCTCGCCGACAAGACACGGTTGCGGCAGTTCAAGCTGCCCGACCCGCTGGGCGGCGGGCGGATGCACGACCGGATCAAGGGTATCGCCCAGATGCGCCAACGCGCCGGCCCCGACTGCTCGATTGTCGGCTGGATCGAAGGCCCGCTGGCGCTGGCGGCCGAACTGCGCGGACTGAACACCGTCATGACGGATTTTCTGGATGACCCGGCGTTCGTGCGCGAGTTGCTCGACTTCACCGCCGGGGTGGCCATCCGTTACGCGCCCGCGCAGATCGAGGCGGGGGCCGACACCATCGGCATGAGTGATGCCGCCGCGAGCCTGATCGGCCCGGAATTGTACGCGGAGTTTCTCTGGCCGGCCCAGCAGCGCGTGCTCCGTTTTCTGCAGGAACGCCATCCGCGCGTGCTGCGCCGGCTGCACATGTGCGGCAACACCAGCGCGCTCGCGCCCCGGATGCGCGAACTGCCGGTGGACATCTACGAGATTGATTTCCCGGCCGATCTGCCGCGCGTGCGTCAGCAACTGGGTGCCGCGCGCGTCATCTGCGGCAACGTCTCGACCATCACCGACCTGCTGGAAGGCACGCCCGACGACGTGTACGCCGCCTGCCGGCGCTGCCACCAGACCTGCGGACGGTTCCACATCGTCGGCGGCGGCTGTGAAGTCTCGCCGTTGACCCCGCCCGAAAACCTGCGGGCCATGTTCGCCTATGCCCGCGACCATCAGCCGTGACATGCGCCGCGCCCGACTGTACGACGAAGCGCACCGGCCCCAGTTTCATTTCACCGCCGCGCGGGGCTGGCCCCCCGAGCATCCTACCGGCGCTCAGGGTCTGAACTGCGGCCTTGCGCCGTGAAGCGGCCCTTGGGATTCGGTGTCAGTTCAATCAATATCATCTTGACTGGCGGTCTGGCGAAGGATAGGCGTGGAACATGCCAAGGGCGCCACGAATCGTGGGATTCGGTGTCAGTTCAATCAATATCATCTTGACTGGCGGTCTGGCGAAGGATAGGCGTGGAACATGCCAAGGGCGCCACGAATCGAGTTTGCCGGGGCGATTTATCACGTGATGAATCGGGGCAA
>JADZFN010000001.1 GCA_020849895.1 Verrucomicrobiia bacterium | reverse complement strand
TGAAGACGCGCGGCGGCATGGCCAGCAGCATTCATCTGGCCGGGCGTCGCCTGCAAACGGATCGCTTCCTCGCCTCCCGATGGCGGCGGCTCGAACAATATGATATTGATTGAACTGACACCTTCTCGGATTCCAATTTTTGTGGGCGCCAGCTTGACATCGGATTATCTGAATGCAATATCCTCCAATTCACTTCTCCTCCATCAAACGCGTGCTGCCTTGGCTCGGAATGGCGGCTGTTCTTCTCGGCGGCGCCGTCGGCGCACGCAGCGAGGCGCCTCCTGACACACTCCGTGAAGCGACGCTTGAGGAGCGCGTGGCCGATCTGGAAGCGTTGGTGAACCACGCGGCGCCCGACGCAGTGCAACGCAAGAGCCGCGTGGCCGTGAACGCCGGCGACAACGCCTGGTTGCTGACAAGCGCGGCGCTGGTCCTGATGATGACCGCCCCGGGACTGGCTCTTTTTTACGGCGGGCTTGTGCGCGCGAAGAACGTGCTTTCCACGATGATGCACAGCCTGTTCCTGATGGGACTCATGAGCGTGCTGTGGGCCTTATACGGCTACAGCGTCGCCTTCGGGGAAGGCACGCCGTTCTTCGGCAATCCCCTGCGTTTCTTTCTGCTCCACGGCGTCGGGGCCGCTCCGAATCCCGACTACGCGGGAACGGTCCCCCATCAGAGCTTCATGCTCTTTCAACTCATGTTCGCGATCATCGCCCCCGCGTTGATCAGCGGCGCGTTCGCCGAACGCATCAAGTTCAGCGCGATGGTCCTTTTCATCCTCCTGTGGGGAACGTTCGTGTATTTTCCGATGGCGCACATGGTCTGGGGAAAGGGCGGACTCTTCAATTGGGCGCTCGGTGGCCGAATCCCCGCGCTCGACTTTGCAGGCGGATCCGTGGTCCACATCAGCTCGGGCGTCTCGGCGCTCGTTTGCTGTCTCGTGCTCGGCAAACGCCTCGGGCATCCCTCGACGCCGATGCCGCCGCACAATGTGGTCTTCAGCCTGATTGGCGCGGGTCTGCTCTGGGTCGGCTGGTTCGGCTTCAACGCCGGCAGCGCGTTGAACGCGGGCGGCCTCGCGTCCAGCGCCTTCGCCGCGACGCATTTCGCCTCCGCGGCCGCCGCGCTCGGTTGGGCCGGGCTCGAATGGATCCTCAAGGGCAAACCGAGCGCGCTCGGCGCCGCCTCGGGCATGGTCGCGGGGCTCGTGGCGATCACACCGGCTGCGGGCTTCGTCACTCCGGCCGCAAGCCTTCTCATCGGGCTCGTCGCCGGCGCCGTCTGCTACCTCGCCGTCTCCAAACTCAAGGCCGCCTTCGGTTACGACGACGCCCTCGACGCCTTCGGCGTGCATGGAATCGGCGGCACCCTCGGCGCCCTGCTGACCGGCATCTTCGCCGACCCGGAGGTGAACCCGGCCCTCGTCGGTGTTTGGAAAGTGCGCGGCACGACGGTCTCCCTCGCGGGGAGCGTCGGCCAGTTTTTCAATCAGCTCGTAGCGGTCGCCTTCTCTTGGGTGCTTGCGATTGTCGCGACTTTCCTCATTCTTAAGCTCGTGGATAAGATTCTCGGACTCCGCGTGAGCGAGGAGGACGAGACCCTCGGCCTCGACATTTCGCAACACGGGGAAGAGGCCTACAACCACTGACCGCCATGAAAAAGATCGAAGCCATCATTAAACCCTTTAAGCTGGGCGAGGTCCGCGAGGCCCTCACCGAACTCGGCGTCGCCGGCATGACGGTGGCTGAAGTCAAGGGCTTCGGACGCCAGAAGGGGCATACCGAAATCTATCGCGGAAGCGAATACACTGTGGATTTCCTGCCCAAGGTGAAGATCGAGGTGATCGTCGCCGAGTCCCTTACCCTCAAAACCGTGGACGCCATCGTCAAGACCGCCCGCACCGGAAAAATCGGCGACGGCAAAGTTTTTGTCTCGAACATCGAAGAGGCGGTCCGCATCCGCACCGATGAACGCGGCGAAAAAGCCGTCTGAAAACGCATCCCATCCCCAACCCCCATTCCTCTGGCCGCCCAAGAATCGGCGGCCCGCACTCCCTGAACCCAACCCTCCTGAAACCTCTATGACCCCGAAAGAAATCCTGGCCTTCTGCAAACAGAAGGACGTGAAGCTTGTAGACGTAAAATTCTGCGACTTCCTCGGAACCTGGCAGCACTTCACGATCCCGATCGCCGAACTCGGAGAGGAGGTCTTCGAGGCCGGGCTCGGCTTCGACGGCAGCTCCATCCGTGGATGGAAATCCATCGAGGCAAGCGACATGTTGCTCCTCCTCGATCCCACCACGGCGATGCTCGACCCCTTCCCCGCCGTCACCACGCTCAGCCTCGTGGCCGACGCGGTGGACACCATCACCCATGAGCCTTACTCGCGCGATCCCCGCAACGTCGCGCGCAAGGCGGAGGCCTACCTCAAGCAGACCGGCATCGCCGACACGGCCTATGTCGGGCCCGAGGCGGAGTTCTTCATTTTCGACGAAATCCGCTACGGCGGCAACGCGCACGGCGCGTTCTACCACCTCGACAGCTCCGAGGGAATCTGGAACAGCGATCGCGAGGAGCCCGGCGGCAATCTCGGATACAAGCTCCGCCACAAGGAGGGCTATTTCCCCGTCGCCCCCGCCGATACGCAGGTGGACCTCCGCAACGAGATGATCATGGTCATGAAGGACTGCGGCCTCCGTGTGGAGCGCGAACACCACGAAGTCGCCACCGGCGGCCAGGCGGAGATTGACCTCCGGTTCAACTCGCTCGTCGAGATGGCCGACGACATGCTCCTCTACAAGTATATCGTCAAAAACGTGGCTCGCCGCCGGGGCAAGACGGTGACCTTCATGCCCAAGCCGATCTTCGGCGACAACGGCAGCGGGATGCACGTCCACATGAGCCTGTGGAAGAAGGGCAAGCCGCTCTTCGCCGGCAATGAATACGCCGGTCTGAGCAAGCTCGCGCTGCACTTCATCGGCGGCATCCTCAAGCATGCGAAAGCCCTCTGCGCCTTCTGCAATCCCACGGTGAACAGCTACAAGCGGCTCACGCCGGGCTTCGAGGCGCCGGTCAACCTCGCCTACTCCAGCCGCAATCGTTCGGCGGCGATCCGCATTCCCTGCTACTCGCCCAGTCCCAAAGCCAAGCGCATCGAGTATCGGCCGCCCGATCCCGCCGCGAACCCCTATCTCGCGTTTGCAGCGCTCACGCTGGCCGGGCTCGACGGCATCCAGAATCGCATGGACCCGGGCGATCCGCTCGATAAGAACATCTACGAGCTGCCGCCCGCGGAGCTCAAGAAGGTGCCCAGTGTGCCGGGCAGTCTCGGTGACGCTTGCGATGCCCTCGCCAAGGACCACGAGTTCCTCCTCAAGGGCGACGTCTTCACCGACGACGTGGTGGAGACCTGGATCGAGATCAAACGCAGGGAGCAGGACCAGATCCGCCTCCGCCCGCATCCGCACGAATTCCACCTCTACTACGATTGCTGATTCCGCGGTGCCCGTCCCGAAATGGTTTGGCGGCGCGCCCCGACAGCGCTTCGTTTCACCTTTGCGTGGAGAGGAAGGAAGATCGTCCCGAGCGGTTCTCCCCCGATCAGACGGAGGAGGACGCCGGAGAGATGGCCGTTTGCAATGACCAACGAGGCGCCGGCCGCGTTCACTTTCCGCGCGGCGAGGAGCTTGCTCTTCATGCCGCCCACGGAACGGGAAGACCCCGCGTCACCCGCGTGGCGTTCGAGAGCGGGAGTGATCCGCTGGATCGTCGCCACGAGCCGTCCCTTCGGAGGACGACCAAGGTGGAAACCATCCACGTTGCTGAGGATCACACACGCCTCGGCGCCAACGAGCTCCGTCACCATGGCGGCGAGCTGGTCGTTGTCGCCGAACTTGATCTCGGCGTAGGAGACCGCGTCGTTCTCGTTAATCACGGGTGTCACGCCGTGCCGGAGCAGACGCCGGAGCGTTTGTTCTGCGTTGCGTCGCCGTTCGGGATGGCGGAAGTCTTCATGGGTCAGGAGGATCTGGGCCACGGTCAGCGATTCATGGGCGAACGCATGATCGTAGCGCGCCATGAGGAGGTTCTGACCGACGGCGGCGCAGGCCTGGAGCTCCGCGATCGCTGCCGGGCGCCGCTTGAACCCGAGTCGCGTCATCCCCGCGCCGATCGCCCCGGAAGTCACCAGCACCACCGAACGCCCCTGACGGCGGAGGGTCGCCACCTGCCCGGCGAGGTGGTGGATGCGGCGCGGGTTCAATCCGCCGTCCAGACGCGAGAGCACGCCAGTGCCGATCTTGACGACGAGCCGTTGCGCGGCGCGGAGGGATTTCCTGGGATCTTTCATGATCATTGGCGGCGCCGATGTTCCGAACCCGAACGATTCAGTTCAAGCACAGAGACTCCTCGCTTCGCGTGGGCTGCCACGCCAGCACGCCCTTCGATCACTGCGTGACGGTTATGCGATGGCGAGCCGGAGGCCCAGTCCCTTCCCGTAGGGGGTCGCGAAGCGCTGACACGATCTCGGCCGCCGAGGGCATGCCCCGAGACACGGCCGCTCTCGTCGCGACGGGGTGCACGCGGCACCCTTCCGGACGGGCTGCGGCAGGGCCGCCGTCCGGCGAGGCGAAGGAATGGGCGTGCGGCTTCCCATGTCAGGAAGCGACGGTCAAAACCTCGTAGGCGCGGAAGGAAAACGGCGGGATCGTCGCCCGGATCGAAGCCCCGTCCGGAGTCTTCCACCACACGGCGGACTGCTCAAGCCAGCGTTCGCGAACCTCTTTGGGCGACACCCCCCGACAGCGGACGGTACCATGCCAGGGTTGTGCCGCGTGGTTGAGCATCGCGACCAGCCATCCCCTTTCCGTACGATTGATGATGCGCTGGAGCGGAGGGCCGTCAAACTCGAAGGGCACCAGGGGCGCGAAGAGGCGATTGAGCGATGCCACCCAGGAATCGAGCGGTTTGCCGAACGTGTCGAGGCCGAACAGCACCGTCCAGATCCACACCTCTCCGCGTCCGAACGTCCGTCGAAGCAGAAGAGGCCGTCCCTCCGGCGTCATCAGGACCGTCTCCCATTCCGAGGAGACCCGCACCACGCGGAAAACGAAACTCCTCTCCTGGGTCGTGACTCCGGTTGACGCCTCGACAACCGCCCACCCCTCCCGCGTCTCCGCCTCGATCATGATCTCCCCAAGAAGCCCGCCGCCCCCGGCGAGCTGTTCCACGCCCACGACGAGGCTCCTCCCCTCCTCCACGAGCTTACGCAGCGCGGCCTGACGCACGCCGTCGGCGCGCTGTTCGCCGAGCAGGACGATGGCCTTCGCGTCGGCGAACGCCGCCGCCGGGGCGTTGGAGAGGTACACGTCGAACATGTCCGGCCAACGCCCTGCGCAGAGGATGCGTCGTTCGTGCGGGCGAAAGTCGTAACCGCTCCGGAGCATCTCCCCGTACTCGCGTGGGTTGCGCCACGGGTGTTCCCCCGGCCACTCGGAGTGGCCGGGATAGGCGACCTCGAAGAATCCCTTGATCTGCGCGTCGCCATCTCCGGGCTCAAAGTGGCACCACGGCTTCTTCGACTCCGGCATCCACGGTTCGACCCCATGGTGAAAATCGAGGACGAGAGCGACCGGCGTCTGCGTGCGCCCGCGATCCTCGACTCGTCGATTGAAGTCCGCGAGGCGCGCCGATCGTTCGCCCACGGGGGTCGTCGCGAGACGATCTCCGCTCCGGGCGAGGTGGGTGACACTGGCGGCCTCTTCATAGACGTAGTCGGCTCCCGACATGAGGGCGGCGAACCAGCAGCGAGCGAGCATCTCTGGCGTCCATCCCGCGAGACGCACCATGTCGGCCGTGTACTTCGGGAAGTTCATGCGGGGCAGCGAGAGGCCGCGCACCTTGCCCTCGAGGTCGCCCCACTCCCCGAGGTCCTTGTAGTGCTCCTCGAGCTGAATCGGGTGCGGGTAACAGAACGGCGAGACGTCCACCAGCCAGCGGCGTCCGTACTGCTTCGCCGCCCCGCGAACGAACGGGAACCCGACCTGGAGATTCATGAGAGAGATCGCGCACTCCCACCAGAAGGTTTTCGCCTCCGGGACGGTCTCGAACGCGTAGTGCGCGTGCGAGGCGAGAACCGAGCCGAGCATGAGGTTGCACGTCGCTGGATCGGCGCGCTTTTCGGCAATCCACTCGAGCGCCGAGGGGCGGCGATTGTGGCGGTCCTCGCCGAACTTCAACGAGTTCCGCCAGTGCAGCGTCTGAAGCCGGGTCCGCACCCAGCGCTGGTGGAATGCGAAAGCCTCCTGCCGATCCGCGAAACGCGGCGGCGATCCATCCTCCAGACACCAGTGGGCCGGGTGGAAGGTTTCCCATCCGATGCACCACAGGAACCGCTCCCCGACCTCGCGGCATCTCTTGCGGATGAGCTCGAACGCCCACTCGTTGTACTCGTCCACCGTGACGCCGCGCTGTTTCGCGCGGATCGCGTTATACGGGTTGTTCGGCCAGAAGGTGACCACCTGATGCTCGCTATCGAGAATCTCGGGCGGGGTCTGCTTCCCGTGCATATGGTCGAGCCAGCAGCAGAAGCCGTCCCCCATTCGTTCCTCTCGCATCCGGGACACGATCTGCGCATCGGTGATGCCGTGGGGAACGGCGGTCTCGAAGTTACTCGTCAGGATCACGCACTTGTTCATCGGGAGGTTCTTTTTCACTGGAGAACGTAAAAGCGGACTTCGCCGGGCGCGAGACGGACGGTTTCCTTGTGTTCCCCGCGGAAGGAGGCGAGTTTCGTCCGAACCCCTTTCCGGTCCATGACCGAAAGGGTCGCGGTCGGGTCCTCTTTCCTGCGGAGGCCGGCGGAGAAGGCGTGATCGAAGGAGCACTCCTCCCCGCCCCGGTTGAAGAAAACAACGGCCGCGCTCCCGTCCTTGTGGGAACGGTAGGCGACCGCTCCGACGGCGGGCGCCTCCACCCTCAGCTTCTTGCCGGTCGGCGTGTAACCCACGCTTCCACCCGCGCCAACCACGGGCGGAGGCAGGAGCTGGCCGTAGCGCAGATACTCGATCCCGTTCCGCGTGTAATCCGCGAGCTCAACCAACTTCTCGAGGCAAGCCTTGTCCGCCTCGATGTCGGCGGCGCCGGCGCCCATGTTGGCGCGGCCGAGGATCGCGCCCTCGAGGAACAGCGTGCTGACCTCGATCTTCCACTGTTCGGATTGCTGCGCCGACGGGATCGAGCGTCCGTGACAGAGCATGTAATCGCCGTAGACGGCTCGCCTCAGCGGCGCGTAATCGTTATAGTAATTCAGACTCAGAATTGTGTAGTCGAGGAGGTCGGCGTAGCTCTCCGTAGAGGCCTCTCCGCCGAGAATGTGCTCGGAATCGAGCTTGCGGACCGCCTCCTTGACGGCCTTTGCCATGCGACGCTGGCCTTGAACGAGCTCGTCGCCGCCGCCCGAGGGATGTCCGTGGTTAGCCGCAAAACACTCCTCGCCCCCCTTGCCAAAGCTGTCCATATACGTGCCGTTGGAGGCCATTGCGCCGATCTCGGCGCAAGCCGTTTCGCCGAACCGGCGGTTCCACCAGTCGGTGCCGTTGCAGATCACCCAAGCGGGAAGCTCCTTGGGATTATAGAGGCAGATGTTCCCGTCCTCGTCCCGCACCGCCCACTTCTCCGCCTCGGCGAGATCCGACGGAGCCCACTTCTGGTCGTAGATCTTCGAGTTGATGTAGGTGACGAGGTGGATCCCCTCCTTTTGCAGGGGCTTGAAGACCTCCGTGAGCGTCAGGCGCGGAACATCGAGATGCCCTAGGTGCGCGAGGCAGTCCCCGCCGTAAGCGCAGCGTGACCGGTCAAGCTTCCGCCAGCTGTAGAAGACGACCGGGAAATCGTGGCCGAAGATCTTCCGCAGGCGGCTGAAGCCCTCCAGGATCGCGGTGTTGACCTCGGGCTTCGCGGGTCCCTCCAGCTCCCCGAACTTAGCACCTGAAATCTTGACGAAGATCGGCGCCTCGCGGAGCCAGTTCGGGATGTCGGCGCGAGACTGCAGCGGCCCCTTCGCGAACCACTCCTGTTTGAGGAGCCACGAGCGGTACATCTGCGCCGCCTCGTACCAGCCTCCGCGGTATGGAACCATGCGCAGCGAAAACGGCGCGACATATTCCTTCAGCGTCCCTCCGCGTCCCGCCGGGTAATGAACCACCGAGTAGCAGATCCGTTGCTGCGCCGGCCAACCGTCGAACCGGAAATCCTTCTTGAAACCCCGCCCATCCTCAGTCGCGAGATAAAGTCCTTCGCCACTGTCCTCGTTGTAGAGCGCCTGAAACTGCATCAGGCCGTTCGCCGAAGGATAGGAGGAGACGCGCGGATAGGGGCCCGCACCCCCCGTCTTCAGGTGGAACGGATCGTTCGCCACCCCTCCCTGGCGATAGCAGTTGACATAGCGGCTTCGCGCCGCATCCCCGCCAAGCGGGGGCAAGAGGAGACCCGGGTAGCTCACCCGCCAGATGCCCGCGGGCCCGGACACTCCGCTCACCCTGAAATTCCACGCGATCTCCGGCGCGTCCGGATGCATCGTCACCGAAGCCGTCACCTCGCAGGAGGCTCCGGGGACGGTGCAACCGGAGTAGCGTCCCTCGAGCGTCATGACACCCGAGGCCGCGCGCGCCGTCTTGAAGTTCACGGTTCTGAAATCGCGCGGAGTCAGCACGACTTCAGTCTTTCCGGAGCGCAGCGTCACCTGCCAGAGCGAGTCCGCGGGACGCCCTCCCCCGGGAACCGCAAGACAGACTCCCCGCGCGTTCCACACCCCCTCAAGCTCGCCGGTCTTCGCGTTGAAGAGGATCCCCATGTGCCGGTTGTAAAGTCCAGCGGCGGACGCGGTCTTAACGGCCTCGATCCCCTTGACCTCTCCCATCGAGGGAAACGGATTCGCCTTCGGCGGCACGGGCGCCGAGAGTGACGGCGCTGGGGCGGACAGCGTCCGCGGCGGCGCCGTCGCCAGGCTCGCCTTCGCTTCCCCTCTTCCCGCTTCCTGAAACGGGGAAGGCGCGGTGGAGATCACGACCTCGCGCAGGCTGCCTTGGAAGGAAGGCGGAAGATCCTCTCCGCCTCCCCGCTTCTTTAGCGGAGGCTGGTGCGCGCCCACGACGAGGTAGCCGTTCCGTTCGAAGGCGAAGGCGTCGTTGATGGGAAGGGAGGCCAGGACGCGCCCGTTGAGCAGGAGCATCAGGCCCTTGCCGCTTTCCCAGGAGGCGGTGAGGTCGTTCCAGTCGCCGCGGGCGAGCGCGGTGATCGGGAAGAACGTCCTCAGGTAGTCGTTGCCGCTCCTCCGGTAAAGGGAGAAGAGGATGCGCGTCGGCTCGATCGTCAGCCAGAGACCGTCCTTCGGCGTGTAGAGATGAAGCAGCGGTCCGACGGGAGGGTCTCCCTTGAAAACGATGCGCACGGAACCGCGCTCGCCGGGAAAAGCCTCCATCGGGATCTCCACGCGGTCGCCGGGACTGCCCAGGTGGAGTCCCTCCTTGTTAGCCTTGTTGTCGGATTCGGAGGCGACGACGAGGGCGTGGTGCTGGCGTGCGTCGTCCATGCACCGGCCGTCGGCGGCCTTCGTGAGATCGAAGCGGATGGATTCCGCACCCGGGCATGAGGATGCGACCGTCAGGATCAGCCCTGAGACGGCGAACGCAAACAACGCGAATTGTGGAGGTTTCATGAGAGAAATGGCGAGGGTGAGGATTTCAGAAATTCGACAGTCTCCCGGGCCTCCGAGCGCCGGGAAACCGGAGAGGCGATCTCATTGGTAGGACCACATGGAAGGAGGGAAGTCCTGAATGATGTTCGCGGCGAGGTTGGCCGGATTGTAGCGACGGAACTCCACATGCCCGTCGCAGAAGGCCATGTTGCACCCCCCGACCGTCAGCGGACTCCCCTGCCCTCCGTGTCGGTTGGAAAGATACTGCCCGTAGCCTCCGATCACTTCGTTGATGTTGTCGCCGCGCGTCATGGGCCATCCGGAGTCCGCCATGAGGATCGTTCCCGCCGAGTTCCGAACGGTGCCGAGCTTGATCAGTGGAGTGTCCTGCGCGGAGGGCCCGCTCAGGCGCATGTTCGACGCGTAACTCCCCCAGGTGTTGGTCGGGCTCTGGTCGGTGGGACAGACGAAGAACTTGTTGTACTGCGCGTAGGTCGTGGCCCCCGACTTCAGGTAGTTGCCGAGGACCTTCGGGATATACCAGATCGAGGCGGCGGAGATGCCGTTGTGAACCATACCCGGGAGGTAGTCGTCGTTCTCCGAGGCGTACATGGTGACCGCGGCGCCGAGCTGGCGCAGGTTGTTCATGCAGTGCGTGCGGCGCGCGTTCTCCCGCGCGCTCTTGAGCGCGGGCATGAGGAGCGCCGCGAGAATCGCGAGGATCGCGATGACCACCAACAGCTCGATCAAGGTGAAGGATCGGGTTGGCCTTCGCGCCAGCCCGGTCCAGGCGCCCACTCGGATCGTCCGGGCGGCGCCTCTGGTTTCGGCGTGGCTCACTTGAAGCCCGGCTCATCAACTCCGGCGGCGAAGAAAGGCCAGAAGAAGCAGGCCCGCGACGCCCGCAGCGAGAGCGGAAGGCTCCGGAATCGCCAGGAGACTCAGTGTGCCGGTGGTGTAGAGATTGCTCGTGTCCCAGTCGTAACCCACCGGGAGGGTGACGCTGCCGAAGGTGCCGACCAGGGCGCCCCAGTCGAGGACGTCGAACTCATTCGTTCCGCTCGGAACAAAACCGTTGATCAGGCTCACGTTCAGAGATCCCGTCAGCGTCAGGGAACCGAGCACCTGCAGACGATCGTAGAGACTGGAGTTGGTTCCGCCCAGTTCGATGTTCAGCGTGGAGCTGTCGAGCAGCGTGAGATTGCTCGCGAAGACCAGCGTGCCCGGCGAGTTGCCCGGCGAAATCACGCCGCGGTTGGTCGCGTTCACGCTGCCGATCTTTCCGGAACCGCTCAAGACGCCCCCTTCGTCCACCGTCAGCGTCGTGTTCTGGAAGAGGCTGTTGTTCCCCGTGAGGTTCAGGGAGGCGAAGGTCGTCCCCGCGTTGGTGCCGATGGCGTAGGTGGCCACGGCGGAGTTGGTGGTCCCGTCAAGTCGCAGGGTGTTCCTGTCCAGGAAGGTGAACTTGGTGATCTGGCCGTTCACGACCGCGTCACTCACCCCCTTGAAGCTCACCACGCCATTGCTCAGGACGATGCTGCCGGGCACGTTTGTGTTGATGATGGGGTTGCCGGCGCCGAATTGAAACACTCCTCCGAGGTTGCTGATGATGCCGGGTCCGGCCGTCATCCTGGTGACGACGGCCAGGGTCGCCGCGTCCTTGACCAGGACAAGAGAGGCGTTGGCGGTGGGATTCGTCCCCACATAGAGGTCGGCTACGGACAGGAGTGAGTTCGTACCGGAAACGATCACCCGATTGTTCAAGCCGCTCCCCAAAGTCCCCACGTTGGCATTTGCGATGGCGACCAACGCGCCGCCATCAAGGATTTGCACGAGATTGTTGGTGGCACCGACATACCCCACGTTGAGGGTGCCGCTGGCGTTCCAGCGGGAGTTCGGCCCGGTGATGATCACGTCGTTGTTCGTGCTGGCTCCACCGTTCCCCACATGCAGGTTGCCACCCCACCCCCGCCCTCCGTTGCTCACCACAAGCATACCCCGTCCCGCCCCGCCACTACCTCCGCCGACCGAGGTGCTCCCCGCGTTCGTGTAAATGGTGCCGGGATCCGTGATGATCAACCGCCCGTAGGCGCCAACCGCGTTCCCGATCTGCGTATCCAGAGTCTGCGGCGTCGTAAGCAGCAGGTTCGTCCCTCCGCCCCTCATCGTCCACGTCATCGTCTGCCCCGCGACGTTGCCGAGCGAGAGCCTCAGGCTCCCCACGTTCACGATGCTGCCTCCGCTCTGCGTCACGAGATCCCCCGCCCGGAGGGAAAGCGTCGATGTCGAGACATTCGTCGCCCAGAGCTTGTCCACGATCACCGTGCCGCCGGTGAGGGTGAGGGTTCCCTTGCTCCCCGCGTCGCCCACCACGAACAGTCCAGTGCCCGCCGCGTTCGTCACGACCAGAGTTCCGCTTCCATGCGTCACGCTCCCGGTATTCCCGGACTGGCCGATCAGGTACTGATTGGTCACCCACCAGAGCGAGGCGTCGAGTTGCTCACTCAGCACCGCGCTTGCGCTCTTCGTGTTGACGTAGACGTTGGCGGAGGTCGCGTTCGCGGTCCACGAAACCGTGTAGGTCGCGCTGTTGGTGAAGAAGGCGTTCGACGAAGCGTTGGGTACGCCGGCGTTCCACTTCGTGGCGTTGGCGAAATCACCGGAGGTGCCGTTCCAGTAGGAGTCCTGGGCGAAGGCGGAACCTCCCCCGGCAAGCAGGGCCAGAAGCCATACGCACATTCGAGGGAGGACGAAGAAGGGGGGGATCGTTTTCATAGGGAAACGGCGCTGGATGTCTGGAGGTTCAGGGACGGCGAGAGGGGGGGCTTGGATTCCGCGACGATGGGACGGTCGCATGCGGGCGTTCCGCAGGACTCCCGCACCATGAGGACGCACGGGAGTTTGAGAAGCCTTTCGGACGGAGGCAGCTTCTCCCCGCCGATCTGGCGGAGCAAGAGATCCACGCCGCGGCGGGCCATCTCCTCGACGGGTTGCAGCACACTCGTCAGGCGCGGCGTACAAAAGGCCCCTGCCGAGGTCCCGTCAAACCCCGTCACGGCCATTTCGTCCGGAACGGAAAGTCCGCGATCCACGCAGGCGCGCAGGGCGCCCACGGCCCAGTCGTCGTTGCTGCACAGCAGCACGTCGGGAGCATCTCCCCCTTTCAAGACCGCGCGCAGGGCCTCCACTCCGCACTGGTAGGACGGCCACGCGTCCGCGGGAGGCGGCACTTCCAGCACCGAGGCCACAGGTTCAGGATGCAGCGCCGTAGGAGCCCGGAGGCGAAACTCGCGCACCGCGTCGCGGAAACCTTCCAGTCGCTCTCGCATGGTCCAGTTCGCGGACGATCGAGAAGACGACCGAAGACGCATGGCCAAGACAAGGTGGCGATGCCCAAGCTCGAGGAGGTGGCGGACCAGCAAGGCCATTCCTTGACGGACATCGGCGCGAACCTGAGGCACCCCGTATAGCGAAGCCCCGCTCAGACCGACCATGGGCACGCCCATGTCTCTCGTGCGGCGGACCAACGAAACGGAGAACCACTCCGGCGGGGTGGCGATGAGGATCCCCTCGACGCGAGCGTCGAGCATCGCGTGGAGCGCATCCTCGACTCCTCTCGCGTACCAAGCCGCGTCCGTGGCAAGGAGGTGGTAACCGGCCTCGCGGATGCATTTGGCGGCGAAAAACGTACGGCGAGCACCGACTTCCGAGGCGCCGTGAAACGAGAACACTCCGATTAGGCCGCTGCGTCTCTTGCGCACCGCCTGAGCAAGACGGTTGGGACGGTAACCGAGGCGACGCGCAACACGCAGCACCTTCCTGCGCACCTCCGGCCGCACGCGAATCCGCGAGCGCGACGAATGGTTTCCAAGCACGTAGCTCACCGCCTGCTGAGAAATCCCCACACGACGCGCAATCTGGGCCTGTGTTGCCGGCACAGTCATTGTTCGAACAATAACAAAAAAATCCAGGAAGACAAGTCTTTTTCTGAAAAATTCTCACGCCCTCGACACCTTGCCTTTGGCCAAACCGTCTCCTCGCAGAGGGCAGTCGTATTTTCATACCCCCTCGGAAAGCAGCGAGAGAGCAAGGACGCGTCGGCGTCTTGACCTCCGCGGTGCGCAGGATCGATTCGCGCGCCACGTCGGGATCGGTGCTTTCCTGGATCGTCATGGCCGCGGTGGTGTGCGGGAGAAGGATCATGCGCGTCCCGTTCCTCCAGCCTTCCGACGTCACGGCGCGCCGCACCTCGCATGGGATCGCGAGGAATTCCGCCGGTTCGGAGGTTCGGACCGCAAGTTCGATCATGCGGAAAGGCGCCTCATAAACGCGGAGGCAACGCGAGCGCGATTTGCTGCGTCACGAAGCGAAGGCGCCGGTCTCGGAATGCCGCGGGGTTCGAAGAAGGATTGCTCGAGGAGGGCGCCGAAGGCGTCTTGTGCCTACCCCTCGTCGAGCGGGGCGGCGCGCGCGGAGGCCGCCTCGTGCGGCGTGAGCTTCTCGCGAAGCTCGAAAATGATCGGGCATCCCGTCAGCGGTTCCACCTCGCGGATCCGATTCGCGAGGTAACGCCCGTAGGACTCCTGCCAGAGCCGCCGCTGGTTCACAAAAAGGACGAAGGTCGGCACGGAGGCGTCCGCTTTCTGAACGGCGTAATAGATCTTGAGACGTTTTCCCTGGCGCATCGGCGGCTGTCGGCGCTCCTGCGCCCGGCCGATCACGCGGTTGAGCGCCCCGGTGGTGAGCCGCCGTCGGGACTGCTCGAGCACGGTCGCCACCCACCGCCAGATCTGCGGCGCGTGGTATCCTTCAAGCGCGGAAACGAAAATCACGGGCGCGTGCTCGAGAAAAGGCATCCGCGCCCGCAGCGCTTTCTCATATTCGCTCTTCGGCACCGCTCGACGCCGGACGGTCCGGACGCCGCTCCGGCCTTCTTCCGTCGGCGCCTTCTTTTCCAGGCTTTCGTTGAGGTCCCACTTGTTGACGATGAGGAGGCAGGGTTTGCGGCGCTCGGCGATGATCGAGGCGATCTCGCAGTCTTGGCGCGTCGGACCATCCGGCGCGCTGATGAGCAGCAGCGCCACCTGCGCCCGCGCGACGCTTTTCTCGGCGCGATGGCGACTCCACATCTCCACATGGGTATGGATGCGGCGCTTGTGACGGACGCCCGCCGTGTCCACCAGCACGTAGCGGCGCTCCCCGACCGCCACCTCGAGGTCCACCGCGTCGCGCGTCGTGCCCGGCGTCTCGCTCACGATCACGCGCTCCTCCCCGAGCAGGCGGTTCACAAGGCTGGATTTGCCCACGTTGGGACGCCCTACCACGGCGACGCGCGGCGGGCGTTCCTCGACGGACGCCGCCGCGGTCTCCGGCCCGTTTCCCGCCGCCGCCTCCGCGAGGGCGTTCCACAGCGAGGACACCCCGCGCCCGTGCGTCGCCGAAAGCAGGAACATCGTCTCGAAGCCGAGCTCGTGAAACTCCGTGGCGCGCGCGTCGTGTTTCGTCTGGTCGAGCTTGTTCACTCCGAGCCACACGCGTTTTCCGCTCTTGCGGAGGCGCGCGGCCACCTCCTGATCGAGCGGCTCGAGGCCCGTCTGGCCATCCACCACGAAGAGCAGTACGTCCGAAGAGGCGATCGCTGCTTCGGCCTGACGACGGACGGCCTCCGCAATTTCCCGGGAAGTCTCCGGCGCCTCGCGAAGCCCGAACCCTCCCGTATCCACGAACTCGAACGCGAGCCCCTCTCTCCAAACCGTTTCCGCGACGCGGTCGCGCGTGACGCCCGGTTGATCGTGGACGATCGCCAGATGCCGCCGCACAAGGCGATTGAACAGCGCGGACTTGCCCACGTTGGGGCGTCCGACAATGGCGACGCGGAGAGGCATGGCGGCGCAGGCTACACGCTGGAACGCCTTCTCACAAAGTCCGATTTGAGGCGTTCCCTCGGAGTTTTCGAAGATGCCGGCGAGGAGGTCCGCGCGCGTCCCGCGCCGAGGAACGGCGTTCGCATCCGTCGAATCGCGAGGCGTTGAATCTCAAGGCCGCACCCGCCATCTTCCCCCTCGTGTCCGCGCCTCCCGAACTCGCACTCAAACCTGACTTTCCGAAAACCGTCGAACGCTTCCGCGCCTGGTGGGCCTGCGCCGCTCAGGATCGGCCGGTGGTCACCCTCGAGGTGAAACCCTCCCGCCCCGCCCGCGAACGCCCCTCGACGCATATGACGTGGCGCGCGCGTTGGCTGGATGTGGAATGGAATGTCGAAAACGCCTTGGCCCGCCTTGAGGCGCGCGATTATCCGGGCGACAGTTTTCCCCGCTACGCCTCGCCCTTCGGCCCCGAGATCGCCGCCGCCCTTTTCGGGTGCGACCTCGATTTCGGCGAGGATGCCGCAACGCCGAGGCCGTCGGTGCGCGACCCTTCCGGATGGGAAAAAATTGCGGAGGCCAAAACGGATTTCGACAACCCCTCTTGGGTCGCACTGGAAAAGATGACGCGCCTGGCCGTGGAACGCGCAGAAGGCCGTTGCGTCGTCAGCCTGGCCAACCTCCATGGCAACTACGACCTCCTCGCCGCGTTGCGCGAACCGCGGGATCTCTGCGCCGACATGCTGGATTGCCCCGAGTTGGTCCGCAAAGCCGGCCGCCGCGTGAGCGCCGGCTTCGTCGAGGCGCTTCAACGCCACTGGGCGATCGTTCGCGCGGCAGGAAAGGGCTGCACGACCTGGCAGCCTTTTCACCATGAAGGTCTGGCCTACGTTGCATCGAGCGACTTCTGGGGGCTGATCTCGCCCGCCCTGGCGCGCGATCTGGTGCTCCCCGACCTCCTTGCCGAAATCGCGCCCCTCGAGCGCTGCCTCTTTCATCTCGACGGACCGGGTGCGTTTCCCCGCCTCGACCTCCTCCTCGGCCTCCGCGAAATCCAGGCTGTTCAATGGGCTTATGGCGCGGGTCAAGGCCCCGCCGCGCGCTGGATCGAAGTCTATCGCCGCTGTCTCGCCGCGGGGAAAGCCGTGCAGGTCCTCGCCGAAGATCCCGCCGACGCCCTCGAGACGCTGCGCGTCCTCGGTCCTGAGGGAGTCTGGCTGGTGGTGGAAAAACCTTTCGACACCCTCGAGGAGGCGGAGCGATTCCTCGCGGAAACCGAAAAGCCGGGAAAATAGTCCGCTTGGCGCGCGCCTTTCTTTCGTTTTCGTCGCAGGACGGGACGAGAGCCGGCAAAAAGACAAAGGGATGTCGCACCTTCGTGAGGGCATCCGGTCGCAGACGGATCCAGAGGCGGCGAGAGATTGTGGAAGGCGTCGGGCGAGGTTCCTTTCTAGAAGTTTGCGTTTCGAGTTGGTAGACTTCCCGCATGGACGTCGTCATTCAACCCACGGCGGACGCCGCCTGCCGGCTGGTCGCCCGTGTGATCGCGGGCGAGCTGCGCCGCAAACCCCATCTGGTCCTCGGGCTCGCCACCGGCGCCACGATGGAGGGCGTCTACCGCGAGCTCGTGCGCTTGCACCGCGAGGAGCAGCTCGATTTTTCGCGCTGCCGCACGTTCAACCTCGACGAATATATCGGCCTGACGCCGGCCGATCCGAACTCCTATCACCGTTTCATGCGGGAACACTTCTTCGACCCTGTCAACATGGACCTGCGCCAGACGCATCTGCCCGACGGTTGCGCCGCCGATCTGGACATGGAATGCCGGCGTTACGAAGAGGCGATCCGCCGCGCGGGCGGCATTGACCTTCAGATCCTCGGGATCGGCAAGGCGGGGCACATCGGATTCAACGAACCACTTTCCGCCTTCCGCTCTCGGACGCGGGTGAAGGCCCTTTCGCCCGTCACGCTGAAGCAGAACGCCCCGCAGTTCGTTGACCCGTCAAAGATGCCGCGCCGCGCGATCACCATGGGGGTGGGCACCATCCTCGACACGTCGCGCTGCCTCCTCCTCGCCACCGGCGCCGCGAAGGCGGACATCATGGCTCGCGCGGTGGAAGGGCCGATCACCGCCATGATTTCCGCCACGGCCCTCCAGCTCCATCCGCGTTGTTCCGTCGTGGTGGACGAGGACGCCGCCGCGCGTCTTCAGGGCGTCGCCTACTATCGCTGGACCTTTGAAAATGAGCCGGAATGGGAAGCCTTCCGCTGATTCAGGAAGTGAGCGAAGGCTTCGGCGCCCGCGAAAGGTCGTTTTTGAGGTGACATCGCAGGCGCGCGTCCATTAGGAACAGGGAAATGTCACGCTTCCTTTTCAAGAACAGGCAGACCGTCCTTTTTATCGGCGACAGCATCACGGACTGCGGACGGAGCGGAGCGCAGGCGCCTCTCGGCGAGGGATACGCGAAGCTAGCGGTGGACCTGATCACGGCGCGTTATCCTGAACGCACCCTGCGCTTCATCAACAAGGGGATCGGCGGGAACACCGTGGTCAGCCTGCTCGATCGCTGGGAGGACGACGTGATCCGCCATCGCCCCGACTGGCTCTCGATCAAGATCGGCATCAACGACCTCGCCCGCACGGTGCGGGACAACGCGGATGCCGTGCCGCCGGAGCATTTCGAGGCGTGCTATCGCAAAATCCTCGAACGCACGCGGAAGGCCACGCGCGCGAGGCTGATCCTCGTGGATCCCTTCTATATCAGTCAGGACCGCTCGCCGGATTCCTGGCGCGGAAAAATCCTGAGGATGTTGCCCGCGTATCTGCGCATCGTGGCGCGTCTTGCGCGCGAGTTTCGGACGCTTCACGTGAAAACCCACGAAGCCTTCCAGCGCCAGCTCCGATGGCGCGAGGCCGATCGTTACTGCCCCGAACCCGTCCATCCGAACCTCAGCGGCCATCTCGTCATCGCCCACGAGTTTCTTCGCGCGGTCGGCTGGTGAAGCAGGAGGGCCGTGGCGCGGGCGGCTCCGAGAAAAAGCGCGCTCTTCCGCGCCATGCGCGAATCTGAAGTAATGACAACCGATCAGAACTTCCAGGTTTCCCGCGCGGTGCTGGCGCTCGATCCCGGCGGCTCGAAGTGCGAGGCGCTCTTGGTGCGCGACGACGGGACGGCACTCTCTGCAGGGCGCGTCCAGCGGACGGGCATCAGCGGGCGCAGCCCGAGGATCATGAGAGAAGCGGCGCGCAAGGCGTTGGGAAAATGGCGCGTGGACGAACTGCATCTCGTCACGATTGCCGCCCTAATGCTGAACAAGAATCTTGAGTTGTCGCTCAACCGGCCCTTCATCTCCCATGCGATTTCCGAGATAGACGGCCTCATGGCCCTGGCCGACGAGAGGTTCGGGATCGCTGTGGTCGCCGGCACCGGCGCGCGCGTAAGCGGCATCAATCGCGAAGGGCAATACCGGTCCCTCGACGGACTCGGCCCGCAGCTCGGCGACGTCGGCGGCGGATATCAGGTGGGGCTTCGCGCGCTCCGCGCGGCCGTGCTGGCGGAGCGGCATCCGCGGCATGCCACCTCGATGCAAAATCGGATTTTCGCGCACTGCCTCGCCGACTTCGAGAAGGCGAAAGGCAAAGGAGACGGATGCTCCCCGATGAAACCGGACCTTTGCTTGCATCTCCGAAAAACGGCGGCGCGCTTTTTGATTTTCGATCTCGAATTGAAGTGTGCCGGGTCCCGCCTTCAGCGCCTCGTAGACTTCAGCCTCATGCCGCAGGACCGCTCGGTGATCGCCTCGCTCGCGCGAATCGCGGATGAGGAGGCGGAACGCGGAGACGCTGTGGCGCTCCGCATCCTCGAAGACGCAGCGGAAGGCCTCGCCGAAACGGTGTGGGACCTCGTGGACCTCCTCGGAATGCACGACGACGACTATCCCCTCATCGCGGGCGGGAGCCTCGCCCTGCGGTCCCGCGCCTACTGGCGGGCGTTTCGTGCGCGCCTCGCGGAGCGGACGCCGCGCCTGACGCCGTTCCGTGCACCCTGGCCGCCGGTGGTCGGCAACGCCCTCGTCGCGCTCCTCCAGATCCAGCCTGGCGAAGGGGAGGCCGTACGCACGCGGCTTTACGAGAGCGTACGCGCGTTCCATGATGCCACTTCGCCGATTCCATGAACGCTCCGGAAAAATATCTCGCTGCCGCGCGCGCCGTGCTCGAGCACCTCGAGAAGACGCAACTCCCCGCCCTCGAACGCGCCGCCGACCTGGTCGTCCACGCGCTCGTCCATCGCGGGACGGTCTGGTGCGCCGAAGTCGGCCACGGCATCCAGGGCGATTTCCTCAATCGCGCGGGCGGACTCGCCGCCATCCGCCGCTTTGCGTTCAGCCTGAGCGTCGAAGATCAAAACGCCGCCTGCCTGAAGGACCGTCCCGCGCCCACGACGGTGGAGCGGGACCTCGAAACCGTCCGTCTCGCCGTGCGCGTCTCGAACCTTCGCGCGGGTGACGTGATGCTTCTGGGCTCGGTGTCGGGGAAGAACCGGATCCCCGTGGAGCTCGCGCTCGCGTGCCGGGGGTGCGGGGTGAAGACCATCGGCCTGACGTCGCTCGAATACAGCCGGCGCGTGGCCTCGCTCCATCCTTCTGGGAAACGACTCTTCGAGGTGGCTGACGTGACGCTCGACCACGGAGCGCCTTACGGCGACGCCGCCGTGGAAATTCCCGGCTACAAAGACCCGGCCCTTCCGGTTTCGGGGTTCGCCTGTTCCGTGTTGGGGCACATGCTCTGGGGGCGGGTGATGGAAAAGATGGCCGCCGCAGGAACGCCGGCGACGGTTTTCATCAGCGCGAACCGCGAAGGCGGTCCCGAACACTACCAGCGAATGATCGCGCAATACGAACAGCGGGGGTACTGATGAAAACCGACGGAGAAGGACGCCAGGCTTCCCAAGCGGCTTCCGCTTCGGCTGCCCGATATTTCGCCGAGGCGGCGGGCCTCCTCGAACGGATCTCGAAAACGCAGATGTCGAATCTCCTGCGCGCCGCGGAGACGTTGGCCGACGCGGCGGCGGAGGGGAGAAGCCTTTTTTCCTTCGGCGCGTCGCACGCCTTCATGGTCACAGAAGAACTCGTGTATCGCGCGGGCGGGCTGATGCTGATGAACCCCATCCAGCCGCATGGGATGACGCTGGCGGTCCGTCCGTTGACACTGACCTCGAAGCTCGAACGCGTCATCGGACTCGGCCGCGAGCTGCTCGCGCAATCCCCGGCGAGGAAAGGCGACGCGCTGGTCCTCACCTCGACCTCGGGGCGAAATCCCGTGACTCTCGACATGGCGCTCCTCGCGCGCGAGACGGGCATCCGCACGATCGCGATCACCTCGCTCGCCTACGTGGGGAAAGAGGCGAGCCGCCATCCGTGCGGGAAGATGCTCGCCGACCTCTGCGACGTTGTGGTGGACAACTGCGTGCCGCACGGGGACACCGTGATGCCGGTGCCTGGATCGCACCTCCGGATGGCGCCCGTCTCGACGATCGCGAGCTGCGCGATCGCGAACGCCATGATAACGGCGACGGTGGAACTGCTGGCGAAACGCGGGATCGAGCCGCCGGTCTTCCAGAGCGCGAACGTCGAAGGAGGCGAAGCGTTCAATGCGCGGCTGCTCGAACAACACCGAGACCGGATCCATTACCTCTAGCAGGCTGTTGAATTTCAGGCAACGAGGGGCATCGGAGCGGAATCTTTCGGTCAACTGGCGCTCGCGACAGACGGGTGCCCCCGCTGATTCGCGGTGTGCACCGCGATTTCAGCGTTTTCGTTTTCTCGTTGCTGGCGTTTCGAGCGCATCCGGGTACGGGCGGTTACGTTGGAGCGGCGAGCAGGCGTAAGATTCGCAGCAGGCTGTACTCCACCATCTCACCCATCTGCCGATCCGACCGCACCGAGAACAGCGACCCAGCAGCTTCGCCTTCAGCAGCCGCTCCGGCGGAATCGAGTAACGCCCGCTCTTCGCGCACATCGCGTCGAACCGCCGCGGTCCCCGATGGGCCGGGACCCGAGGTCCAAGACCCGCACGTTCAGGCCTCTGCCAACAACTTCGCGAGCTCCAGCACACCGCTTGCTTCAATCCCGTCGGCCAGCGGATAGCTCCCCGCGATGGCGCAAGCCATAAACGCCCGGTCCACCCCCACAGCTTGGCATCCAAGATGAAATCCCTTGCTCACCGAAGGCGCGGAGGTTCGTTTCACTTCCACCCCCCAGACTTTCCCGTTGGGCAATGTGATGACCAGGTCAACTTCCGCCCCGGCGGCCGTGCGAAAAAAGTGGCAGGCGGATCCCTCCGGGGCCGAAGCGATCAGGTTGTTGATCACATGACCTTCCCAACTCGCTCCAACCACCGGATGCCCCAGCAGCGATTCCTTGTCAGCGATTCCCAACAAGGCATGCAGAATACCGGTATCCCGCAGATAGATCTTGGGAGACTTCACCAGACGCTTGCCGATGTTGCCATGCCAGGGCTCAAGCCGTCGCACGAGCATCAGATCCACCAGCAGATCGAGATACGAAGCGACGGTCTTGCCGTCCACGGCAAGCCCCCGGGCGAGGGAGGCTGCGTTATGCAAGCCGCCCTGATGATGCGCGAGCATCGTCCAGAACCGACGTAGAGTCTCCGCCGCGATTCTTGGCCCGAGCTGCGGGATGTCCCTCTCGAGGTAGGTGCGGATGAAGTCGCGCCGCCACTGCAAGCTCTCCTCTTCGCTCCCTGCCAGAAAACTGTCGGGGAATCCGCCGCGCAGCCACAGGCCTTCGTGCCCTTTGGGACCGACTTCGTTGATCAAGAGTGGCGTGAGTTCCAGGTACGAGATCCTTCCCGCCAGCGATTCGCCGGATTGGCGCAACAACTCCAGTGACGCCGATCCCAAGAGAAGAAAGCGTCCGGATTTCAAACTGCGACGCCGACCACGATCAATCAAGCCACGCAAAGACTCAAAAATGCGAGGGCAACGTTGAACTTCATCGAGGATCACCAACTTCTCCTCATGACCGGCAAGGTAGAGCTGCGGATCGGAAAGCTTGGATCGGTCCGACTCCGACTCCAGATCCAGATAGATACTGGGGACGGATCGAGCCACTTCGAGCGCGAGAGTGGTCTTGCCGGCCTGACGCGGACCGAGGAGCGCCACAGCAGGTGTCGTCTGGAGTCGTTTTTCCAGGATGGGCTGCAGAGCACGGGGGATCATTCCAGGCAATTGTGGATATCAACTCCATATATGCAAGGATAAACTCTTCCACCATTATATGGAGGGTGGCTTTCTGGGATGGTCTCGCCGGGGTCGAAGGCGCGGAAGGTGGCATTCTCGCGCAAGTGGCGCTGCCACTTCGGCTCGACGAGGCGAAAGGGGTCCTGCCGTCGCATGGGAAGGACGGGGAGTGTCGAGGGACGAGTGGCAAGCCGAGAGGGGAAAGGGGACGTCGGGCGATCGTTGGAAGCCCCGGGGGAAACCCGATTGGCAGAGACGGAATGTCGGGTTCGCTCCACGGACCTGGACGAGGTCCGGACCTTCGGCAACGTTACGGCCCCGCGGGGGCGGATGGGCTGATTGGCGAGGCTTTGTAGATCGTTCGGGAGGTGGAGGCGATGCGGAACCTCGCTTCGCCGCGGATCCCCCAGCCGGGGTAATACTCCATCTTGACGAGTCCCGGGGTCACCGTGATCCCGGGCTCATCGGACAGATGGATCAGACTCCGTCCCCCGCGGCACTCCACGCGTTCGATGCGGAACCCCTGCGTGAGGCAGCTCCCGAGATCGAGGACCAACGTGTGGCCGTCGAGCGATCCGTCGTCGGGGAGGGGCGTTTCCGTCTCGAAGGCATCGAGCGGATCTCCGGCTTCTCGTCGGTGAGTCCGAGTCACGACCCCTTCGTGGGGCGGGCGCTCGCCCACCGTGTAGCGCCACTGTCCCTCGGCGAAGTGGGCGAAGCGGCAGCTGAGGTCGAGGCTGCCGTCGGCGGCCCTGGCCCGCGTCCCGGCCTCCATGCAGGAGACCACGGTGTCCACTCGTTCGGGAAGCGTCACCCGGATCGCCACGGCGTCGCTCGTTTCTCCTTCGAGAGGCACCGCCTCGACCTTCACGATCCGCGGCCGCTCGTGGAACCCGTGATGGATCGCCGCGAAGACGTGGTCGTCTCCCGCGCGTCGCGCCACGAGAAAAGGGGCCGTTCCTGGCCGTCGCATCGCGGGGCCCGTGCCGCAGAGGACCTCCGTGGCTTGCCCGTCCGCAAACCAGGTCCGGAGGCCCGTCGTCGGGGCGGCGTCGAGGAGGAAGGTGGCGTTCCAGGCACCCGCCGCACGGCCGGCGCGCAGCGCGGTGAGGTAATGGTGGAAACCACCCTGCCGGGGCTCCCCGAGGGGCACGGAGGTTTCGAGGCGGTGCGGCTCGTCGAGGCAGCCGTGCAACATGTAATCGTGCGTGCGCCCGCCCCGGACGCGGAAGATGTCCACGAGGTAGGTGTCGCGCTCGTCCACCTTGACGAGGGCGAGGGTGCGCTGGTAGCGCTCCACGGGCAGGAGGGCGGCGTAGACACGTTCGCCGTCGGCCTCGACCACCTGCACGTCCTCGAAATCCGTCTGAAAGAGCCGGAGCCTACCGTCGTCCATGCGGTTGCCGTGGCCCCGCCAGCGCCAGCGCCAGTCGGGGATGCCCTCGATGGCGTCCTCGGGCTGCCTTGACCGCGAGAAGTCGCCCAGCGGGCCGTAGCCCTTCTGGTTCGTCTCGTCGACGACCACGGTCGCGTGGGCGGCGGTGGAGGTGTGCCACTCGCGAGTGGAGTTGGTGGCCTCCTGCGGGTGGTACTGTGTTTCGGAAATCAGCTCTCTGCCCTTGGCGAAGTAGGTGATCGCGAGGGTGTCGTGATGGGAGTGCCCGTGAGAGCCCCCGAAGTGCAGGGTCGCCTGCGCCATGTGCTCGCCCTTTCCCGTGGCTAGGAGGGCGTGCCCCACGGCCCCGAAGAGTCGGGGCTTCGCCTCGGCCAACGGCGTCCCATGGGCCCGGACCGGGAACTGCGAGTCGCCGATCGCCTGGAGCAGGCCGTGGGGCTGGCGGAGGTCGTCGAGCACGCGCAGCGCGCGGGCGAGCGGGCGGCGGGAGTCCTCGAGGAGGTGGAAACGGTCCAGCCGTTTTCCCTCCCGCCGGCTGCGGAATCCGGGCGGGTCGTTGTAATCGGTCACCCATTCCCGTGCGAAGTGTTCGAGGCCGCGCACAAGATCTGCGTGATAGCTTGTGGAGCCCTCGTGCCACCACCCGTCGGAGTAGAAGCTCGTCTTGAACAGGGCGCGGTAGCGGTGGATCGCCTCGTGAACGATCTCCGGTTCGTTCATGAGCTGGCCGTAGAAAAACAGGCCCGTGATCGCGGCGGTATCCATGTTGCTGAAGTCGGGAAGGGGGTTGTAGAGGCGCTGGCAGTGCAGGTGACGGCGCAGCATCGCCTCGACCTTGCGCGCCTCGCGTTCCTCGAGGACGCCGCTCCCCCGCACGGAGTCGTGCGCGCGCAGGAGCGGCTCAGCCAGCAGCAGGTCGAAGTAGATCCAGTGCCCCCAGAGCCCGGCCGAGTACTGGGACTCGAACGCCTTCGGGTCGTCCTGCGCGAAGGGGGTCTTCTCGTGTTCCGTCCCCGTGTGGTACGGGTTCCAGACCGGCCACTTCGGGATCGAGGCGGCGAAGCGGGAGAGGAGCGCCGCGGCGTGCTCGGCGGGCGGCCGTTCCCCCGTGAGGCGGTGCAGGAGGGCGAAGTAGTAGCATGCGTCGCGCATGTCGAAGTTCGCGGGCTCGACGCTGCCCCGGTCGGAGACCCGCGCACACAGCTCGGCGATGGGCGCGTCCGCCAACTCCAAGAGCAGGGCTCGGCAGGCGCGTTCGGCGGTCGCGCGGTGTGAGGCCTCGCCCGTCATCTCCCAGAGGCCGACCGCGGCCCGGAGGTCGACGTCGTCGGCGCGCAGGTAGAGCCGCCGCTCCCGTTTCCCCGCCCGGTAGCGGCGCCGCAGATCCTCGTCGCTGGTCGCCTTGAGGCGCTCGGCCCGTGCCTCGAGCGCGGCGCGGTCTCCCCGGAAGGAGGTCACAGCCCGCTCTTCGGAGGGAGGGGGCTTTGGCGGCTCCTTCGCGCAGCCCCCGAGCGCCAGCGCGAGGAGCAGGAGGCACGGCGGGAAGAAGATCCGGTCATTCAATGCCGCTTCTCCGGAACGCTTCGAGGGTCCGGGCAAGGATCGCCTCCATCCCCGGCGCGAGCGGCGAGGGGGGGCCGTACTCCCAGTAGCTTTCCACCTCCATCCCGCCCTGCGGCAGCATCTCGCTTGTCGCGAGATACAGCCCTTCGCCGTTCGAGTAGCCGAGCGGGAGGGTCACCCCCTCGCGGAATGCGTCCAGTACCGACCGCCCGTGCGCCGCCACGGGTTCCCCCTCGAGCGCGATGAGGCGGAGCCCCGCTCCCAACTGGATCGCCTGGGCGAAGACCGGCCAGCGGGAGGGCAATGCCCCGTGTCGGTCCATCCACTCGACCTGCCGCCGCGCCCACCGGCGCTTCATCGCGTCCTGCTCCTGATCGCCGGCAATCGCCTCGAACGTCGCGCGGGCTGGAGGGGGTGCGAGGGGCCACTCCATTTCCACGAGCGCCGAGCGCACGGTCGGCTCCACGGGCCGCAATCCCTGCTCCATGCGCGCGAGGACCTCGCGGGCGAGCAGTTCCCCGCCCTTCTCGCTGTCCTCCCAGACGTCCTGCCGCCAGGTGTCGCGGCCCTCGCCGCAAACCCGTGTCTTGGCGTCGCCCGCCATCCCTTGGAGGAAGAGGCTCGCCTCGTCGCCGAGGTGGGCGTCGAGCTGGCGCATGGCCACGCCGGGATAGTCGGCCGTGATCGCGAACTGTCCCTGGGCGGAGGGATGCGCCGACGTGGAGAACATCAGGCACACGGTTTGCCCGCGCGCGTCCGCGAGGCGGCAGACGGGCAGGGCGTCACACACCGTGCCGGTCGGATTGGGTCGGTTTTCCGACCGTCCGTTCGCATTGAGGCGACGGCGGTTCATCGGGAGGCGGGATCGCCCCGTGGCCGCGGCGATCTCCACCTCCACCGAGGCCTGCCGCGCGCGGGAGACGGCGCGGAGCAATGCCTCCTGGAGTTCCCTCAGGTACACGGGGTCCGTCGGGAGGAAATCCCCCGCGTACCAGCGGCCCGAGGCCGCCCCCCCGTGGGTGTGCGAGGCGTTGAGGAGGATCTGCCGCGGCGAGAGGCCGAACCGCGCGCCGAGCGCCCCCTTGAAGCGGTGGCTGTCCTCGCGCCCGACGAAGCACAGATCGAAACCGGCAAGAAGCGCCTGCTCGCCGCCGTGCTCGACGTGGAGCGCGCGGACGAAGAGGTCGTCGTGGACGGATTGGCAACCCATCCGTTCGTCGCGTTGGCCGAACCCCATCATGCGCGTTCCGAGGGGCGGGGTGATCCTCTCTTTTGCGAAGCCGGCTTTCATGGATCGGAGTGTCGGGGGTTTGACCGAGAGAGTTGGACCGGGTGTCCGCCGCCTGCGGATTCGCAGGCGGCGAGGATGAGGCGGACGGGATCGCGCGCCACGGCACCGACGATGGCGAGCGGGATGGGGTTCATGGGGCGACGTAGTGGTCGGGGCCGCCGTGGCGGACCCAGTGCTGGTGGACCTTGCAGAGGCAGAGGAAGCTGAGGAACAGGAAGAACGAGAACCAGATGTAGTGGAAGCGGTAGACGAGCACCCAGTCGAAGAAGAGGCCGCAGAGCGGGGCGCCCACCGCCACGATCGCCGCGGTGATGAGCGACGCGGCCGCGGCGAACTGCCCGAAGCGCTCCGCCGGCAGGATGGACTGCGTCCAGGCGGCAACGGCGATGGAATGGACGAAGCTGATTGCCGACCCGAAGAAGCCACTGACGATGAGCGAGGTCCAGTCGCGGATGTAGAAGTAAAAGCTGAAGTAGATCGCGGAGAAGAGGAAAGTCGCGAGCATGTAGACCCGCATCGGCTTCCATCGGTCCATCAGCATCCCGAAGGGGTACGCCAGGGGCAGGCCCACGAGCATCTGCCAGGCCCCGAGTTTGCCGAGGCGGTCGAGGTCGAAGCCGAGTTCATCCCTCAAGAAGAAGATCGAGAAGACCCCCGAGAGGCCCGCGATGCCGGCGAACGTGCGCGCCGCGTAGATCCAGAGGTAGAGAGGCTCCTTGAAGCACTCATGGAGGAACGTGCGGGCTGCCGAGAGGAAGCCGGGGCCCTTTTCCCGGGGCGGGGGCGGGGGGTACTCGCCCTCCCGGACGCGCCAGCACATCAGCGCGAAGGAGACCCCGTAGAGCAGGCTGATCCCGACGAAGATCTCGCGCATGTGGCTCTCGGCCATCCCGAAGATGAAGTAGTTCCAGACGAACCCCGCGACGAGGCCGATGGACCGGAAGAGGGAAAGGAACCTGCCGAGGTAGGCGTCCGGGACCACGTCCTTGAAGAGGTAATAGTAGACCGAGGCGACCACCATGTTGAAGAGCTGGAACGTCCCGATCAGCGCGGCAAACACCAGGACCAGCGGGGGGATCGGGCTCCACGCGAGCAGCGCCTTCACCCATCCCCACGCGAGCAGGCCCCGCGTGATCTCGGGAGCGAAGGGGATCAGCCCGAGGAGCACCGCGATGAAGGGCGTCGGCCAGGCCAGGAAGGGGATGCGGCGGCCGAGCGGCCCGCGGTGGCGGTCCGACTGCATGCTCACCACCGGCGTGACCACCATGTTCAGCACGGAGGCGATGCTCCCGACGAGAATCGCGATCTCGCGGTTGCTTGCCCCGTGTTCGCGCAGCAGCAGCGGAAGGAGGGAAGGGCCGACCGTCTCCAGCAGGGTGAAGCAGAAGTCCCCCCACAGGAGCCAGAAGAAGAGCGTGACCAGGCCCGCGCGCGTGTAGGAAAGCGTGCCGACGCGGCGTTTCTCGGCCGGCGACGGTTCCGGGTCCGCTCCTGGCGGGGCGGCGCTCACCCGCGCAACTCCTCCAGCAGGATGCGCAGGTAGCCGAGGTCCTCGCGGGCGAACCACGCGCGGTCGCCCGGGCGGGGGCTTTCGATGCAGATCGGCCCCGCAAAACCCGCCGCCCCGAGTTCCCTCAGCAGCTCGCGATGATTCACGCAGCCGTCGGCCAGCGGGGTCATCACGTATCCCCCGCCCGGCGGCAGCACGAGGTTCTTCAGGTGGAGGTAGAAGACCTTCGCGCCGAGGGCGGTGGCGACCTCCCGCGGCGAGGGGGGCTTCGGGTAGAGGAGGAAGTTCGCGTAGTCGAGGGCCACCCCCACGGCGGGGGAGCCGATGGCCTCGACGAGGCGCTTGGTGGGCGCGAGCTGGTCGTGCAGGTAGCAGGGGTGTGTCTCGAAGGCCAGGCGCATCCCGGCCTCCTCCATCGCGGGGGCCAGCGCGCGGAAGCCCTCGACGGCGCGCTCCCAGAGCTCGTCCGTGGCGCAGCCGGAGCCCTGGCGCATCCAGTCGTTCGCGGGCACGCCGCGGTCGGGATTGCGCAGGTCGCCCGCGAACGTGTTACAGAGCGCCGTGCCGAAGCGCCGCCGCGCCTCGCGGTAGAAGGCGGCCGCCTCCTCCACCTCGCGCCGTCGTTGCTCGGCGTCGGGACGCGTGAGGTCCGGGCCGGGGTAACCGAAAAGCACCTCCCGAAGGCCGGCGTCCCGCGCCGCCTTTTCGATGGCGTCGAGGTACTGCCCCGGGGTTTCGGCCACGCCGGGCCTCCGCCGGCGGAACTCGATGCCGTCGAAGCCCAGCCGTGCGGCGAGGGCGCAGGCCTCGCCAAGGCTCTGCCCCTGCTCGGCGTGGTTGATGTGCATGATGAGGGAGGTCTTCATCGTCAGCGGGAGGGAGGGAGGCGCGGCGCGCGCGGTTCAGGCGAGAAGGCTTCCACCTCGAGGAGGCTCATGCCTTCCGCGGGCCCCTGGGTCACAAGGATGCGCAGGGCTTTCGCTTGGACCGGCGCGAACTCGGCCGTGAACCGGAGCGGGTGGCCCGGGTCCTTCGCCAGCCGGGCGATCGTGGTCCAGTCATTCGTCGAGCGGGCCTGCACTTCCGCCGAGGTGATGCCGGTGCCATAGGCGACGACGCGCCCGATAGTCCTCGGAGCGGGGAACGTCACGCTCCACCACTCGGGGTATTTCGGGGGGGACTGGCAGCGCCAGGAGGTCCCCATGAGCGATCCGTCGTTGGCGAACTTCCCACCCATCGTGGCCGAGGCCGCCATGTAGCTCACGGATGTGCTGGATGTCTGGGCCGTGGCCCCGGTGTCCAGGAGGGCGTGGTTGCCCGTCGCCAGGCGGGCCTTCTTGGCCGCGGCGATGCGCTCGGCGGCGGCCTTGAGCGACTCCCGCTGGGCGACCGTGGCGCTGGTGGTGTAGACGTGGGTGTCGCAGGGGCCGAAGCGGTCCGTGATCTTCCCCTGGCGGGCCTCGATGCATCGCCCGTCCTCCGACACGACATGCCAGCGCGAGGGGGCGCCCTGCGGCAGAGGCAGAGAGACCGTAAGGGTCTTGTCCGAGGTGTTCGCCGCGAAGAGGTAGAGGTCCTTCCCGACTGTGCGCAGGGCGGCGTGGACGGGGGCATGGTTGGGTTCCACCTTCACCTCGCGGCTCGAAGCCTTGGCCAGGATGGCGGGCTGGAGGGCCTGCGTCTCCTTCGCGAGCCAAGCCACGCCCTCGGTGATCTCGGGGTAGGGCTGTGTGTGCCACCAGGAGTACCAGAGGGCGCCCGTCGCGCCGTGGATGACCGCCAGGTGCCACATGCAGCGCAACTCGTGGAAGCGCGGGGCGCGCCCGTCCGCCTGCCCGAAGTCCCCGTAGTTGAACCCCTCGGGAGTCACCCATGCCGCGCAGCGGCCCCCGTCCACCTTCGCGATCTCGCGGATGAAGTCGGCGTAATAGGTGAGCCCCCGCGCCGCCAGTTGGCGTTCCTGGAACAAAGGGTAGGGATCGGGCATCAGGACGTCGGTGCCAACGGCGTAGCGGTGCATGCCTTCGATGGTGTTGTTGAGCAAAATGCAAGGGTGGAACGGGTCCTCCTCGAGGACGATCCTTCGGATCGTCTCGAAGTTGCCGGGGAGCGAGGGGACCCCCTCCGGCTCGTCGGCCATGTACCAGCCCAGGAGCGCCGGATGGTCCCTCCAGCGTCGCACGTGTTCCCGGATCTCGCGGGCCTCCGCCTCGGTCGGAAGCCGCTTCGACGGCTCCGGGTCGATCATCGCCCGATGGGGATGCGGGTGGATGGCCACCTTGATGCCGTGCCGATGGGCTTCATCCAGGTAGGTCCGCAGATCCTCCACGGGGTAGAAGCTGAAGTCGTAATCCACGATGGCGTTCAGCCCGTTGGCTGCGGCCTTTGCGAACTGCCCGTCGAACCGAAGGCCGCCATAAGGGCGGATGGAGGGCGGCACGGAGAACCATCCGAAGGGCAGGAAAGGCTTGCCGTCCACCAGAAGCGTCTTGTCCGCGGCGAGGCGGGCCTCGCCCACGTGGGGAGGAAGTTTTCGAAGGCGGTGGGAAAGGCGGCCAATGGGGCGTCCGTCCGCGCCGACGAGCTCGGCGGCCACGCGGAGGTCGCCGACCGGAAGGTCCTTCGCAGGAAACGCGAAGGGCGTTTCCGCCTTGAGGAGGGAGATTTCGCGGCGGACCGGTTCGCGGCCCGGCGCCTCCAGGGCGAGACGCAGCGTCGCCCCTCGGAGTCCCGCTTCGGAGAGGTGGATGCGCGCCACTCCCTGCACCTCCTCCAGGTTTTCCGTCGCGAAGATGCAGTCGCGGTACGCAGGCGCGGTGAGGTGGATGGAGATCGGCGAGTAGTCCACGGACGCGAACAACCATCGCCGCGCGACGGGGGTTGATTCCGCGCCCCGTCGGGCCACCGTCACGGCGATGGAGGCGCGCCCCTCGGCCTCCTTCGCGTCGAGGGGCACCCGGAGCGCGAGCGGGCGTTCCGCCCCGTGGTCGAGCGCGAGGGGGCGCGCCTCGCTCCCGAGGAGCCTGCCCTCCTTCTCCACCGAGGCCGTGACCGTGAAGAACTCGTACGACCCGGTGCGGTTGGCGAAGTGCGAATCCGCCAGCACGACCACCTGCTCCCCGTCGAGGACCACCCTCGGGTTCTGCGGGCGCGCCAGGTCCACCGCGAAGTGTTTCAGGTCGGCGTCGACGAGTTCAAGCGGGACGAAGAAGCCGGTCTTGTGGAAGTGCGCCGCCGGCAGCGGCGCGAACGTACTGATCTGCTCTCCTCCCTCGGCGGCCTTGCGCTCGCGGCCCACGTTGAACTCCATCCGCGCGCCCGCGCGAGTCATCTCGAGGTCCGCGAAGGGGATTGCGCACTCGATCGTCCAGTGGTCCTTCCCCCGTCCCGCCGCCGCCTTTGCGCCGGAATCCCATGCCGGGTCCCCCACGTGTCCCCCCTGGTCCCGGTAGGCGTCGAAGACCGCGCCCGCCGCGTTGATTGCGAAGTGGCGGTAGTTCCCCCCCTTGCCCTCGGGGTCGAGGAAGATTTCCACGCAGTCATCCAGCCAGACCTTGCCGTCGCGGCCCGCGACCTCCGCCCGCAGGGCCTCCATCCTCGGCTCCTCCATGCGCGCGGCGAAGTAGAGGCGGTCCCCATCGTGGCAGAACTGAAACCGCGTCTGCACCTCGGCGAGTTCCGAGGGCTGACCCGCCCGCGTGAAGCCGGACTGCCACGCGTTCGCCTTCCAGCAGGCGTCGTCGAGCTTCCCGTCGAGCACGGGCGCCTTCGCGGCGCGCGGGACCCGCACGGGCGCGGGCTCTGCCGCGCCCGCGAAACAGGCCAGGGCCAGGAAACCCGCCACCCCGGCCGCCGCCCTTCGGAGGTACGCGCGGATCATCGCCGCATCCCATCCTTGAGCTTCATCGCGAGATTGGTCAGCTCGGGGCCGTTGAGCGCGTCGCCGATGAGGACCACTTCATCCAGAACCCCATGGAACGGATAGGCGTCTTTCCTGCCGAGGTAGTTGGCGAGAAGCAGGGCTATGGGCTTTCCCTCGCAGGCATACGTCGGCGCGAGCGACGTCGCTTTGGCGCCGATCTCCTCGCCGTTCGCCCAGAGCCGCACCTGTCTGCCGTCGTGGGTCACCGAGATGAAGGCCCATTGACCGGGCAGCGGCACCGCATCCTTCGAGTAGAGGTGGAACTCCTCGTTGCCGTCCCCCATCCCGCAACCCATGCCGCGGCTCTCGATGCGCATGCGGACGCCGTTCTTGTCGGCGTCCCACTTGCGGCTGACCACTTCCATGACCCCGGGCTCGGCCGGGTTCACCCAGGCCGCGATCGTGAACGGGGGCGCGAGGTCGAGCGCCCCGTCAGGTTTCACCTCGATCCACGCCTGGTGCTCCTTCTCGAACTCGATCCCGTTGCCCTTCATCCCCTTCACGGACTTCACCGGAAACGGAGCGTTCTTCGTGTTGCGCAGCGTCCCGTGAAGCTGGTGCGGGCCGCGGTCCTTGATCTCGAGGTCCGGCCCGTCCACCTTTTCGTCGAGGGACCAGTGGGCGACGAGTTTGGGGTGGACGGGTTCGGCGGCAGCGAGGCACGGGGCCAGCGCCGACGCCGCCAGCAGGGCGAGCAGGGGAGTGTTCTTCATGGGGGTGTTTTTCACGGGGTTTCGAGCGAGGCAGAGCGGGCCGTCAGTAGCCGATGTAGAGCTTCCAGGCCATGCCGGTGCCGGCCGGATTCACGATCTCGGAGCGCAAGTGGCTCTGCACATGGCCGTCGGCGTAAAGGAGGTTGATCGCGGTGCCGTTGTTGTGGCGGTAGCAGTCCATTTCGGGATCCTGCAGGGGAAGCCCGTAGCCGGTGGTGGCCGTGTCGTTTCCGGGCCCGTTCCCCTCGCTCATCAGGATGACTTGGGTGCGGTCGGCGGTCAGGTCCCCGAAACGATGATGCTTGTAGGAGGAGGAGGGTAGCACCGATTGGTCGCCCGCAATCCAGAGGTTGATCGCGTAGTGCTGGTTGTTGAACGTGGTACGCCTCTCCGTCGGGCACAGGTAGGAGGTGCGGCGCTTGAGGTCGGTGGGGTGCCAGGTGAGCCCGTAGTCGTTGGGGCTGTACGGGCCGATCCGCGAGAATCGCTCCCACCAAGGACGGGTGCTGAGAGCGCCGTTGTCGGGGTGCGGCCCGCGCGCGCTGCAGGGGTTGATCCAGTCCTCGTAGTCGTTCGCGTAGAGGGAGAAGGCGAGCCCCATTTGCTGGAGGTTGCTCGCGCAGTGCATCTTGCGGGCGGACTCCCGGGCGTTCGAGAGCGCGGGGGTGAGCAGGGCCGCCAGGATTGCGATGATCGCGATGACCACGAGGAGTTCGATGAGCGTGAAGGCGCCGCCTCCACGCCGCGACGAAGGTTGGGGCATTCCGCGAATCACTTCAAATCAATTCTGGAGCGTCCCTTCCGTTCGCGGGACGCGGGCCTCCGCTTCTTCTGTAGCATGGTTCATGGCGAAGGCAAAAGTGTATCGAAAGTGTTTATTCGCCAGCCTCATTCTTATCTCTTCCACATCGCGAAGGCAAGCGGGAACGGCGGGCCCAAATCCTCGCGTAAACCTCGTCTACGGAGGGAAACCATCTTCATGTTCCATCGATGATCCCGATGTCCTCTCTGGAGCCGGGACGCCCCCGTCCCGCCTCTGTAGGACTCATCGCCCGCGCGATCCCGCGGCCGCGGGACGGCTCCAGCCTTCGGAGGCTGATGGGTTCCCCGAGAAGAAATGCCCCCGCGACCTTCGTGACGCGGGGATTAAGGGCGGGGGCGGATCGCCGGTCGGTCCGATGGATGCCCTCCATCCTCATCAGGCCGCCGGTGAAGTCCGTGTAACCGGCGATCTCGACGCGGTGCTGGGCGGCGGTGTTCCGCACCCGTTCCACGAGAGCGTCGTTGGCGTCGAGCACGGATTCCGGCCTCTCTTGAGACGGGCCGCATCTCCCTGGCGGAAGGCGACCATGGGCATCCCCTTCCTCTCGCGAGAAAGCGCGCCCTGCGGGCGCGGATCAAACGCGGCGACGAAGGAGGAAAAGCAGCCCGGCGGCGGAGAGCGCGAGGGCCGCCGTCCCGGGTTCGGGCACGCCGATCAGGGAGACGTTGTCGATCCACCCGTACCCGTGGTAAGCCTCGCCGCCGGAACCGCCAAACATGTTGACCGTCCTCACGCTCACGTTGGGGGTGAAGGGGGTGACGAAGTTCGTGGTGTTGTTGTTGATCTTCACGATCCAGCCTCCGCCGGGCAGGTCGTTGCCCCAGGAGATGGTGTTCCACGCGTTCGTGGCCAGCCACGAAATCGGGAGGACCTCGGTAACCGCGCCGCCTCCGGTATCCGTTTGATTCGTGACGTACTGAAAGCTGAGGGGAGTGCTGGATGCCAGGCTAAACACCTGGACTCGGGAACGGTACCATCCCCCCACCGTTTGCGCGATCAACTGGTGGGAGTTGCTCCAATAGTTGGGAACCCAGACGTTATAGGAAAGGCGATAGAGATTGGTGCCGCTCCCCGGGTCAGCGCGATAGAGCTGAGTGGCTGCATCTCCGAAGTCTTCGAAGTACAGGGCGTTGGGACTCGTGAACGGCGCGCCGAGCGAAGGGGGATTGGTCGAGATGTACGCGGTGGACGTGGCGTTGGTGATCCTTGACCATCCGACGGGGGCGCCGCCCTGCACGTTCGCGTTGGTGTCCCAGTTGTCCACGACGATGGGCGCCTGGGCGAAGGCGGCCATCGGGGCGAGGACGAACGCGGCTGCGAGAAGGAATCGGGATGCTTTCATGGGATCTCCTGAATGCAGGTGATGGGGGTGAGTGTGTCGAAAGCGTATTTCGAGGACGATTCATTTCTAGCACGGGAGGCGCGGGAGGACAAGGAAAAAAACGGGGAAGAACACGAAGGGAAACAGGGACGCATGGGGTGCGGGCAGGGGAGGTCGCGGGAGGGCCCCAGGAAGGCATCCATTAACGGTCCGCCTTTGTAGTCCCGCGGATCGCCCAAATCCACGCGTAAGCCTCGTTCCCGTCAGGAGCGGGACAGGTTGCAGAGGGAAACCATCCTTATGCTCCATCAATGATCCCGATTTCGTTCCTGGAGCCGGGATGCCCCCGTCCCGCCTCTGCCGGACCCATCACCCGCGCGATCCCGCGGCCGCGGGACGGCTCCAGCCTTCGGAGGCCGATGGGTTCCCCGAGAAGAAATGCCCCGCGACCTTCGTGACGCGGGGATCAAGGGATCGGCGAAGCTATTGCAGGCGCGAGTTTTCCGCGGGGCGGGTGGTCCGTCCGAGGGTGAAGGCGGTGGGCAGGAAGCGGCCTGGCATGGGCGCGCCGCCCCGTTCGGCGCGCTCGCAGAGCATCGCGACGATCGCCCTTCCGATCGCGACCATCGGCTGTTGGATGCAGGTCAGCGCGCCCGTGGCGCGCGGGCTCGAGTCCAGCCCATCCCCACCGATCACGCTGACCTGGGTGGGCGTGCGAAGACCCCGTTCGGTGAGCGCGCGGATTGCCCCGAGCGCCAGGAAGTCCCCGGTGCAGAGGACGGCGTCGGGGGGCGGGCGGAGATGCGCGAGATGCTCGCGCATGGCGGCGTAGCCGTCCTCTTCCTCGACTCCGCGCGCCCGGATCAGGCGGGGGAGGTCTTTCTCGCGCCCTTCGGGATCGGCGCCCACGAGGAAGCCGGCCATTCTCATCCCCTCGGAAACGCTCATGGCGAAGGAGGAGGCGAAGACGATGGACAGGCGGCGGCGCCCCGATTCCCGCAGCGCCCGCCCCGCTCGGAGACTGGCCCCGTGGAAGTCGGCGGACACGAAGTTCACGGTGGCGCTGGCCGACGGCGGGTTGACGTGGACCACCGGCTTGCCCGCACGCTCAAACGCCTCGGCGATGGTGAGGC